>NZ_JAGYPE020000033.1:0-55257 GCF_018343545.2 Neobacillus citreus | reverse complement strand
CCCATGTGGTTCCAAAAAATGAGGGGACGGTAAAAATAGAAGCCTTATTTTACCCGTGAGGTCTCCGAAAATGAGAGGACAGTAAAAATAGGAACCTTATTTTACATGTGTGGTTCCAAAAATAGAGGAGGCGGTAAAAATAGAGGCCCTATTTTACCCGTGAGGTCCTCGAAAATGAGAGGACGGTAAAAACAGAAGCCTTATTTTACCCGTGAGGTCCTCGAAAATGAGGGGACGGTAAAAATAGAAGCCTTATTTTACCCGTGAGGTCTCCGAAAATGAGAGAACGGTAAAAATAGAGTCCTAATTTTACCCGTGAAGTCCCCAAAGATGAGAGATCGGAATAAATAGAGTTCTTATTTTTAATTAAACGGCGTTTCTCCTATAATGGAAATAACAATATTTTTTACGGGAGGAAGGAAACCGATGCTAGCAGTCATAGAAAAATCAGAAAATGGCTACATCGCACGATTCGAGCGGCAATTTGATCACTCCGTTGAGGAGGTATGGTCCTGGTTAACGAACAACGAAAAATTAGCCAAGTGGTTTAACGAGCTTCGTGTTGGTGAGCTACGCGAAGGCGGGTTTATGAAGTTCGATATGGGCGACGGAACCTTTGAGAAGATGGCCATCACGGACCTCAAAGATCAATCCGTATTGGAGTTTACTTGGGGAAGCGACATGGCAGTGCGATTCGAACTTTCCACGGAAGCCTCGGGCTGCAAGCTGTTTTTAATAGAAAAGATTGAAAAAATCACCCCTCACACCCCAAAGGACCTGGCCGGCTGGCATGTATGCCTTGATGTGATTAAGGCCCTGATGGAAGGCGAAACCATCGAACGGATGGAAGAATGGAAAAAGTGGTATGAGGAATATAAACAAGCTGTCCGGAAAGTGTCTCCAAATCAATAAAAACTGGAAACAGACACATTAGGAAGGAGAACTTTATGCGGTATTTACTGTTATTAATCATCGCTGTTCCAGCAGCGGACATTGGCTTTTTGCTTCTTTCGGGAAAAACAATCGGGGTCTGGCCTACCATCCTGCTGATTATTTTGACCGGCGTGTTAGGAGCATACTTAGCCAAAAGAGAGGGACTGCAAACCATCAGGAAGGCACAAGAGCAGCTTAGAATGGGACAAATACCGGGCGAAGCGGTTTTGGACGGCATTTGTATCATGATCGGCGGAATCCTGCTGTTAACACCGGGGTTCTTGAGTGACATATTCGGCTTCCTGCTCCTATTCCCTCCAACCCGAAAGCCGGTTAAATTTATTATGATTAACGCACTAAGAAAACGAATAGAAAAAGGCAATATACGAATCATAAAATAGGCAAGGGGCCTGAAACCCTGCTTCTGCAAAAGTTTAATGCGGTAAAGCAGTGGGTTCGGCCCTTGTTTTATTTGAAAAAAGGTATATTTAAAAAAATAAATTGGAGGAATCGAGATGAACGTATCAGGAAGGCTTGGGAAGGATTTTTGAAAAATAACCCCAATTGGCGGGAGTAACATGGCTGAATGCCCCAAAAATGACTCCAACGGTACCAAAATACTAAATTGTGAAAGGCAGTCCTAAATTAAAATCCGCCTCTTCCATATTTTTGAATTGAAACAATGTTATTACCGTGATAACCTTGAGATTATGTAGAAAAAAAGAGGTGAGGGGATTTTGAACATAAAAGCTTTAACCATTGCGTTGTTTACCGTTATGATATGGGGAGCATCTTTCCCTGCCATTCGTGTGATTTTACATGGAGGCTATTCTCCAGGGCATCTAATCCTCACTCGATACCTTATCGCTTCGGCACTATTTGCGATTTACGCGCTATGGCCCGGTGTTAAATTCCGTCTGCCACAAAAAGGGGATATACTGAAAATTGTGATACTGGGGTTTGTAGGGATCAGTATTTATCATATCGGCGTTGCTTTCGGTGAGAAAACCGTAAATGCAGGAGTCGCGGCGATGCTGATTTCGTCAACGCCTATTTTTACTGCCCTAATTGCTCTATTCGTATTAAGGGAACGGCTAGGGTTGTTTGGCTGGATTGGCTTAGGTTTGGGATTTTTGGGAATCGGTATCATTGCACTTGAAACAGCAGGCTCTTCTTTCCATATCTCCAGCGGGGTGTTCCTTCTATTAATCGCTGCCTTGGGGACATCGGTGATGTTTGCCTTTCAAAAGCCTCTCTTGAGACGCTATTCATCGATAGAATTAACAGCCTACTTTACCTGGGTTGGAACGATTCCTTTTTTCATTTACTTTCCGGGATATTTTCAAGAACTACAGCACGCAACCCTGGATGCCCATTTATCGGCTATCTATTTAGGGATTTTTCCAACGGCGATTGGCTATGTCACATGGACTATCGCCCTCTCCTTAGGAAAATCCGGGTCGGTTATGAGCATGATATATTTTGAACCGGTATTCGCCATCCTCATTGCCTGGATTTGGATCAATGAACAGCCAAGCTTCATTTCCATCATCGGGGGCGCAGTTGCCATTGCCGGAGTTATCGTCGTCAACACACTCGGCTCAAAAAATCCTTCCAAAATTGTGAGGCCTGATCCCCAATCAGCTAAAGTTTAGGATTTATAACTTTTGCAAATATACTATAAAAATAGTAGAAAGAGTACCATTTTCGGTACTCTTTCTACTATTTAACCTAGTAAACTCTAATATAAACTGAATTTTCGGGGAATATAATTGATAATACAATGGAGGATATTATAATATGGAATTAGTATTATTGTGAGTTTTTCTAATGCTGCTTGTTGCCTGCAGTAAAATATTTTAAAAAATGAATGCGTTTTCAATATTAATGAAAGGGTGTGAAATCCTGTTTACCTATTATTTAGTAAGCAGGGAAAATGTTTAATCGAAAATTCTTCGAATTATTTTTGAATCAAAAAGGTATCGCAGCCCCTTATCAAATTTGGTTAACTGCACCAGAATTGCCCAATTTTATTCTTATCGAAGGGAGCGGGGAACTGACTGAACAAATCCCGTCTTGTGAACATTCCCAATCTATTCAAGATAATAAAACCTGCCTATCTTTCAACTATCCAGGAAATTACCAGATTACTGTTTGTTTATTTCAACCCCTCACCATTAATGATGCTGATTTTCAACTGATATATCACTTGCTTCATCCTTGTTATGCTCATTATGCTTTGAAAGCCAGCCAATATAAAATCGATAAAATTGTTGAAAGTATCCGTCATACGACCTCGGTACTGGATGTAGAGGATTTATATTCTACTATTCTTGCCAATACCATAGATGTCATCCCTCATGCGGATTTAGGAACATTATGGTTTTATGACCCAGCCCTTAATCGCTATGTATGTAAGGCATCGGTCGGTAATGTGATACCAGGGATCCGGAAAATGCGGTTTGGGGCTGACGAAGGTTTCGTAGGTTATGCATTTAAACTAAGGGTTCCAGAGTTGTTTACTAATCTATCAAAGCTAATGGATCAAGACAAATGGAGAACTTCAGATGAAAATAGCCGCCATTGGGATCATCGGCTTGCTTTTCCTAGAAATGTGAAATCAATGGTGACAGCGCCAATTATGATTGATGGCCGGGTAGAATGCGTGATGATCTTATGTCAGATAAAAACGAAAATGCTGTTGACCGAACAAGATTTACAATTACTGCAAGGGTTTACCGCACAACTCGGGATCGCGATGAGAAATGCACGGCTTTTTACCAACTTAAAAAAGCAAAATGAGTTATTGGTCAAAAGGGATGATATACACTCTACGTTTACCAAACTTTCGCTTCAAAATATGGGAGCGAACAGAATGATAAGGGAATTGAGGCGAATGATTGATTTGCCTATCTTTTTCGTAGATTTGATTGAAAATGAAAGTATACCTGAAACAAAAGGGCTTCCTGACCAGAAAGCTTATAAGGAGTTATATAACTACTTATCATCATTGGGTGAAAAAGCTCCTTATGATGTGGTTGAGTCCGAGTATGGAAGTCATTATTTATACCCAATTCGTACGGGAAATGTCATTCTTGGCTGCTTAATCATCCGGGCTAGAAGGCAGCTAAACACTCTCGACCAAATAGCATTAGAGCAAGCCCATTCTATACTTGCGCTAGAATTAGTGAAGAAGCAAAATTTAGTAGAATTCTATTATAAAAAGAAACGGGAACTATTTAATGAAATCCTCCAGATTAAAGATGTGGAACTCCTCCAACTAAAAGCAAGGGAACTGGGAATCAAAGAAAATGCGGATTTAATTTCTGTCATTTTTCAGTTTTATGATTTTGCAGAGCCTCAGGTTCTCGAGGCACATGTACACCGTTTGATTACCCAAATAAAAACGGAATTGTCACCCTATATTCAAACAGTGTTTGGTTATAACAATGAAGTAACCTTGTTGGCAGGTATACCGAAATCCTCTCAATTTGCGGTTATAAAGAAAAAGCTTACTAAATTACTAGTGGAATGGACAAAGAATAATAATATTCAATTAGGTGCAGGAATGGGATCACTTTATAATGGCATTCATTATATTGAAAAATCCTATAAGGAAGCAAAAAATGCCCTTGCCTACCTGAAGTCCCGTAAGCTGTCTGGGTGCATTGAATATTCCGAGATTGGCGTCAATCGGCTGTTTATCAATCAAAATGGGGAAGATCTCGACCGTTACGTAAAGGACGTGTTTGATCCTCTTAGCTCCAATCAAGGGAATAATAATATACTGGAACAAACTTTACTGACTTATTTTGAGTGTAATCGATCAGCTGCTCAAACTGCCAAGAAACTGCATGTTCATATTAATACTCTATATCATCGCCTGAAAAAAATTGAAGAGACTTTACAGATATCGTTTGAAAGTACAGAAAATGTCCTTCGTCTTCAGCTCGCTTGTTATTTGAGAGAATCGTTCGGAAGGATTGAAAGTTAAAACAGGAGAAGGTTGACCTTCTCTTGTTTTTTTATTGCTTTTTAAATACTAATTCCCCCTTTTATGCCAACAAAAATTGATGATGCGTTGTAGATTTTTACAATGGAGAGGTCATTTTTTTATAAAACTCTACATTGTCTCCTTATTCCAATCTATTTAAAATTATAAATATACCAAATATTCAGGCACTATTTCTAAGAAAATACAAACCGGGAAGTGATAATGGTGAATCTCGATAAAAGTATGGTCGGTGTTAAAGGGGAGCTATTCACTTTTGAAGTAGAGAAACGGCACATCCGCCAGTTTGCTCAGGCGATTGGAGATGGGAATCCTTTATATACTGATCAGGAATTTGCAGAGCAAACATTCTATGGCGGTTTGATCGCACCGCCAACGTTTCCGATTGCGATAGGCTCTGAAGGGGGCGGCTTGCCTATTAAACTAGATGAGCGGAGAATGCTTCATGGTGAACAAGAGTTTATTTATTACCGGCCGATTCGATCGGGAGACTGTTTGTCCTGCCAAATAAAAGTATCGGACTTATATGAAAAAGAAGGCAGAAGCGGTACGATGCAGTTTTTAGTTATTGATACGGAGATGAAGGATGAAGCAGGTAATATGGTCGCTATCAGCCGGATGAACATTGTCTATCGACCATTGCCGAAATGAAAGGAGGCTATTGTAGCGTGCTGGAATTTAAAGAGCTTAAGGAAGGGAAAGTGCTGGAACCGTTAATGAAGGAGCCGGTTACAAAGGTACAATTGGTTCAATATGCTGGGGCTTCTGGTGATTTTAACCCGCTTCATACAGATGATGAGTTTGCTAGAAGGATTGGAATGGATGGGGTAATCGCTCACGGTATGCTGATAATGGGATTTTTAGGCGAATACGTGATGAAGCTGGCAGGAACAAATGCAGAAATAACAAGGTTTCGCATGCGCTTTGCGGGAATGACCCGGCCAGGGGATGTGATCTCCTGCTCCACCGTAGTTGAAAAGGTTTATGAAGAGGAAGGCGGGCAGTATGTCAGCTTGTCCCTAACAGCTTCAAAATCTCCGGAAGAAACCGTTGGATCTGGTCAAGCTGTATTAAGATTTCATTAAAACAAGTTGATTAATAGAAAAAAGGAGGTTTTATAGATGGGTAATATATCTAACCGCTATGCCATTGTTGGCGTTGGAGAAAGTGAACGGTCAAAGAATTCGGGGAGAACACCGCTCCATCTGGCGTTAGACGCCGCCCGGGCAGCGATTGCCGATGCGGGCATCAGTGCTACGGAAATTGATGGATTCATGAGCTATCAGGAGAATGATTCCTGTACTTCCCATCAATTGGCCACTTATTTAGGGGTGAGACCTAAGTATGTCAAAGATATTTCCGGAGGAGGAAGCAGTACGGAGATGTTAATTGCCGATGCGATCGGATTGATTGAAGCCGGCATGTTAAACACAGTCCTCATTTACCGTTCCATGAATGGTCGTTCAGGAGTCAGAATGGGCGGCGGCGGCTGGGATGTCAATATGCTTCAAACAGCTATCGACGGCGGAAGCTTTATTATTCCTTACGGGGCAGGAGGTCCTGGACAGTGGTTCGGCTTATTTGCCACCCGGCATATGCATGAGACAGGCATTAGAAAAGAGCATCTTGGCCATGTGTGTGTCAGCTTTTATGAACATGCACAGCGGAATCCGAAAGCTTTTTTCCATGGCAAACCACTAACGATGGAAGAATATTTGAATACTCCTGATTTAGTGTTTCCTTTTAACCGACATGATTTCTGTCTTGAATCAGATGAAGCGAATGCCATTATTGTTACTTCTGCTGAAAGAGCAAAGGACTGTAAGTCAAGACCTGTTTATATTATGGGAATATCGGCGCGTCAATGTCACCCGCATACCCATTATTGGTCCGATTTATCTCAAGTAGCCTCCGATTATGTAGCTCCGGAAGTCTATAAAATGGCTGGTGTTAAGCCGGAAGACATACAGGTGGCATCGATTTACGACTGCTATAGCTGGGTTGTCTTAAGGCAGCTTGAGGCATACGGCTTCGCACCTCGTGGTGAAGTGGGGGATTTTGTTGCAGAAGGGAATTTGAAAATGGGCGGCAGGCTTCCTTCGAACACAGCCGGCGGAATGTTATCTGAAGGATATACACATGGCATGAATAATGTCCTTGAAATCGTAAGACAAATCCGCCATGAGCACAAAGGGACAGAACGCCAAGTAGAAAACTGCGAAATCGGAATTTGTACAGGCTGGGCCGGTCCGGATATGGCTGGTGCTATGATTCTTAGAAACTAGGAGGGATTTTAATGAGTTATCAAAAGCCAATACCGTTAAAAAATCATGATAACCATCCTTATTGGGATGCGGCAGACCGACATGAACTTAGCTTGCAAAAATGTGAAAGCTGCGGGGAATATGCCCATCCACCAGGCCCAAGCTGTGCCAGGTGCGGGAGTTCCGAGCTCAGCTGGGAAAACCTTGGCAGTGACATTAAAGGAACAGTTTATTCCTATATCGTTTCTTACCGGCCTTTTTTACCAGGATTTCAAGACGATATTCCGCAAATCATTGCCATCATTGAACTGGAAAAGGTACCGGAGGTAAAGATTATCGGTAATATTCTTGAA
Organism: Neobacillus citreus; assembly: GCF_018343545.2. Taxonomy (GTDB): domain Bacteria; phylum Bacillota; class Bacilli; order Bacillales; family Cytobacillaceae; genus Neobacillus; species Neobacillus citreus. The sequence continues at coordinate 47,695 of NZ_JAGYPE020000033.1, read as the reverse complement.
TGCAAACCAGAGGAAGTAAACATCGGTATGCCCGTTCAAATGGTTTGGGTCGATATAACGGAAGACAGAGCACTTCCACAGTGGAAAACGGTTTAATAAAAAAGATCCGGGAGGGGGATGTCACTATATGGATTTTTCTTTTACGAAAAAGGAAGAAAAATTTCGGTCTGTGCTAAGAGAATGGTTGGAGCAAAATTTACCTGAGGGATGGTTAGAGGGGAAGAGAGCCCTTCCTGAAGACGAAAAAGAGTATGCACAGTTTTTAAGAAATTGGCAGAAAAAATTATATGAAGGCGGCTGGGCAGCCATCGCTTGGCCAAACCAATACGGCGGAAGCGACGCAACTTTAATGGAAGAAATCATTTATCAGCAGGAAATGGTCCGTGTAAAGGCACCGCCACTTATTAATTACGTTGGCATTCATATGGTTGGTCCAACCTTGATTCAAATAGGAACGGAGGAACAAAAGCAAAAATACATCCAAAAAATGCTCACCGGGGAAGAGGTTTGGTGTCAAGGATATTCGGAGCCAAACGCAGGGTCAGACCTTGCCGCACTCAAAACAAGCGCGGTGAAGGATGGAGATCGTTGGATCATTAATGGCCAAAAAGTATGGACAAGTTATGGCCATTTGGCTGACAAATGCTTCTTGCTTGCGAGAACCTCTAATCATGAGAAAAAACAAAAAGGCATCACGGTATTTTTGGTAGATATGCATCAGCCTGGTGTTGAAACGAGACCTATCATCCAAATGGATGGGGAACATGATTTTAATGAAGTGTATTTCAATGATGCTGTCGCCTATGATGAGGATATTGTGGGTGAAGTCGATGAAGGCTGGAAGGTTATGATTACCCTGCTCATGCACGAGCGGACGGGGATTGGTGCCCAGCTGTTTACACTGGAACAGCAATTTGGTGATTTTGTAAAGCTTGCAAAAGAGCTTCAGGATAATGGACGCCCATTAATTAAAGACCCCTTTGTCCGCCAAAGGATGATTGACCTTTACACACGAACGCGAGGTGCGCTATTAAACTATTATCGCAATTTAACAACAACGATCAAAAGAGGCTATCCTGGTGCAGAAGGCTCGATGGATAAACTTCTTGTGAGTGAACTGACAAAGGAAATGTTTTCTTACGCAGTATCGCTGCATGGACACCAGGGATTATTGTGGAAAGAGGATGCAATCGTGGATTCATTCTGGCAAAAAAATTACCTTTATTCATTTGGAATGACAATCGGCGGTGGAACGAGTGAAATTCAGAAAAATGCGATTGCCGAAAGAATTCTCGGTCTGCCAAAGGATATGGGACGCTAATCGAATAGGAGGTGCAGAAAGATATGGATTTTTCATTGAGCCAAGAGCAGGAAATGTTTCGCCATTCTGTCCGTAAATTTTTGGATGGACACGGACAAACCAATATCGCTAGGGATTTTATCAAGGAAGAGGTTAAATCATTCGCGAAAGCATTCACGGGTTTAGCGGACCTCGGGTGTACAGCCATCACCATTCCGGAGAAATATGAAGGGGCTGAACTTGGAGCACTTGATCTGGTTCCAGTCCTTGAGGAATTAGGGCGTGCCCTTTTGCCGGGACTTTATTTGGAAACGGTTGCCTTCGCCGCTCCGTTAATAGAAAAGTACGGAACGGAACAGCAAAGGCAAAAGTATTTGCCGCAGATTGCAACGGGATCAAGAACGGTTACACTTGCCTGGCTGGAGCCGAAGAGAGGCTATCATCCCGATGAGGTACGAACTTCTGCTCAAACGTTGGGAAGCTCACTTGTCATTAATGGAACAAAATCGTTAGTCCCAGAAGGGGAAACTGCTGACACATATTTGTTGCTAGTGCGCTCCTCGGACGGAATAGATGGAGCGGGACTGTCGTTAGTATTACTAGACAGGGAAGAAATAAATGCAGCAACACGCAAGCAAAAATGTTTTGATGAAACCAGACAGTTGGCTGAAATAACGTTCGAAAATGTGGCTATTTCGACCGAGCAACTGTTGGGGGAAATCAATCAAGGCTGGTCCATTTTACAGGAGGGTTTGCTTCATGTAAATGCAGCTTTGTGTTCACTGATGGTTGGGGGAATGGACCGGCTGGTCGAAATGACTACAGAATATGCGAATATTCGCGTTCAATTTGGTCAGCCGATTGGCCGCTTCCAAGCGATTAAACATCGAATTGCTGATATGAAAACAGATTTGGAGACTGCCAGGTCGTTAAGCTACTACGCCAACTGGACCCTTGAAACGAATGCGGCAGATAGGGAAGCGGCAATCTTTAGCGCACGTGCTTTTGTTACGGAAGCTTATATTCGCATAGCCTCCCATAGTATCCAAATTCATGGAGGGATCGGATTTACCGAGGAGCTTGATTGCCAGCTTTATTTAAAACGAGCGCGGTACTATGAAAATTACCTTGGCAGTATTCAGCAATATAAGGAAAGAGCAGCAGTGGCTTTAAATTGGTAAAAGTTCATGAATCTATAAAAGATGAATTGGATCGAGGAGGAATATCATGCTGCTGACGGATTTGATTGAACACACAAAGAAACAGTATGGGGAGTATCCCTTTTTATATCATGGTGAAAAAGTCTACACCAACCTGGAAGTTGAGGTAATCGCTAAGAAAATAGGGATTCTCTTAAGAAATCATGGAATTTCCGATGGTGAAAGAGTTATTGTTAGTATGCAAAATAATCCAGAAGTGATTTTTTCTTTTCAAGGCATCCTTCATGCCCGTAACATTGTCATTCCCGTCATGTATGTTTTAAATCCTAATGAAGTGCATTATATTGTCAATGATTCGAAGGCAAAAGCGATCTTTACATCTGCACAAGTTTTACCAAAAATCATAAGTGCTGCTCAGAATTTAACCCACCCTATTAAATATTTTGTTATTGATGAAATAGAAGACAGGGAGGCGTACCAGGGTTACGAGATTATTGAGTTATATCCTGCCATCGAACATATTGATATATCGGAAGAGGTATTGGAAGATGCAAACGAAGAAAACGTTGCTGTCATTCTTTATACTTCCGGTACAACAGGGAGACCAAAAGGGGTCATGCTTACTCATAAAAATCTTACAGTCGGTCCGATGAATGCGTATGAAATGAAATTAACCCAAGGAAACACTGAGCGTGGTACAACCATTGGGGTTTTACCTTTAGCACATATTTATGGTTTTGGAGCTATGATTACTAATCTTATTTTAGGTGATTCCATCGTTGTATTTTCAAAATATGATTTAGAAAAAGTATGCCAAGCGATTGAAACCTTTAAGGTTAAACAATTTGCCGTTGTTCCGGCAATGGTTCATGATTTGGCGTTTAGTTCCATTCCTAACCAATATAATCTTTCTAGCTTAGAATTTGTAAACTGTGGATCAGCTAATTTGCCGCTCTCTGTAATCGAAGGCTTTGAAAAAAGATTTAATGCGGAAATACGTGAAGCGTATGGACTTTCAGAAACGGCAACTGGCGGTGTTTCCGGTCATCGGGACGGTGTGCCGATCAAACGTGGTTCTGCAGGTACACCTTATCCTTATGTGAAAGTTAAAATTGTGGACCAAGCAGGGAATGAACTTCCAAAAGGAGAAATTGGCGAGATTATCGTCCAAGGGGAAGCCATTACACCCGGATATTATGGTTTGCTGGAGGAGACGGAAAGAACGATTAGAGATGGTTGGTTATACACCGGTGATCTGGCTATGATGGATGACGAAGATTACATTTATATTGTAGACCGTAAGAAAGATTTAATCATTCGCGGTGGTTTTAACATTTATCCTCGAGATATAGAAGAAGTTTTAAGTAATCATGATGCGGTTTCGGATGTCGCCGTAATTGGCCTGCCTGATGAAAGAATGGGAGAAGAGGTTGTCGCTTGCGTGGTGATAAAGCCTGGGAAAGAGGTAACAGAGGAGGAAATCATCCGTTATACGCAAGAAAAACTTGCAAAATATAAATCTCCGAGACGAGTTCTGTTTGTGGAAAATCTGCCTAGAAACGGTGTTGGAAAAATATTGAAGAGGAAGTTAAGAGACGAACTTCAAAAACTGGATTTAAGTATCTCTTAATCATAAAAGATGCCGCTAAGCCATCGAGTTAGCGGCATCTTTATATTATTATAAAGCTTCTGTTTCCAAATTATCGTCTATTTTTGGCGGGGTTCCTGCTTTATTTCTATTAATGGAATGGGGACTCGCTTTTTTATTCGGAATAAACAGGCTAATTAGAATGGAAAGGACGAAAAAGCCAATGGTAATGAAAGCGAGAATCTGCAAGGCGTCAGAAAAACCTTCCGTCTTAGCTGCTGTCAGTAAATCTTCAAACTTAATCCCGAGCGATTGTAACTCATTGGTGAGCCCTTCATCGATTTGACTTCCTCCCGTACTTCCTGCTTGCTCAACCGCAGTCATAAGACTTGCCTTGACCCCCGCCTGTTCTGCCTGATTCAGTAAAGCAGTTTGGGTAAAACTAGTGGTCAGGGTTGTAAAGATAACAATCCCCGTAACCTGACCAAAAGGAGCGCCAAAGTCCCTGATGAATTGAAATAGAGACGATCCGGCCGCATATTTTTCGGCTGCCATTTCCCCTAATGCGTATTTGATAATAAGCGGAGTATTCGCTCCCATTCCAAATCCAAAGATGAAGGTTAAGATAAAAATAAAATTAAAGGCTGTTCCTGTATTTACTGAAAATGCGTATACGAATAAGGTAAGAACGGGCAGCAAAAGGATAGAAATTAATAGTTTTTTTCCGTTAAATTTGTCTGAGAGTTTTCCATAAATCAAGTTTCCGAGGAAGGCAGAGCTATAGATAGCCGTGTAAAACCAGCCTGTTTCTGCTACATTCCCGCCAGGTCTTGTCGTAAGAAAAAAGTTCATGGCATAGATGAATAGCTGATAGGCCGCTACAATGACCAAATTGGCTACTACTACTACGGTGAATAATCTGCTTTTTAATAGTGAGACCTCAATCAGCGGATTCGCCTTTCGGTTTTGCGTAACCCATATTAATATGGCTGATAGTATACCGACTGCCAGCGTTCCTAAGGTGATTGCCGATGCTGCGCCGTAATTTCTTACAAGCGTTGAAACCGTCAATAAACATCCAGTCGCAATGATAATCAAGATGGTTCCAATAATATCAACGGATTTGCTGCCTTCACCCTTTGATTCTGGAACTAGCGCCAAAATAACAAAAAAGCCAATGGCGGTCAGTCCTCCGCTCACCCAATACACAATAGGCCATCCATAAATACTGATTAAATAACCGGCAATTACCGCTCCTGTTGTGGAAGCCAATGCTTGAAAAGCAGAAAAAATTCCAGAAGCGGTTCCACGTTTTTCAGGCGGGAACAGGACTCCGATGTAAGCGAGTGCCACCGGCAGGATGCAGGATACTGAAAATCCTTGTACGACACGTGCAGCCAGGAGGAAGGAGAAGGTGGGGCTTAAAGCGGCTGCGAACTCAGAGATGGTAAAGATAATCATCCCAAACAAAATAACGCGTTTCCTGCCAATTCGGTCTGCGACTCTTCCTGCAAGCGGATAGAAGGCCGTTGAAGTGATATAAAATGACAGAATAATCAAGCCGGCCAAAAATGGAGGAACCTTAAAATGCTGAGCGATGATCGGAACTGCCGGGGCTTGAAATACCATGGCTTCGATACAAATAAACGCCCCAAATACTAAAGCAACAAACTGGATCCATTGTTTTCGTGTTACCGTATTTTCCACTAAAATTCCCCCATTAAATAGAATCATATCAGTAAACCACTTTGATTAAAGCGCTTTCAAACGGCGCAAATCTAGGTTCCAACATCACTCTCCTTTCCTTCATTGCTTTGATGATCCCAGAAAAATTATTTCTGACTATTCTGTTAACAGATTATAAATAGGAAATACCTCCTGTATCAATCATTAAAAATACAAGAAATGTTGCTAAATCAATATAAACCCAAAAAATATTGAAAAAAAGCAAGATTTACAACATAAATGAAGGATTTGTTGGAATTCTTCCAGAAGGCGGAATCTTGTTAGGCAAAAGGTCAATTAGCATGAAGTTGAAGGCTGTAAATAGGGAATGTATGGTTTCATGGTAAAGATTTTGGTCAGTTCTTTTGCAATAAATTCTGGAGAGTATTTTAAATCTGTGATAACGACCCAATGATAAATAAATCCAATCACAGCAGAGGTAAGATAACAGGCAAAAAAGCCTTTATTAAGATTAAGTGGATCTTCACGGTCTGGGTGGTTTTCAATTTCCTTTAAATAAAACTTATATAAGGTATCTGAAAGACGCTGAGCTAATTGCGGTACACGCTGATTGTTCAGCATTGTTTTGTAGTAATGGGCATGTTCAGCTACATATGTAAAGAGCTGAATTGTTGCATGGGTGGGTCTGGCATAACCATTTTGGCATGGATCGGTAATGGAGGGGGATTCCTGCATGCTTTTCATCATCCCTTCAATTAATTCATTAATGATGCATGCTAACAGCTCTTCCTTGTCACAAAAATGGGCGTAAAAGGTAGATCGATTTAGATCCGAACGATTGATGATATCCGTTATCGAAATTGCTGCGAATTCCTTTTCGCTTATCAAGGAAATGAGAGCATCCTTCAGCATTTGTCTTGTCCGTGCAACTCTCCGGTCTACTTTTCTTTTTGTCTTCAAATTCATCACTCCTTACTATTCTAGATTTCTGCTAATAATCCCCAAAAGGTTCCTCCGCAATGATTTTGTTTTTTCAAGACGAAAGAGGATTGTTTGTAAGATTTTGTCATTCTGTGTAATTTAATGATTTAAATATTTTTAAAATTTAATATTGCTATATTCGTAATTATATATTATTATAATCGCAATAGCAATGATAATTCAGAAAATTAACACAACTGAGAAACCATTTTTTTAAAAGGAGGGGATAGGGTGAATGCTTATTTGTTATTAAATATTGCCGGCAGCATTGTTCCTGAGCAGGAGATCGTGACGTTTGGCAATCAGTGTCAAACGTACTCACAATTAATGAACCGCACAAGCCTTCTTGCAGCTGCACTTGCTTCATATGGAATCGGACATGGCGATAGAGTCGGCATCATAACAACCAACTGTCCAGAATCAGTTGAGGCCTTTTTTGCGTCCTTTCAAATAGGGGCAGCAATTGTACCGATCAATTACCGTGCAAAGGCTGATGAATTGGCTTTTATGCTGAAGGATTCTGGCGTAAAGGTTCTGATTGTGGAACAACGTTATGCTGAGATGCTTCAGCCGTTGTTAGCTGAAACGGGGATCGAATCCGTCATTTGCATTGGAGGGGCACACCAAATCGGTCCGGATTATGAAGAAGTATTAAAAAGAGTCTCAGAACCGTTATTTGACTTTGCCGATGTTGACTCCAATGATTTGGCCGTCCTTTTGTATACAAGCGGCACCACCAGCAGACCAAAAGGGGTCATGATTACAAACGACCAGCTAACCACCTATGTCATGGGCCATTCGGAGGCAGCTGATGGCACGCCGAAGGGGTCTTCCATCATTTGTGTTCCAAGCTATCATGTTGCAGGTGCTACAAGTATTTGCAACTGTATCTACTCCGGACGGCGATTGATTCTGCTGCGCCAATTTGAAGCAGACGCCTGGTTGCATGCTGTAGAGAAAGAAAAAGCTACCCACTCTTTTTTGGTACCGACCATGCTCAAGCGGGTGATGGATCATCACAACTTTCAGTCAACTGATCTAAGCAATTTAGAGAGTCTCTCTTACGGGGCAGCACCGATGCCTTTTCCAGTTATTCGCCGTGCTATTGATCTATTTCCACCTACGACCAACTTCGCAAATGCATTCGGGATGACAGAAACCACCTCCACCGTCAGCGTCCTTGGGCCTGACGACCACAAGCTGACAGGAACACCTAAGGAAATTAACAAAAAAATCCGCAGGCTGGCATCAGTTGGAAAGCCGCTTCCTGGGGTTGAAATCATGATTCTTGATGATGAAAACAAGCCTGTGGAAACTAATACAATCGGCAATGTTTATGTCTGTACGGAAAGAGCAATGAAAGGGTATTGGAATCGTCCAGATGCCTCTAATGAAACGATTGTAAATGGCTGGATTAACACAAAGGACATGGGGTGGCTGGATGAAGATGGATACCTATTTTTAAGCGGCCGCAGTTCTGACATGATCATTCGCGGCGGGGAAAACATATCACCTCAAGAAATCGAGGATGTTCTCCTCGAGCATCCGGAAGTATCGGATGTAGCTGTTATTGGCACACCATCTTTAGAGTGGGGCGAGGAGGTTATGGCTGTCGTCGTAAGCAATAATCCGGAAGTGCCGCCAAAAGTGGAGGAACTCGCTGAATTTTGCCGGAAGAAGCTGGCGAGCTTTAAATGTCCAGCAAAAATTGAATTTGTTCAGGAACTCCCGCGGACATCTTCGGGCAAGATTCTTAAAAGGGATCTTCGGGAGCAATTTATCGGTGAAACTGTGAAACCATAAACTCGAAATCCTAGGGTCTTAAATTTTTTAGTAGAGGACTAGACCGAGAAGTCATTTAAACTAGCAATCTATTTTTCAAAAATAGGAAAAGAAGGTGAAAATGTTGCGTTTTGATTTAACGGATGAACAGCGAAAATTGAAAGAAGAAATTCGCACGTATTTAGACAGCCATATTACACCCGAACTCCTGAACGAGCTAAAGGAAAATCCGGATGGCGGCCCCTTGTGGAGCCAATACATTAAGGAACTTGGCGAGGACGGCTGGCTTGGGATCGGCTGGCCAATTGAATATGGAGGACAGGGGAGAACTCCGCTTGAACAATATATTTTTTTGGAGGAAATAGAGCGGACTGGTGTAAACATCCCATTTATTACCCTTGAAACAGTAGGGCCTACTCTAATGAAACTGGGGACAGAGGAGCAGAAAAATTACTTTTTGCCGAAAATTCTAAAAGGTGAAGTAGAAATTGCGGTAGGCTACACGGAACCTCAGGCCGGAACGGATCTTGCTTCGTTACAAACAAGGGCGGTTAGAGATGGTGACTCTTACGTCATCAATGGACAAAAGGTTTTTACAACCAATGCTCACATGGCTGATTACATCTGGCTGGCGGCCCGCACCGATCCGGATGCACCTAAACATAAAGGGATTTCAATCTTCTTAGTTCCAACCAGTTTGCCAGGTTTTTCAGTCACTCCGATGAATTTGATTGGGGAAAGATCGAATGTTTCTTACTATGATAACGTTCGGGTTCCGCTAAGTGCACTTGTCGGTGAGGAAAACAAAGGATGGGAATATATTACAACCCAGCTATCGTTAGAGCGTCTGATGTTGTCAACGTATTCAAGGATGGAACGAATGATCGAAGAGACGATTACATGGGCCAGTGAAAATGAGTTTGATGGTGCTCGTGTGATAGACCAGCCGGGGGTGCGTGACAGCCTTGCTGAATTGACTGTTGAAATGGAGATTCTTAGATTGCTAAACTACAGGGCAGCCTGGGGACATTCGAATGAAAAGGCTGCACCTTACCGGCCATCCATGAACAAGGTGTTTGCAGCAGAACTTAATCAAAAGGTGTTTGATACGTGCATGCAGGTTATGGGGATGTTTGGTCAAATGGAGACGGGTTCCGAATGGGCGGTAGCTGATGGATACGCCCCAGAACATGCGAAGAAGCGTTTGGTGTACCTATTTGGCGGCGGCGCTAATGACGTTCAGCGTGACCTTGTTGCCCGATTTGGTCTTGGGCTGCCTAAGAGTTAAGTCTTTTGAAAGCGCTGGCAATCCAGAAAACTTAATAGATTTCAAGGAGGAAGATGAAATGCCCTTAACGGAAGAAAAAATGAGGGAATTTGTTGGTATTGATTCTGAACTGATCGAAGGGCCTGATCAGGTTTGCAAGCAAATGATTCGACATTGGTGTGAGGTAATGGAGGACACTAACCCGTTGTATCAGAATGATGAATATGCTGATAAGTCAAAATATGGCGGGATCATTGCTCCTCCCATGCAGGTTCAAGTATATACTATGAGCCCGCTATGGCCCAAGGCAAACAGGGAGCCGAATTCGATGGAACTTTTGGTGGCGGAATTGGCAAAGCAGGGTTATTCATCCATTGTAGCCACTGAACAAGGGCAGGAATATTTTGCTCCAATGAAGCTTGGGGACCAAATCAGCTATACGATTTCCGTCGATAAAATTTCGTCTGAAAAGCAAACGGTACGAGGTCCGGGTTACTTCGTTACGTTCCTCTACAAGTTCTATAATCAGCGCGAGGAACTGGTCTGTAAACAAACCTTTACGATCTTGGCCTATAACGCCATTTCAAAAGAATAGGAGGGGGATTTAATGAACGTTTTAAGTCAAGCTGCCATTACATGGGATGATGTTGAAGTTGGCTATGAGCTGCCAGTGCATGAGCGAGAGATTACCGCTGCTTTAGTAGTCGGCGGAGCAATTTCAGCGACGCATGATTATGCGGATGTCCACCATGATTACCATGCAGCCCGTAAGGCTGGGGCTGACAATGTATTTATGAACATTCTAACGACAAATGGTTTAATCGGGAAGTATCTTACTGATTGGTCCGGGCCGACCGGTGAACTAAAGAGCATTGTCTTAAGGCTCGCTGTTCCTAATTACCCAGGCGATCGAATGACCATCATCGGAAGCGTGACTAAAAAGTATCAGGAAGATGGACAGAACCTGGTTGAGGTGGAGTTTACCGGTAGAAATTCACTTGGCAACCATGCATCGGGCAAGGCTGTCGTAGCTCTTACGAGGAGGTAATAGTATGGAAAATATTCGTGATAAAACAGCGATAGTAGGTATTGGTCAGACAGAATTCAGTCGTAACTGCGGGCGGACAGAGCTGCAAATGGCGCTTGAAGCCATTTTGGCCGCTGTTGAAGATGCTGGTTTAAAAGTAGAAGATATTGATGGAATGGTTAACTACACGCTTGATTCAGCCGAACAGGTTGAAATTGTTCGGGCTCTAGGGATTCCAAACCTAAGTTTCTTTAGTAAGATCCCATACGGCGGCGGAGCGAGCTGCGGGACAATCGCCCATGCTGTTGCTGCTGTAGCATCTGGTATGGCAAATACGGTTGTATGTGTACGTTCCATCAGAGACGCGTCAGGACCAGTAACATATGGTGATTTTGAACCTAATAGGGTCGCCGGTGATACGTATATGGGAATGTATCACCCGTATGGTTTGCTTACCCCGGTTGCCTGGGTAGCGATGTTTGCCCAACGTTATATTCACCAATACGGTGTAAATGACGGCCAATTAGGGTGGGTGTCACTTGTCAATCGTGAAAATGCCAACCGCAATCCTAACGCGATGTTCTACGACCGGCCGCTGTCGATGGAAGAATATCTAGCTTCACCAATCAATGTTGCTCCGTTAAGAAGACATGACTGCTGTTTAAGTACTGATGGTGCCATTGCGGTAATTGTTACGTCGGCTGAACGAGCTAAGCATTTAAAGCATCGCCCCGCCTATATTTCCGGAGCAATTCAGGGAATGTCTACAAACGGCGAAGTGATGACCAGCTATTATCGCGATGATATCGCATTCCTGCCTGAAGTCGAGGCGTATGGAAACCTGTTGTTCAAAATGGCCGGTGTAACGCCAAAGGACATTGATGTAGCGCAATTTTATGATGCATTTAGTCCACTGGTTCCAATGCAATTGGAAGCACTTGGATTTGTGGGAAGAGGCGAGGGTGTTGCTTATTGTGAAGGTGGACACCGAATTCGTCCTGATGGCGAACTGCCAATCAATACATCTGGCGGACTTATGTCGGAAGGATATCTTCATGGGATGAACCTTATAACAGAAGGCGTCCGTCAAATTCGCGGAACTTCCACAACACAGATTGCAGATGCTGAGCATGTTTTAGTTACAGGCGGTCTAGGTGTTCCAACAAGTGGACTGATTTTAAGAAGGAGGTAAAGAATGATGGTACGTTATAATCCGGAAGCAAAGATTCTCAAGCCTCAAATGAATGAAGACACAAAAGATTATTGGGCGCTGCTTCAAGAAACAAAGAAATTACATTTACAAAGATGTAAGCATTGCCAATCCTATATGCATCCACCTCGCCCGGTTTGCCACAAATGTCGAAAATTTGATATGGAGTGGGTTCCGGCTGATGGCAAAGGAACAATCTATAGCTACGTTGTTTATCAGCGGTCAACCTTTCCTACCTTTAAAGTCCCTTATGAGGTTGTACTTGTAGAGTTGGAAGAAGGGGTACGTATTGTTTCCAATATGATAGATTGTGAGCCTGATGAATTATTCATTGGAATGCCCGTTGAAGTAGTGGTAGACCAGGTTACGCCAGAACTAGCACTACCTAAATTTAAGCGGCGAAACACATGATGAGAGGTGTGAAGCAATGGAATTTGGCTTAAATGAAATTCAAGAAGAGTTCAAGAGTACAGCACACAAATTTTTTAAAGAAACGTGCTCCATTTCTGAGTTAAGAAAAGTTGAAACGCTTAATAATGGATTCTCACCTGCTCTTTATAAGGAAATTGCTGAATTGGGTTTTCTGGGGCTGATTATTCCAGAAGAATATGGCGGAGTGGGCGGAAGCTTAATGGACTTGGCTATAGTGGTGGAGGAGGCTGGGTGGGCAGCGCTTCCAGCTCCGTTTCTTTCAACCATTTCATATGGTGTAATCCCGCTATTAGAAAATGGAACAGAAGAACAAAAGCGAATGCTGCTGCCGCAAATTGCTGAGGGAAAGCTTATTTTTACTGGAGCGATGTCCGAGCCAAAAGCCCATTATGACTTAAGACATGTAGCTGCCTTAGCAGATGCTGATGGTGATGGTTACTCCCTTTCTGGTAAAAAGTTATTTGTGCCTTTTGGCGAATCAGCTGATTACCTGCTTACATTAGCAAGAACCTCCAGTGGCCAAAGCGTTGGAGAGCAGGGATTGAGTCTTTTCTTGGTAAAGGGCAGTCAGCCTGGCATCCATTTTAAGCCGCTCCCAGCCGTTGGGCCAGACCGCCTTTATGAGGTGGAGTACCAGAATGTTACCCTTTTAAGCTCAGACGCCTTAGGTGATATAAATAATGGATGGTCTGTAACGCAGAAGACAATTCAAATGGCTGCTGCTTTACAATGTGTTGAAATGGCGGGTGTACTAAGAAGGGCTCTGGAAGTAACGAATGACTATGTAAAAGAGCGCCGCCAATTCGGACGCCCTATCGGCAGTTACCAATCTGTTCAGCACCGCTTATCAGACATGTTTACCATCGTGGAAGGCGGACGCTTGGCTGCCTATCAGGCCATTTGGCGATTAGAAGCAGGTTTGCCGGCGGAAAGAGAAGTGTCAATTGCTAAAGTTTGGCTTGGTAAAGCGGGACAAAACGTATTAACAGGAGCGCATCAATTGCATGGGGGGATGGGGATTGATCTCGACTATCCGCTGCAATTCTGCTATCGCCGATTTAAGAGCCAGCAGTTGAATTTAGGCAATGCCTCAGCGTTTTTAAAGCAAATCAGTCAATCTTTAGGAAAACAATCAAATCCTGCAATTGATTCAATAGCCGTTCGTTCTTAATCAGGATCTAAAATAAGTTGATTGGGACATATTGTACTCAGCATGAGTGATGTCCCTCTTTTTTATCTAAGAAACGGGGTGAAAAAAGTGACAAAGCAGGCGCTTAATGGACTAAAGATAGTCGACCTATCCTGGCATATTGCTGGACCGTATTGTACGAAGCTATTGGCCGACTTAGGAGCGCAAGTCATTAAAATAGAACAGCCAAAATCCGGTGATCCCTCAAGACAGGAAGGACCGTTTCCAAATGACAATTCTGATCTTAATGCAAGCGGGCTGTTCGCCTATTTGAATAACAATAAGCAAGGAATTACCCTCAATTTAAAATCGGAACGTGCCGTAACAATCCTCAAAAATTTGGTTCGTGAGGCAGATATACTTGTCGAAAACTTCAGCCCGAAGGTGATGGGCAGCTTAGGTTTAAGCTATGAAGTGTTAAAGGAAATCAATCCAAGGTTGGTCATGACATCTATCTCTAACTTTGGCCAGTCAGGAAAGTACCGGGATTATAGGGGAACAGAATTAATTACTCAAGCGATGAGCGGATTTATTAGTTCGATAGGTGAGCCGACAAGAGAGCCACTAAGGGCAGGAGGCCAGCTACGAATCCTGGAATACCTTACTGGTGCATTTGCCGCAATGTCAACCATGGCTGCTTTATTCGAGCGGAGGAGGTCGGGGATTGGAAAACACGTGGATGTATCGATTACCGAATGCGGACTGCTGCAAAGATCGTATCCGACTGTTCAAAACTCTTTTCCTACTAGTCCTTCTAAGTATACAAAGAGATATGTCATGATGCCGAGCATAGAGAAATGCAAGGATGGGTATATCGGGATTAATCTTCTTACAGGGCAGCACTGGCAAGACTTTTGTTTGATGACGGAGATGTACGATTGGATTGACGACCCGCGATTTACAACCCTTTACTATCGATTACAACATAAGGAGCTATTTCGGGAAAGATTCGATAAATGGCTGATGGAGCATACAAGGGAAGAAATTATCCAACTTGGAACGGAATGGCGAATCCCAGTGAACCCTGTTCCCAACTTTGAAGAAATACTCAGCTTTCCACAGTATAAAGAACGGGAATTCTTCGTCGAAGTTGACCATCCTGTGATGGGAAAAGTCTCTCAGCCTGGCGCTCCGTACCGTATGTCCGAAACCCCATGGAGAATAAGTAGTCCGGCTCCGCTGCTAGGTGAACATAATTTGCGTATCTATCATGACCTTTTAGGATTTTCGGAATCTGAGCTTTCTAGTCTGGAGGCTGAAGGGGTCATTTAGTGATCTATATGATAAAAAAAGGGGATAACAACATGTCAACTTTTGCTTTGGAAGGCATTCGCATTCTTGATCTAAGCATGTGGTGGTCCGGCCCGTTGTGTACCTCCTATCTTGGGGCACTTGGAGCCGAAGTGATTAAGGTGGAATCAATACAGTTCCCTGACGGATTTAGATATACAATGGCACCTTCTGGAGAGAAGGATTGGTGGGAATTGGGACCACAATGGAACGCTGCAAATATGAACAAATTAGGGCTGACTCTCAATTTGAATGTACCTGAAGGCTTGGAGTTGTTTAAGGAATTAGTGGCAAAAAGTGATGTGGTAATTGAGAATTTCTCTCCACGGGTAATGGAAAACTTCGGTCTTTCCTATCAAGAACTTCAAAAAGTGAATCCGGAGATCATTTACGTCTCCATGCCTGCTTATGGCAGTACGGGTCCCTATCGCGACAAGCCGGGTTTTGCTTACACATTTGAAATTCTGTCCGGCATTGCCCAGACAAACGGATACGATAATGAGAATCCGTTGATCATTTCAGGAGTGGGGGATGTCATTTCAAGTTTTCATACGACCTATGCATTATTGGCTGCGCTGGAATATCGAAACCGGACAGGCAAGGGGCAGCACGTGGAGGTCGCGCAAACGGAGGCTTGTGCCAATTTTATTGGCCAGCCGATTGCAGATGTCTCCCTGAATGGACGCAATTGGGGACGTACTGGTAACCGTCAGCCCAATATGGCTCCCCACGGTGTCTACCGCAGTAAAGGAGAAGATTCTTGGGTAGCGATTTCGATCACGAATGATGAAGAATGGCGGAAATTTTGTGGGGTTATTGATAAGCCATCATTGGCGACTGACGAGCGGTTTCAAACAGCTTCGTGCCGTTGTCGGCATCAAGATGAACTCGACCAATTAGTAGAAAGCTGGACAATAAAATTAGGTCATTATGAGGCAGCTGATTTACTTCAGCATGCAGGAATAAGTGCTGGGCCTGTACTTGAGGTAGATGAGATGGAGGAGGATCCATTTTTACAAGGAATGTTCCAAGAAGTGACTCGTGATCTCAACGGAACTCATGCTTTTCCTTCCTGGCCGGTAAAATTCTCTGGTACTCGTCTTGAACATCACAGCCCTGCGCCAAAGCTTGGCCAGCATAATGAATATGTATTAAAAGGCCTCATGGGACTGTCCGAAAATCAAATCGAATCGTTGGAAAAAGAGGAAATCATTGGGGTTGAGCCGTTAGGAGCAAAGATAAGTAAATAGCTTTAAACACTATTCATTTCAATATCACCAAGGAGGCAGGGAGAATGTCGGTTAAGATTGGTACTAAATATGTATGTCCGAATTGTCATAGTGAATTTATCATAACGAAAGCAGGGATTGCAGACTTGAAATGCTGCGGTAACCCTTTAGAAAAGAAATAAGCCTGGAAGGTTCTAATGAAGGAACATCTTTTTAAGTGACTCAACTACTGAGTGAAAAAGGAGTGAAGGTAATGGCTAACCAGCTTGGAAAACGCTTGGAATGCAAGGAGTGCGGTAGTGAAGTTCTTTGTACTAAAGCAGGGGAAGGAACGGTCCAATGCTGTGGTGTTGATATGCAGCTGAAAAAACCGGTTGCTTTGCCAACGGCAGACTAATCCATTTTTGAGGGTGTGAAAAGGGTTATGGCAAAGGGGCTCGAAACGGAACTATTAATCGGACTTCGGATTTTGGAATTAACAGCCGGTCCTTCTGGCGGCTACGCTGGAAGGCTCTTTGCCGAAAGTGGAGCCGCGGTAACAAAGATACGGACTAGTTCAACATCTACATCTATTTTTAGGGATTCAAACAAAGTAATGGTAGAAACCACGTGCGAAAAAGAGTTCACCGAGACAGTGATAAGACTTCTAAAGGAACAGTGGGACATTATTCTTTGGGATAGTCATATCTCAGATGATACAAGAAGGCTGCTGACTGATCTACCGAAAACTTGTATCGGAATCTGTATTCAGTTCCCTTCGGGTGTTGACTCAGATGAGGAATATGCACTTCAGGCACTTGGGGGGTGGATGTCCCTTACCGGGGCCCCTGATTTTCCTCCTATGAATGTTGGGGGATATCCGGCTGCTTATTTAGTTGGTGCTCATGCGGCAACAGCAGGGCTGCTTGGTCTGGTTGAAAGGGGTTGGTCCGGAAAGGGGCGATTTGTGCAAATTCATGCCCTTACCATTGCTGTCAGCGCCCTTGAAGGAGCCTTTTCCACCTGCTTGGCCACAGGAATTTCCCGTGGCAGAACCGGCAACCGTCATAACAAATTGGCACCGATGACCATTTTGCCGGCTCTTGACGGCTGGGCCTTTGTCGGGGCGCCTGTCGATGAAAAGTGGGAATTGTTAGCGAGATGGGCGGAACTTCCCCTTCGGAATGAATGGTTGAATAATGAGGGACGCAAGATGGACTGTTCAAGATTGGAAGAAGAATTGGGAAACTGGAGCCGAAGGATGACGCGTGAAGAATTATTTATGACAGGGCAGGCACTCCGGCTGCCATTTTCGAAAGCCCAGACCGTTGAAGAGGTGCTTGCTTGTCCGCACTTGGACGCCCGAGGTGTTTGGGAAGCCACCAGCTCCAAGATAATAGGAATGCGGCTTCCTTGGAAGGTAAATAAAGGACCAGTTCCTACTATTAAACAGGGCACTTTTTTCAACAAACCATCTTGGAAGGGACTTAGGATCCTCGATTTGACCGGTATGTGGTCAGGTCCCTATTGCACTAGGATCTTTGCAGATTTAGGGGCAAAGGTCATTAAGGTGGAGGCACCCCATCGTCCAGATGGGATCCGTTCAAATCAGGGCTCCTCAGCCCCGTTTTTCAGGGAATTGAATCGTAATAAGCTTGGTGTCCAGTTAGACCTCCGTTTGCCGTCTGACCGTCAACAATTTCTCGAGCTAGTTAAGGTAAGTGATGTGCTTGTTGAAAATTTCAGCCCACGGGTTATGCCTAATTTTCAATTATCGAAGGAGGAGCTTTGGAAACATCGGCCGGACCTTACCATGGTTTCTCTTTCCGCCTTTGGGCAGACGGGACCATACTGTAACTTTGTTGGCTATGGGCCAACGTTGGAAGCGATGTCTGGAATGGCGGCGCTGACTAACCATTCTGAAGCAGAAGAAGGACCGTGGCTCCCTGGTTTTTCAGTAAGCGATATTGGAGCGGGGATTCATGGCGCGTTTGCTTTAGCTGCCGCACTTCTTTTTCGAATGGCGGCGGGGAGCGGCATCCAAATAGATGCTTCCCAATATGAAACGGCTTGTCAATTTACGGCTGATTATATACTAAATCAGAAGATACCGGAAAAGCCGAGAACACCTATTAGTGTGAATGGAATAAATGAGCTTGCCAATGATGGTCAGATCCTACGATTAATGATAGACGGCGGCCCACCGGTTCTTGGAATGCCTTGGAGTAGTCCTGACTGGGAGGCACAAACATTTCCCCCTCCAGCACTTGGCCAGCATACGGATGAGGTGATTCAGCTGGTCGGCCAAGGGGCGTCTGGTGCAGATTTATAAGATTAATAGATGTTATGTTATTTAACTTTTCCTATAAGAGGAGGTCTAATGAATGAAATACCGTTTTCTTGACGTGTGGGTCGATGATTGTATCGCCCATGTGCTGCTTAATAACCCTGAAAACCATAATCAATTCAATCCAGAAATGGCTCAAGAGCTTCTAAGTCTTGCCCGTGATGTACAAGAACGAGACGATATTAAAGTCATTGTGTTGGGTGCTCGGGGAAAGTGTTTTTCAAGCGGTCTCCCTGCTCCGGATGACGCAGAGGATTTCAGCGATGAAGCCTATTCAGCCTTGACTCTTGCCTGTGCTGCTCTTGAAGAGTGGGCTCGGTTGCCTGTGCCGATTATTGCGGCCATTAAGGGATATTGTGCGTCACTGGGTCTAAGCTTGGCTTGCATAGCGGATATCCGCTATGCAACTGAGAATGCGGTCTTTTCCGTTCCCGAATCAACCTGGGGGCGGGTACCCGCCGGAGGGATTACCCAGCGGTTACCGCGATTAATTGGCAAAGGTCCTGCCATGTCGATGCTCTTGGGAGGGGATGTGGTCCAGGCACACCAAGCTTTCCATTTAGGTTTGGTCAACAAATTAATAGAAGATGATTTACTTTGGGTTGAGGCTTGTAACAAGGCTAAGCAGCTTGTTAATATGTCCACCCTTTCCTTGCAATATACGAAAGAGTGTCTGTTAAGAGGAAGTGAACTGCCATTAGAACAGGCACTGCGCTTGGAACTTGATATTTATATGCTGCTCCAGACAAGTCAGGATCGGATGGAAGGGGTTAGGTCCTTTCTCGAAAAGCGAACTCCAAATTTTATAGGAGAATAGTGCACTAGATTCGCTTCGTTCCAACTATCTTTAGACTAAATTTAAAAAGGAGGGGGCATTTTGACAGAAAAAGAACATGCGGTCCTTTTGGAAAAAGACGGACAAATTGCAGTGATTACATTGAATAAGCCTGACAAATTAAACGCATTCAGTGTGGAAATAAGGGATCAATTATATGAAGCCTTACTTGCGGTTCGTGATGATCCATCCGTTGACGCTCTCGTCCTTTGTGGCGCAGGGCGGGGGTTTTGTGCAGGAGCGGATTTAACGGAATTTGGAACAGAGCCTGCCGTCATAAGGAAACGAAGGGTAAGATTGCAACGGGATTTATGGGATGAATTTCGCCGGTTTCCGAAACCGATTGCTGCAGCATTGCATGGCTTTGCGGTAGGGTCGGGACTGGAAATGGCGATGCTTTGTGATTTTCGGTTTGCAGCACCGGGAACCGTTCTTTCCCTTCCTGAGGCCGGTTTAGGAATGATTCCAGCGGCAGGAGGGACTCAGAGTCTGCCAAGATTGGTGCACCATGGTTTAGCCTTAGAATTTGCCCTTTGCGGCAATCGGATAACGGCTGAGGAGGGATTCGAGCGAAGAATGATTAGCCGGATCGTACCATCGGAGGATTTGCTCAAGACCACAATTGACTATATGAAAACACTGGTTGAACGTAATCCGCAATCATCGAGATGGATTAAAACATTGGTGGCTAACGGCTTAGAACTCCCGTTATCACAAGGTCTTGCCCGGGAGCAGGTTCTCGTGGCACGATCATGGACAGCAAGACGAACATAGGATTAATCTTATGTTCGTCTTGCGCCCTCGTTTATTGTGTTGTTTCCTGCCTTCTTTTGAATTCGGCAGATATATTGTCAGCAAAATCTACAACAAGTTTAACAAGTTCATCCTTTTTATCGTCAGACAGACGTGACATCGGAAGGAAGAGACCAAGCGCGGCAGTTGGCTCCTCACCGAGACCCCAGATTGGTGCCACGACTCCGCCGGAATCTGGAAAAGCTTCACCAAAACTTGTAGAATAGCTCAATGATCTGATTCTAGCTAGGTCTTCCTCTAAATTTTCGAAGTCAACCGGTGAATTTTTTTCAAAGCCAGTCCGCTTGATGTAGGTTTCCATATCAGCATTCGACATGTAGGCCATATGCAGCTTTCCGGCAGCACCTATAGTTAAATCGATTTCATCGCCAAAGGGGATGGTTACTTTAACGGGATAGATACTATCAATTCCGGTTAAAAAAATGTAGCTGTTTCCTGTTCGAATCGATAGATAAATAGACTCATTTGTCCGTTCAGCCAATTCCTGTATATATGGCTGAGAGATAGTGGTTATATCGTTCACTTGGAACTTTTGCACTAATTGGAAAAGAATCGGTCCAGGGTAATATTGTTTGGATTTTGGGTTTTTTACCAAAAAGCCGCGATCGGTCATGGTGGCAGCTAAGCGAAAAGCCGCCGTCTTACTGATGCCCAATTCCCGTTCCATGTCCATAAGCCCTATAGAGTCATATTTTAGAAACAATGAAAGAATTGAGATAGCATTATCTACCGTGCTTGATCGATGAATCGTCTTTTTCGTATCCATGATGTCCCCCTAAAACCAGTTTCTAAAGTAATCTGGAAATCCTATTGTCTTCCTTCATGAAAGTTACATTCATTATAAGGGAAGCACCTATTTTTTACAAACTATGAAAATAATGAATATCTTAATTATCTATGATAAACAAGGTTTCCGGCAGACCAGGCTGCATGTACGTTTATGCTGCTTAGAGCCTCCAAAGTGCAGGTAAGGGGATTCTGGTCCAACAGAATGAGATCGGCTTGGTATCCTGGGTGAATCATGCCGCGTACTTTCTTCCAACCGCCAGCGAGTGCTGCACCTGTTGTATACATTTCTAAAGCCTGCCAGCGGTTCAGTTTTTCAGCGGGACCAATAGTCCTGCCGGAAAATGAAGTCCGCGTACAGGCCGTTTTCATTCCAATCCAGGGATCGAATGTAGCTACGGGTGCGTCTGATCCGGCCGCAAGTGTGATGTTTTCTGACAGCAAGCTGTTCATCCGATACAGCCATTCATGTTCGAGTGGATCGACATCGATAAGGTATCGGTCGCCATGATCATAAATAAGACTTGGATTTGTCACGACGATGATTCCTAATGCTGAAATTTCTGGTAAAAATGCTTCTGGGCAAAGACTAAGGTGTTCAAGCCGGTGGCGGATGTTGTTTTTCGGATGCCTTTCCCGGGCCGAGCGAATAGCCTCTGTTGCTGCCCAGACCATTTCGGGGTCAACAACATGAACGGCTATTGGTACATTTCGACCAGTGGCTTCAACCGCTATCCGAGAAAGTTCCTGGATAGAGGGATAAAGTTCAGGAAGTGCTTCAAGCACTACTTTGAGCGAACCCATTTCTAAGCGCTTTGAAATCCCGGCCGGCAGTTCTTCTGCCAGGTGTCGAGCCATGGGCATATGATTATGTTCATTTGCCATCATTTGAATGGAAATTGGCCAATTATCCTGCTGAATTCGTGCTGCCCAGAACTCCAAGTCATCAAGCGTATTGGTAGGGGTAGCATCCTGGACTGCAGTAATCCCTTTTTTGAGCAGCCCGTTTAGCAGATGGTTTGCCCCATTTTGCAGTTCGGATGCAGTAATGGGAGGTATCACATATTGAGAAAGCCAAGTATCGCCGCCATATACAATTCCTGTTGGTTTTCCTGTCTTAGGGTCACGGTCCACCCTCATTCCCGGCGGATCTGAGCTATTCGGTCCAATTCCGGAAAGTGCCAGTGCTGCACTGTTGAGGACTGAAGCATGACGAGTAATGTGGCGCAAACGAACGGGATGGTTTGGAGCGGCTTTATCCAAGTCCCAGCGGTTAGGATGACGGTTTTCAGTTAAAAAAAATGGATCGTATCCGGTCGCACGAATCCAAGTTCCTGTCGGTAAACGCTTGGCGTGTTCACGGATGGCCAGGATAATTTCTTCAATACTGTTTATTTTATTTCGACTGCAAGGCACCGCTAAATTCATGCTGGTTTGCGCGCGAAGGTGGCAATGGGCGTCAATGAGTCCCGGCAGCAATGTCATCCCTTCTCCATTTACGCGCATGCCGCCGGGTTTAATCGGCCATTTTTGTTCATTATTGGTTAGAAGTGCTGCAATTTTTCCATTCACAACAGCAACTCCGTTAGCAAACGGGAATTGCCGATCCATGGTAATTACCGATACATTTTCAATTACTAAATCTGCTGGAGTAAAGGGCATAATTGTAAGCTCCTCACAGTATCATTATTTCTTTATTTAATTGTAAATAAAAAATTACGAATATTCAAATCGCTGTGAAAAGTAAAACTACTAGATATGGAGGTTTTGAGATTGAAATTAAAAGATAAAGTGGCTTTAATTACGGGCGGATCTTCCGGTATCGGACGGGGGATTTGCCACGCCTTTGCAAAAGAGGGGGCAGCCGTTGTTTTTGTCGGTTTAAGTGAACAAAAAGGAAAAAGAACAGAGGAAGAATTGTTGAAGCTGGGCTGCAATGCCTTATTCATACAAGCTGATTTAGCTGATCGAAGCAAGCTGCCAAGCATCGTGGAAATGGTGATTGAAAGGTTTGGAAAACTGGATGTTTTAGTGAATAATGCACAGAGCTCAATAAATGTGACCTTTGAGGAAACAACGGAGGAAGTGATGGACTTGGCCTTGAATACAGGTTTTTGGTCCACCTTTATATTAATGAACAGTGCCTTGCCTTATTTAAAGCTAACGAAAGGGAAAGTGATTAATTTTGTATCGGGTGCAGGCATGATTGGACTGAGTAAACAGGCATCATATGCTGCAGCAAAAGAGGCAATCCGCGGAATTTCCCGTGTGGCCGCAACGGAATGGGGCCGATATGGAATTAATGTAAACCTGATATCACCCATTGCAAACTCGCCAGGTGTGGAACGATTACAGGTGGAACATCCGAATGCGTACAATAAAATGGTTTCGCTCATTCCGTTGGGCCGACTTGGAGATTGTGAGGAAGATATCGGGCGGGCAGCGGTATTTTTGGCCAGCAGTGATGCTGATTACATCACGGGCCAGACGATTATGGTTGATGGTGGGACCGTAATGGTCCGGTAAAGAATGGATTGTATCATTAGTAGGAAAATCACCGGTGTTTTAGGTAAGGAGGGAATATTTTGATACAAAAAATTTTAGAAAATGTATATCTGTTGAAAGTTCCGATTCCATATGACTTTGGGTATGTAAATTGCTATCTCATCAAAGGGGAAAAGGGATTTACAGTTATAGATACTGGTGATTATACAGACGAGGCGATCCAAGTTTGGCAAAAAGTCATGAGTGAAGGTGTCCGTGTTGAAAAAGTAGTCATAACTCATGCCCATACGGACCATCTCGGTTTAGCTGGCTGGTTTCAAGAGCAGTTTAACGTTCCTGTTTGGATGGCGTCGAAAAGCTACGTTGAATTAAAAAAAATCCGCGCCTTATTTATCGATAAAACATATTCGAATCCGATTGCTTCATTTTTAGAAAAGCATGAAGGACCGCCTTATCCTAAGGAAGACGATCGGTTTCATCAGTTTATCTCCTACCAGTTTGACCCAGATGAGCTATTTGAAGAAAATGAAGAAATTATCCTGGGTGATTCTGGATATAGAACGATATGGACTCCAGGACACTCGCCTGACCATTTTAGCTTTTATAACAAGAAAGAACAGGTTCTTTTCGTTGGAGATCATATTTTAAACTCTATTAATCCGATTGTTATTTGCAATGGAGAGGGTGATAATCCTTTAAAAGATTACTTTCTAGCAATAGAAAAGCTCCTGCCTTGCAAGGCAAAATATGTTCTTCCGGGGCATGGTGAACAGATTAACGACTTAGGTGCAAGAATCGAATTGATGATGTCACATTATCAAAAAAGGTGGGAGCAAACCTTTCATGCTATTGATGAGGATGGAAGCACCGCGTTTCAGGTTTCACAACGTGTATATGGAAAGAATCTGTCCCCTGAGCGTGCAGGTGCCGCCTTTTTCCAAACGATTACAAACTTGGTTTATTTAGAATCACTTGGCCATATCCGAATGGAAGAATATAATGGGAAAATTTTATTCTATCAATCGGGCAAAAAATACTAAACCCTTAGATTATTTTTTACAAAAATCAATATCTATTTATTGGGAAAATCTACATTGAAGGCTTTAGTTCTATTACTTAAAATTGAATAGAAGGCTATTTCATTTAGTTGAAAGGGTGAGGCATTGTGGCAATTACGAAGGAAATAAAACAGTATCAAAATCTTATTAATGGGAGATTGCTAACGTCTTCTGATGATCGAACAATGGATGCAATTAATCCTGCAACGGGCGATGTTTGGGCAAAGATTCCTTTAAGTACGATTGAGGATGTAGACGCAGCAGTTACCGCAGCACGCACTGCTTTTCCCAAGTGGGCTGCGCTTTCAGCGGGTGAGCGCGCAGAATATTTAAGACGAATTGCAAACGTTTTGGATACGTATGGCCAGGAACTGGCAGAGCTGGAGACAAAGGATAATGGCTGGGTCATTAGGGAAACCATTTATGGATTAATCCCCGTTTTGAAACAGATTTGGTATGATGCAGCTGGTGCAGCGTCTGTGGCCAGCAGGGGCGAAACGGTTCCCCTCGGGCCTACTTCCTTTGGTTATACAATCCGTGAACCATTAGGCGTTGTATTGGGTATTATTCCGTGGAATGCTCCATTATTTACCTTCACCTTAAAAGCAGCCTATGCCTTGGCAGCTGGAAATACTGTTATTATTAAACCTTCTGAGTTAGCTGCTGTGGGATCACTCCGATACGGAGAAATCCTGGCAGAAATATTGCCTCCCGGTGTGCTAAATGTTATTTCTGGATTAGGTAGTGAAATAGGCGATTCCCTCGTTGCTCACAAAGGAGTTAATAGAGTTAGTTTGACCGGTTCAGGCAGGACGGCAAGGGCTATCGTTCAATCTACCGCAAGGGACCCAAAACCATTAACACTTGAATTGGGCGGAAAATCTCCGAACATAGTCTTTGAAGACGCTGACCTTAATAAAGCGGCAGAAGGAATTACAACGAATGGAATTTTTACCGGCAATGCAGGGCAAATATGCGTGGGCGGTTCAAGAATCCTAATCCAGCAATCTATATTTGATGAAATGTTAACGCTGATGAAAGCTAAGACTTTAGAACCACTTAAACTTGGGGATACAATGGATTTTACAAGTACAATGGGGCCAATTGCAAACCAGGCACAATATGAGAAGGTTTGTTCTTATATAGATTTAGGGGTTCAAGAGGGCGGAAAAATCATTTTTGGCGGCAGATACGGAGGCGAAGTTCTATTGCCAGGGCAGCCGCAGTTTTCCAACGGATACTGGGTTGAGCCTACATTAATTCAAGTAGATAAAAACTCATATCGTATTTGCCAGGAGGAAATTTTCGGACCAGTGGCGGTTGTAATCCCATTTGAGACAGAAGAAGAGGCTATTGAAATTGCCAATGATACAGCCTATGGTTTGGGAGCCGGAGTTTGGACAACAAACCTTGGGCGTGCCCAACGAATGATAAAATCCTTGGAATCTGGTAATGTTTGGGTGAATACCTACCGCAGGGTTGGGGTTGAGCTGCCGTTTGGCGGATTTAAAGAAAGCGGCTTCGGCAAGGACTCTATTTTAGAAAATACACGTGAAAAAGCATGTGTGATTGAGATTGGATAACTTGTATATTTGATAAATTTTATTTTTGGCAACGGTTGTGAACGGTCCCCTTATAGTAGACAGATATAAAAAAGCACTTCAATCTGTCTTTATTGAGGGGATTTTTTATAGGGAAAACAACATAACAACGTTGCAAGAGGTAAAAAATATTGATAAAATTAGGTGTCTAATATTTAGATACCTAAATTATTTTAAAGAAAAGAGGTCATACGAATGAAGTTACAAGGAAAAGTGGCAATAGTTTCTGGAAGCGCTTCAGGTATTGGCAGAGGGATTGCTCTTGCTATGGCCAAGGAAGGCGCTCATATCGCCATTGTCGATGTAAATGAAGAAAAGGGAAAAGAAACTCTTGCAGATGTAACCCAATTTACAGAGGGTATGCTTTTTATTAAGGATATCTCAGTCAAAGAAAACGTATATGCGATTGTGGACGCTGTGGTTAAGAAGTTTGGCAAGTTGGACATTATGGTCAATAATGCGCATGCATCTAGACAGGCACTATTTATTGAAACCACCCAAGAACTCTTAGATTTATCCTTTGGGACAGGCTTTTATCCGACATTTCATTTTATGCAGGCAGCCTACCCTGAATTGAAGAAAACAAAGGGTAAGGTGATAAATTTTGCATCAGGTGCCGGCCTTGAAGGACAAGTCACCCAAACTTCTTATGCAGCAGCAAAAGAAGCCATTAGAGCCATTTCACGTGTGGCAGCGAATGAATGGGGCCCTGAAGGAATTAATGTTAACATGATTTCGCCAATCGCCCTTACAGCAGGTGTTGAGCAATGGCGTGATAGTGCTCCACAATTATACGATGAGATGATTAATAAAATTCCTCTCCGCCGCCTTGGTGATCCAGAACAAGATATCGGCAAGGCAGCAGTTTTCTTGGCAAGCAGTGATTCTGATTATATTACTGGTCAAACTATCATGGTAGACGGCGGTTCAATAAAATTACGCTAAACACTTCAGAAAGGGGATTTGAACATGGGAAGAGTTCAAGATAAGGTGGCGCTGGTAACCGGCGGCGCCTCAGGTATAGGATTATCATCAGCAACATTATTGGCTAAGGAAGGTGCAAAAGTTGTCATTGCCGATTTTAATGTTGATGGGGCTAAAGAAGCAGCAGAAAGGATCAAAGCCGAAGGCGGAGAAGCTGTAGGGATTTTCCTTGATGCGGGAGATGAAAATTCAATTAAGGAAGCAGTCGAATTTACAGTTGAACAATATGGTAAGATTACCGTTCTTTATAATAATGTTGGCTCGACAAACCTTCAAAAAGATCTGGATGTAGTTAACATGGATCTCAATGAATGGGACCGGCTCATGAATCTGAATTTAAAAAGTGTACTGCTGGGCAGCAGATTCGCAATTCCACACATGATTAAATCCGGCGGTGGTTCGATTATTAACACAGCATCAATGGCAGGC
This sequence comes from Neobacillus citreus, assembly GCF_018343545.2. GTDB lineage: Bacteria > Bacillota > Bacilli > Bacillales > Cytobacillaceae > Neobacillus > Neobacillus citreus. The sequence goes on along the minus strand of NZ_JAGYPE020000033.1, from coordinate 20,217 downwards.
TTTTTCGGCGATTCAATTCGTGCCGCATATGGAGCATCAAAAGCTGGTGTAGTCAATCTGACAAGATATATTGCAGCCCAATATGGAAAAAATCATATTCGCTGTAATGCCGTGGCACCAGGTTTAATTTTGACACCTGCAGCAAAAAATAATATGCCGCCTGACGTTTTGGATATTTTTGCAAAATATAATGCCCTTCCATATCACGGTGAACCGGATGATATCGGTAATACGGTTTTATTCTTGGCTTCAGATGAATCCAAATTTATTACCGGGCAGACAATCCAAGTAGAGGGCGGCCATTATATTGCTAACCCAACTAGTCCGGATTTTGAAGAATTTATGAAAAAATCTTAAAACTATATTTAGTAATTTATAGGATTTATATATTAAATAATTTATATTGTCGAATTGGGGTTATGGGGAAATCATGGATCAAAAAAAGGGGAAAATTCACTATGCTTGGTGGATATTATTAGGGCTTTGTATAATAGTTGGTTTAGGAAAAGGTGCTTTAAATAATTCGGCGGGGCTATTTTTAACACCTATTACGAAAGACCTTGGAATCGGGATGGGAAGTTTAACTTTATATTTAAGTGTATCAGCAATTGTAACGATGTTTTTTTTACCTATTGGCGGAAAATTAATGGCAAAGTACAATACCCGTTTGCTTCTAAGTATCGCTATTGTATTGCAGGCAGGGGCTTTTGCTATGTTTGGTATGATGGATTCTGTTTGGGGTTGGTATATTTTCGCCATTCCGCTGGCCGTAGGTGGAGTATTTATAACTGTGATTGCTGGCCCAGTTTTAATCAATCAGTGGTTTAAAAAGAATAATGGCCTAGCACTAGGAATCATGAGTGCTGCCGGAGGAGCACTTGGTGCAGTTTCCCAGCCAATTGTAGGAAATTTAATTGCAAACCAAGGGTGGAGAGGCTCATATATAATTGTAGGAATTACGGTCATTGTTATTGTTGTTCCGATCGTATTAATTTTTATTCGAAAATCACCTCAAGACAGTGGCTTGCTTCCGTATGGAATGGCAGAAATTAAAAAGAATGGTAATGATACTATACAGGAATCTAAAAATAAAGGTGTCGCTATGGTCGATGCTAGAAAATCCTACGCATTTTATGCACTTATGATCTTTTTCTTTTTAATTACATCCATTGCCAGTTTTTCGATTCATATTCCCACCTATTTGATGAACAAAGGATTCGATGTTGCTTTTGTAGGCAATGTAATGGGGTCCTATATGCTAGGTGTGTTAGTCGGGTCATTAGTGATTGGATTTTTAAGTGATAAAATCGGATCAAAAAATACAGCTATTTTTGCAATGGCAACAGGACTAATAGCGGTATGTTTATTGTTATTCTTTGCTTCAAGTTCAATTATCATAACGTTTGCCGTTGCCCTTTTTGGATTTATATCCTCTTCTATTGGAACATTGGGACCGGCCCTTACAACCAGCTTATTTGGAAATAAAGAATATAGCCAAATATACTCATCTGCTTCAATGGGGTTGGCAGTTGCATCTATAGTTGCCCTGCCTGCCTATGGTTATGTTTTTGATTTTATAGGAAGTTATATTCCAGTTTTATATGCCATTATCATTATGTTGATTATTAATATTGGATGTGTCATGTTCGCATTCAAAGGCAAAAAGAAGTTAGAACAAGCAGGATTGTGGAATTAGAATATTGGTTATTGATGGTGGATTCTCAGCTAAATAGCGTGTATTCTAAATAGAGCCCCTAATTTAATAATTAGGGGCTCTTATCTATAGGAAGTGAGGATTAACCCTGATGAATGATCAGACCATTTTTGAACTGATTCATAATATGGATAAATTTACAAATAATTTAATTGTTAAATGGAATAAAATGTTCAATGAAGAACTTGGTGTTTCCCATATCCTTGTTCTCGGACACCTTAAGGAAAATGGAAAAAGCCGCCCATCAGATCTTGCGAAAACCTTAGGATTAACTCCTGCTACTTTAACACATTTATCAGAAAAACTTGTTAAAAAAAAATTAGCTGTCAGAGTAACAGATGAGTCTGATCGTCGAATTATCTATTTACAAATAACTGATAAAGGAATCGATACGGTTATAAGAGCAAACAAAGAAGGGCAGTTGCTGCGGAAAACTCTTTTTGAAAAGTTAACCCAGGAAGAAAAAGAATTCATGTTAAAAATTTATGAAAAACTAAATGCTTGAAATGAAAATAAATCTGATTTAATAATCCGCAAAACTGAAAAAAACGGCAAAGAACTCCTTAACAGACTCCTGATGGATTGATGGTACAATTGATGGTATAATGAGCCTAACCTGTCGTATCGTGGAGGAAGGTAGATTACGATGAAACCATTGCAAAGTGATAGTGTCATACCACTGTATCATCAGCTTAAGGAAAGACTAAAACAGTCCATTGATAGTGGTGACTGGAAGCCTGGTGATCAAATTCCGTCAGAGCACCAATTAATGAATGATTATAATGTCAGTAGAAATACAGCAAAAAAAGCGATTGAAGAACTCGTTCAGGATGGGCTTCTTTATCGTGTTCAGGGGAAGGGCACGTTTGTCGCAAAACCAAAGCTGCTCCAGCAGTCCCTAATGGGATTATATAGTTTCAGCAAGGGCTTTAAGGAAAAAGGAATGGTTCCCAATGACATTGTCATTGACATCCGAGAAGTCAAGCCGACCCCGGAGATTATGGAAGAACTGCAAGTAACCAATGAGGAACATGTCATTGAAATGAAGCGCCTTCGCTGTGTCGATGATGACCCGTATATTCTGGAATCTTCCTTTTTCCCAAAAAGAGTGGTCCCGAATATGGAGCCATTGAAGAGGGTGGGGGAGACCTCCCTGTATGATTTGCTTGAAGCGGAATTTAACATCATTGTGAACAGGGCAATTGAGGCATTTGAACCCGTTTTAATTCGTCCGGACGAAAGTGAATTTCTAAAAACAGAAGCTGGGAAGCCCGCTTTGTTGTTAGAACGGACCGCTTTTGACACGAGCGGGAAACCAGTGGAATTTTGCCGTTCGATTGTGCGCGGCGACCGCTGCCGGTTTTATACGGAACTCACGTAGATTCATCCTCATCAAAACAGTCTCACTACAAACAGTGAGGCTTTTTAAAAAATGTATGTATCTCCTAAACTGCTGTGGCAGTTTAATTTACAAGAAAGATTTTATTATAATGGATATTGACTTAAAATTACGAATGGTGCTATATTCTTATTAATTCAAAAAATTTAAGCAATTGCCGTTGTAAGCTTTGACCTCGAGGTGTTTTACTAGTGGTAAGATTAAAAGATATTGCGGAACATGTAGGCGTTTCCATCTCTACGGTTTCGCGGGTCATTCAAAATGACCAAACACGAAATGTGAATCAAGAAACGAAGAATAAGATTTGGCAGGCGGTTAAGGAGTTAGGTTATACACCGAACCAGCATGCCCGCAATCTTGTTCACAATAAACAACAAAAAAGCAATACACGAACGATGAAAATCGGCTGGGTAGCAAACCCAAAGCAAGCGGAAATCAACCCGTACTTTTCCGATATCTATACCGGGATTCGTGATACATTAACGAATCAAGATTACACCCTAATAAGTATTACCAAGGATGAGCTGGAAAATGAATCGCTGCTCCATAAGACAATCCATGACTTGGGGATTGAAGGGTTGCTGCTGATCGACAGGATTGATGACAGCCTGATTGACTACATACAAAAAACAATTCCTGTGGTAGGACTGGACTTTTTCTATACGAATAAGAATATCGCCATTGTCGATTATGACCGTAAGGAAGCCATTAAAACGGTCGTTAAGCATTTGATCAGCCAAGGACATCGAGAAATCGGGTTTATTGGCGGCGGGGCAAATGAAACCTATAAGGATTTACATGATGAATCCCGGTTTAAAGGTTTTCAAGCTGCAATGGACGAAGCGGGACTTGCCATGAGGCAGGAATGGGTCCTCAACACGAAGTGGAAAATGGAAAACAGCTACGATGAAATGAATCAGCTGATTCAAAACAATCCCGGTCATTTACCGACTGCGATGGTATGCGCCAGTGACATGATGGCCATAGCTGCGATGAGAGCTGCAATTGAAAATGAGTTAAGAATTCCGGAAGACATCGCCTTCTTTGGTGTCGATAATATCGAAATGGGGAAATATTCTTCACCGCCGCTTTCAACTGTTGATATCCCTAAATATGAAATGGGAAAAATGGCAGCGAAGACGATCATGGAAATCGTAGAAGAAAAAGTAACGCTTCCCATCAAGCTGATTTTACCATTTGAATTGGTCATTCGTGAGTCATCTGCTATAAAACGGACCTAACCGGTTCCTTTTTTTAAAAGCTCTTGGAAAACGTTTGGATAACACTCGGAAAATTTTCCGAAGAAACCGAAATGAGAGGAGAAGGATTATGAAAACAATGACAGCACTCCTGATTGGAGCGGGTGACAGAGGGGCAAGGGCTTATGCTCCGTATGCTGCGGCTTATCCGAATGAATTGAAGATAGTCGGTGTCGCGGAGCCGTGGGCCGAAAGAAGAGCAAAGGTGCAGGAAGCTCACCTGATTCTGACGGAAAATTGTTATGAATCGTGGGAAGAGGCACTGCAGAAAGACCAGCCGATTGCGGAAATTGCCATCATCTGTACACTCGACCGGGATCACTTTAAGGTAACAATGAGAGCATTGGAGCTGGGCTATCATGTTCTGTTGGAAAAACCAATGTCCCCGGATCCATTGGAATGTATTTTAATGGAACAGCAGGCGAAAAAATATAACCGGCAGCTGACCATCTGCCACGTCCTAAGATATACCGATTTCTGGTCCACGATTAAAAAGGTGATTGCTAATGGGGATATTGGTGAGGTTGTCTCTCTGCAGCTGAATGAAAATGTGGAAGTCATGCATATGTCCCACAGCTTTGTCAGAGGGAATTGGAACAATAAAGAAAAATCAAGTCCAATGATCCTTCAGAAATCCTGCCATGACATGGATATTATCTCGTTTGTGATGGGGAAAGAGTGTAAACGTATAAGCTCCTATGGCTCGTTGATGCATTTCAAAGAAGAAAATGCCCCCGCCGGTGCGCCGCTCCGATGTTTGGATGGCTGCCCTGCCGAGCATGAGTGCCCATTCCATGCGGGAAGATATTATCTTGGCGAAGGAAAGGGCTGGGCAAAGAAATTCACCGAGGACCATACAAACGAAGGGATTATCAAAGCATTAAATGAAACCCCTTACGGAAAATGCGTGTACCGCTCTGACAATAATGTTGTTGACCATCAGGTAGTCAATATGGAATTTGCGGACGGTGCCACGGCCACCTTCAGCATGTGCGGCTTTACAAGAGAGCAGACGCGAATTGTCCAGATCATGGGTACCAAAGGAGAAATCCGTGGAAATATGGAGGAAAATAAGATTTCTATCTTTGACTTCCTGACCAAGCAAGAAACGGTCATCCATTTTGATCGGCCTATAGGCGGGCACGGCGGCGGTGATCAAGGAATCATGAGGACATTCCTCCGGGAGATCCAGTTTGGCAATAACGAGGGCGGGGTTTCTTCTGCTGCTGCTTCCGTTAGAAGCCACCTGATGGCATTTGCCGCTGAAGAATCCCGCTTGCATGAGGGCCAATCTATTAATATCGATAACTATTATCAAAGTTTACAAGAAACCATTAAAGCTTAAAGTTGAAAAAATTGGATTGTCACACCGCGTTTTCGTGGTGATGCAATAATAAATTAAAGGCAAGAAGGAATGAAATAATTAACCTGATTAGGAAAACGTTTGGATGCGGAGGTGGTAAGCGTTATCTAAATATGTTAAGAGAAACCTAAATGGATCAACATGAAGATTTTTTATCATCTAGAAAAACCCTTATGTGTAAAACAGTAATGAATTGAAAAACTACTAAACTATTTTTGAAAGAAGGGCAAAAGGATGAGAAAATGGCTAATCATGCTTCTAACTGTGGTTCTAGGATTATTGGGGCTTGCAGGCTGCAGTGATAGTGACAAAGCTTCTAGTGATGCGAAAGACGGGAAAGTCGAAATAACCTATGGCATTTGGGATAAAAAACAACTTCCAGCCATCGAAGATATTATTAAATTATTTAATGAAAAATATCCAAACATCAAGGTGAAAACGGAGATTACTCCTTACGGACAGTACTTCCAAAAGCTTGAAACAGCAGCAACGGGCGGCGCATTGCCTGATGTTCTGTGGATGAATGGAGCACACGTTACTCAATATGCAGAGGGAAAAGTAATCCTTCCATTAAGCGATATGGCAAAAAAAGATAACTATAGCTTGGATAATTATCCAAAATCATTAATCGACCTTTATACAGTTGACGGAAAAGTTTACGGAATTCCAAAAGACTACGATACGATCGGTTTTTGGTACAATAAAAAGATTTTTGACGATGCCGGTGTAGCGTATCCGGATGAAACCTGGGACTGGACTAAATTAAAGGAAACGGCAAAACAGCTGACAAATAAAGATAAAGGGGTTTGGGGCTTTGCTTCAACCATCGCTAACCAAGAAGGCTATTATAATTTCATTTGGCAAAATGGCGGCTATGTTATTTCTAAGGATGGCAAAAAAGCTGGATTTGATGATCCAAAAACAGTCGAAGCCCTTAAATTCTATACAAGTTTCATAAAAGAAGGTTTATCACCAACACAAGCACAAATGACAGAAACGGCAGCTTCTGAGCTTTTCTCTTCCGGAAAAGTAGCGATGATGCTTGATGGCCCTTGGATGGTACCGGAATATAAGAAGAACCCTGATTTAAATGTAACCGTTCTCCCAAAAGGGGAAACCCGCGCAACAGCGATTCATGGATTGTCCAATGTGATTGCGGCCAATACAAAGCATAAAGATGCGGCATGGAAGTTTGTCCAATTCCTGGGTTCTAAGGAAGCTGCAGAGATCTATGCGAAAACAGGAACCGTCATTCCAGCGTTTAACGGCACCCAGGATACTTGGGTGAAGTCTGTTCCAAGCCTTAATCTGCAAGCCTTCATTGATGCCAGTGAATACTCAGTGCCGCTGCCAAATGCAAAAAGCACAGGGGAGATTTGGCAATACGAGGTCGATATCCTGAAAAAGGCCTGGAGCCAAGAAGAAAGCATTGAAGATGCTGCAAAAGAATTAACGAAAAAAGCAAATGAGGCTTTATCCAAGTAGTTAAAAAAAGAAGAGGAGAATCGATTTCTTCTCTTCCATTTCCTTAAAGGGAGGGAATCGTGTGAAAGAAATTCCTCTACAAACCGAAGTCAAGCCAGCAAAAAAATTAAAGGCTGCGAACCTTGCAAGGACTAGAAAGCGTTCTGATTATTTTTGGGCCTATCTGATGATTGCCCCGACGATGCTGGGGTTGGCTATTTTTTACCTGTGGCCGATCATCCAAAACTTTTACTTTAGCTTCACCGAATGGGGTTCTTTTGGACAGTATGAGTGGACGGGGCTCGACAACTACAAGCGGATGCTTGAGGATGCCACGCTCCTGCAATCCTTTAAAAACACGAGCATCTATATAATCTTTACTGTCCCGATTGGAATCTTCCTATCTATTATTATAGCCGTTCTGTTAAACCAAAATATTAAGGGGAAATCGGTTTATCGGACGTTGTATTTTTTACCCGTGATTACCATGCCAGCTGCCATCGCTATGGTTTGGAAATGGCTGTATAACGCGGATTATGGGCTGCTCAACTATCTGTTATCATTAATTGGAATCAAAGGGCCGCAATGGGTCACCGACCCGCATATTGCCTTATATTCGGTCATTGCCGTCGCGATTTGGAGTGGGATTGGCTATAACATGGTTATCTTCCTTTCCGGATTACAAGGGATTCCGAAAATGTACTATGAAGCAGCCGAAATCGATGGCGCAGGCCCAATTACGGTATTCTTCAAAATTACCCTGCCGCTCCTGTCGCCGGTTATTTTCTTTGTGACCATCATGTCTCTCATCGGGGCGTTTCAGGTGTTTGATTTGATTTTCATGATGATTGGAAAAGGCAGTACGGCATTAGAAAGTACGCAGTCGATTGTGTATTTGTTCTACCAGCATGCCTTTGTATTAAATGATAAAGGGTATGCAGCCGCTATCGCTGTTCTATTATTGATTGTCATCCTAATTATTACCGCAATTCAAATGGTGTTACAGAAAAAGTGGGTTCATTATGATTAAAGGAAGTGGTACCATTGCAAAAAACAAAACAGCTTGTTACAAGTAAAACATTCCTTATCCATTTCATCCTGACTGTGGGAGCGGTGGCAATGGTATTGCCTTTCTTATGGATGATTCTCACCTCGCTAAAAACGTACCAAGAGTCCATTCAGGTACCTCCCGTTTTCATTCCTGAGGAGTTCCAATGGGGGAACTATAAAGAGGTGTTTGGGCTTCTGCCTTTTTTCAAATTTATGTATAATACGGTCATCATTACACTGCTTCGGACTGTCGGCCAGCTGTTTTTGTGTTCGCTTGCCGCCTATGCGTTTGCCCGGATTGAATTTCCCGGCAGAAATGTCCTGTTTTTGTTAGCGCTGACCGTGTTAATGGTACCTGGTCAAGTGTTTTTGCTGCCGCAATATATGATTATGGTAAAGTTGGGCTGGCTCAATACCCTGTCGGCTGTTGTTGTGCCGGGATTGTTTAGCGCTTTCGGAACCTTCCTGTTGCGCCAATTCTTTATGGGGCTGCCAAAGGAATTAGAGGAGGCTGCAAGACTTGATGGCTGCAACCACTTCCAAATCTATTGGAAAATCATGCTGCCGCTCGCAAAACCGGGATTAATTGCACTAGGGATTTTCACGACCCTTTGGAGCTGGAACGAATTGATGTGGCCAATGATTGTCAACAGTTCACCGGAATCGATGACGCTGTCAGTCGGCTTATCCTCCCTGCAAGGCCAATATTTAACCAATTATCCGATTCTTATGGCCGGCTCTTTCTTGGCCATCCTGCCAATGCTGATCCTGTTTATCTTCCTGCAACGGCAATTCATTGAAGGAATTGCCGTTACCGGTGGAAAATAAGGATTTACTCGTAACTGGTCCGGAAGTTTTTTGAAACTGTTGGGTTGACCCTACAAGTGAGCGTGTTATAATAAAATTATGAAAATAATCAACTCATAGCATTCTAGTCTATGAGTTTTTCTTTAATTAAACTTGTACCAACAACCCATCCTTACATAAATACATTTTTACAGTCGAGGTGCTCATTATGAAAAAAGCCATTGGCCTTGATATCGGCGGGACCAAGGTTGCCGCGGGAATCATCTCAGAAAACGGTGAATTGCTGAAGCGCGCCGAAGTGAAAAGTGATCCTTCAGATAGAGAGTACATGTTTACTAGAGTCGTTGAAGCGGTAGAACAGGTTCTGAACGATTCTTCTTTATCGATTACTGACATAGAAGGTATTGGTGTCGGCGTACCGGGCAAGGTAGACAGGGAAAACGGTATTGCTGTTTTTCAAAATAACCTGCCTTGGGCCCAGTTTCCTGTCTCTGACCGTCTTAGGGAACGATTTGGACTCGAGCGAATTGAAATTGACAATGATGTCTATACGGCCGCTTTTGCCGAGTGGAAGGCTGCCGGCGGCAACAAAAATGAAACGTTTGTTTATGTAACGATTAGCACGGGCATCTCCTGTGCAATCCTTCATCAAGGTTCCTTTTTCCGGGGGGCGGGTTTTGCCGGAGAGTTTGGATTAATTCCGATTTTATCAAAGGCAGCCGGTCCGAAATTGGACCGATTGGAAAAAGCGGCTGCCGGGCCTGCAATTGCAAAACTGGCTGAAACAGTGCTGGAGGAGACCCTATCAACTAAAGATGTTTTTGAGCGCTATCAAGCTGGAGTGCCTGAGTATCAGCCAATCATCGATGAAGTAACGGATTATTGGGCACAGGGCCTCTATTCGATTTCCTGTCTAATTGATCCGCATCAAATCGTGTTTGGCGGCAGCGTGATCGCCAATAATCCTTTTTTACTTGAAATCATAAAAGAAAAACTAAAATCCTATCAAATTCCTGAACAACAGCATGTGTTAAACCGGATGTCCGTCAGTACCATCAAGCAGGATAACGGCATCGTCGGCGCGGGCCTCAGAGTATTTGAAGAAATTTAATTTATATAAGGAGTGTCGAGAATGTTTACGTTAAGTTTGGAAAAATTAAAGCCGTTAGGTGCGGAAATTACCACAGCGGAAATTAAACAGCAGCCTGAATTATGGGCAGAAACGTTTACACTTTATAATGAGAAAATTGAAAAAATCCAAACGTTTTTGCAGAACATAAAAGAAAAGCATGGACGGGTTCGCGTCATTTTCACAGGGGCTGGAACTTCTGCCTATGTCGGCGACACAGTTACTCCATATTTAAAAGGAAAAGTCGATGAAAAACAGTGGGATGTGCAGAGTGTTCCAACGACAGCGATTGTGTCCAACCCTTATCAATTTTTGAAAGCCGATATCCCAACTTTGCTGGTTTCTTTTGCGAGAAGCGGCAACAGTCCGGAAAGTGTGGCGACCGTTGAGCTTGCACAGCAAATCGTAACAAATCTTTATCAAATCACGATTACCTGCTCAAAGGAAGGGCAACTGGCACAGCGGGCAGCGGGGGATGACGAGAATCTTCTATTATTGATGCCGGAGAAATCAAATGATCAGGGCTTTGCGATGACCGGAAGCTACACCTGTATGGCGTTAACGGCTCTGCTAATTTTTGATTCCTTGTCAGATGAAGAAAAAGGACAGATTGTCAAAACCATCCGCAGCATGGGTGAAAGTGTTATCTGCAGAGAAGCGGAAATAGAAAAAATGGTTGGAGTCGATTTTGAGCGGATTATATATCTTGGATCAGGCGGCTTTGAAGGCTTGGCGAGGGAAGCACAGTTGAAAATTCTTGAACTGACAGCCGGAAAAATTGCTACCGCTTTTGATTCATCGCTTGGATTCCGTCACGGTCCGAAGTCATTTGTGAATGATAAAGCTGTCATATTCACGTTTGTTTCCAACCAGCCGTATACCCGCCGGTACGATTTGGATATGTTAAATGAATTGAAGCAGGACCAGGTTGCCAGCCTCATTTGTGCGATTAGCGTCGACGGGGACAGCAATTATTCGGGTGACAGCTTCTTATTTGACCGTGAAGCGGGCACTGTACCGGATGCTTACCTTTCACTGCCATTTGTGATGGTTGGGCAGACTATCGCTCTGCTTTCTTCCATAAAAGTAGGGAATACACCGGATACGCCATCACCGAGCGGAACCGTTAATCGAGTGGTTAAGGGAGTAACCATTCACGAGTACAAAAATTAAGAAGGATGTCATCCGCATCCATTATTCATAGAGGTGCAGGTATGGAGCTATTTATTTATGCAGATCAGTTTTTTCTTGAGGATGGGGTGGCAGGACCTGGTTATCTGGAAATTAAAGAGGGCAAATTTTCCTATTACCATCATCAACTGCCGAATCCGTCTGCGACAGTCATCGATTATTCCGGCTATTGGATCGCTCCGGGTTTGGTTGACACGCATATTCATGGCTTCCAAAACCACGATGTCATGGACAATGACCCAGAGGGGTTAAAGGCAATTTCCGAGGGGCTGCTCTCGTGTGGTGTCACATCGTTTTTACCAACCACGCTAACTTCTTCCACGGAGTCATTGAACGATGTAGTGACGATGATAGGCGAACATTATTCTAGCGTTCCAGGAGCGAAAATCCGAGGAATCTTTTTAGAAGGTCCATTTTTCACAGAAAAACATAAAGGTGCCCAAAACACTAAATATTTCTGTGACCCATCAGTGGAAATGCTGGAAACCTGGCAAACGAAATCAAATCGTTTCATCAGAAAAATTGCCCTTGCTCCAGAACGGAACGGGGCACTGGAATTTATCGAACATGCCGTGAAGGAACAGGTGACGGTGGCGTTAGCCCATAGTGATGCCACTTACGAAGAGGCAAAACAGGCGGTTGAAAAGGGTGCATCGATCTTTGTTCATACCTTCAACGGGATGAGCGGACTGCATCATCGTGAGCCTGGGATGGCAGGTGCAGCGATGAGTCTACCAAATGTGTTTGCGGAAATTATTTGTGATGGTCACCATGTCCATCCAGCAGCCGCCCATATTTTAATGAATGCCCGGGGCAGGAAGGAAACGGTTCTGGTTACTGATTGTATGATGGCGGGCGGCATGCCAGATGGCCGTTATCAGCTTGGTGAATTTCCAGTTGTAGTGAAGGACGGGGCTGCCCGTTTGGAGAGCGGAAGCCTAGCGGGCAGTATTTTGCAATTAATCTATGGAGTGAAAAATGTGGTGGATTGGGGAATTGCCACCCCAGAGGAAGCCATCTACATGGCAAGCACGGCACCCGCGAAAAGCATTCAGCTGGACGCGGATTGTGGCAAGATCGCCAGCGGCCTTGCTGCCGATTTTATTGTGCTGACACCGGACCTGGAGCTTGTGGCTACGTATCTTGACGGTGTTTGCCGGTACAAGTCCGAAAACTTCACGCAGAAAGAGGGAGTTCGATGATTTTAACGGTCACGATGAACCCGTCCGTGGATATTTCTTACCCGATTCCTGAATTTAAGCTTGATGATGTAAACCGGGTCGCTGCCGTTAGAAAAACGGCAGGCGGCAAGGGTTTAAACGTCGCCCGTGTCATCAAGCAGCTGGGCGAGAACGTTCTTGCGACCGGCGTCCTGGGCGGAACGATTGGCGACTACATCATTCAGGAATTGACGAAAGCCGAGATTGAAAACAATTTTTTAAAAATAAACCAAGAATCAAGAAATTGCATTGCCATTCTTCATGACGGCAAGCAGACGGAAATTTTGGAATCGGGACCGACCTTGACTGCGGAAGATGGTTCTGCCTTTCTAGCAAAATACGAAACTCTTCTGTCTAATGTTTCTTTGGTAACCATCTCGGGAAGTTTACCGAAAGGTCTGGCTTCTAGCTTTTACCGGAGTATGGTAGAAAAAGGCCGGGACAAGGGGATTCCTGTCATTGTTGATACATCAGGGGAGTCGCTGCGGCAAGTTCTGTTACATAACGTAAAACCATTTGCCATTAAGCCCAATATCACGGAGCTAACGCAGCTGCTCGGCAGGGAAGTGGAACAAAGCATTAGCAGCCTGTCGCAGGCGTTAGAAGACGACATGTTTCAGGGGATCGAGTGGATTGTCGTATCCATGGGAGGGGCTGGGGCCTTTGTTAAGCACGGTTCAGATTTTTACCGGGTTACCATCCCTCCGATTGATGTGGTGAATCCAGTCGGTTCCGGTGATGCAACGGTAGCTGGGCTTGCTGTCGCGTTGAAACACAAGCAGCCCGCCCCGGTTGTGCTGAAAACGGCGATGACCACGGGAATGTTAAATACCATGGAAGCAGCCACTGGCCATATTAATACTGCTTATTTCAGTCGATTTTTCGAATTGGTTAATGTAGAAAAAATAGATTACTAGAGGTGATTGACCATGTTAAAGCTAACAAAAAATAAACAAGATGCCCTTAAACGTTTGTCAGATGAAAATGGGATCATTGGTGCATTAGCGATTGACCAGCGTGGTTCCTTGAAGAAAATGATTGCCTCCGGGAGCAAAAGTCCTGTCGGCGATGAAGGCATCGTCCGCTTTAAGGAATTAGTTTCGCAAGAGCTGACTCCCTTTGCAACTTCCATTCTATTAGACCCGGAATATGGCCTCCCTGCCGCTAAAGTCCGTCATCCAGAAGCGGGCTTATTAGTGGCCTATGAAAAAACAGGCTACGATGCCACCGCTGTGGGCCGCTTGCCTGATTTATTGGCGGACTGGTCAGTACGGCGCCTGAAGGAAGCTGGAGCCGATGCAGTAAAATTCCTGCTGTATTACGATGTGGATGAAGATGAAAAAATTAATGAATACAAGCATGTGTATATGGAACGTGTAGGCTCTGAGTGTGCCGCAGAGGATATTCCGTTTTTCCTTGAGATTGTCACTTATGATGCCAAAATTGATGATGTAAAAAGCCTAGAGTACGCGAAAGTGAAGCCGCATAAGGTGATTGAGGCGATGAGGGAATTCTCCAAGCCGCAGTACCAGGTGGACGTATTGAAGGTAGAAGTGCCTGTTGATATGAACTTTGTGGAAGGGTACTCGGACGAGGAAGTCGCTTATTCGAAGGAAGAGGCAGCCGGCTATTTCAAGGAGCAAAGCGAAGCAACGGACCTTCCGTTTATCTTCCTAAGCGCCGGTGTAAGTGCCCAATTGTTCCAGGAAACATTGAAATTTGCCAAGGAATCCGGCTCCACCTTTAACGGTGTCTTATGTGGCCGTGCCACCTGGAAGAACGGCGTTGCTCCATTTGCTGAACAAGGTGAAGAATCAGGTCGTGCCTGGCTCCAAGAATCAGGCCGAAAAAACATTCAAGAACTAAACGCTGTCTTGAAAGAAACAGCTAGACCATGGTTTGAGAAAATTTCATAATGATGGATTCTAAAGCGCATGGGGACGGTTCTTTTGCTTGAGCAATAGAACCGTCCCCATGTTTTTCACTTTTTGCTTTTTGATTTTTTTCCTTTGTTTTTCATTGCGTTTTTGGCATTACGGTATTGTGTGGGTGATTGGTTAGTTACCCGCTTAAAGGATTGGGCAAAGAAGGACTGGGATGAAAAGCCGGTAATGGTTGCAATGTCGGAAATTGGGTAGTTGGTCGTTTCCAGCAAAATTTTACTTTCCCTGATGCGGGTTTGAATCAGATATTCAATGGGAGAGACTCCGACCGATTTCTTAAAGGAATGGGCAAGGTAGTATTTATTCATATGGCCGACTTCTGCCAGCGTATCGAGATTAATGTCCTCACGAAAATACAGTTTTATGTAGTTCTTAATGAACGCGACATCTTTACTGATTTTCTTCGAAGAAGTTTTCTCCAAGTGGAATACTTTTTTTCTCATCATTCGGAGCAATATCATTTCCACGATGTTCTGAATGATTAACTCATAATCTTCCTTCTGTTTTTCCACTTCCTCCATTAATTGCTGAAGAAAGAAAAGATAGATTTCCTGGTCTTGTTTGAAATTGAGAAAGGTCACCTGGGCCCCTGGGTCATCGGGTGAAGAGAAAGCGAGCCCTAAAATTCCCAATGCGATGTATTCAAGCGGGTGTTCAGGATAGGATTTTTCCGTGTGCTCGACATTAGGATTAATGACAATCACATCATGCTCTTTTACAGGAATTTCCTCTTGAGAGAAAACAAACGTCCCTTTCCCCTTGGTAATATACAAAAGCTCTGTAAAATGGTGGGTATGGTTGGTGCTGTGCCAATCCTTGTCATATTTTGCTTTTGTTACATAGAGAAGTTTTACCGGGAGACGGCCGCGCATCGACTGAGGAATTTCATATACTTCATTGGACAAATTAATCTCTCCTTCTTGCTGGAGCCTATTACCTAATAGTATAAATTTTTTAGTGAATTATTACAATGAAAAGCAAGATATCTAAAAAAGAGAACAAGATGTTTATTGTGGAAGCGCTTTTTATTTTTATATACTTTTCCTATAAATAGTAAAAAAGGAGGATGAGCAAGATGAAAAAGAAAGTTCTGTTGGCTGGTATGTCAGCTTTGTTATCTTTTAGTTTAATAGCCTGCCAAAGTAATAGCGCTAGCAATACTGAGAACGGTAAGGATTCGAAGAAACAAACACTTCAAGTGGCTGCACTGGAGTCCGCTTATGGGAAAGACATGTGGACAAAGGTGATTGAGGCTTACGAAGAAGCCAATCCAAAGGTAGATGTCAAATTAACAGCAGATAAAAACCTCGAAGAAGTGATCAGTCCGAACATGAAAGCGGGAAACTATCCAGATGTAGTCCTGCTTGCAACGGGAAGAAAACTAGCACTTACTGAAACGTTGATCAAAGATAAGGCATTAGAAGATATTACCGATGTCTTTAATAAGAACGTTTATGGTGAGGATGTCAAAGTAAAGGATAAGCTGGTGCCAGGCTTTACTGATACGCTTGCTACGAATCCTTATAACGATGGCAAAACCTATATGGCGCCGATGTTTTATAGCCCAACAGGATTGTTCTATAATGCCGCTTTATTGAAAGAAAAAGGCTGGGAAGTACCAAAGACCTGGGATGAAATGTGGGCGCTTGGGGATAAAGCGAAAGCGGAAGGAATCTCTTTGTTCACTTACCCTACTACAGGCTACTTTGATGCCTTCTTCTATTCGCTGCTATTAGAAGCAGGGGGATCTGATTTTTACAATAAAGCGATGACCTATAAAGACGGCATTTGGGAATCGAAAGAAGCAACGAAGGCATTTGACATTGTTGGCAAGCTGGCCAAATATACAGAGCCAACCACCGTTGCCAATGCAAATGACAAAGACTATACGAAAAACCAACAATTAATACTTGATAACAAAGCACTTTTCATGCCAAATGGTACATGGGTTGTTGGTGAAATGAAAGATGCTCCAAGAGCGGATGGCTTCGAATGGGGAATGACGGCACTTCCGGCTATGAAAGACAGCGGCGACCGTTATGCTTTCACGTTCTTTGAACAAATGTGGATTCCTGCTCAAGCGAAGAATAAAGATGCAGCAAAGGATTTCTTAACATTTGTGTATTCTGATAAAGCCGCTGCTATTTTTGCAGAAGCTGACGCGATTCAGCCGATTGAAGGAATTTCCAAGAATTTAAGCGGCGACAATCAACTTTTCTACAGCATTTATGATAATGGAGCTAAGGCTGGGATGGGCGGATTTGCTGCAACAGAAGCCGTAGAGGGTGTCAGCATGGCAGATACACTATTCAGAACAATCGACAGTATTGTTTCCGGCGATAAGACGGTAAAAGAGTGGCAGGATGCTGTTGAAAAAGCAAGTGATAAATTGCGTGCGGCATTAAAGTAAAAGAGTTTCATAGAGTTTCACTAAATAACGGTGAGCAGCCTTTCTCACCGTTATCTTTATTAATAGAGGTGATTGCCATGAGCAAGACATTAGAAAAAAGGATATTTATCTTTGTTTGTACCGTGCCGGCACTCATTATGTTAGCCATTTTTATGATTGTGCCTACGGTTGAGGTATTCAGGATGTCCTTATATAAGTGGGGCGGATTTTCCAACAATAAGGTATTTGTCGGCCTGGATAACTTCAAAATTCTTTGGGAAGATCTTAACTTCATCCGCTCTCTTCAAAATAGTATCGTCTTGATTGTTTTTGTCACACTCATCACGATGGTCCTGGCGATCTTGTTTGCAACGCTATTAACAAGAGAAAAGATGAAGGGAAACGGCTTCTTTCGAATTATTTTCTATATCCCTAACATTCTATCAATCGTGGTCATCGCAGGGATTTTCTCGGCTGTTTATGACCCCACAACAGGCTTGCTAAATAATCTGCTTGCCTTGTTCAATCTCGATCATCTGCAAAAAATGTGGCTCGGCGATCAAAAGATTGCCATCTATAGCATCGGTGGGGCGCTCATATGGCAGGCAATTGGGTATTACATGGTCATGTATATGGCCAGTATTGCGAATATCCCAGAGAGCTTTTATGAAGCTTCCGCATTAGAAGGAGCAGGACGAATCAGGCAATTCTTCAGCATTACCCTGCCGCTTATTTGGAATAACATTCGGACTACATTAACCTTCTTTATTATCAGTACGATTAATTTAAGCTTTCTTCTCGTACAGGCGATGACCGGCGGCGGGCCAGATGGGGCGACGGAAGTATTTTTAAGCTATATGTATAAACAAGCTTATACCAACTCTTCCTATGGCTACGGTATGGCGATTGGAGTGGTCATCTTCTTATTCTCATTCGCACTATCAGCCATCATCAGCCGTATCACTAATCGGGACGTGCTTGAGTATTAGGGGGTCCATAATTCATGAAAAAACAAACAGGAATGAATGCTGAAAAAGTTTATCGCCTATTTATTTATGTAGCACTGATTACATTAGCGGTTTCTATTATTGTCCCGGTTGCCTGGGTGTTCCTGGCTTCGGTGAAGCAAAACAAAGAATTTTACGGAAGCCCGTGGGCGTTGCCGAATGGATTATATTTGCAAAACTTTATCGATGCTTTCCAAAAAGCAAACATGGGCACATACATGATGAACTCCGTGATGGTTACCGCCTTGGCACTGCTGATCTTGTTAGTTGTGGCCTTGCCTGCCGCCTATGTGCTGGCGAGATACACGTTTAGAGGCAGCAAGTTGATGAATTCTTTATTTAAAGCGGGCCTATTTATCAATGTAAACTATATTGTTGTTCCAATTTTCTTGATGTTATTGGATGGAGATACTTTTTTGCGGGAACAGTTTGGCGGCGGATTGCTGCTGGACAATCTTTTTGTTCTATCCGTAGTCTATGCTGCAACTGCCTTGCCGTTTACTGTGTATCTATTGTCCAGTTATTTTCAAACCTTGCCGTCTACGTATGAGGAAGCGGCGCTGGTTGATGGTGCCGGTTATTTTAAAACGATGATTAGAATCATGATTCCAATGGCCCGGCCAAGTATTGTGGCAGTGATTTTATTTAATTTCCTGGCTTTTTGGAATGAATATATTATTGCCTTGACCTTGATTCCGGGTCCAAACAAGACGCTGCCTGTCGGTCTGATGAACCTGATGGCGGCGCAGAAATCGGCTGCAAATTATGGTCAAATGTATGCGGGAATGGTGCTCGTCATGCTGCCAACCTTAATTTTATATATCATTGTCCAAAAGAAATTAACACAAGGGATGACCCTTGGCGGATTGAAGGACTAGGGTGAGGAGGATTTACAATGAATAAGACTAGAGGGCGCGTTACCCTGCCAAGTGAGGAAAATTTTCTAAACGAAACAAAAGAATTGATGGAGCGATGGGGAGCGGATGCCATTCGCGATAGTGACGGAACGAAATTGGATGACGAAATTAAACAGTTAGATGCAAAAATTTACACGACCTATTTTGTGGCCCGGGGACATAATGAGTTCGCCAAGAAGCATATGGAAGAATGCCAGCAGCTATACTTGATGAGCATGTTCAACACTGCAGTATCAGAAACACTGGAAATTGATATTCTGAAGGGCTATTTTACGGAACAAGTTAAGCCAGATTACATCCATGATCCAAAGAAATACTGGGAGGTCATCGATCGGACGAGCGGAGAAGTAGTGGATACAGACAATTGGGAAGTAAATGAAGAGACCAATTGTGTCATGGTGAAGAAGCCGATACCTTGGCACGAGTATACGGTATCCTTCTTGGTATACGCGATTTGGGATCCGACTCATATGTACAATCATATCACCAATAATTGGGGAGACAAGCCGCACGACATCCCGTTTGATGTCAGGGGGCCGCATTCCAATGAATATATGAGAAACTTTTTAACACAATGGCTGAAGGATAATCCAGATACGGATGTTGTCCGATTCACCACGTTTTTCTATCATTTTACACTTGTGTTCAACAATCTCGGCAAAGAGAAATTTGTGGATTGGTTTGGATATGGGGCAAGTGTTTCTGTCGCTGCATTAGATGCCTTTGAAAAAGAAAAAGGCTACCGGTTACGGCCGGAGGACATTGTGGATCAAGGCTATTACAATACCTCATTCCGCGTTCCAACTCCAGCCTTTTTGGATTATATGGATTTTGTCCAAAAGTTTGTCGCCGAGGAAGCGAAACAGCTGGTCGATCTTGTCCATGAGAGCGGAAAGGAAGCCATGATGTTCCTTGGCGACAACTGGATTGGCACCGAGCCGTATGGCAAATATTTTGAAAGGATTGGCTTAGATGCGGTTGTCGGCAGTGTCGGCGGCGGCGCGACGCTTCGCATGATAGCGGACATTCCGCATGTCCGCTATACCGAAGGCCGTTTCTTGCCATATTTTTTCCCGGATACATTTTATGAAGGGAACAACCCGGTGCTTGAAGCCAATGAAAACTGGTTGACGGCACGGCGGGCGATTTTGCGGAACCCTGTGGACCGCATCGGCTATGGCGGTTACTTGAGTTTAGCTTATAAATTCCCGGAATTTGTGACCTATATTGAAAAGGTAACCGATGAATTCCGTGAAATTTATGACACGATTAAAGGGGTGAAACCTTACAGCGGTTTGAAGGTCGCCATCCTGAATTCGTGGGGCAAACTGAGAACCTGGCAGACCCATATGGTGGCGCATGCCT
>NZ_JAGYPE020000032.1 GCF_018343545.2 Neobacillus citreus | reverse complement strand
ATGTTTGTCCGGACTGTTTCCTGCCTGCCGGCGTTGACTGGCCAGTGGCTTGTAAAGGGCGGCGGCGCCATCAAAGGCAATTCGGGCTACCTTGCCCATAATGCAGCAAGGCTGCAACGGCCTGATTTTTTGAAAAATAAAAACACACGCAGTGTGAACATGAATTTGCTTGGCGATGCCCTGCTAACGCTTGACCCACCGGTGAATTCTCTATATGTATACGGATCGAACCCGGCGGTTGTGGCTCCTTCAAGCAAGAAGGTGCGTGAAGGGCTTGCCCGTGAAGACCTGTTTACCGTCGTGCACGATTTATTTTTAACAGAAACGGCCAAGTATGCGGATATCGTACTTCCGGCGACATCGTCGTTTGAAAACACCGATTTCTATACTTCGTACTGGCATCATTTTGTGCAGCTGCAGCTGCCTGTCATCGAACCGTTCGGCGAGGCTAAGTCAAATGTCGAGGTGTTCCGACTGCTCGCTGAGCGAATGGGCTTTACGGATAATGCGTTTACTGAGACGGAAGCGGAAATGATTAGGGGTGCGCTCGATAACCCGCAGAATCCTTATTTGAGCGGTGTGAGCTACGAGTTTCTGGCAGAGCTCCATTATATGAAGGCGAATGTTTTGCCGTTATTCCCGGGCAGGCTGCCGACACCAAGTGGGAAAATCGAATTATATTCGGAGCGGATGAAGAAGGACGGGTACCCGGCGCTGCCAACCTATGTTCCGTTGGTGGACGATGGCGGGGAGTTTCCATTTCAATTTGTCCCGGGGCCGAACCATAATTTTCTGAACTCGACTTTCTCTAACAACGATAAGCATGTTTCTTTGGAAAAGGAGCCGCTTCTTTTTATGAATTGGGAGGATGCAGCGCGGCTGGGGATTGAAGATGGTGAACAGGTCCGGGTCTGGAATCATCGCGGCGAGATTGAGCTGAAAGCCGCTGTCGGGGACAGCGTTCTTTCGGGAGTCGTTGTGACCCAGGGATTATGGGCAGATGAAACCGGGATATCGGACGCAACGGTAAAAACAGAAACAAAGCACTTAGTAAACATCCTCACTCCCGACCGAATTGCCGATATGGGCGGCGGCGCCACCTTCTTCTCCGGCAGGGTAGCAGTCGAAAAACTACAATGAGCTGTAAAAACATACAAAATGTCCGCCCCACGTGGACAACACGTCAATTTGTCCACGCGTGGTGCCTGACACCATAAATGCCCCATCTTACAACTCTCTGTAAATTATAATAAAAGGAAGTTTCCAAATTCTAAAGAATGAGGACACTTCCTTTTTTTAAAGGCTGATTTTTTGATAATCATGAGGTTCCTAATTGAAAAATGTTACGGGTCGCATATGCAGATATTATATTGAAGAGATTATAACTGAAGATGTATTTTGAGTTTCGCCAGTTCCCGTTCATTTCTAGCTGCCTTTTCCCAAATATGGTCTTGGTCTGCCTGCATGTCGGTTAGCTTAGCATGAATTTCCGCAAATTGTTTTTGGTTTTCGGCACGCATTTCCGAAAGTTCTGCTTTTATCCCTTGTTGTTCACTTCGTAATTCTGACAGTTCTACTTTTATTCCTTGCTGTTCCCCTCGTAATTCCGACAATTCTGCTTTTATTCCTTGCTGTTCCCCTCGTAAATCTGACAGTTCAGTTTTAATCCCGCCTACCATTCCAATCAAATTAGAAAGCATTTCTTCTAACCTGTCAAATCGTTTCCCATCCATCACAATCACCTCCCTTTTCTAAAAAATTATACTCCTATATCCCTTTGATTACTATGCCAAAAACAGTAAACCTGTCGAACTATCACATATCATACAACATTCTGTCAGTGTCCATCTCACGTGGACAAAACGCCAATTTATCCATGCACCGTGGCTGACACCTATCCTGCCTTGTACCCTTTCCCCATCATTTCGTGGACATTGTGGACAGTGACGTAGGCGTTTGGGTCGATGTCAGCGATGATGTTTTTAAGTTGGACGATTTCTTGTTTGTTGATGACAATGTAGAGGACTTCTTTCTTCTGACCAGTGTAGCCACCATATCCTTCGAGGACGGTGAGGCCGCGCGACATTTTTTCTGTGATGCCAGCTAAAACCACTTCCGGCAAATTAGAAATTATTAACACAGCTACCCGTTCATCGAGACCTTCGACGATGAAATCTATCGCTTTCGCTCCGACATAGACAATCAGCAGTGTGAACATCGCTTTTTCCAAGCCGATGATGAATATCGACCCTGCCACCACGACAATGTCAATGATAAGCATCGCTTTTCCTATGCTCCAGCCAAAAAATTGATTCGCTAGTCTTGCCAAAATAGTCGTGCCTCCGGATGTTCCTCCCGCGCGAAAAATGAAGCCCAAACCTGCCCCCACCAGCAATCCGGCAAACAACGAGGCAAGCAGGGTATCCTCCGTCAGCTTTCTTCCTATATCCTCTGTTAAAAATAAAAACCCTGAACAGGCTGCAAGTGAAATTAGCGTATAAACGAAGGCTCTTTTTTCAAAGAATTTATACCCGACTAGGATCAGCACGGCATTTAATACGAAGTTCACAACACCTGGCGACCAGCCAAACAAATAGTGAGCCACTATCGTGATCCCTAAAATACCCCCTTCGGAGAGATGGTTTGGGATGGTAAAATAATTCACCCCTATCGCAAAAATAAGGGCGCCGAGAAAAATATATAGCATATCCTTTGCGGTTTTTTTCATCACAATTGCCGTCCTTTGCATAAGTACTTTCTAATAGAATACAACAAATTCTCGTAATTGTTTATGAGTAATAGAAATTTACCTTTTAGGTACTTTTAGACCTACGACTTTCTTCCCTTACGAAACTTGAAAAAGTTTTTTATGATGGAAAAGCTTGGGTGAAAAATAAGGAAGAACTACCTAAAAAAGGACATAAAACCTCAATTAAGAACGTATTTTTTTTAATAGTGCTAGTTTCGTCCTTCAATAAGAACGAATTGGTACATAGACTCTTTTTTAGGGGGGATTCCATTTTCCAGAAGCAAAATGATAGATTACTAGGAGGGCGACTTGGTTGAAAAAGAGAAAAATAACTAAAGCAAAGAAATTTTTATCCGCAGCACTTGCCGTTTCACTTGTTACCGTTCCATTTTTTCCAACAGTAAAAGCTGGTGCGGCAGCCCCGAAAAACAGCAATGCCAATCCAAAGGTAGAACTGCGTCTAATGGAAACGACCGATCTGCATACCAATTTACTTAACTATGACTATTACAAAAATGCAGAATACTTAAAGGTTGGACTGGCAAGTACTGCCGCACTTGTAAAGGATGCCCGTAAAGAAGTAGAAAACAGTCTTTTGGTCGATAACGGTGACTTGATTCAAGGGACTCCGCTCGGTACCTACTTTGCAAAAATAGAACCGTTAAAGGATGGCCAGGTTCACCCGGTCTTCAAAGCGATGAACCAAATGGGCTATGACATGGCCACCTTAGGTAATCACGAATTCAACTACGGGCTTGATTTTTTAGATGAAGCTTACGATGATGCGAATTTCCCGTTTGTTAACGCCAACGTTTATGTCGATGACCATGACAATAATCCGGAGAATGACGTCAACAAATTTACTCCTTATAGAATTATCAACAAAAAAGTCGTTGATGAGCAAGGCAAGAAGCATGTGATTAAGGTTGGCTTTATCGGCTTTGTACCTCCGCAAATCAACGATTGGGACAAGGCCAATCTAGATGGCAAGATTATTACGAAAAATATCGTGGACACTGCCAAGAAATTTATTCCGCAAATGCGCGAAGAAGGTGCTGATGTCATTATTGCAATGACGCACTCCGGCTTCAGCGGAAATAAAGCCAACACGGAAGATGTTATTTATGCTTTAAGTGAAGTTCCTGGAATTGATGCGATTACTTTCTCGCATACACATAAGTTGTTCCCAGCAAAGGATCTTAAGTCTTTAGATGGATTGTTCAAAGGTCCCGACGGTAACCCGCTTCCTGGTGTGGATAATGTCAAAGGAACCATCAACGGAGTTCCGGCGGTTCAAGCTGGTTATGGCGGCGGTTCATTAGGAATTATCGACCTTGACCTTGTAAAAGTTAAGGGCAAATGGTCAGTGGCGGATTCTCAGTCTTTAACACGCGAAATTTCTTCGCCAACACAGGTAAAGCCTGTTCAATCCATCGTGGATGCGGTGAAGGCGGACCATGAAGTAACCGTAAAATACGTCAACACTCCAATTGGAAAAACTACAGATGATATTTTCAGCTATTTTGCGCTTGTCCAGGATGACCCATCTATCCAGGTAGTGACAAATGCACAAAAATGGTATGCGGAAAAGTACATTGCTAACAACAAACCTGAGCTTCAAAACCTGCCAATTCTTTCTGTTGGCGCACCTTTCAAAGCAGGCCGTAATGGAGTGGCTGAATATACAGAAATTAATGCAGGCGATTTAACAATACGCAGTGCAGGTGATTTATATCTGTATGACAATACTTTGAAAGCTGTTAAAGTCAAAGGCTCTGTTGTTAAAGAATGGATTGAAATGACCGCTGGGAAATACAATACTATTGATCCTAGTAAAACAGAAGAACAAGCTCTATTAAATCCTTCGTTTCCGGTTTATAACTTTGACGTCATTGATGGGGTTAACTATCAAATAGATGTAACTGCACCAGCTAAATACGATCCGGCAGGAAATGTTATTAATCCCAACTCAAGCCGTGTAGTAAATCTTACTTACAACGGTCAGCCTGTCGATCCAAACCAAGACTTTATCGTGGTAACTAACAACTATCGCGCTGGTGGCGGCGGTAACTTCCCTGGTCTTAAGGGTGCTGAACTCGTTATTGACTCTGCTGATGAAAACCGCCAAGTTTTAATGGATTATATCTCAGAAAAGCAAGTAATCACACCAACAGCTGATAATAACTGGTCCATTGCACCAATCCCTGGAAACGTGAACGTGACTTTTACATCTTCGCCAGTTGCTGAGAAATATACTACAGGTGGCGGCAATATTACCTATACTGGAAAAACAGATCCAGCAGGCTTCGGTATTTTTAAATTAGACATTGGCTTCACGCCAGTAAATGTTCAACTCCTCGGTTTAAATGATTTACACGGCCAGCTTGATACAGATACAAAACTAACAAGAAACGGCCAAAGTGTTTTAGCGGGAAGTATGGAGTACACTGCTGCAGCGCTCCGTCAGCGCGAGGCCACAAATACAAATACCTTGCTCGTAAATTCTGGAGATATGATTGGTGGCAGCCCGCTCATTTCTGCCCTTTTTCAAGATGAACCAACTGTTGAAGTATTGGAGTCATTGGGCATGGATGTTGGAGCTCTTGGAAACCATGAATTTGACGAAGGTATTGCCGAGCTGCGCCGGATGATAAATGGCGGCGAGCATCCTGGAGGTAAAGGAACTCCGGGTTATGATGGCATGAATTTTCCTGTAGTAGCAGCAAATGCTTATGACAAATCAACAGGTCAATTAATCACCTCCCCTTATACAGTTAAAGAAGTGAGCGGGATAAAAATTGGTTTTATCGGAGTCATTACACAGGAAACTCCGGATATGATCGTGACCAAAGGAAATGAAAATCTGCAAATTACCGATGAAGCTGAAGCCATAAACAAATACACAGCGGAATTAAAAGCACAAGGCATTGAAGCTATCGTGGTGCTTGCCCATAATCCTGCCATTCAAAACGGCTATACCGATGCATTCGATGCTTCAAGAATTGCCGAAAACGTTGACGATGAAGTGGATGTTATCTTTGCAGCCCATAATCATGTTTATAATGACAAAGTAGTAGATAACAAGCTAATTGTCCAAGCTTATTCATATGGCTCTGCCTTCTCAGATGTGGATCTTGTGATTAATCCTGAAACAGGTGATATTGTAAAAAAAGAGGCGGAAATTGTAACGGTTTATCAATCTGATTACACTCCTGATCCTGAAGTTTCAGCGATTATGAAAAAGTATGAAGATCAAATTGCCCCAATTAAGGCCGAAGTAGTAGGGAATTCTGCAACGACCTTAATAAAAGCTTACCCGTCTGTATCGACAGAATTTGGCGACAATGGACTGGGCAACTTAATTGCCGATGGTATGAAAGTTGCTATGAACAGTGACTTTGCTTTAATGAATGGCGGCGGAGTTCGTGCTAATTTAGATGCTGGCGAGGTTACCTTTGGTGACTTATTCTCCATTCAGCCATTTGGCAATGTGTTAAATAAAATCAACCTTAGCGGTGCCGATTTGCGAGAAGTATTGAACAAGCAAATTACTACAAAAGGTCTTGACTTCCATATTGCAGGATTCAAGTATACCTACACTTATGACAGCACCGCTGGAACTGGACAGGTTGTCGACATCTTCTTGCCGGATGGCAGCAAAATAGATCCAGCGAAAGAGTATTCCGTTGTTGTCAATAACTATATGTATGGCAACGCTAGCTATGGTATTGGAGCACTTTCAACAGGTTTAGAAGTAGGCCCTGAGGATTTACAAGCAACAGTCGACTTTGTCAAATCCCTGCCAAAATCATTTGAATTTAAGGGCGAGGGACGAATCCAGAGAGTGACACAATAATTGTTTTAGATATGTAAAGCAGTCTGACTTGGGGTCCCCCCTGGTTAGACTGCTTTTTTGTGCCTCACTACATAATTTTTGAATCTCACGACGAAATCCGTTATCCTCACGACATTCCTTAGAACTTTTTTGGTAACAACAAGGTTTTTTAGACAAAAAATAGCCCTTTGTCATACCTTAAAATGACAAAGGGCCTTACAAAATAGAACTAATCTGTTAAATCGATTGAATACTTCGCAAACCCGCCACTCGATGGTCCGATGTATTGAATATTTTTAAATAGCTTCGTATAATCCTGCGCTCTTGGCGAGGATTCAAATACAGGAACCACTGTGCCTTGGAATCTCGCAATTGACCAGTTCTGATCCGCAGACGGATTAATCGTTTTGTTTTCACGAATATAGTTCGTGATGATTTGACGGTTTTCATCCGGCGACTGAAGAATGACTTCACCCTGGCTAACCCCCGGGAAGGTTTTGCTAGATGCCCGGTAGTTGTTTGTCGCAACAATAAACTTCTGGTCAGCTGTAACCGGTTTGCCCTGACAAGTTAAGTTCACGATTCGACTGGAGTTCGGATTAATCAGTTTCCCGTTATAATCATATTTCGCAGGCTTGGTCACATCCACCTGGTACTGAACACCGTCTATGATATCAAAATTATAGGACCGGAAATCTGGATTAATCAGCTGCTGCTCGCCTCCCGCTGCCGGATTCAACTGGTTGAATTGCCCCGCGCTCATTTCGAGCCAATCCTTTAGCTGAGCACCATTCACTAACACAGCGTTAAGTGTATTCGGATACAAATACAAGTCAGCGACATTTTTGATAGCCAAGGTTCCTTCAGGGATATCAGTGTAATAGCTTGACCCGCCGCGTCCGCCGGCTTTAAATGGCGCTGCCGCAGAAAGGACTGGAATACCTGCAAATTTGCTGTAGGTTGGATCCTTTAATTTTTCAACCAAATACTCCGTTTGCGCATTGTTGACAATTTGCACGGACGGGTCATCCTGAACAAGGGAAAAATAACTAAAAATCGGTGCGGTAGTCTCGCCAATCGGCTGGTTGACGTAATCAATCGTACCGATATGCTCCGGTAAGATTTCTTTCATTAACGCTTCATCAGTTGCCACAAGAGAATTGCCTTTTTCATCGGCAATCGGTCTGAAGGTGCTCGTGCCGCCAGCCACCGCCCATTTTCCACGAATTTTTTGCAACTTAAGGTCAATGACACCCAAATGGCTTCCGAACGAACCCGCCATCACGACTGGTTTACCGTAGATAGTTCCTTTTTCAAGATTGGTATTTGGCAGATTCGCATAAAGCGGACCGGGGAAAAAGTTATGCGAATGCCCGGTAAATACGGCGTCGATGCCTCTGATTTGTGTTAAGTAGTAGGCTGCATTTTCCATGTCAGGTGAATAGGGTTCAGCACTGATTCCCGTGTGGGCAAGCGCCACAATCACGTCTGCTCCCTTCTTTTTCATTTCCGGGACAAATTTTTTCGCAGACTCTACAATCGACTTGGTGGTAACCTTACCCTCTAAATTAGCTTTATCCCATTCCATGATTTGGGGCGGTACAAAGCCAATCACCCCTACTTTAATGACATGATTTTGACCTTCATCATCAATCACTTTTTTATTAAAAATAACATAGGGTTCAAAATAATGTTTGCCAGTAACGGCGTCGTACACATTGGCGTTGACTATCGGCATTTTCGCCCCTTCAAAGGCACGGGTTAGAAAGTCCAGCCCATAATTAAACTCATGATTACCGACAGTAACCGCATCGTACCCGAGCATATTAAAGGCTCTTGTAACCGGGTGGACATCACCGTCTTTTAGCCCTCTTACCTTTGCGACATAATCACCCAAGGGATTCCCTTGAATATTATCTCCGTTGTCAAAAAGCAATGAGTTTTTTACCTCGCTACGGGCTTGTTTTATCAAGGTGGACGTTTTTACCAGCCCCACCTTGTTATCTTCTTTTGTCTGGTAATAATCATAGTTTGCTAAAAACACATGCAAATCGGTGGTTTCAAGCAGGCGTAATTGAACCGCAGGATCCTCCCTTACTGCGTTGGCTAATTTCGGAAAAATATGACCTGTGAGCTGCCCGGCTATCAAGAGCAACAAGACAGCCACAAACGTTATCCTCTTCATTAAAGAAAAATCCTCCCCTTACCTGTCAAAAAATCATACAAACAAAAATAGTATTTGTAGAATGATTTAGAATATGAATTAAAATGGAGAAATTTAAGGGAAACCAGGGCCATCAGCAAGTCTAAGCGAGTATAAAATAAATTCCTGAAGACCAAAATGGGGGCTAGAGGAGGCACTTTTATGAGGGTTTTACTAATCCTACTTTGTGCGGGAGCCATTTTTGTTTCTACGTGTACATATAGCTTTGATCAATTCATACGGTTTGGGGAGATTCGGTTTGAGTGGGACCTTCATCCAGACCTATCCGTGTTCCTAGAGCCATTGCCATCCCACCTTAGCGGTGATTTTCTGCTTCAAAAAGCGGGGCATTTCACTGCATTCTTCATCCTGGCACTGCTGCTCCAATCACGGTTTCAAGCGAAAGGGGTGGCGCTGATTCTGGCCATTTCCTACGGGGTATTCACGGAGATTCTACAATTATACTTTACCCGCGATGGCAGACTGTTTGATATTGGGTTTGATTCCGCCGGCGTTTTTATCGCGCTTTTTGTTAGCGGCTTTATACCTAGACAGCAATCTAGAGATATTCATTTTAAATAAAAAGTTGGCCATCCCACTAGGGTTTGACCAGCTTTTTTATTCTTGTTTAAATTGACTCAGCCTATTTCTATTTGACTAATTCATAGAGATTTAATCCTAGCTCTTCTAGATCGTCCTTTACAAGCAATACATCACAGTACCCTCGTGGCAGCTCTTTATAGCCATAAGCTAAACCCGCTAATCCGCCTGCGATGGCGGCGACTGTGTCCGTGTCATACCCTTCGTTGGCCGCACCAATCACAACGTCCAAGAAGGATTCGCAGTTGAGAAGCCAGTATAAAACCCAATACATGGTGTTTACAACGAAACCATCCGGCGGGGGTGTGGGCCTTTGTCCATTTAAGGCAGGTTCATAGATGGTTCCCTTGATTTCGGCTTGAATAGCCTCCTTCAGCCCTGCTCCATGAAGGACGTGATAGGCGACTCGGTTATAGATGACACAAGCTTCATCGGCTAAGGAGTCGTAATGTGTCATTTTAGATTGTTCCCTTGTCACCTCTTCAACTTTTTCGAGGTCCCGGTAGGCTAATGCGACAGGCAGGCAGCGCATTAACGTGCCATTGCCTGCAGATTTACCGCCAAGATAATGGTAGTGTGCTTTTTCGGCAGCGGTTGCCCAGCTGCCCCCGCTGTATGTACTTAAAACCGCACGAATGATGTTGCCAATATCTTTAGGATTTGTAGCATACCATTTTAAAAATTCTTCCCCTATTGATTCGATTGGGGTTTCTGGGTCTTTTAGGATTCCTTTTGCAACAGCCACTGTCATGGCCGTATCATCAGTCGTTTCTCCCTTTTCAAGGTTCCAGACCCCGCCGCCGATAATCTCCGTCACCTTTCCATATTTTCTGCGAATTTCTTCGCTTGTTAAAAATTCGGTCGTGCCGCCCAGAGCGTCGCCAATGGCCAGACCGAAAAGGGCGCCTTTAATTTTATCTAACATAACTTCACCTCTTCGTTCATTAAAAGATATGGTGCATGAGTGGGGCGCTTACGCCACGGAAATGATGCATAAGAACCGTCCCCATGCATCATCCAAACTTGTTAATAATGCTAGCAACTAACGGGCTTGTATTTTCTGGGAGATTTCCGATGTCAAAAAATCCAGCATCTAGTGTTTCATGGCCGTCAATTTTGATATTTGCGTTTTTAATATCTTTTGATTTGTATGCAATCGTGACGGGATAGAATTGGTCGCCATTTGGTAGCTCGACAAAATACTGCTTTCCCGAGAAGACCCCGGCCAGCTCGAGTTCGCCAATCTCGACTCCCGTTTCTTCGAATACTTCGCGTCTTGCCGCTTCTTCCGCTGACTCACCTAGTTCCAGCAAACCACCAGGCAGCCCCCACATTCGGTTGGATCTTTTTTGGAGAAGAAGCCTTCCCTGGTTATCGAGTGCCCCCACACAGGCACCGACCAATATCAGCGGCCGTGTTCCAACAATTTGCCGTAAATCTTCTATATACCCCATTCAAACCTCCAGTTTATTGATTATATTTATTGTTCTTAATTCGGGAAACATCTATTACATTCCTCCATACTAAAGGACAAACTAAAAAGCAATACAGGCACAGCCGGGAAAACTGTCCGCCTGAGGCGGACAATGTCTACTAGCGGTGCCTGAAACTAGAAACTACTGCCCGTTGTAATCCCATAGTATCTTCCACTCTTCTTTTTCTTTAACAATGAATACCTCTTGTTTGAGATCAAAGTTTCCGTATTTTCCTTTATAGGTTTGTGTGACGAGGATTTTGTATATATTTTTGAAGGTTGGGCCCGTTTTGGACATTTTCCATTTATCAAGTTTCTCAGAGCTATCTAGAGTGTAGGTAAATGTTTCAACCCCGAAATGATTCATAAATACATGGGCCCGATCCTGAATATAGGCGCCTTTGCCAAATCTTTTCTTCATCTCGGAATGGAACAGCGCCCAGGAACTGGCGAAATCACCCTGCTGCTCATATTGATAAAACTCATTCACCACAGCTACTGCCTGGTCCGATGAAACAAAAACACATCTCACCAGCATCAAAACCGCAGCTATCAACAAAATCCCCATAAACAGTCCTTTTACTGGTACATTTCTTCTCCTCATGATGCACTCCTTTACGATGGAAAAGCCTTTATACCAAAGAATATGTCTTAACACGTCCAAATAGTAGCACTTTAGACCAGGCGCCGCCGGGACAAGTGTCCACCCTGAGCGTACATTTGTCCACGGACGGTTACTGACACCTTTGTTGACAGCCTTATAATAATCATTTAAATGTATGGGAAATATAAAATTACCTATTGCAAGTTTATTTAAATGCGAATAATATTATAAAGTATTTATTATATTGTTCGTGTTTTGGAGGAACTAAGATGTTTAGACTTACAGAAAATGGTACAAACATAAGAACAGAAGTGCTTGCAGGGATCACTACATTCTTCACGATGGTGTATATCGTCGTGGTAAACCCGGTTATTCTTGCTGATGCAGGCGTGCCGTTTGATCAGGTTTTCACTGCCACTATTTTAGCTACTGTTGTGGGCTGTCTTTGGATGGCGCTGTTCGCCAATTATCCAATCGCCATCGCGCCAGGAATGGGGCTGAACGCCTACTTTGCCTATTCCGTTGTCGGCGGTCAGCACATCAGTTACACTACCGCCTTTGCGGCTGTTTTTGTGGCCGGTATTATTTTTGTTATCTTGTCATTAACTCCCCTTAGGGAAAAATTAATTGAAGCCATTCCGGAGAATCTGAAGCATGGAATTACCGCCGGGATTGGTCTGTTTATCGCTTTTATCGGCCTGCGGCTAACCAAAATCATCGTAGCAGATCCAGTCAATCTAGTCCGTCTCGGCAATCTTCATTCTGCATCTGCTCTGTTAACGACTTTAGGACTTGCCGTTACTCTGATACTTATGGTTTTAAGAGTGAACGGGGCTTTATTTTTCGGGATGATTATCACCGGAATTCTTGCCTTTTTCACCGGACAGCTTTCTTTTGATAAAGGTTTCCTATCCTTCCCTTCACTTCCAGAAGGGTTGATGGTCGCCAATCCCATTACAGCGCTTGGCGATGTCGTTCATCACAGCCTTTATGCGGTCGTTTTTTCTTTCATTTTAGTAACGATTTTTGACACAACCGGAACGATGGTCGGGGTTGCAAACCAGGCGGGATTAATGAAGGGTGACAAGCTGCCGCGGGCACGTCACGCTTTGCTGTCTGACTCCGTGGCTACTGCAATTGGGGCAATGTTTGGGACGAGCCCAACCACGGCCTATATTGAGTCAACATCCGGGGTTGCCGCCGGCGGCCGGACTGGCTTGACCACTCTTACGGTTGCCGTACTGTTTATCTTGTCCGCTTTCTTTGGGCCGCTAGTCGGGGCTGTATCCGGGATTTCGGCGATTACATCTCCGGCGTTGATTATTGTCGGAAGCCTGATGATGGGGAACATTGCAAAAATCCGCTGGGGCGAGCTTGAGGAAGCGTTCCCTGCTTTCTTGACGATTTTGGCCATGCCGCTCACTTCGAGCATTTCAACTGGTATCGCCCTTGGTTTTATCAGCTATCCGCTGTTAAAATTGGTCAAAGGAAAAGGGCGTGACGTACACCCGCTTGTCTATGTTTTTGCGGTGCTGTTCTTCATCCAGCTTGCCTTTTTACAGCATTAAAAAACGCCAATATGCAAAAAAGTCCAATCCGCTGATGAATCGATGCGAATTGGACTTTTTTAATTTGATGCGTTCTATTCAAAATGAGGCAAAAGAACCGTCCCCATGCATCAGTATCGCTGCTCCTGGTGCCAGTTCCAGGCGTCGGCGATGATGCGTTCTAGGTTGCGTTCTGCTTTCCAGCCGAGTTCGTTGAATATCTTATCGGAAGATGCAACTAGTCTTGCTGGGTCGCCGGCGCGGCGGTCAGCCATTTCGACGTTGGCCTTCACGCCTGTTACTCGTTCGCACGTTTCAATTACTTCTTTAACTGAGTATCCGAGCCCGTTGCCGAGATTGTAAATCTCCGCAGTTTTCTCTTCAGATAACAGCGCTTCAAGTGCAAGAATATGAGCAGAAGCCAAATCGGTAACATGAATATAATCACGGATACATGTGCCGTCCTCGGTATCGTAATCGGAACCGAAAACAGAAATCTTTTCCCGCTGACCCAGCAGCTGCTGCAGAATAATCGGAATCAAGTGTGTTTCCGGATCATGGCTTTCCCCAATTACAGCTGATTCATGTGCTCCTGCAGCATTAAAATAGCGCAGCACAACATAATGTAAATCATAGGCTTTTGAAAAATCAGCCAAAATCTGCTCAATCATCAACTTTGAATGGCCATACGGATTGATTGGTGCCGTCGGCGTTGATTCATCGATGATGTCCACATTCGGAATCCCGTATGTAGCCGCTGTGGATGAAAAAATAAAGTTTGTTACATTGTGTTTCATCATAACCTTTAATAAAGTTAAAGTAGAAGCAAAGTTGTTCTGATAATATTTCATTGGGTCGACGACTGACTCGCCAACGAGGCTGTTTGCCGCAAAATGCATCACGGCCTGTATCGGATAACTATGAAAAATCATGTCCAAATCTTCTTCATTGCCAAGGTCGCCTTTTACAAAAATCGCCTGGCTGTCAACGGCATCGCGATGGCCGGTAGACAGGTTGTCCAATACGACTACCTCGTCTTTTTCAACTAGTTCTTTCACAAGATGGCTGCCAATATAACCTGCGCCGCCTACAACAAGGATCATCATTCATTTCCCCTTATATAAGATTCACGTGACTTATGTATTATACCATTATTAAAAAAATGATGCCCCATTTTCGGTTTCTTAGCCTTTTTCCAAAAAACTTTACAAAAAGTACTCCTTGCCCAGAAAATCGGGAACACAGGCACAATGTACTAGGCCCGAACCAATTCAAACTCTTGCCATAGGATATATATGATAATAAGTGAAATGGAGGAGATGAAATGAAGATTTATTTAGACCCGGGGCATGGCGGAAACGACCCTGGCGCTCAAGGAAACGGTCTAAATGAGAAGGATGTCACCTTGGATATTGCATTGAAGCTGCGCTCCATTTTAGTCAATCAGTTTGAAAATGTATCGGTCAAAATGAGTCGTGAAAGTGATATTACCAAAAGCCTGGGTGCCCGGACAAGCGAGGCGAATGCTTGGGGCGCAGACTTTTACCTGTCAATTCATATCAATTCAGCGGGCGCTTCCGCCCAAGGTTATGAGGACTATATTTATAACGGCCTTTCTAGGTCCTCACGAACAGCCCAGATCCAAGGTATCATTCATGCAGAGGTAATGAAGGTAAACGAGTTAATTGACCGCGGCACGAGGCAGGCCAATTACCATGTGCTGCGTGAGTCCAATATGGAAGCCGTCTTAACGGAAAATGGCTTTATCTCTAACGCTCATGATTCAGCCCTAATGAAGCAAGATGCGTGGCGGCAGAAGGTCGCTCAAGGTCATGCGAACGGTCTTGCAGCAGCCTTTAATCTTGTTCGAAAAAACAAACCTGCACCAGCGCCGCAGCCCGCCCCAACACCTGCTCCTGCCGCTCAGCCAGCGCCGGCGCCGTCAACTCCCGTGTCCGGAACCCTCTTCAAGGTCTATTCCGGTTCCTTCAAATCAAGAGAAAATGCAGACGATCGCGTCGCCAAACTTCGGTCCATGGGATTTGATGCCTTTGTGGATATTACAAACATTTCAGGTGGGACCTGGTACCGCGTCCAAATAGGTGCTTTCGCGAACCGGGAAAACGCCGAACAGCGCTTGAAAGTTGTGCAAATTGCCGGATTTAATGATTCCTTCATTATCATCGAAGGAGGCGGCGTAACTGCCACAAGCCCGACAGGAGGAACAAGCAGGACACCGGATAATTCCGGGGCGTCTGACAGCAATTCTTCGGGTAATGCTCCTAGTCCAGAAGTCGGTTCTAGTACTGGCAGTGTCACAAATGAAGGGAGTGAAGCGGCCCCATCCGGCACCGCTGACCCGAATAACGGTACTGCATTAGGCGGCGATTCTGAAACAAGCAGCGGCTCTGAAACAGTCATTGAAGCCCCGAGCGCCCCTGTCCAAGATTCAACTATTAACTCTATTTTCGGACCAACCTTCCTTTCTCCAGAGCATATGAACCGATTTGTAAAAACAGTCAATCCAAGCGCCCCCGATTTGGGAAGTCTTTATCTAAAATATGGCGAATATTACGGAATTCGCGGAGACGTCGCATTTGCACAGGCCGTTCACGAGACAAACTTCTTCCGATTCACTGGCGTCGTCAAGCCGGGGCAGGACAACTTCGCCGGCATCGGAGCAACCGGTCCTGACAATCCAGGTGCCAGCTTCCAAACACCTGAAGAAGGGGTAATCGCTCACCTGCAGCACTTGTTCGCCTATGCGACCACGAATCCACTGCCAAACCAATACCCATTAGTGGACCCTCGATTCCACCTTGTCAATAGGGGTTCAGGTCCGACATGGACGTCCTTAAATGGCAAGTGGGCCGTACCGGGAACCACGTATGGTCAGTCGGTTTTAAACCTGTATAAACGGATGGTGAATTTCTCGATTCAAAATTTGGATAGTATCCAAAAGGATATTCCATATTAAGGAATTTACCGCTAATTAAACGTTTGGGGAAAAAGAGCAGTAGTTTCCCCTATTTTCATAGTCTGCATTATCTAATTGGAAGCCATAAGAGTTGATTGATTTACTGATTTTTTCAAAGCTGAAAGCATATTTCCTCTTCAAACGTTTGATTAGATTGTTTTGAGCCCTTTTTATAAAAGGGTTTTTCTTTTTTACAATGGATGCTTATAAAATAATTTTTTCCACAGCCTGCCCTTTTGGGGGCTTTTTTTATAAATAAAAGATGGAGAGGGTAAACAGCTGGCAGACACCGGCCCGAACCTTGTCCAACTTTTTTTCATAAGATATAGGTGAAGTTCAGAATGGAGGTAAAGAAGTGAAAATTTATCTTGATCCAGGCCACGGAGGCACCGACCCTGGCGCCCAGGGCAATGGCTTGAATGAGAAGGATGTGACGCTCGATATCTCGCTTAGACTGCGCAGCATTTTAATCAATCAATTTGAAAATGTTGAAGTAAAAATGAGCCGGGAAAGCGATATCTCGAAAGGCTTGAAGGCAAGGACGAACGAGGCAAATGCCTGGGGAGCCGATTATTATTTGTCGATTCACATTAATTCCGCTTCAAGCGCTGCCCAAGGATACGAGGATTATATTTATAACGGCCTGTCAGATTCCTCGCAAACGGCAAAGTCCCGCGAAATTATCCATGGGGAAGTCGTTAAAATGAACCAACTGATTGACCGCGGAATGAAAAAGGCAAACTTCCATGTCCTCCGCGAATCGGCCATGCCGGCAATGCTGTCGGAAAACGGCTTTATTACGAATGCGCATGATGCTGCGCTAATGAAACAGTCATCGTGGCGCCAAGATGTCGCTCAAGGCCATGCAAACGGGCTTGCCAAGGCTTTTAATTTACAGGCAAAATCAGCCTCTGCCCCACCGCCCAACACCAGCACACTTTACAAAGTAATCGCCGGCTCGTTCCAGTCCCAAGAAAATGCGGACAAGCAGGTGGCATTGCTGCACTCGAAGGGTTTTGAGGCGTTCGTTGTTACCGTTGTGATCAGCGGAACAACTTGGTACCGGGCTCAGGCCGGGGCCTTCTCCAGCCGTGAAAATGCTGAAGAGCGGATGAACGCCATTAAAAATGCCGGATTTCCGGATGTGTTCATTTCAGTGGAATAAGCAAGTAATTTAATAAGAACAGGCAGCCCCCCTTATGGAGCGGGCTTTTTTTGTGCTAGCACAATATATTTGTTGTATAACAGTATTTGGGAGTGACTTTCATGCAGAGAAGGATTAAAATCATAGGTAGGATTTTTTAAGTTTAGCTAGTTTAGGAGGTACCCCCTTATGAAGCTTAATAGTGAAGAAATTGAAATTCTAAAAATCATTGAAGAGAACCACAAAATTTCAACGGCGACCATCGCGTCCATGGTCATGAGCAGCGAGGAGAAAGTCCGCGAAACGATCAAAAAGCTGGAAGAGCAAAAAGTCATCATGAGTTACCCAACTTTGATCAACTGGAGCAAGGTTGAGGGGCAGGAACATACTATTGCCATGATTGACGTAAAGGTCACACCAAAGCGCGGGGTAGGATTTGACGAAGTGGCTCAAAGAATCGCCCGTTTTCCTGAGGTATCTTCCTTGTATCTGATGTCAGGTGCCTACGATTTATCCATTACTGTCGAAGGAAGAACAATGCACGAAGTCGCTTCCTTTGTTTCGGCAAAATTATCGCCAATTGAAAGTGTTGTTTCTACGACCACTCATTTCATGTTGAAAAAATACAAGCATGATGGCGTTCGTTTTGACAGCGGCGACGAAAAAGACCGCAGAATGGTGGTTACACCATGAGCAATGACATTTCGAACTATCTTTCACATACAGCTAGAGAACTTAAGCCATCAGCAATACGGAAATTTTTCGATTTGGCCGCCGGTATGGAGGGCGTTATTTCGCTAGGTGTCGGGGAACCGGACTTCATTACACCTTGGAACGTGCGTGAAGCAACGATATTATCCATCGAACAAGGCTTCACCTCCTATACGGCAAACGCCGGCTTGCTGGAGCTGCGTGAGGAAATTGCAGCCTATCTACAGAGAGGCTTTAACGTGGAATACAATCCCGTTAACCAAATCATCGTCACTGTTGGGGCAAGCGAGGCAATCGACATTGCCTTTCGGGCGATTGTAAACCCTGGCGATGAAGTCCTTATCGTAGAACCGTCGTTCGTTTCTTACGCACCATTGGTGGCATTGGCGGGCGGGATACCAATCCCTGTATCCACCTCACCTGAAAACGGCTTTAAAATCACGGCCCAGCAAATTGAAGCGGCGATCACGGAAAAAACAAAAGCTATTTTAATCTGTTCGCCAAACAATCCAACTGGTACGGCTTTAACGCGTGAAGATCTGAAAGAAATCGCCGCGACGATCATAAAACATGACCTGATTGTCGTTTCCGACGAAATTTACGCCGAACTAACCTATGACGAGGAATTTACAAGCTTCGCTGCGATAGAAGGCATGTATGAGCGGACAATTTTAATTAACGGTTTTTCCAAAGGCTTTGCGATGACAGGCTGGAGGCTGGGATTCTTGGCAGCTCCTGCTGAGTTTGTCGGGCATATGCTAAAAATTCACCAATACACGACCATGTGTGCGCCGCATATGCTTCAGCACGGGGCCATTGAGGCACTGCGCAACACATACCATGAGGTTGAAGCGATGCGAAACAGCTATCGCCGCCGCCGTAATTATGTAGTGGACACGTTGAACAATATCGGGCTGGACTGCCATATTCCAGGCGGGGCCTT
This sequence comes from Neobacillus citreus, assembly GCF_018343545.2. Classification (GTDB taxonomy): domain Bacteria; phylum Bacillota; class Bacilli; order Bacillales; family Cytobacillaceae; genus Neobacillus; species Neobacillus citreus. The sequence goes on along the minus strand of NZ_JAGYPE020000032.1, from coordinate 43,964 downwards.
TTACGTGTTCCCATCAATTAAGGCGACCGGCCTAAGTTCCGAGCAGTTTGCTGAGGAGCTCCTGATAGAGGAAAAAGTCGCCGTTGTACCAGGCAATGCCTTCGGGGAAAGCGGTGAAGGGTATATCCGCTGCTCCTATGCAACTTCGATGGAACAGCTGCAAGAAGCTTTAAAGCGAATGCAGCGGTTTGTGGAGCGTAGAGTTGGGGCTATGGTGAAATAATTATAAAGGTTCGGGCAGGTTCATTGGGAACCTGCCCTTTCTAATTGTTGTCGAACTTTATTTGCCGGAATTAACCTGATATTCGCTGGGTTTCGGAGTTTATTCGCCAAATTGGTCAGGATATTCGCCGATTTTTAAAAGTTATTCGCCAAACGCCTTTAGAAGTGCCCAAAACAGGTATTATTTTTTCCAAAAAAAATGCCTGCTACCGCACAAAAAGCAGGTACCAGGCACTTTACTAAAATATTATCCAATATAAAACCCAATTTTGCCTAACTGCTCCGCCTTTTCCATCCGCTCGAAGGCCGAGCCAAACTCCTCTAATGAGTACATCCGGTCAACCACTGGCTTAATTTCATGCTTCGTTACAAACTCAAGCATTTCCTTGTATTCCTCGCCGCTGCCCAAAGTGGAGCCAAACAACTTGTACTGGCCATAGAAAAAGTCGCGCAGGTTGAATTCGACGACATCACCCGCCGAAGCTCCAAAAGTCACAATCGTTCCGCCCGGTCGGAGCTGCTTCAATGACTTATTAAAGGTTGCTGCACCGACGCATTCGATGACAAGATCCATTTTTTCGCCGCCAAGCGCCTGCTCCCATTCTTCATTGCTGTCAAACGCCTGATCCGCACCAAGCTCTAAAGCCTTCTGACATTTTTCTAACGAACGGGAAGTCACATACACAACCGCTCCTGCCGCTTTGGCAAACTGCAGTAATAGAGTCGCAACTCCGCTGCCGATGCCGGGGATCAATACCTTCATCCCTTCGCGCACCTGGCCCTGTGTAAATAAAGCTCGGTAGGCTGTCAGCGCCGCTAATGATAGCACACCTGCCTCCTCCCAGCTTAAATAGCCAGGTTTCAAAGCAACGTTATCGGCTGGAACGACTACCTGCTCAGCAAAGGTTCCATGGAACGGGAGGCCAAGAATTTCAAACCCTGCCGGGGGTGCATCGCTCTTTTCCTTCCAGCCAAGGCTAGGATTGACCAGCACCTCATCGCCGACCTTGACATCAACAACTCCCTCACCGACCGCATCAACCACACCGGCGCCGTCCGATCCGATGATGAGCGGCGGGTCCGTCGGTTTATGGCGCACAAGCACGAACAAATCGCGATGATTGAGGCCTGCCGTTTTTAACTTAACCCGTACCTCACCAAATCCCGGCTTCAACTCTTCCATTTCACGAACAGCCAGTCCCTCAAAACCAGCCCTATCCGCATGCACAACTGCCTTCATTTTCCTCACTCCATTCCAAATTTTTTTATAAAAATATGTACTAAATCCATAATACTCTGAAAATGATTTTTTTAAAATATTAAGAAAAGGAGGATCTTTAAAACAGCGACCCTCCTTTTTTAAAATTAATTCCCGACAACGTTCGCTTTTCCCACATTCCCATTTAACACATGAATTAAATTGTCAGCCGCCATATGTGCCATTCCCAGGCGTGTCTTGACGCTGGCGCTGCCGATGTGCGGGAGCGCTACTACGTTTGGCAGGGTTAACAAAGGGTTATCCAGCGAAACCGGCTCCTGCTCAAAAACATCAATGCCGGCGCCCCATATGACGCCATTTTTCAAGGCATCGGACAAGGCATCCTCGTCGACAATCCCACCACGAGCAGTGTTAATGAGAATCGCGTTCTTTTTCATCAAGGCTAATTCTTCCTTGCCAATGAGATGATGCACTTCGGCGCTGTATGGTAGCATGAGACAGACAAAATCAGATTGCTGAAGCAAACTCTTGAGATCAGCATACTCGATACCCAGCTCTTCCTCTTTTTCCGGCTTTCGCGACCGACTGTTGTAAAGAACCTTCATATCAAAGCCCTTTGCCCGTTTCACAAGGGCTTCGCCAATCCGTCCCAAACCAATAATGCCCATGGTCGCGCCGTATATGTCCTGGCCGGTCATCTGCATGAGTGACCAGGACCCCCACTTGCCGTTATGTAATATGTCCGAAGCCTCCACAACCCTTCGCGCAGTGGCCATCAATAAGGCAAACGTCAAATCGGCAGTCGTTTCCGTAAGAACGCCGGGTGTATAACCCACCTTGACACCTTTTTCAGCTGCAGCCTGGACATCAATGTGGTTATAGCCAACCGAGCAGGTGCTGACCATCTTAAGCTTTTTTGCCCGCTCGAAAACCTCTCTGTCTATTGTGTCAGTGATAAAACAATAAAGGCCATCAACTTCTGCTACTTCCTTCAATAAGATTTCCCTTGGGACAGGGGTTTCTTCTTCTCCCCACATTCTTACCTCAAACTGAATTGAAAGCCTCCTATAGAGTTCTTCCGGCAGTTTCTTCGTCACATAAACCGTTTGCTTCAACCTTCCACGCCACCTTTCAATAGAATCGTATTTACTCCATTCTACTTCAAAATAAAATAATAGAACAAATTGAATCCTAAACCCTACCCTTTATTTTTATCCTTATCCTTACTAGTTGCTAACTAATTAGAAATCCCTTCGCAGTCGTGGGCCTTCAACCTAGGAATAAACAAGTTTTTCCTGAAAGGGTATTACAATGGAAAATAAAGGTCTACGAATTTCTAACAATATCTGCGATAATAGTAATAGATTTATGAGAGTTCATTCAAAACACCATCAAGGAAGGAAGCAGCAATGAAACAATCTATAAGTTCAAAATCCATCAGCCTGGCGCTCACTATATCCATTATTGCCATATCGTTTTCGGCTATCTTTGTGAAATGGTCCGACGCGCCGGCTTCTATTTTAAGTATGTACCGAATGTTGTTTGCCAGTTTGTTATTGGCACCGATGGTCTGGGTGAAACGCAAGGAGTTTAAAAAAGTGAGTCCAAAGAATGGCGCTATGCTCTTTTTCTCCGGAGTTTTTCTGGCCCTGCATTTTGTTCTTTGGTTCGGCTCGTTAAAGTTAACCACGGTTGCAAGCTCGACCATCATTCTCGCCCTGCAGCCGATTATTTCGCTGGTAGGCGGATTTTTTCTTTTTAAAGAAAGAACGACTGCTTCCGCACTGGCTACAATGGGGATTGCAATCATCGGAGCGATGATGATTGGCTGGGGAGACTTCGGTTTAAGCGCTGATGCCATCCGTGGCGATCTTCTCTCCTTTTTCAGCGTCATCGCGGTGGTCGGTTATTTATTTATCGGGCAAACCGTCGTGAAAAATGTATCCCACTGGATATACAGCTTTAGCGTGTTTCTTTGTGCGGGGATTGTGCTTGTTGTTTATAATCTTTGGGCCGGAGTGCCGTTTCTCGATTATCCGCCCAAGGAATGGGGGATTTTCCTGCTCTTGGCCATCGTTCCGAGCCTTAGCCATGTAATTAATAACTGGTTGCTAAACTATGTGAACGCCACGACCATTTCAATGAGTATTCTCGGCGAACCGGTCGGCAGCACAATTTTAGCTGTCATTTTACTCGGAGAGCGATTATCAGGCTGGCAAATCGCTGGCGGACTCCTCGTCCTGCTCGGCGTCTTCTTTTTCATGAGCAAAAAACAAAAAGCTGCCCCGCCAATGCAGAAAGCAGCTGTTTGATGCATGGGGACGGTTCCTGTGCCTCACAATAGTGAGGCATGAGAACCGTCCCCATGCTTTTTTTAAGAAAAATACATCCGAACCCCAATAAATATCAATAATACTGACAGCATTTGGATGATGACTTTGCCGGGGATTTTTTGAGAGAGCAGGACCCCGATTTGTGAACCGACGATCACACCGATGCCGCCAAAGATGACAGCTGGCCAATCAACATGGCCATAGAATAGCTGCGCCATCACACCGATCGTTGAATAAAGACATAGCGAAAAAATGGACGTGGCCGCCGCATTGTGTGTCGGTACTTTAAATACATAGATTAAGATGGGAACGAGAAGCCAACCGCCGCCAATTCCGAGATAACTGGATAAAATGCCGATCACTAACCCGAGCGGAATCAGCCATTTATTTAGCAAATGGCCATCTTGCTTGCCCCTCCTAACCACCGAAACCTCACTTTCACCGGAAGCACCGGCCGCTATGTATGCATACCCTTCAGAAGGCTGACGTCTTTTTAGTTTATTAGGAAGATTTTTTGTAAATAAAAAGATTCCCAATCCAACCAACAAGGTAGCAAATATCACATAAAAATAACTAGATGAATAGAGTTGGAGCAGCCAAACCCCAAGAAAGGAACCAGGTAGGGCACCAATCGCGAGCGTAAGCCCCGTTCGATATTGAATCTTCTCTTGCTTGGCGTAACCAACCACACCAGACAAAGAATTAATTAATACGATAATAAGTCCTGATCCTGCAGCAATCGCAGGTTCCATTTTAAATAGAAGCAGCAGTGCCGGTACGAAAATAAAACCGCCGCCGGCACCAACAATCGTTCCATAACCTCCAGCCAGGATCCCAATCAGTAAAAGCAAGAAGCCAGTTGTTAGATCCATTTTCATTCCCCCAATTAGGAAAGTTACACCATTTGAACATACTTTTCACAGCATTTTTTGAACTTCTTCCCGCTGCCGCATAAACAAAAATCATTTCGTTCAGGCTTTGGACGGCCTGCCTGAAGATGATTTCGAAGCCACTGTAGTTTGATATTTTCCGCTAATCTTTCCATTCGTTCATGTCCATACTTATAGACTTTCATATAGCTTCCACAGAAATAATCTGGATTCACCGTCTCATCTGCTTGGTTCCAGGCTCGATTTCTTGGACAGCCGCCGTGGCATAGCTTTAAGAACTCACAGCTTTTGCACTTATCAGGCAAAGTAGGCTTTAATCCAAGAAAATCATCATATTTTGGACTATTTAGGATATCTTCTAGTGAATCCAGGCCAACATTCCCAAGCTTATAATCTTCATTAATATAAAAATCGCACGGATAGGCATCGCCATTTTGCTCAAGAATCAAGGTTTTCGGGCACGTCTGACGGTGGATACATAATTCCGCCTCCTGATGCAAATAGGCACTCAATATGTTATCAAAGAAGCGGACGGACCTGTAGGGGTTGCCGTCGTTATACCAGATGTCGAATGCCTCACATAAAAACTGACCATATTGTTCTGGAGTAATCAAATATTGCCCCGGCTTATTCGGCTCCTGCGCGCGAAAATCCATGCATGGGATAAACTGCACATGGGAAAAGCCCTCTTGCTGATAGAACTCCATCAATTCTTTTGCCCGGCCCACATTGTCTTGATGAATCACCGTCAGGATATTAAAATCGACATGATTTTTCCGTAAGTAATCAATTCCACGCATCACCCGCTCAAAGCTTCCCTTCCCATGACCGGTTACCCTTCTTGCATCATTGATTTCTTTTGGGCCATCAAGACTGACACCGATGAGGAAATTATATTGTTTAAAAAAACGAGCCCAATCCTCGGTAATCAGCGTAGCATTCGTTTGCAGCGAGTTGCTGATGATTGTATTTTTCGGTGCATACTTGGCCTGCAAATAAACAACCTGTTTAAAAAAATCCAATCCGGCTAGAAGAGGCTCCCCTCCCTGCCAGGCAAAGGATGCCACCCCGTTAGTAAGTGCCATATATTCCTTGATAAATTTTTCTATAATGGCCTGATCGATTTTGTCAATTTTCCCTGGCTGGCCGCCGCAGCCGCTGTAATAGCAATAATCACAAGCGAGATTGCACGCTTCAGAAACGGTTTTCCACATGACACCGATATGCGAATGTTTTTGGGAAGTTAAACAGGCCTGTGCCATTTTGATTATCTCCTTCTCGTTGTAAAATTTAGTTCGTCTTTATGCATGTGAAATTCTAGGCATTGGCATCTGCTCTTTATGTAGCTCTGCCCATGCATATTTTAATAGAAGGTCTTTTTTCAATTCTTGATAGTCAGGATGGTCCCATAAATTGTTTAATTCCTTTGGGTCTTCTTGCAGGTCAAAAATTTCTCCATGGGTTTGCCGATAGTAAATAGTTATTTTATATCTCTCATCCACGTATGTTTTTTGATGGATAGTCGTTGGTTCATGACGGAATTCACACAGAATATGATCTCTCGCGTTTTCCTGGCAGCCCAGCCAGACATCCTTTTGGTTTTCGCCAGACATGATCGGCGGTATTGGAATGCCTGCAAACGATAAAAAGGTTGGAGCTAAATCCACTAGTGACTGTAGGGCGTCCGATTGTGCTTGTGCCGGAACCTTGCCCGGATAGCGGACAATAAATGGCAGCCGAATCAAATCCTCGTAATGGAAGCCGCCTTTATACTGCAAGCCATGCTGCCCGAAGAAATGGCCATGATCCGTTGTAAAAACAACAATCGTTTCATCGGCGATGCCCAATTCATCCAGCTTATCTAGAATCTTACCAATATACTTATCCATGAAACTAATCATACCATAGTAGTTGGCCACTAATTTTTTCCGGTCGTCTTCCGGCAGCAGATGGGAGTGATATCCGTGAATGCCAAAACCTGTTTCCGCCAGGTAGGAAAAATCAGGATTCTCCTCCTGCGTCTTTTGTAAGTGCGGCGGATTCTTCTCATGTTCGCCCGGGGACAGTTCCGGAATTGTCAGCTGATTAGGGTCATACATCGAGGCCCACGGTTCTGGCACTAAATATGGCGGATGCGGGTCGGGAAAGCTCGCCCATAGGAAGAAATTTTCGTCCTGCTGCTGATAGGTTTCGAGAAGCTCATTTGTTTGTTCCGCAATGAATGTATTATAGTGATATTCTTCCGGAATACCCCACTGATAAGTGATGGACGGATCCATGGTTCCAGTTGGCGGCATATAATACTGCTTCCAGTCATGATAGCCGTTCTCCTCCAGCCAAGCCACATAATGTTGGCCTACTAAATATTCGTTTGTGTGGTTGCGGAGGAGTTCAATTTTTTCAAAGCCATAGAATGGTTGATTGTAAGATTTCCAGAATTCAATATCCTGAAGAAGCGGCAGCGATTCCAACGACGGGTATTCATCCGTTGTGCGTGTCGGCTGGAAATGGGCTTTTCCAACGAGTGCGGTCCGATAGCCATTTTCAACAAAGACGTCACCTACGGTCAGGTGATCCTCGCTTAATTTCGTCCCCAACGTCCAGGCACCGTGCTGGCTTGGATAGGTACCGGTAATGATGGAAGACCTTGCCGGAGTACAGGTAGGATTCGGACAATAGGCGCGCTGAAAGGTCGTTCCTTCCCTAGCAAGCCGGTCGAGGTTGGGAGTTGAAATCTCCGGGTTAAAGGCACCGATGGTATCGTAGTGCTGCTGGTCGCTGGTGATCAGTAAAATGTTTGGCTTTTTCATGACGTGTGCTCCTCTATTGTTTTGAAAAACTACTATTCTATTAAGTGACAATATGGGCTACGGACAATTTCGGTGTTTTGAGGCGCTAGACTGTACTTAAGATGACGGGCTACGGACAATTTGAGATCTTTTTAAGGGCGTTTTGTCCGTAGTTCCACCATCTTCGGACAGATCTTCCTTTTTTTGCGGCTGTTCTGTCCGAACAACCACTAACTTCGGACAATTCCTCCTCTTTTCGCGGCTGTTTTGTCCGAAGCACCACGAACTTCGGACAGTTCCTCCTAATTTCCCGGCTGTTCTGTCCGAACAACCACTAACTTCGGACAATTTCTCCTCTTTTCGCGGCTGTTTTGTCCGAACAACCACTAACTTCGAACAGTTCGCCTAATTTCCCCGCCGTTTTGTCCGAACAACAAACATTACTCTTTAATCTTGAACTTAATTTCAAAGCTCTTCCCATTAGAATTCTTGGAGTCAATATGAATCAAAGCTTTTTTACTCGATACAGAGGCTTTCACACCCTTGCTGGCCTCTACAACTACCGGCCTCGATAGGTCAACTTCCAGCTTCATTTTTTCCAAGCTGAGCGTCGGGTCTGAAACGGCGACGGTTATAGTATCGCCATCCTTCTTTACAAGAATCGATGCTGGATTATAGGATGTTACATTACTAACCGTTCTCTTTTTATCACCAAAAAAGTTAAATCCTTTTAGCCCAAGCTTCGTCTGCTCAACAGCATGGACATACTCGGTGTTAGCTAAAATTTTCACACCAGGACTATTTGCATACTGTTCAGTTTTATTTTCATCAAAGTTCGGTAAAATCACATAAGCATATTTAGCATTTTGCGGATTTTCTCCGTGATCCATTCCTAATGTAAAGAAGTTTTTAGTAATCTTGGTGTCTGGATTGCCAGTACGGATTTTTCTTAGGCTTTCCGTTACCGTATTTGTTGAAACCTGGATATTTGAAGACTCAGGGAAATAATACCCTACCTTTGTTCCTTCTCCATTCGTATTGAAATGAATCCATTTTAGGTCGTATTGACCATTAGCTGGGTTCTCTAATTTTTGATTTTCATAGGTTCCCCCAGCAACCGAACTCGTTTCGCTTTTGTCGAACATACGGTTATCGATGGTAGAAATAACCTCTCTCCCCAGCTGATCCTGAATGCCAGAACCTAACAAGACGATTTCATCATCAAACATAAAAGCTGATTTATTGGCATTGGCATTTTTATAAACTACAAAGTCTTCCGGAAGCAGCCCTGCCTGTTTATCACGATAGCCAATCTCATCCCCAAGCTGGATACCAGAAACTCCATATTTCCCAAGCTTGACTCCTCCTGAATAATGATTTGTTCCTACAGGAAAATACACATAATCATTTTGCGACACTGAGGATGCATAGAAATTTAATGGATGATTTGTATTTTCATAGAAAAGCTTTCCATCATACAGCTCAGGAATGGTTTTTCTCTCCTCTACAGGCACAGTGGTCCCTGGGAGTTTATAAGGATCGATGGCTGCCAAATAATCGGCCCCAAATGACTTCGTCTGATCTCTTCCTGATAAATATAAGTAATACGCGCCATCACCTTGGAACCATGGCTTTAAGTTTTCGCCGCTCATATATTCATACTTGCTGATTCGGTCGGAGCTTCTTGAAAAAGCAAACGCATAGGAATCCCGCAAATGGACCGTTTTATCCATTAAATTAAACGCATAATGATTTTCTTCCGCAATCGCGTCTTTAGCCTCAATTTGGCTATCTGCCATGATGTTGTTAAAGATAATAATGACATTATAGGAGGTGAAGGAGTTTGGATTAATCCCTCCTTTGGACGTTTGCGCAATATATTTGATGTAGGATTTTAAACGCTTACTGTCTTCCTTATTTAATTTGTTCGATAAATCTAGCATTGCCTCCACGATGCTTGTTACATCCTGATACCCTGTCCCCGTTCTTGAAACTGCTCGACCTTTGACGATTTCCATCATATACCCTTCAAAGATAACGGGGGAGAACCCTTTATATAACCAATTCTGAACGGTTGGAACCAATATTTCTTCCGGATTGTAAGAACTGCCGTTTAAAATATTCATGGTTTGCATAATCCGATTTAAGAGAATTTTTCCATAAGAACCGGTATAAGCAACTCTGTGGTGCTGGATAAATGAGCCGTCCTCATAAAATCCATCCGTATTTCCATTCACAATATGATTAGGGTCGATCGTTTGAAAGACAGTCAGAATATTGGCTACTGCCTTTGAAACCCGCTGCCCATCTCCTGTAAGTGCCCCTTGGATGATTCGGTTGGTGGCGATATCAGCAAGGTTGGCGCCTGTGTGTTGACGGGCGGTTAAATCAATATCCCCGTCTTTTCCATTTCTTAAATAAAGGTCCATGGACTTAACATAGTTATCGATTAATTCCGGTTTAGAAGCTCTAATCTCATCCTCTAACAAAAGCAGGATTTTCGTAACATTGATCGGGGCGCCTATTTCCCATTCATACCAGTTCCCGTAGTAACCCTTTTCCTGGTCGGCAAAGTGATTGGCATACAGCCAATCCAACCCATCAATGACCTTATTGATCAATTCCTTATTTTCGTAAAAATTATACCCGGCTTGGCTAGGGTCTTTATAGGTCTTGGCAGCCAGCGCCATTTGGTATAAATATAAATAAGAGTTGCTTAAATTCTTAGGATCTTCGCCAAGAATGACGCCTTTGAACAGACCTTGTGCCCTTTCCTCTATTGGAAGGAAGTCCCCAAGTCTAGAATTGGCCGTATTGTGGACAGAATTGATTTTACTGGCTAGCGATGGGTTGGTATTCAAACTCTCATTGCCAACCAGATACTCTTTAAAGTTTACCTTTAATTGATTAAGGTCGTTTACAGTCTCTGATGGGTTTGTCTCGGTGACAGCAGTTGCCGACGGTTCAGAAGCTTGAACGGAGTTGTTGGAATCTATCGCCGGAACTGTTAAAAAGGTCGTTAATGTCACGGATGTCGCTAAAATTTTCTTTAGATTTTTTCCCATAAATACACCATCCTAAAAAGAAATTTTTTGAGACACGATTTTAATTACCCAAACGGACAAATTGAGTTTTATCTGGCCAGCCAGCCGCCGTCGACCGCCAAAACATGTCCATTCATATAATCTGAAGCTTTGCTGGCCAAAAAGACAACCGTGCCCATCAGGTCTGACGGATCGGCCCAGCGCGCTGCCGGAATGCGTGACAGGATTTCAGCATTTCGCTTTTCATCTGCACGAATTGGGGCAGTGTTGTCGGTCGCAATATAGCCTGGTGCAATCGCATTGATTTGAATATTATGTTCAGCCAATTCATTGGCAAATGCCTTAGTCAAACCGGCAACGGCATGTTTGCTGGCTGTATAAGGAGGGACAAACTTGCCGCCCTGGAACGAAAGCATGGAGGCAATATTGATGATTTTTCCGCTCTTCTGCTCCACCATTACCTTGGCTGCCTCCTGGCTTAACAAGTACAACGAATTCAAATTGACCTCGATGACCGTATCCCAATCTTCTTCTTTGTACTCGACTAACGGTGAACGAAGGATGGTTCCGGCATTGTTGACCAAAATATCTACCTTCCCATATGTCTTCAGACACTCAGGAACAACTTGCTTGACCGCTGCCCGGTCACTTAAATCTGCTTGAAAAAATTCAGCTCTGCGGCCCGTTTCTTCAATTAAGGCCCGAGTTTCTTCACAATCTCCGCTTCTTGCGACAACAAAAAGATCGGCACCGGCCTTGGCCAGCGCAACAGCATATGCCTGCCCTAATCCTTTATTGGCCCCTGTAACAATCGCTACTTTCCCAGCAAGACTAAAGTAATCCAATGAAAATGATGTAAGGGTCATTCTACTTACCTCCAAAATGATATTTTTCTAGAATTTAAAGCCTAAGCCCCGCAAAGCAATCGTGCTTGTCGGGGCTCATGATGCATCTTCTGAGTTTTAATTAGCGCAAATCTGCCATTTTTACATGGTCCATGTCGCTATATGTGATGTTTTCGCCGCACATGCCCCAAATAAAGGTATAATTGCTTGTTGCAGTACCGGTATGGATGGACCAGCTTGGTGAAATCGTTGCCTGTTCGTTTTTCATGACTATATGTCTTGTTTCATCTGGTTTCCCCATGAAATGGAAGACGCGGGTATCTGGTTCCATGTCAAAGTATAAATACACTTCCATCCGGCGCTCATGGGTATGGCATGGCATCGTGTTCCACACGCTTCCCGGTGCAAGCATCGTCAGGCCCATTTGCAGCTGGCAGCTCTGGCAAACGTTAGGGTGCACATATTGATAGATTTTTCGCTCATTTAATGTTTCTGGAGCCCCCATTTGAAGCGGATCAATTTTGTTGATATCGATTTTTACAGTCGGATACGTATGGTGAGCCGGTGCAGAATTGATATAAAACTTCGCCGGATTAGCGGCATCCTTGGATCGGAATAACACTTCCTTTGTTCCTTTGCCGACATAAAGACCGTCACGCTGCTGCATGTCATATTCTGTGCCATCAAGGACAACGGAGCCTTCGCCGCCGATATTAATGATTCCAAGCTCACGGCGTTCTAAGAAATACTCTACTCCCAATTCTTTGTCGAGCTTAATCGTTAATTCCTGATCAGCAGGCGTCACCCCGCCAAAAATCATCCGGTCCACATGGGTATAGGTTAAATGGACCTGACCTGGTTCAAATAATGTTTCCACAAGGAATTCTCTTCTTAATTCTTCGGTTGTGTACTTTTTCATATCCTCCGGATGGTGGGCATAACGTGTTTCCATAATTCATATCTCCTTTTTTTGTGATTTTTTAAGATGGTTACTTCGATTCGCTGATAGAATCTTGAAATTCGCCGATAGAATGCGAAATATCGCCGATAGAACACTGAAAATCGCCGATAGGACCTCAAAATTCGCCGATAGGGTGTAAAATTATATCTTCCAGATAAAAAATCTTACCGCTTAATTGCTCCTGATTCCGTAGCGGCAAACTGAAGCACTTCTTCCCAAGAAAACGGATTACAGTCCCCCTCAACAGTGTGCTTTAATGCAGAGGCAGCTGTTCCGAAAGAAATGATTTGCTGTGCAGGCAGTCCTTCCAAAATGCCCGCCAAAATTCCTGCTGCAAACGAATCACCCCCTCCAACACGGTCAATAATCGGCTCAATCCGATGCACTTTCGATTGAAACAGCTCCCCATTAACAAAGAGGTTTCCTTGCAATCGATTGCTCGATGCCGAAAGCACTGTGCGGGATGTAGAACTCAAATATTCAAGATTCGGATAAAGTTGTTTTATCCTCTGATAATAGACTTTCAGCCGTTCCTCCGGAGGTACCTCCGTATCAACTTGGGGAAGACCAAGCAAATGCACAGCGTCCAATTCGCCACAGAAACAAATGTCGATATACGGCATCAGCTGTTTAAATGCTTCAGCTGCCTCCTGCTGCGACCACAGCTTAGAACGATAATTAAAATCAAAACTGACTTTAATCCCCATTTCCTTTGCTTTTTGAATAATACTCAGGACAAGCTGGCGTAAAGAGGCGGACAGGGCGAGGGTAATTCCCGTAACATGGAGTAAGGAGGCTCCAGCCAGGATCCTCTCAATCTCTACCTCTTCGGTTTCAAGCCCCGAAAAACTCGAGTACTTACGGTCATAGGTCACCTGTGCACTTCGCTCGCCTGCCCCGGCTTCGATATAGTAGGTTCCCAGCCGTTCTCCGCCTTTGATGAGGTAATCGGTTTGGACTCCATGGGATTTCAGATGCCGTTCAACTGCTACGCCTAACGGGTTGGAAGGAATCTTGCTTACAAAATAGGCGTGATAACCAAAATGGGCCAAGGAAACAGCCACATTTGCCTCTGCTCCACCGTAATGGACGTTTAGTTGGTCTGCCTGCTTTAAAAGAACTCCCTCCCGTGTCGATAAACGAAGCATGATTTCTCCCAATGTAACAACCTTTTTCATCCTAATCCCCCGCGTGCTCGTTGGACTCTCTCTACATATTGACTGGCAATCTCCGTAATTTTTTCATAATCTCCCGTTTTTGCCGGTGCAATCAGATTCCCTCCTACACCAACAGCGGCACAGCCATTTTGAATCCATTGTTCTACATTATTGAGATTGACCCCGCCGGTCGGCATGATATTCACCTGTGGCAGCGGAGCTTTGACAGCTTTCACAAAGCCCGGTCCCAACGTATCACCCGGGAATAATTTAATCAGATCCACTCCATGCTCCAGCGCGTTCTTTATTTCTGTAATCGTCATGCAGCCCGGCATATAGGGAACTTGATATAAATGACAAAGCCTGGCTGTCCGTTCATCAAAGCAGGGACTGACGACAAATTGGGCGCCCGCCATAATCGCGATTCTCGCGGTAACCTCATCCAATACCGTCCCTGCTCCGATGATAACTTCCGGGCGCTCCGCAAAATGAGAAGTCAATTCCTTGATGACCGCCTCGGCATCTTGGATGGTAAATGTAATTTCAATAGCGTTTATTCTGCCTGCCACACAAGCCTCAGAAATGGCAATCGCCGCTTCTTTGCTATCCGCTCTAACAACAGCAACAACACCAGACTCGATCACGCTGCTTAAAACCTTATATTTTTTCATGGTCGCCCCTCCTTAAAAAAACGTTACTTTCCTGTCGTTATGCGAAACGGTCAGTTTATGATAAAGATGCACATCATTGTGCTTGTAAACCCGTTCCCCTTTTACCGTATCATTAGCCGCAAAATAAACATCATAGACTGCGGAATTTGACTCAAGACGGAGCCCTAGGAACTGTTCATCAGCCGGCGGCTCTTCACTCCCGCATTGCTCAATGCGATGCTTTGTCACCACTAGCGGATTAGCAGAAAAAATCGCTGTGCTGATACCGCGATGCTCAAAATTCTTTTCCTCAATTAATGTCGTTCGATTGCTAAGCCGGTTATAAATGTCAGAAAAAATGCTGTCCTGGCAGTACGTATTGGCATTTTCCAAAAAATATGTATAGGCTTTATTCCGTTTACCGGTTAATTCCCAGCAGCCTTCCTGCTTGCTTACCTTCATCTTCGGATTCACTTGGAAGAATCGTTTCATCGTGTGAGAGCCTTCGCTGTCAACATGGTCGATGACAATCGCAATCCCTTCCTTCTTGATAAAAACAACCGTCCGCTGCACCATGTAGGTTGTATAGGAAAAGGTACTTTCCATCACGATCAAATCAGCTGTTTCTTTGACACGGTTCCCCAGAGCTTTCCCGACATAGTGATAGGACCAAGAGTCTTTGACGGACATGAAGGGAACTTCGTCGACAAGGACGGTACTGTGGCTTTGGGCTGATTTTAAGAAGTTTCGGACTGGCCCTTCCTGATAAGTGAATCTTCCCGAATCACATAAAACTCTCTCCCCGTTCAAGAACAGATTCAGATGGCCTAAACTTGCATGCGCGTGCCCGCTGCCATGGCGTCCATTCCAAACGCTGACAAAATCCTTTTCAGTCTTGTAGATGAAATTACCGCTATCCTCACCGATAAACAGCTCTGGCAAATTCGGCTGCTGAAACTCTTTTAATCTATCAAACACATCCTGAACAAATACATAATCACTGTCATGCTGCGGAACGACATAGCCATTTGGATAAATCATGTAATAGGCACCATGAACAGCATGCTCGATGAGACCCTTTAAATCTAAGGAAATCGGGATACCTAACGCTTGAGCAGTTCTGTAAATAGCGACCAATGCAAACAAAACCTCAAAGTGATACAGCGGCGACTGTTCCCAATGGACGCCGTCCCCATGAAACTGAATGTCACATTGGCGCTCAAGCTCTGCCCATGCCCACTTCACGATTTCCTCAGGGACCAAGTCTTCACAAAGCATAACCGCTTGCAAAATGCCGGCAATTTGCAGAGTGCCCCAGTTGCTCAACGTATAGCGGTCAAGATATTGATTTTTCAAAAACAGCACTTGCTGCTTGAGAGAGTCAAAAATGGTCTGGAGCTCATCATCACGTAATTCCTCATAGATATGCTGGAGGCTCTTCACCCAGCTTGAGCAGCGGATCCCTGTGTCAATTGTCCGCCATGAGGTCCGGAGCTTCTCCTCGGAAAATGGATTCCGCTCGATCCAGTCAAAAACAAGCCGCTTCCAGCATGCCAGGTATTTCTCGTCCTTTGAATGGGAATAAACCTTCGATAAGTCAATTAGATATTCATGCCGATTTAACATGAAAATCCATTCTTCATCCGCATTCATCGCCCGGTTCCAATCAATCTCTTGAAAGGAGTAGGGAATATAGCAAGCCTCCATATCCAATGGCTTTTTAAAAACAAAAATGTTGGAACACAAAAGATTGCTATTTAAATAGGTAGCTTTTCGTTCACGCTCGTTCAGAAAGGGCATTTGCTGTTTAGATGAGTATTTTGCAAGGTTTGCTTTTAGTCGAGTAAGATCCAATTCAAACGCCTCCCGCCAATGAGAGATAATGAATCATGTCTTTGCACTCTGCTAAGGTCTGTTGAATGACAGCCGGAGCCTCACCTTTTGGGACTTCTTGAAATTGAAACTTCATCGTTAACTCGGTCACCACACTTATCGGCATACCTGAAATAAGGAATTGTTCGGGTGAAAAGTGATTTTCAAGCAAGATCCTTGCGGCAATCTGGTGCGGGGCGCCGCCTGTTAAATCGGCAAAGACAAGCAGCCGGGGGTGATTTTTCAAAAACTCGGTTAACTCTGCTTCATACTGTTCGTGAGTCATCCCCTCGGATAGCGCTAGGATGGATAGATTCGGATTGTCCCCCATTAAATAGCGGAGAGCAGATTGGACACCGGACGGGAAACCGCCATGTCCCGTCACTAAAATCTGATACATGATTGCCCCTTCTTTCATGATGAAATCGAAAAATTAAACAGCTGCTGTTTGACCATTGGTTTGAACCCTTTTCTCCTGATGAAACCCCTTTGATACCAAGGCATAAATCAGGTAGGCAGCGACACTAAAGACTACCATAGATGCCGCTGGAAAATAAAAAACAATCCCCACTGCCCCGGCGATGATCACAAGGGAAAGCAGCGTAAAATGAAGCTTGCCAATCGAAAGCAGCATGGCATTCTTGATCGCGTCTTTCCAAGATACCCGGTAATGAACGATGACAGGAAAAATCGTAATCGACGCAAACAGATAAACGATACTTAATA
This sequence comes from Neobacillus citreus, assembly GCF_018343545.2. Lineage (GTDB taxonomy): Bacteria > Bacillota > Bacilli > Bacillales > Cytobacillaceae > Neobacillus > Neobacillus citreus. Next base: position 27,256 of record NZ_JAGYPE020000032.1, on the reverse strand, counting down.
GGAAAAAAAACGCAAATAGTGCGTATTTTAGGCTCGAATTCATCTGATTGGTGATGATAAAATCACCGATCAGAAAACAGGTAAAGACGAGCCATAAAATGCCAAGAACAAAGCTTTGCTTAAAGTTTCCTTTAAAGTGTCGGAAATAAGCGGAAATGACGCGAATATCCTTTTGCTTTTGCCATTCCCGGACCACCCCAAACATGGCTGTAGTGGCGGGGAAAATGGTCAGGATGGGCAGGCACATCACCAGCCAAAGTGCATTCAACAAAAAAGTGTTCATGATAAACTCCATTGTTTTATAAAGCTTGCCATCCATCCTAACATTTCCCCTTTCAAATCATTAAGATTTACCAGTACATCTTCCAATCCTTCACAAGTCTGATTAACGCTTCGAAATAGTAATAGTCGCCCCAGATGCAGCTTTCGTCTACGCCGCGGCCGCCGGCTTTGTAGTAGACCGCATGCTTGAGGATTCCATTTGCTTCACTGTCGATCTCGGTCCGATAGTTTTCATATAGTGACTGCACCATTTTTAAGGCAGCATTTTCATAGATTTGTTTTTCCGGGTCGGTTAACGGCATGTGCTTTGCCATCTCGAGCAGGCCGCAGATCGTAATCGCTGCCGCTGAGCTGTCCCGTTCCTCGTTGCCTTCTGTAAAAATTAAATCCCAGTAGCAAATCTCATCTTCCGGCAAGCGATTTAAATAATAGTTTGTCAGTTTCTTCGCTAACTCTACTAAGCTCCAATCACTTGTGTAATGATAGCTGAGCGGAAATCCATAGATGCCCCAGGCTTGCCCGCGCGCCCAGCAGGAGTCATCTGCAAAGCCTTGGTGGGTATTGCCGTACAATGGGTCGCCTGTTTCCGGATCCATGTAATACGTATGGAAAGTGGAGGCGTCTTCACGGACAATATATTTAGCTGCCTGCTTGACATGCGACTGGGCCATTTCCCGGTAATGTGGTTTTCCAGTTACCTCCGATGCCCAATAAAGCAACGGCAGGTTCAGGTTGCAGTCAATAATCATCCGGCCGCGCTGCTTCGGATCGTTAAGGTCGCCCCAGGCCTGGATAATCCCTGCTTTATCGTAATAGCGGGTAATTAGCAAATCTGCCGCTTTTAAGGCGATTTCCTTTGCTTCTTCATTGCCAGTCAACCTATAGGCACTGACACAGCTTAATGTGTAAAGGAAGCCCAGGTCATGATGGTCAACTTCAATTCGTTTTTCGAGCCGTTCTTTAAAACTCTGAATTTGCTTTTCGGCCACTTTTCGGTATTTCTCTTCCCCGGTATACTCATAAGCGAGCCACAGCATCCCGGTCCAGAAGCTCGTTGTCCATTCCACGTTTTGAATTGGTTTGTAGACAAGGTTCTCACTGTTGGAATCAGGAAACTTGTCTGTAAATACATCTAGGCTCTGGTCAATTTTGGTCAACACATGCTGAATGGCTTTTTCCACGAAAGCGCGGTCGACTGCCGGAACTTTCGTAAAACGTTCGATATTTTTAATTTCTTCCTTGCGTACTTCCGCTGCATATACGGTCATTTCATAACACCTCTAAGTTTGTTGTAAAAAGGATCATTTAAGTCTTTCAGCCAGCGGCACAGCTTTCCTTCAAGCTCCAAGGCGGCCGGATGGGCGGATGGGTCTTCAATCTGCTCCGGGTGAAGCTGGTATTGATCGTTTTTCAAATCGTAAAGCAAACGGACCAATTCATCATCAGGGGCATAACCATGGTGAATCACATAGGTAAAATTATGGGTTCGAACCGCTCTCCAGCCAAATTCCCGATTATCCAGTCCTGCTTCACGAAACGCTTCAATCGCTTCCTTCCGGCCCGGATAGGCGCTGATATACGCTTCCCCCGGTCCGCCGCTCTGGCGGTTCAGGATATACCCGGATAAATCCGCCCCCTCTACCGAACTAGGAATCTCTAAATCCAGCAAGCTCAAAAGGGTCGGCATAATATCGACGGTGTTCAGCAGGAGCTCTGTTCTTGTTTGCGGAATCACCCCTGGCCAGCGAACGCAAAACGGAACCCCGATTGATTCCTCATACCACACATGCTTCGCCATCAAGCCATGGGACCCCATCATTTCACCATGGTCCGATGTCAACACAACAATCGTGTTTTCTTCCAAATTTTCTTCCTTTAAAAATTGCAAAATTCTTCCGAACTGGTCATCGATACCTGAGATGGCAGCGAAATAGTTTAATTGCTTATCTTTTAATTCCTCGATTCCTCCATCCACTGGTTCTCCGGTATGCACCAAAAATGTGGACTGGTTCACGTTTTCCCTTAAGGTTATTTGCTCCCTGTCGTACAGGTTCCGGTATTTTTCCGGCACCTGATCGAATGGACTGTGCGGCGGATTCCATGATAAGAATAAGGCAAACGGCCGATCGCTATTCCTGTTTGCAAGATACCTAAGAGTCTGGTCCGTTTCATGCTCGACCGACCATTGATTGACTTTGATTTTTTCCGGACTATCCTGCCAGTAATGCGGGGCGAGATGCTCATCCCATGCCCCGTAGGAATACCAGTATTGGAAGCCGTGGCGTTTCGGTCCCGGCGGGGTATACGCATCCCAGTCGGATGCACCTGATTCCGGCTGATCAGTGACGTTTAATTCCGGCAAATCGAGATGCCACTTGCCAATATAGGCGGTCTGGTAGCCGTTCTCCGCGAGCACATCACTGATACAAGTTTCATCCGGGTTCAACATGACATCGGCCCCGACCTTACAATTGGTATAAACCCCTGTGCTATTCGGGTACCTGCCGGTCATTAGTGAGGCCCGATGAGGAGAGCATAATGGAGAGCAAGTGACAGCATGGGAAAAAATCGTCCCTTCCTGCGCAAAAGCATCGATATTTGGCGTAATCACCTGGTCCTCCGCTTCATAGCCGACAGCCTGACGGCGCCATTGATCGGCAAAAATATAGATGAGATTCGGTCTTTGTTGACTCTCCATTTGTCTCGCTCCTTTTTTCTTACATTTATCTAATCGAATGTGGACTGTTTCCTTTTACACTTGGAATCATTTTTAATTTGACAGTGAAGGACTTTCCATGTGCCTGATTGACGTTCACTTTCAATTTAATGGAAGGCTTCGTTTCCACAACCTGCACCTGTTCGTCGGCTTCAAGAACCTCGAAGGCTTTTCCGTCAAAATCAATGTCAATCGTGCCGGTATTTTGCATCGTCGGGTCGGAAATGGCCAGTGTCAGTACGCCATCCTTCTCCTGCATCGTAACAGACGCCTTTTGATAAACGGTTAATGGCCCAACTGTTTGTTTTTCATCCAGCCAGAAGTTTGCCCCAATGATATTTTCCTTTAGCTCCTGCACCGCTTGAACGGCCGTGTCATTTCGTAAAATTGAAATCTCCGGCTGGGCGGCATATTGGCCTGTTTGTTCCGGTGTTAAGCCCGGCAATAGCACGTAGGAATATGTGTCATTCGCAGGATTCACACCATGATCAAACCACATCGTAGCGTAGGAACGCGTAATTGGCTTCGTTGGTTCAGTATAATTGATGTCCTTCCAGGCGCCAGTCCGCTGTTCTTTTTTCAAGGTAAGAGTTTTTCCATCCGGGAAGTAATAGCCAATATCAGACCCCGGCACATTTCCTTCCAGGTACGCCCACTTGGCATCAGCCGTATGGTTTTGCCCATCGGTTAAGTCTGGTTTTTCCCCATTAATGATCAGTTCGTTTGATCCGTTATCGCGGATTTTCCGATTTTCCACAATCGTCTCAATTGTTCTGTTATCCCCGCTTGTGATTCCTGATCCAAGAGCAACAATTTCGTTATCGAACATAAACCATGATTTTTTGGCTGTTAACGAACTATTCCAAGCTTTGTAAGACATGCCTGCTGTACCAAATCGGTCCAGCGTCGATCCCCCAACCCAAGACTCTGGTGAATTATGCTCCCCGCTGCCGTCTGCCCGCTTCATCGTATCAACAGTCGTTCCAGGCATCCGGTACGGGTCAACGGTTGGCCAGAAATCATCGCTGTACTGGGCGAGATCTGCATTGTACAAATAGGTCATCCCTTCGCCTGTATACCAGCCTTTTCGGTTTTCATCATTCATATCTTCATAGTTTTGAATCCGGTTAGAATACATGCTGATGCCAAAAGCGTACCCAGGTTTTCTGTTCACCACACGGTCCATCGACGCGAAGGTCTTATGGTAATCAAGCTCGCCCCTTGGCTTAACGTCTTGATTGTCCAACAGCTGCTTAGCCAGGACCATGTCCTTGAAATTACTGGAGCTTGAAAGATAATCTAGGTACGTATCTTCTTGAAGCCACGATTTGGCCATACTCTTATATTTCGCTGCATACGGTTCTGGTGCAAATTGCGCCAGCCGGATCACTACTTTGGTAATCGTTTGCCCGGCCTGATGATCCTGAAGGAAACTGCGGGAAATCGCTCTTCCTCTGATCATATCCATCAACGCACCTTTATACATGAATGGTTCAAAAGCATTTTCAATCCAGTCATAAACATTGGACACTTTAGGGTCCGTAACAGCCCAGGTCGAACCGCTTAATAAATCAAGCAGATCGGTCAACCCTTCGATTAACACATTTCCATAAGAACCGGTGTAGGCAACGTCCTCATGCTGAACAAACGAACCATCTTCATAAAAACCATCGCCTGATGTCACGTTTTCAAAGGTTTGGCTCAGTGCATCGCGAGCTGCTGCGATTTTCGCACCATCCTTCACAAGAACGCCGCGCACGCCAACTACCTTACTGACATCTATACGGTTGGCGCCGACTGCTTCGCGGTAATTACTAGGAGTCGTCGCACCTGATTTAGTCGGATCGGGCTGAAAATGATCAATCACATTCAGATAGCGGTGAATCGTTTCCTGATCTAAATAATCATATAAAAGCACCATAATGCTGTTTAGTTCATTCGGCACTCCGATTTCCCAGTGCCACCAGTTGCTATACTGCTGAATATTCTCGTTATAGCGGTTTTGATAAAGCCACTCTAAGGCATCTTCAATATCCTTTAACAATTGCGGGTTGCGATAAAGGGCCGAATTTTCATTAGCAAATGCCTTGGCCATGGTCGTCAGATTCCGGTAGTTGTCGCGAATATCGGCTGAATTATCAGTGCTTCTGTACTCATACCAGAGGAAAGAACGATCTTTATTTTTGACCATCGTCCTCCATAAGGACTGCTCCGATTTCGTTTGGCTGGCCAACAGTTTATTCATTCGTTCATTCGAAGCATCGTAGTAGTCGAGACTGGTCATTTGGTTTTCCCACTTATGACGAAGCTGATCGTACTCGTCCTGGACAGCGGCTGTAACAGTGACCTGACTTTCACTTTTAATCTGCCCATCAGTTGTCGCAACAGAAATGACCGCTGTTCCCGGAGATTTCGCTTCGATAAGACCGTTCTCTACTAAAGCGACCTCTTCATTGGAAGACGTCCAGACAAGCTGGCCGGCGTCTGCATTTCCCGGAGTAACCTGCGTTTGCAGCAGGCGTAGCTGCCCCGCCGATAATGATAGTTGTTTTGGAGACAGTTCCAATTGTTCAATCGCTGGCCGTTCAAGGGCGTCATTTCTTAAAACCTTAACCGTACTAGTGGCAGTCAGGCCATTATCCGTTACTGCCATAATCACGGTTTCACCGGCTTTTACTCCGGTTACCGTGCCGTTGTTATCCACTGTGGCAACAGAATTGTCACTTGAAAACCAAGAAATCTTTGAGCTGGCGTCAGCGGGTTCCATTTTGGCATTCAAAACCGCTGTCTCCTGCTCATTAATCGTCACATCCTTATTTTCAATCGCAATCGATGTAGCAGGGTCAATCAACTGTAGGGAAACATCATCAAACATGACGGTTCCTGTTCCTGTTTCAAAGAAAAGCTGGACTCGGATGCTATCGCAATTTTGCGGAGGCTTTACCTCCATCTTGATTTGTGACCAATCATGAGTCCCTGTTAGCCGAGTTGAGTAAAGGAGGTCAAGCTGCTGCCCTTTCTCAAAGGTGGTCACCCTTATCCGTGCCCCCTGGCCGCTAACGATATTATCCGTCTTCAGCCACGTGCTTAATAAATAGGTTTTTCCACCTTTTACAGGGACATCCTGATTTACAGATGCTCGTGCGGTTTCGGCGGCTGTAATTTTCAACCCGTATTTTCCTGAGTGGGCGGCATCCTCGGAAATCGATACAATTGGTTTTCCTGTCGGCTTCCACACGCTCCAGTTGGCTGCGCCTAATTGGTCCCAACCGGACGCAGCCTTCTGCGTTTCTTCAAATCCTGTGTTTACTAAACGAACAGCGCTATCATCAGCAAAAATCAATGGTACATTGACGGACATGGTAATCAGTAAAGACAGTATGATCAGAACAGACAATCCTTTTGCAGGCTTTTTGTTCATCAGTTCGCTCCTTTATCATTTGATTCCTGTGTTGGCAACTCCCTTGATGAAATGATCCTGTGCTAAGAAATAAACAATGATGGTTGGCACAACTGCCGATACCGCTGCCGCCATTAGCAGGGAATACTCGGTGTTATACTCAGTGATAAAATGCTGGATGCCCAGCTGCAATGTGTATAAATGATCCGATGTCAGATAGATTAACGGTCCCAAGAAATCATTCCAGGAATGCATGAATGAGAAAATGACGAGTGTCGCGATGGCCGGTTTGGATAATGGCAGGATAATCCGCCAGTAGATGCCAAACTCACTCAAGCCGTCGATTCTTGCTGCTTCCAGCAATTCATCCGGGATCGATAGGAAGAACTGACGGAACAGGAACACCCCAAATGGATTAAAGGCGCCAAGAATAATCAGTGCCCAGTGCGTATTCACGAGTCCAAGCTGTTTCATCAGCATAAATTGCGGAATCATCATGACCTGGTATGGAATCATCATTGTGGCCACATAGATGAAAAACAGGCGGTTGCTTTCCGGAAATTTAATTTTCGCAAACGCATAGCCGGCCAGTGAACTGTTGATAATCACCAAAATGGTTGTGATGACGGCAATTTTTAACGTATTTAAGTAATAAATATGGAAGGGAACAGCCGTCCAAACTTCCTTGTAATTTTCCCAGCGGAATGTTTCCGGGATCCACTTGATGGGAAATCCGAAAATCTCCGTTTCCAGTTTCAAAGAAGCAGACAGCATCCAAACAAACGGAAGGACCATCGTCAAGGAAACTAAAATAACCACGATGTACTTAATGGCTTGGCCAACCGCGAATTTTTTCTTCTTTTTTACTTCTGGTGTATAGACTTGAGCTTCAGTAGCAATATTCATACAATACTTCCGCTCCTTTCTGTCGGTTTAGTCATAGGTTAATAGTTCACCCATTTTTTCTGCCCACTAAATTGGATGATCGAGATGATTAGAATCACTAAGAACAATACATAAGCCATCGCTGAGGCGTACCCGTACTCAAATTGTTTAAAGGCTGTATTGTAAATGTCGTAGACGAGCACATGGGTCGACCGGCCCGGTCCTCCCCCTGTCAGCACATAGATTAAATCAAATACTTTAAACGAGTTAATCACACCAATGATCGTGGTAAAGAACAATACAGGAGATAATGATGGCAGCGTGATATGGAAAAACTTCGTAATCGGTCCCGCGCCGTCCAATTCGGCTGCTTCGTAAAGATAATCTGGGATGTTTTGCAGTCCCGCTAAAAATAGAATCATATAATAGCCAACTGAATGCCAAATATAGACGATTGATACGGAGATTAACGCCCAGGATGGCGATGATAGCCAGCCGGGAGGTGAGTCAATCCCCAGCTTCATTAACGTTCCGTTAATCGGACCCATTGACGGGTTAAAGATAAGCTGCCAGACAGCTGCAACAGCAATTGTCGCTGTGACATACGGCAGGAAAACGGCCGTCCGGAACACTTTGACAAAGCGGATACCCCGGTTTAAGGCAATCGCGATCAACACCGAAATAAATAGCGTAATCGGGACAGAGATTAACATGAACAGGATGCTATTAATAAATGAAATTTTGAAATTAGCATCCTTCAACAGCTGTTTATAGTTATCTAGTCCAATAAATTCGATATTCCCAAAGCCATTCCAAGAGGTGAAACTCATAAAGAAGGAGGCAATCACGGGAACGAAGATAAATACAAGGAAGCCAATAATATTTGGCAGAAGAAAGGTATAAGCGGTGATTCGATTTCGCCTAATCGCTTTCGATTTTACAGCTTTACCAGGCTTCATACTGTTTCATCCTTTCTTTTAAAAAAATTGGCACTGCTGTATGAAGACCTTAGAGCAGTGCCAAGTTCAATGCTAATTACTTTTCTCCATACTTACTTGCCCATTCGTCTTTTACGCGTTTCGTGATGTCTTTGATGGTGTCATCAACTGATTTTTGGCCAAGCAAGGCAAGCTCTCCCTCTTGCTTGAAGATTTGTTCAACGACAACGTTTTTCACACCTGGTAACATTGGGTATTCTGGATATTCTTTTGTTTCCAAGAAATAATGAAGGTTCTTTGGCTTTTGTGAACCGTCGCCAAGATAAGCCGCTTCCACATCCTTGTCCATATATCCAGTTAAATAGCCTGCTCCGGCAAGAAGCTCTGCCCCTTCTTTACCTGTCATGTACTTCAGGAATTCAAATGCTTCTTTTGGATGCTTCGTATTTTTGTTCATCATGATCGAAACTGGCAATGCCAATGAAGTATTCTTGGCAACGCCTTCTGGATGCGGAATTGGCACAACATCCCAGTCAAACTTTAAGGTTCCTTCTTTTTCCCCCTGACGAAGCTGAGCAACATGCCAATCGCCAATGATGTTCATCGCAATATTCCCTTTTTGGAAGGCGGCATTATAATGTGCTCCTGTTGATACCTGTTCAGACCATTTCATGATCGAACCGTCCTTTTCAAGGTCAACCCTTGTTTGCAGTGCATCCTTAAATGGTTTCAGGTCTTTATCAATAATCGATGCACCCTTTTGAACAGCGCCCATGTACCAAGTTTGCGGCCATTGCTGCAGGTAAGCGCCGTATACTTTGTTTTCTCCGCTTCCGCTGGTCATTTTCTTGGCTAATTCACGGAACTCATCCCATGTCATATCATCGCTTGGATATGGAACGCCTTTTTGATCAAATAAAGTCTTGTTATAGTAGAGCATCCAATTGGACTTACGGTATGGAAGGCTGAGTACTTTGCCTTCATATTTATAAGTGTCATACATGGAGCCGTATCCGGAAACATCCACACCGCTGTCTTTAATGTACTTATCAAGCGGTGCCAGAATTCCTGTGTCTACCATGTTATCCATTTGACCAGTAAATAGGTCATAGCCTTCTCCGCCAGAAAGCTGCATGCGGATTTTTTCATAATATTGCTGCTGCGGGAAGGTTTCGAATGTAATGTCGACATTCGGGTGATCCTTTTTGAAATTTTCATAGCCTTGTTTAAAAATAGCTTCATCTGCAGGGAAAACAGCCATTTTCAAACTTACTTTTTCATTGGAACTCTTCTCTTCTTTTGGCTTTGCGCTGCTCTTTTCTGTTTCCCCATTGGAACAGCCAACAATCAAACTAAAACATAAAAGCAATAATGCCACTAAACTAAAACGTTTTTTCATACATTGTCCCCCTTAAAATTTTTAATAGTTTGTTATATACTCAGTGTAAGGGTTTCCACTTTTCGAAATAAGTCGAAAATTTTCTTCCCCCTTTTTTGCAGCCGGGAGTGACGATCGTGATTTTTCTATGCTTGATTTTTATGGTTTTTTTAATCTTTTTTATCTATAAATACCTTAGCAGCAGATCCATATTCTTTTTATGTACGTTGACTATCGGGTGGATTTTGGCCTATATTTCATTCACCCTTTATCTATCAAAATTTAATTACTATAATATTGTGAACCAGTTTATTGATTTTGGCCCGGGAACCTGGAATCGTCTTGTCCTGGGAAACTTTAATGTTCATACGTTAATTCGGCTGTTTAACCTGGGGATTATCTTATTTTATTTTTCCTTCCTCAGTTTTTCTATTTCGTTTATCAGCAGTCTTAGGAGTCATCCTAGATTGCGTTTCATTTACCTGGGTCTAGGGATTGTCGGGATCGTTCAGTTTCTTTTTTACGATCCAAGTCTTAATCTAATGCTTCAGGATTGGGCCTTTAAGGCAGGTAAAATGGATTTTTATGAGCAATGGAGCCATACGGGAGATATTGTCTTTCAAGTGATGAATGATACGTATCTGGTTCTTAGCCTTTCCTTATTTTTGTACCATTACATCCGTTATTACCAATTAAGGTCGATTCGGGACCATACATTCTATATCACTATTAGTTTGCTCCCATTAACCTTTGTACACCTGTTCATTTTTTACTGGGCACCTGCCAACTTTGTCAGAATTACCTTCAGTAAAAGCTTTATCAATTATGTCCAGCCTTCGATTAACTTGTTTTTAATGGAATATCGCTTTTTCCCTCTGCTGGCAATTGGAGCAATCGGTATCATGCTCTATAATATTTACAAATTCAAAGCAAACGAAGCGCGCTATTCCAACATCAATATCATTACCAAAAAGAAAATTGACACCGCCTCACTCGGGATTCGAGCCTTCACCCATGCGATCAAAAATCATCTGCTGGCGATCCGCTCCGAGGCTGAATATTTACAGGAGAAATTCGCCGATGATGAAGATGCGCTGTACAGCCTGAAACTCATTACAGAATCGTGCGAGCAGTCGTTCCAAAGCATTAATCAAGCAAATGATAAGCTGAAGCAAATCACTTTAAACATTAAGGCAGTTCCACTGGATGTCCCCATCGAAAGGGCCATTCAACGGTTTCGTTCCAATTTGACGAATGTTGAGATCCAATTTGAACAAACAAATTCCAACATCCTTGTCTACATGGATGAAGATTACATCAATGAAGTGCTCAATAATATCCTTAAAAATTCAGTGGAGGCACTGTCTAATGCCGGCGGGTTCATTTGGGTCAGCGTAAACTATGTGGATCAGTGGGGCACCATTTCGATTCGGGACAACGGCCCGGGAATCGAAGCCGAACACGTAGAAGAAATTTTCACTCCTTTCTTCTCTACAAAACCGAGCATCACCAATTGGGGAATCGGCCTATCATTCTGCCACAAGGTAATCACTGCACACGGCGGCAAGATAGAGGTTAAAAGTGAAATAGGTAAATATACACAGTTTGATATTCTATTGCCACTGGTAAAAAGGGTATAAAATATACCCCGTATCTGGGGGGAGGTATTTTCGTGGAAAATATTCATATTTTAATAGCAGACGACATGGAAGCCCATCGCAGAAGGCTGGAAAGAATCATCAACAGCGTGGACAACCTTTCAATCGCAGCTTCTGCCAAAAGCGGCTATGAGGCTGTGGCCTATGCGGCGATTAAGAAGCCGGATATTGTCTTAATGGACATTGAGATGGAAAGTCAAATGGCGGGGGTTAAGGCAGCTTCAGAGATTCATAAGATTTTGCCTGAAACAAAGATCATTATGCTGACGGTTCACCAGGATAATAATATTGTCTTTGCCGCCTTTCAAACCGGCATTGTCGACTATTTAATGAAAGCGGCTCCAAAGGAAGAAATCATAGAAGCGATTTATTCGGCTTACAACAACCAATCGCCCATCCGGCCGATCATCGCTGAAAAAATTCGTACGGAGTTTGCCCGCATCAAAAAATCAGAAGATCAATTAACGTACTTTTTTAAAATCATTGCCAACCTAACTCAATCCGAACTCGAGATATTAAAGCTGCTTTGCAGCGGTTTAAAGCGTAAGGAAATTGCTGACATCCGCGCCGTCGAAGTCGAAACCATCAAAAAGCAAATCAGCAGCCTGTTGAAAAAATTCGACAAAAACAGCACCAAAGAAATCATCACCGAAGTCAACGAACTGCGACTGTTTGATTTGATTAAGGATATATCATGATGCATGGGGACGGTTCTTCTGCTTCAAAAGCAGAAGAACCGTCCCCTCGTCTTATTTTGGCTGCAGGACAACCTCTAATGGTTCTGCATCTTTGCAATCAAATTCTATTACGGTGCGGCCATTCTCTGATGAGAGAATTCTGATGCGGGAATCTGTTGAAGCAAGTGTCCATTCCCCCACAATAGTCAGCTTCATCGGACGCATGATACTTTCAGCATGGCGCCATGTACGGGAATAGATGCTGACTTCCTTTTGCACCCCATTTTCATCATATTGGTCCGCTTCGGTACCCTCGTATAAGCGTAAATCAGGGTCAACCGCGCTCAAGACTAACTTTTCTCCATCCATCTTCGTCATCACCATCGATGGGGTATCGACACCTCGCACGATTCCTTGGTTGATAGAGTCGTTTGCTTCAAACAAGGCATAGCCTGTAATCCCAGTTAGACGGTCTTGAACGATATGGGCCAACCGATTCTGCTGGAGGACCGTGTAAGGGGTCTTCCCAGGGTCTTCCATGGAGGCAGCAAATTCGGCCATTTGATTTTCATTCGTATTCACCAAAACAGCATACTGGTACTTTCCATCCTTTGGTGCTTTCCCATGATCAATCCAAGCCGTTGAAAAATTCCCAGACGTGTCTGACCCGTCCTTCTGGTTCTTGGATTGTTGCAGTGACCTCGTAATGGAAATGGTTTGTCCAGACGGTACATAAAAACCATTATGCTTGTTGTCAACCAGCCAGGCATCCTGTGTGAGGGAGAGCTGATTTTTATAAGGGAATTCTGAAATGGCCCCTGTTTTCGACATCCACACCGGTTCTGCTTTTGTTTCCATGTAGTTTTGGAACAGTGTCGTTTCCGTAGGATATTCACTGTTATTATTTTCAATATCGGAACCAAGCGCGACAATCCGATTGTCGAAGAAGAAATAGGATTTCCGGGCCCGATGGGAGCCGTCATATTTTGGATGCTCATGAAGTTTCATCGCGAACATGCCGTTTTGTCCTTGAAAGCTTAGGCTTCCAGAATAGGTTTCATCAGAAATCAGCATTTCCTCAAAGCCGCTGAAACGGTCGACGTTCCGAACATCCGAACGCAATTTTTCAAATGGCAGATGAATCGTCGTGGTCCCTGGCCAGTTGTTCCAATCCCAGCCTTCCTGCACATAGCCGCTGTCTTGATGATTTGAGGCACCCATGATTTGCATTTGCCCGTAGGACATATAACGGCCATATAAATTGGCATCCTGATAGGTTTCATTCCCCCATAAATATCGGCTATAGCCCTTCACACCGACAAGCCAGTTGTCCCGTCTTTGAATGCCAAGATTGGCGTAATTCATCGACCAAAATCCGGTTGGGGCTGCCTCTGCCGTAATACCCTGCTGCTTAAACTGCTTAGACCATGTATCATCCTTGTCGATAAGCCTTAAATAAGCGGCCGCCACTTCATGGTCAATCGGCTCTTTTCCGTCTGGAGATCCCGCCAACGCCATATACCGGAATGGAGGCAGGGTCAACGCACCCTTTCCATCCGGATGTCGCCCGGCGACACTGATCAGCCACTGGGTTTTGTTTGAATACAGGCGCATTGACATCAATGCCTTTTTCAATGTTTCATGGGCAGCCTCGGTAACTCTAAAAGAACCTCCTGATAATACATACATAATTGGTGTAACCCCGGTGAAGGCATCCTTTGCATAGGCTGGGTAATGATTGTCATGGTGATAGGCTGAGCCGTCCTTCTTAAAGGCAGGGTCTAATCCATTTGCCGGAACAAGTCCTTGCGAGAGCCAAGAGGTGAAGCTTTCCATATCTCTTATTTTTTCCTTCGAATCCTCCTGGACAAGGATACTGGCCAGCATTCCATTTAAGGTGGTGTTTAAGATGTCGATATTGCTGACAACCTCTTCTTTAGGTGTATAAATTTTTCCTGCACCACTTAACCAAAACAGAGCTTTTTGAGTCCGCTCCAGAAGACCGGCTTCTTTTAAAACATCCCGCATCAGGAATGCAGACGAATAAAACCCTCGGATATTGTAGCCGAGATGGTGCATTGTTCCTTGCCCGCTCCCGTCTGCCCAGCCCTGGTCCGCCAAATGGTCGACCAAGTCGATATACATCTGTTTCAGTTCGTTTTTGGTCGCCTCGTCCTCAGCAGAAAGAAAAGTGTTTGCGACTAAATCCATGAAGTCGGTGAAAGCTCTAAGATCGGCTGTATTGCTAAGCTCTTTAAAGGCTGGCTTTATGGCCGCCGGTGCCTGATCAAAATGCGGCATAAACAGGGAAGTGCCGTGTATTCCATATTCATCACGGGATATTCCGAATGACTTGTTGCGGCTGCGAATGTCAGCTAGCAGCGTATCTGTTACCTTTTGCTTTTTAAAAAGTAACTCTGTGAATTTTGTTTCGATTCGGCGGATACCGGCCAAGTTCTCTTCGGTTACTTCGGTTTGAGGTTCTGGAGGTGTAAGCTTGGAATAATTCAGGAGACCAAGCCAATGGGCATTTGCCGCTTCCATTATACCCGGATTCACAAATGGTACTTGAGCATCCGGGGTATGGTGCCGCGGGTCAATTGGAGTTGATAGCATCATGGAGTCAAAATACAATGTCCCGGATTCGGATTTAGGTGCAACAACTGTCATGCGGTTCATGTGCGGGTGCGGTGTTCCTTGCATGTCACGTTCAAATGATACCCAGACGGTCCGCCATCCTGTAAAGTTCAGGTTCAGGTCAAACCAGCTGTCAACGTTATTGCCTCGGCCAAATTGAAAGGTGGCAGTGTCGTTGACGGGCTTTTCATTGTAGACCCAGACGACAAATGACTTGATTGATTGATCTTGATTGTTAGGGACAAAGGGTGTAAATCCAATTTTCTCATTGACGATTAATGTTGAGCCGCTCGTGTAGTTCCATTTTAGCGAGTGTTGGCCGTCCTTTGAGTGGTGGCCATCCAGTTCGAGCGCTGCCCCGTTGTCTGTTTTAAACGTCTTCGGGATGCCGTTTTCAAACAAGAAAAGCGGGATTCCTAGAGCTTTTGCATCACTTTCTAGCTGCGTGGCACGAGTTGATAGGTCCTCCTCACCTACAGAAGTGGCTGTGCTTGAGGCGGCCAATACCGTTTTCGGGCTGATTGTTTCGGGCGGTAGAATGGTTAGTGGCACCGTTAAGGCTGCTGTTAACGTTAAGGCGGTGAGCCGTTTTCCATAACCCTTGTCCCCTTTTTTAGGATACTGTTTCCCTTGCTGAAAATCTTGCTGCTTGTGTTTTGAATCTCTCATCTACTTCCATCTCCTTCCCCTTCTATAAGCTAAAACGCTTACAATTACCATTCTAGGGAGATTCTGAGAGATGGCGATAGTCTAAAACTTTTTACCCCTGCCGCTTCACCGCATTACCGGAAATAGGCCAAAAAGCCCAGCTTGTTAACGTTTAAAGCTGGGCTTTTTGGCCTTTCGATCCGGAGGTTGTCTAGTAATGAATATTTCGGCATGGCACCAGTGAAAGCGCCATGCACCTTACTATTGTCCGGTCGGTGCCTAGCACTTTTTTTCTTGTACAATCAATTACTATCAGCACTAGTTTCATGCCTAATCTTCAAATTGAGGAATGACCTCATGGATAATAGGCGGAGTAAGACTCTCATTCCAAAGAATACGAAATTGGTTCGTTGTTTTATCTACTTTAACCATCGTATAGCCGTCTGCAAGACTTCCGACCGTGATCCAATTTCCATCCTCGTTTTGAACCTCAATTTTCCCTTTACCTGTTGACTCTGTATCCTGTAATATGACAATGTTTGTTACCTTTGCTGGACGTGAGAGAGTAAAGACAAGCGAATCTCCCTGCTTCGGGATCGTGCTGGCCGCAAAGGCTGTTAATACATCGCCATCTGCCATGTAATCTAATGAAGAGTGGTCAGCAGCCGTTGGGGTCCCGCTTACTTGAATCGTGCCTTTATCACTTGTAACTTGAAACTCACGTACCTGTACCCATTGAGTTTGATCTGCAGTTGCCCGATATCGTATATACCTTGCTTTAACATTTAAATCGCTGACCTGGATTTCCAGCTTATTGTCACCAGTCACGATTGTGGACCAATTCTTGCCGTCCGTTGAATATTCTAAAACACCCTGGCGGATATAATCCTTTGATGTTGGTTTAGCGCCCATTAATAATTGCACATTATTTACGGTAAAGACGCCTCCCAAATCAATTCCTACATAATCACCAACCTTAACAGCTCGGTTACTCCAATAGTATGTGTTAGGGTTATGGTCAATCATCTTTTCCTTGCTGTAATCCCTGTAGGTGCCCATCGTGGTTGTCGAGCGTGTTTTAATAATACCTAACCACTTGTCATTCATTTCGAGCGCCTTTATCAGAAACGGCGCCATTACTTCCTTTGCCACAACTTGAGGAATAGCCTCTGTTTCTTCAAATGCTTTTTCAAGCGCTTGCCTTTGCTGCCATGCTAGACTCCCATTGTTTTCCTTCTGTGCCATTAGCATATTAACGGCGATTTGGCCCGCTTGACCGTATAATTCTAACTTATGGAGCCAAGGTTCGGTTTGCTCAAGAAATTTTTTATTATTAAAATTGCTTCGAAGTTCCTTTGGTGCTTGGGCAACATTTTCAAATTCTGCAAGAAGGTCACCTGCAGCCCCTTCGGCACTTCCGTTCTCGTAATCTTCCCAAAACTGGTTAATTAAAGGGGTCAGGGTTAGTGATTCCTCTTGGATAAACCGGGAGGAATAAGTATTTTCTAAAAAGGTCTTTAACGTTTTAAAGTGGTCGCCGCTAAAGTCTTTTATACTGTTTAGCCATGAATTCTCAGGTTGATAGGCATCAGGGTTCCACATATAATCGGCAACCGTGAACAGCGTTATTTTCGAAGCTTCCGGCTGGCCACTCATCGGATTCGCATGAAACCCAATGACATAATCGGATAGATCAGCACTTCTGCCTGTAAGCGGGCCTGTGATTAAATCATTGATATTATAATCATGGGCCGTATAGTTATCCCAAATTAATATATCGTGCTTAAAGATAGCTGAGATTTTCTTTGTCTGTTCACCTGTAATTTGAGGAGACGCAACGTCAGTTCCTGTCCAATAGAAAATCACATCGGAATCCACTAGATCTGCGAAACGCTCTTTGTAGGTGTTGGTTCCAGTTCCCGTGTAATCTGTAGGAACTGTAATTAAACGAGCGGTTCCCTCATGTGTTTTGATAAATTCCTTATTAAATCTGTTAAGTAAATAGGCTTGCGCCGCTGCAAATGGACTTGGATCATTAGCAAACTTTTCTTTATCTTGTCCGCAATGTAAATCTTTATTAATATCGTCATAGAACAAGGCAAACGATCTTACCCCAATATCATAGACGGCCTGCATTTTATCAATCAGAGCCTGAAAATCGCTATCCCCCGAGTGACAGACACTTGCTCCCGGCGAAACAGCAAATACAAACTCGACGTGATTTTGATTGGCTCTATCTACTAATTCTTTCAGCCTCTTAATCTCTTCTTCTGGATAAGGTTCCCGCCATTGATTTCGGTGATAGAGATCATCTTTCGGGGCATAAACATATTGATTCATTTTTTTGCGCCCATAGAAATCCAATTGATCGAGACGCTCTTCGTGGGTCCATTGCACTCCATAGAACCCTTCAACGGAGCCGCGGAGAGCCATTTTTGGCCAATCACGAATCTCAATACCCGGAATCCAATCCTGCCCTGAACGTTTCTGAATCATTTGTTGGAAGCTCATGGCTGCATAAAAGGTACCTGCCACATCCTTGCCTGCAAGGACAATGGTCTTATGGCCGGCTGCATGACCAGTGGCCAGTACATAGCCTTCTTTCGTTAATTCTTCTGGCCCTTTGACACCAAGAGCTTTCAAGGCAGCGACTGATGCTGTGTTTTCAGATGGGCCGCCAATTACAATGGTGACAGGTGTATTTGGTGATTTTTCACCTTCATGTCTTTGGACAATCTGTTTCACACCATGAGCTTGTAAGGTTTTGACCACCTCTTGAATAGCATATGGATCGGTTTTGTCGCCAACTACTAACCCAACAACTGGATTCAGCGGAAATCCTGTCCCGTTAACCTTCCATTGCTGCGGAGTTGGAAAAATATTGATTGTATCATTCGCCGGGGCAGTTGCGTGAGCAGTTGATTGATTTGATACAAATAGAGGCGGCAGGAACAGTATAAACACGAGGCAGAACAACAGCATCCTCTTCATCATAAGAACTGGACGTTTCTTTTTCACAAGTTTCCCCTCCCATTAGGAATTTTTATTATCGTTTGTGGAATACAACAATATGTCGGAACTACATGTTGACCACCCCCTAATAAAGAACCTGCCCCCAGCAACAGTTCATCCGATGGACAGGTCCAATTTCGTTTAAATCTTCACATCCCTTTATGGCTTTGCGGGCATCCTGACAGGGCAGAAGGATTAATATTGTACCGGAGCTTTCATATACTTCCTTCTATACTCCTCTGCTTCTTTGTGCCAGCCCGCATTTTCTAAGCGCAAAACCCAGTCTTGCGGCTCTAAGTAACGAAACGGTCCGCCGCTGGCAAGGATGTCCCGCATCGGGTCTTTTCCTACCCCATTCTTTGCAAGGTTTTCTTCTATCCATTTCGATAAGCGCAGATACATTTTCGCTACCACTTCCGGATAGTCCTGAGCCACGTTGACCTGCTGATGGGGGTCATTTTCAAGATCATATAAAATGACATCATCAATCTGATAGAATCCTGGATGATACGTATATAGGAAGTACCATTTCCGATCCATGACGGCTCGTTGGCAGGCATATAGTCCATGCTCAAGAACAAGATAATCTCGTCCCTCCACTTCTTCATCTTTCAGAACAGGCAGAAACGAAGTGCCATCCCAGCCTGTTGGAACAGGTAATCCCAGCATTTCAGCAACGGTTGCCATAATATCGACATTATAAGTAAAGTGATCATTCACCTTGCCTTTGGCCATTCCGGGTGCCCGGACGATAAGAGGAATATGATGGACCGCTTTTGTAGCCATGCCGTGCTCCAAATAAGAGCCTTGCTCCCCAAACGATTCTGCATGATCCGCCGTAATGATGAAGCAAATCTCATCTTCAATCCCCAGTTCACGATAGGCGTTGATAATTTGGCCCAGGTGTTGATCCATATAGGAAATACCCCCATCATAGCCATCGATCAACTTTCTGAAGTCCTCGCGGTTTTCAATTTCATATGGCATTGTATCCTGTGGAAGTGTGTTGTAATTTTCTGTCCAGTGCAGGAACTTGGCTGACCGCGGATGGGCGTCTTTCCGATGTTTTTGAATCGCTGCCTCATCCGGATAATCCGGAATGGGCTTACCCGCAAATTGCTCTGCATACTCCTTCGGATAGGTATAGGCCGAATGAGGGTCCCAATACTGAATATGCAGGAAGTAATTCTCATCTTTTCCATGCTCTTTAATCCAAGGAAGAACCGCATTATTCACTTCATGCGCATCTTCATTTCCACCTTTTAACGTATGGGTATGAACTTCATCCCAGCCGGCAAAGAACCACCAAGCATGATGCCTGTCAGCAAAAGACGAAAAAGTAATCGTCCGATGATCCGCTTCGCGTAAATATCTCGTAAAGAAAGGCATCTCCTTACTATGGAAATCCCCTTGCGGATAATAAAATTGACATCCCGGCCCCCAATGCGTTAAAGCACCATGATTGATGCCGAATCGTCCTGAAATGAAGCTGGCCCGCGCCGGCACACACGGAGAAGAGGCGCAATACATTTGTGAAAAACGAACCCCGTCCTTCGCCAATTGATCAATATTCGGGCTTGTATTTCTTTGGTACCCGTAGCATCCTAAATGATCCGGGCGTAATGAATCAATATCAAAATAAACAATTCTCATAATCTAACAACCTCCGATATTGTCTTATAAAAATAAATGCGATAAGTTTAAATCCTTTATCGTTTTGACAATCTCTTTCGTTCGCGAAACACCGAATTTTTTTAACAATGTACCCATCTGTGATTTGACCGTGACAACCTCCACACTTCTTTCACGAGCAATTTCCTTTATTTTCAGACCCTTTAATAGATAGGCAATCAAGGCCCTTTCTGTATTGGTAAGGTTAGAAATATTGCTAATAAAAAATAGCAGACTTTTTTCCGATTGCCGCAGCCTCATATACTCTTGTAAAACCATCTCTTGAATCTTTCCATCCATAAGGGGCTTTCCAATATGAGCCTGCCGGATATGGTGCAAAATGTCCTCCTCTTTTGTCCCCTTGACGATATAGTCGATGGCTCCTGTACCCACAGCCGTTAAAATCATTTCCTTTGTTTCATGGGCGGTAAGATAGATGATTTTTTCCTCCCGGCACCAGTCCCTAATTCTTTCTGCTGCCTTGATCCCCGCGGTTGTCGTTTCCATTTCGATATCCATTAAGATCAAATCATGATCTACTTTTCTAGCTAACTCTTCAATGTCCTTACCACATTCAGCAGTTCCAACCACTACCATGTCGGGTTGACTATTAATCAATTCTGTCAAATCTTCAAGTAACAATTGAATATCATCAGCGATCATAATTTTAATAGAAGGATTCAAAAGTCATCACTCCTTCTATCCTTTAAAGTTTGGTAATAAAACATAGAAAGTGCTACCCTTCCCTTCTTCACTTTCAAAACGCAAGTTGCCAAAATGCTCCTTTACAATCGTTCTTACATAGTGCAGGCCCATTCCCCAATTTTGGTTCGTGTTCTTATTGGAATAAAAGGGTTCAAATATTTTTTTCGCTTCTTTTTTCCCAATTCCTATTCCTGAATCCTTCACCTCAATTACGGTATATTCGCTCGTGTTATAACAATGGACGGATACCCTCTCCTCTTTCCCATCATCCAGTCCATTCACCGCCTCCTGAGCATTGGTTAGTAAATTATAGATGGCCTCGCTCAGGTGCACTTTATCTGCTAAGATCATCGTGCTTGGAGGGACTTGAACCTCCACCTGTTTATCAGGATACTTTTGCTGGAATCGTTCTAGTGAACTATCAATCACTTCCGGTAATGCTACAGGAATCAGGTGAACAACATTTGTTTTAACCGAGCGATATAGCTCCTCAATTCTCTGAAGAATATTTTCATTTTGTTGAGAGAGTGTATCGATATGGCCTTTTAATTTCTCTACATCCATCCCATCCTGCATGGCACCATGAATTCGTTTAAATACCACCCGATTGGCAAGCAGCTGATTCTTAATACTGTGGACGAATACAGCCGTTCCCGTACTAATCGCCTCAAATTTACGCTGGATTGTAATTTCTTCTCTGTTTGCCTCAAATTGGTCATGTGTATACTTAATTAAACTGGCAGACCCGATAATGGCGAGAAACAAATTGACAATCACGATTAAAATGTAGGCCGGCACCGATAAAACAGAGTTAAGATAATAGATCCCATTTTTATAAGAGTACAGCTGATAGACCTGAGACGGGTCTTGGCCAAAATAAAGGAGATACAACAAACTTAACGATAAGATAAAGGAAATAATCCAGATAAACTTCCGCCTAAAATAGTTCATCTGAATAGAATGCGCTTCAATCACCAGTAGAATGATCGAAACAAGAAGATACATACTAAACAAACCATTGATCCCCAGCATGATTACCTGTTTCCATGCCTCGTTATCGTGTGTTAACAACCGAAACACAACAGGATGGTATAGAATAATGAGAAAAACAGGCAGACAGCTGGCCATTCGCCGCAGCCAATAGTTTCGAGCCAGCCATGGAGGCATGGAATAATGAAAAGCTAATAATAGTAGAAAAAGAGGGAATAACGATCTTCCAATCGCAATCATAAGACCAAGATGGTCTAAGGTTATTTGAAAGTATTGAATCCACATCTTTATTCCGTTATTAAAAAAAAAGAAAGTCTGTAACTCCCTGCTTATTCCGCCTTTTTTCGCTATGTATAAAAGAATGCCAGTAAGCATGATCGCTAAACTAATACACATCCCAAATAGATAGAAGGATTCCTTGTTCCTTTTCACAATGACAACCAGAATGGATGCAATAATAAGAAACATCATTAAAATCAAGAGCATTCACAATCACCTATAATAGTAAAAAAATTAGGCTGACTTACATCTAGATGGACATGAGTCACTTCGCTAATGTGTCAGCCTTTTTATCTATTATTTTCCCTTAGTCATCCTTATTTTGCGGCATTCTTCATATTATCGAATAATACATACTTGCTAACCGGGCGCATTTCTTCTTTCTTTAAGCGACCTGCCTCAACAAAGTTTTCCTGCTGTTTTTGATAATAAGCTTCAAGCGTTCCGTCCTCAATACGTTTAACAAGCTCATCAGTTGTAATCCACTCGCCGTCACCTGTTTGATCTAATACGGATTTAGGGTCAACAGCGATTTCTTCAGCAACCCATTTCGCTACCTCATCTAAATGATCTGTGCGGTAATCCATACCTTTAAATAACCCGCGTGTGAATTTTTCCAGCTGTTCCTTATTCTTTTCGGCATATCCCGGTTTGACTACCCAAGATGCAATCGATGGGGACTTATCGGCATAACGCTTATTATTCGATAACATAACAACATCATCACCCATTTCCTTCTTGATTGCATTTGTATTTGGAGACCAGGTTGCCACCGCATCCACACTTCCGGAAATCATCGCCGTTACAATAGCGGATGCATCCATATTCATTAACTTTACATCCTTCGTAGTCAAACCTGCTTCAGCCAATGTCATTGTTAGAATCTGTTCACTTGAAGTCCCAGTAGCTACTGCAATCGTTTTGCCTTTTAAATCCTGAATGGTTTTGACGCCTTTTTTGACATTTCCAATAACCTCATCAGCATTTCCTAGTTGTGAAAAGGCAAAAATTTCTGCCTGTCCTTGAATCGGCAGGACGTGGGCACCAGGTCCAATATACCCGACATTAATGCTGCCGGATTCCAATGCAGCAATAATGGTTGGGCCATCGGCAAATTCAACTAATTTCACATCAATTCCTTGTTCTTTAAAAGCCCCTGTCTTCATTCCGGCAACAACAGAATTTAAGCTGGCATAGTTTGGCATATAGCCGACACTGATCGTTGTTAGTTTCTGATCTCCTTTTTTATCCTTGGAATAGGTCTCCCCGGTAGTAGTGCTGCTTGAGCAGGCAACTAATGAAAATATAACAAGTAAAACGGCCAATAAACTCGCAAACCTTTTCATTTCAACATATCCCCTTTATATAAATTTTTAAATCTAGCAGTGCGCAAAATCTTACTTTCTTACCTCCAAATATTCTTTATAGACCTGACTCCATATATAATTCTTAGCATCTAAGAATTCCTTGGTGATCTTCGATTCCTGATTACGCGGATAAGGGATTGAAATATCCACTATTTCTTTAATTCTTCCTGGCCGGGCACTCATAATCACGACCTTCTGGCCTAATATGATGGCCTCGTCCACATCATGAGTAATAAAGAAACAAGTCTTTTGTTCCTTCTCCCATGTATGTAATAACTCTTCCTGAAGCTGGGTTCTCGTTTGTGCATCAAGCGCGCCAAATGGTTCATCCATTAATAGAACAGAGGGATTGGCAGCGTAGGCCCTGGCAATGGCAACTCGCTGCTTCATGCCGCCTGATAATTCCTTTGGATAATGATCAACGAAATCCTCCAAATCTACCATTCTAATATATTTCATGGCTAATTGATCCGCTTCATCCCCTTTTATTCCTTGAAGATGAATACCAAATTGTACATTTCCTTTTACCGTTAGCCATGGGAACAAGGCGTATTGTTGAAACACCACTCCTCTTTCTGTTCCGGTTCCGTTAATTTCTTGGTTATCACAGAGAACTTTGCCGGAAGTAGGCCTTTCCAACCCTGCAATAATATTTAATAGGGTCGACTTGCCGCAGCCTGAGGGGCCGACAACCGTTATGAATTCGTTTTCCATTATATTGAGATTAACCCCATTCAGAGCGGTTACCTCCCCATTTCGGGAAGGATAGGTTTTATGGAGGTTTTCAATTTTCACCTTTACATTTCTTTCTTTTCCTGCCATCCGGTTAACCTCCTTTCAAGAAGTTTCACAAGCCGTTCAAAAATCAAACCTATGATTCCAATGATAATAATGTACAAAAGCATGGAGGAGGATTCGAATGTGTTATTTAACGCGCGAATTCTCATCCCAAGACCTGCGGAGGCGCCTGTTGATTCAGCGGCAATCAATGAAGTCAGCCCGACTGCCGTCCCAAGGCGAATAGCCGTCATAATGAAAGGCAGGGAAGCAGGGGCAATTACTTTTAGAAATATATCCCGGTCTTTTGCCCCTAGTACTCTTGCTGCTTTAATTAAGGTAGGGTCAATATTTCTTACCCCTTGATAAATGGTGATAGACATTGTTAAAAATGTTGCAATTGTAATAACAATAATTTGCGGTGTACGTCCAACTCCTGCTGAAATAACGACTAGCGGTACATAAGCAAGAGGAGGGATATTTCGAATAAATTGAATCCAAGGTTCTATTATTAACCGAATGGGCCGGTACCATGCCATCAGCACTGCAACAGGAAGCGAAATAATAAAGCCAAGGGAAAAACCAGATACAACAGAAATTAAACTGCTGGCAATGTCCCTCCAAAAGACCCCCCGCTGAATCATAGTTCCAATGGACTCAGTGACCTTAATAATATTTGGAAAGCTTCTTGCTGTGGAGGGAATAAAAGACAAAATAGTCCAAAGGATTATTGCAACACCTAATGATAAAACTAACCAGCCCTTACCAGTGATGCCTTCTGCCCGACTTACATTAGATTTAACTAATACCTTTTGATTGGATTTGTTTGTTATTGATGTATCCGCTTCCATAGTAATTAAACACCTGCCTTAATAAGATTGAATATTAATTTAAGACAATAGTAGCATCGGATGATTTGTGCGAATAGTATTAATTTTCTTACTACCCTTTTTGAAACCGCTGAAATAATTGGACCGGTTCGCTGTAGTTGGGGCTGGCTCCTGCACGAATTATATTCATACGAAAAATGAGGTCAGCTCCCCGCTCCGTTAAAGTATTAACGCAGTGGGGGTCTGACCCTGTTTCACAAAACAGCCCAGTTTGTTACCGTTTAAAGCTGGGCTGTTTGGCCTTTTTTAGTTGCGTTCGATTCGAAGGTTGTCTAGCATGAATGTTCCGGCTCCAGTATCTCCGTTAAGGCTTGCTCCGTCACTGAAAATCCCAATATAGGTTTGCCCGTTTTCAGAGCCTGTGATAGTAAACTCAACCCTTTTAGTATCTGTTGACGCTGAAAGGGCTTGATTTAAATGTAATCCCTTGGCTTCTCCAATATTACGCACATCGACTTCTTGATCACCGGAGATAAATCGATAAGCACCGGCTGTCGTCTGGTAGTCAAAAGAAACGGTATAGGTCACACCTGGTTCAAAACGGAAATGCTGTGGAATCGTTCGATACAATAACCCTTTGTTTCCTGTATTGACCTTCACAGACCAATTTCCAGAAAGAACATCATCCACTAATTTTTTGCCTGCCCAGCCTTTTTGAGTATACGGGGCGTGTAATTCCGCCAAATGAATTCGATTGTCCTCAACACCTTCCGTATTGCCAATGACAAACGGGTAAATTCCTTGAACAACGGATTCAAAGTCCTGCTCAAACACATTTGGAGATACTTTATTATTCAAGGTTTTTTGAACAATTCTGATATCATCAAACTTAGTTACACCTTCACCTGCTTCTCGGCTGAGAATCAATTCTGCCTTTTTAGATGTAGCGGTAAAGCTTACTTGCATTCTCTGCATTTTGCTGTTGTAGCCATCATTCGCAGCATGGGAATCAGCCTTTACATAATTCTTTTGCTGGCTGCGCAGCGTATAATTGCTGACATCCTTTACTCCGCCATTTATAGCAATACCGGCTTTCACATCACTGTTGTTCTCTACATAAACCTCTGCCACATAATCCTTGCCCGGTTCCAGGTCAGTAAGCACTCTTGATACCGCGGTAAGCTCCAATGGACTATCAAAATTCAAATAATAGTCGCCGCTGCTAAGATTGCGGGCATCACCGGTTTGGCTCGTACGGATCACGCTTACCGCCGTTTTATCTCCGGCAATCTTTGTGTGTTCATCCTTCACGGTTCCTGAATTAAAGCCTGAATCATAGATATGTGCACCCTTGCTCCAGTCACCAACCTGCAATCCCTTTTCCTTTTTATCAGGTACGACCAAATAAGGTGTGGCGGCTTCTGCCGTTAATGTAATCTGGTTATTAACAACCTTGACTTTTTCCACATCCGTGCGGCCTTGGTCAGTCAATTTATAGACATACACTTTTGATGACCCTTTATACTCGTCTGGAAGGGTCCAAGTAGTGGTACCGCCTGCCAAATTCCAGTGATATAGTTTTTCAGAATCAGGAGTTGGGTTCTTGAAATCTTGTTCAACCCATGGAATCAAATACGTATTTTCATCAAGGACAACATTTCCGTTAAGCGTAATCACACGTTCTCGTGAATTATCCTTTCTAGTGACAACAACGACATCCCCGTTGCTTGGATCCTGTAATTTAATTTCCTTTTCCAAGTTGATTTTGCTTCTGTCGCCTTCAGCTATGGTCCAATCCATTACATAATATTTTTGTAAAAATTTAGTTGGCAGATTGGTATTAAAGGTCATTCGGATAAACTGGTCAAAGTTTTTATCCGATTGCCAGCCCTCAAATCCAGCTAATTCAAAGCCGCCTAATAGCGGGTGGTCAGCTGTACCGCCTGCTTCCGGCCAATTCAGTACCCAGGAATCCCTTTGGTGATTGCTGATGAAGCGGAGAACTTCAGAATTGATTCCCTTGCTGGCCGGACCGCCATAGTTCTTATCCGTTGCCCAGTGCTGCCAGGTGGAATAATTAGCCACGGACGTTCCAAACTCTGTTGTGAGCCTCCAGCCACGGTTATGGAATTGCTCGGAAATCCGGTTTGATTCCCACTGATCTTGATACCATACGTCTAAGTAAATAAAGTCCAATCCTGGGGCAGCGGCCTTTAATTCATCAAGCCTAGTAGCCCTTGTACCCGAGTATAAATCCTTCAATTTATTAATCGTGTAAGACTGATCCAACCAGCCCCATCCTTTAGAATTAGGACCGTCAATAAAATCTTCACTAAATGCTTTAGCTTCAGGATAGGTTTCTTGTGCATTGATATGGACACCTAGTTCCGCATTGTACTTATGGCC
>NZ_JAGYPE020000031.1:36629-63202 GCF_018343545.2 Neobacillus citreus | reverse complement strand
ATCGCGGGGTGGAGCAGTCCGGTAGCTCGTCGGGCTCATAACCCGAAGGTCGCAGGTTCAAATCCTGCCCCCGCAATATATGGGCCTATAGCTCAGCTGGTTAGAGCGCACGCCTGATAAGCGTGAGGTCGATGGTTCAAGTCCATTTAGGCCCACCATCATACATAATTCTAATTGTTCCGCAGTAGCTCAGTGGTAGAGCATTCGGCTGTTAACCGAACGGTCGTAGGTTCGAATCCTACCTGCGGAGCCATTTTTTTATGGGGAAGTACTCAAGAGGCTGAAGAGGCGCCCCTGCTAAGGGTGTAGGTCGGGCAACCGGCGCGAGGGTTCAAATCCCTCCTTCTCCGCCATAAATATCATGCGCCTTTAGCTCAGCAGGATAGAGCATACGCCTTCTAAGCGTACGGTCAGAGGTTCGAATCCTCTAAGGCGCGTAAAATTATTAATGTCAAACCGGCATTTTTTAAACCTCTTATATCGTTTAGTGAAACTGTCAGTATAACGGTCATGTAAGAAACTACACCGTTTATTGACTTGAACACTTTGCGATATAGGAGGTTTTTTGTCGTGTCCAAAAGAAAAGGAATTTTAGATGTTGAGGTTGATGTAAGAAAGATTTTTGGAGAACTGCCTATCTCCCGCTCTACTGCTCCAAAAATGCCAAAAGAACAAACTATGGTATCAAACGATTCTATTCTTGTTATAAAGGCTTTAGACACCATTACAAGGCAAATGAAGGTAAGTGGAAACAGAAGTAGAACAATTAGCGATTATGTTCTGCAAGTAAATCATTTTCAGAAAATCACTGGGGTTAAATATGTATCGGATATTACTACCGTTACCGTTTACCAATGGTTAGATAGTATGAACGTAAGTAATCAAACTAAATTGACTCGTTTAAAATGCCTAAAGGCTTTTCTTTCCCGCTGCTTTGATAACCGTTGGATTGAATTTAAGTTTTGGAAGTCAATCAATATTAAAGTAGACCAACAAGTTAAAGAAGGGGCGACAGAGCATGAAATTAACGTTTTACTCTCTTTGTTAGACCTAAATAACTTTATACAGCTAAGAGACGCTGTAGCCGCTCTAATGATGTTTAAAACAGGTATTAGGATAAACACATTAGTACAGCTTGAAGAGCGTCATTTAGACTTAAATAAAAATTTATTAATTCTAGACGGAAGTATAATGAAAAACCATCAGCAAATTAAACTACCTTTTGACGAATTATTGAAAAACCTACTTGTGGTTTTAATTAAACAAAATTCTATTATCCGAAAGGAATATGGGAAAAAGAATAACTTAGTTTTTATTACCAAATTCGGTGATATTGTATCATCCTCACCTACTCATAACAACATTAGGAAGCGGTTAAATCAATATTCAAAGATGTACGGATTGAAAAACATTAACCCACATGCGCTTAGAAGAGGATTTGCTAAATCTCTTTTAGAAAAAGGAGCTCATGTTGCTGTAATTTCAAAAGCATTAGGTCATAGTGATATATCGGTAACTACAAAATATCTACACTTAGATGTAGATGAAATTGCAGAAAACTTACGCTCTTTTTTATAAAAAGCTTGGTAATGATTTATGTTAAATGCATTCAAAGAAAATAAAAGGGTTCTGTTAAGGTATAAAAAGGTAGCAAATTAGTAATTGATAAGTATATAATTAGTAGCAAAATAGTAGCAAATCAGTTTTAAAATAATATACTAAGTATAAAATCGAATTATTTAAGTAATTAGGAGTGATTGGGAGTGGAAGAAAATCTTAGATATGATGAAGAGTATTTGAACGATTTAATTGAACAATTTACAAATACTAGGTATTTAAATAAGCCTGAAATATTATATCGTATTCAAAGCGAATATCTACAATTCAGAGCAAATGTATGGGAAGATATACAAACTATAAGAAAGATTAAAGGTACTCAGGTTCCGTTAAAAGACCAAAAGGGGAATAATTTCTGGTTCATGGTACCACCATTCCTTCACAAAATTATTCACAGAATAGATGTAGTTGCAAAGAAAACCATTGATGAACTTGCTTCAAAAGAGGTACAAACAAACCTAATATCTGAAAGTATTATAGACGAAGCTTTTTACTCAAGTGTTATTGAGGGTGCTTTTTCAACTAAAAAAAGAACAAAAGAATTAGTTAAAGATAAAAACCCAAAAAATAAAAGCGAGAAAATGATCTTAAATAATTATAATGCTCTAATTTTTATATTAGAAAATTTGAATAGAGAATTAAATGAAGATGTTTTTATAACCCTTCATAAAATAATAACAGAAGGTACTCTAGCGGAAGATGAAATAACAGAAAAATATAGAGATGATTATGTTTATGTTTGGGGAGAAAATGCAGTTCATACAGAACCTATATATACTGCCCCACCACATACTGAAGTTCAACCTTTGATGGATGACTTATTTAAATTTATTAAGGAAGAAAAAACGTTTATCCATCCTATAATAAAGGCATTCATTATTCATTTCTATATAGCGTATGTACATCCTTTTTTTGATGGAAATGGAAGGGTAGCAAGAGCTTTTTCATATATGTATCTGCTAAAAAACGGTTATGATTTTTTTAAATTCTTCTCAATTTCCAGTGTTATTAATAAAAAAAGAAATAAGTATTATAAAGCAATTAAAGACACTGAAGACTATAATAGCGACTTAACATATTTTATTGTTTCTTATGCTGAAATAACTGAGGCTTCAATATATGATGTGATAGATAAACTGATTAATGAAGTAACACACGAAGCATTATTTAAGACACTTGAAGAAGATGAAATAATTTTAAACAAAAGACAAATAAAATTTTTAAATTATATGAAGAAAAAAGATAATAACATAGCAACAATTGAGGTTTACCAAAAAAAGATGGGAGTTTCATACGAAACAGCGAGAAGAGATTTATCCGAACTTTCAGAGTTAGGGATTTTCAAAAAAGCAAAAAAGGGCAAAAAATTTATATTTAAATATCTAGGATTAAAAGGATATATTGAATAGTTTTCTTACTTTTTTATAGAATAAAGCACTTACTCAGCATGTAGGTGCTTTTTATTTTGTAACTATATAGATCTATATAAAGTTGCTTTTGATACTCCTGTAATTTCTTCTATTTCTTTTACAGTGTATTGTTCACTATGGTATAACTTAATGGCTTTTTCAACTTTCTTATTGTCTGTTCTAGGTCTTCCTCCTTTTCTCCCTCTTGCCCGTGCGCTTACTAATCCTGCTTTAGTTCTCTCGACTATTAAATCCCGCTCCATTTCTGCTAGAACTGCTAACATACGGAACATGGCTTTCCCTACTGCGGTTGTAGTGTCGATATTATCACGAATAGAGACTAACTCTATTCCACGTTGTTCTAATTGCTCTGACAACTCAATTATGCGCTTTGTGGAGCGTCCTAGACGGTCTAACTTATGAACAATTAATATATCTCCATTTCGGGCGAATTGAATTAGTTCGTTTAATTGTGGTCTATCATCTTTCATCCCGCTTATTTTCTCTTGATAAATCTTTTCACATCCCGCTTGATTAAGTGCGTCAATTTGAAGGTCTAAAGATTGGTCATTAGTGCTAACTCGTGCATATCCAATTTTCATTATGTATGATTTCCTTTCCGCTTTTCAGTATCTAAATCAGATTGTATCAAAAACGTTTATTAAAGTAAATTATGAAACGTTGAATTTGATACGACTTTTGAAACCGTTTATTTGCTGAAAAGTGGTTATTTCAAAAACTCTATCAATGTGTATCAAAAACACTCGTTTTTGAAACGTTCAATAATTTAAAAGAATCTATATAATATTTCCTACAATGGTAAAATTATCATATAATTAAGAGGAAATAGTTTCAGTTGGAGGAATCTGTATGGATGATTTACTTGGATTAGGCAAAGTAAGTGATAATGGCTTAGAGGTGTTAAAAACTATTTATCCCGACTTGTTACAACCAGGGTTTAAGAAGGTAGGATTAGCTCTTGAGACTGTTTTGGATTTTGCCAACACAGCATTAATGCCACTTAAATTACGAAATGAGAAAATAAAAATTAACTTCGAGAAACATTTAAATAATTTACAGGAAAAAATGAATGAATATCCAGAAGAACAAATTGGTACAGTTCCCCCCGAAATTGGAGTACCTATTATGGATCAATTATTAAGAACAACAAATGACGATTTAGCTGATTTATTTGTAAACCTATTAGTAAATGCCTCTCTAGTTGATAATTCTAGGTATGCCCATCCTAGCTTTATAAATATATTAGGGAGTTTAAGTGCTGATGAAGCGAAAATAATAAACTATCTAATATCAAATTCAGATCCAATAACTTTTATACGCTTCGGGAGACAAAGCCTAAACGGTAATATGATTATTGATATGACTGATAATATCAGTAATATAGATAATTTAGTTGAGATTCAATTTAAAGATAATAAAGGATTTTATATGGACAATCTTGTAAAGTTAGGAATATTTATACCAAGGGATAATTACTATAGTCATATGGAACCGATATATAAAGCACATCGTGAAGAACTAGAATCGGTAATAAGCCAAATAAAAAGGGGACTATATGATATTAACTTAGAAGAAGATAAGAAAGGAAATCATCAGATATTCTATGAGAAATGGGGACATTACGAAATTACTGATCTTGGGGAGATGTTCCTAAAAAGTATTACAAAGAATTGATCATTATTATTTTTTGTCTTAAACATTAACAATATCCTTCGAATTTAGTTCTAATAACAATTATTTAAAGATATCCGAACTGCCTTTAGGTGGTTCGGTTATTCATTATATTACATTTTTATAAATTACTATTTATTTATCGGTAGAATTTACCGAACAGACCACAATAATTGCGGTAGAATTTACCGAACATGTTCGGTAAAAATTACCGAACATATTATTTTTAAAGGCTTTTTACTTTTCTTTTTACTCGTAATTTTGCCTTTGTCATTGTAGAAGTTTCAAGTTTTTGCTTTTTGTATTGCTTAACTAATAGCTTAGCGGTGTTATATCTTTCCTCTGACGTTTCTACCGCTTCTATTTTCGCTAAAAATCCCTCGTATATGGTCTTGTCCTCCCAAATAGGCTTAAACAGTTTATAAGCTAATTGTGAATCTTTTTCGAGGTTTGTAATAAAGTGTTCAAACTCTCGAATAACAATTCCTAAAACAATGATAGGGTTTATACTAAAATCTAGCAAAGTATACACATTAACCTTTCCAGTGCGTTTACTTGAAATAAACCCTTTAGTTTCTAACCCCTTTAAGGATTCCCTAACGGTTTTATCACTTAAACCGACATTTTCACATATTGTAGGTTGGTGTAGTTTTCTCTCATTTCTACTTTGATACCAATAAAATAATTCCATTAATACTAACCGCTCACCACTAGTTAGATACCTATTTCTTAATAGCATGGAGGGATTAGCTACATAAAACCTACCGTTTTTAATATCGTTCTTTTCAGCTTCTTTCATCATTTTATCTAATATGACATGTACATTTAATTCATTCATCATTAACCGTCCTTTTCATAGTTCATATAACCCTTTAGAAAGGCTTTATTTGCTACCGTAAAAATATTTTATATTCTATAAAGGGAAAAACCCGCTCGGAGTGTTTTAGATTAGTGTAGTGGGGCGGAGCGGAACACTTGAAGATATTAACCTAGTGGAATCAACCGTATACCGTACCTATTAGAAAACCATACCTTTATACAAGTGTACCTAGGTTCAAGGGGTTCACCTATATTCATAGGCTTATAGATCGTTGTCTTATTACGGTAATTAAGCGGTTGAAAAATATAACTGACTCGTTTTTAGAGGTTTTACCAAGTAAAGAGTTTCGCCTCTAATTGCTTTGGTTCTCTCTTAGTTCGGTTATTCTTTGATTAATTACACTTTCCCGTACTAATTTTTCCCCTCGTTTGATTGCTTTTGTCTTTTCAGTTTCTGCTATGAACTTTGAAGCATAGGAACGAAACTCTTTACTCATGGAACTATTCCAATAATCAACCGCTTCTTTTAAATCCTTTTTCATTACTGACGGAAGTGTTATATGCAATCTGTCCATTTTGGAAAACTTTCGTTTTAGTTTCTTTTTCGGTTTGGTTTCATTACTCATTTACTGCACCCGCCTTTTTTCTGTTAGCGGGTTTTCTTAACCCTTTACGAGTAATTTCGGGAACAGGATATTCTTTCACATAATCCTTAATGAATTTAACAAGAGTGTCATTCATACTAATTTCATTTAGAAAAGTGGATTTCTTAAAAGCCTGTTTTAATTTTATCGGAACTGCAATAGAAATTCTTGATAACTCTATTCGTTGCGGGGTAATAGTCCTTTGTTTCTTTCTCATTTCTTATTCACCCCTATTCATCCAAGGAATTTCATAACTGCTAAATTTCCCTTGCTGTACTGCTGCTCTTTTTGCTCTATTGCTTTCGTTAACTACTGCGTCACTTTCCGCAATTTTAACCTTTTGTTCCATGCACATGGTTGCTAACTGCTGGATTTCGGGATTAACTGACTTGAACGTGCTTAATGAGTTGTACATCTCCCCTAATTCATTAGAAAGGTTTGCTTTCTGTACTCGTGTAAGTGAAGAAAAATCATTTTCCGAAATTTCTTTTAGTCGATCATTGGATACACCAACTAGAGTATTCATAGCTAAAAAACGATAATTCAAATTCATTTAAAACACTCCTTTTCTTGTGATTATTTGTATTATTACACGAGTAAATATACTACACAAGTAGGGTGAATAAGCTGATTTCACGGGGTTTTAGAGAATTAAAGACATTACACAAATTAAAATTATTTTCAAAGGATTTTATGCACCCTATACCATGAAAAAATGCTCGTAGAAAATTTCGGTAGGAGAGGGTTTTCTATATAGAAACTAATTTTAGGGATGGGGGGCGTTTTTATGTAGTAAAAGTTATATTTTTGACTGTTATATTTAACTAATATCATATATAATATGAAAAAAGTTGATAACGGTCTAAGTTCGGAAGGTGACCGTGATACTTGCACGTAAACAGATGAACGTTATAAAGAGGAAAAAGCGGGAGAATTAGTTCCCCTTCTAAGCGTACGGTCAGAGGTTCGAATCCTCTAAGGCGCGTATTTCAAACTTTAAGTAACTCAATAGTATCAATGGTTTAACGAAGTTAGGGGGAAATAAAGATATTCTAACTTGAATGAATTCCTCCGAAAAAGCCGTTAAGCAAAAACCTCCAAATACGATGTTTGGAGGTTTTTTTATGCAAATCTCAAGTTTATTATGAAGATTTCCTTCCCGTATTTATTCTGGAGGAGGATTGGTGCCAATTACTATAGTAGAGTCTAGTTCGGCATAATGTACCATCTGTGGTATTAGTCCATTTTGAGAGAAAATTTCAACGGTTTGAGGTGCCTGCATTTTGCTCGTCTCAATCAATAAGTGTCCTCCGGTTTTCAGCCAAAGGGGTGCTTCTTTTGCAACTCTTCGCTGAATGTCAAGTCCGTCAAGTCCCCCGTCAAGCGCCATATTCGGTTCATGTAAACGGGCTTCTGGAGGAAGCAGCTTGATTTGGCCAGTAGGAACGTAGGGTGCATTTGCTACTAGGATGTCCACTTTTCCACGAAGTATAGAGGGGAGAGGCTTATAAAGGTCACCCTCATATACATGACCACCAAGGCTGGTAACATTTCGGAGTGCGCAGCGAACTGCAGTAGGGTCAATGTCGGTCGAATGCAATTCAATCCATCCCAGATCTTTGGCAATCGCAGCACCAATTGCGCCAGTACCGCAGCAAAGGTCAACAACTGTGACTCCAGGTATAGAAAAAGCTACTGCCTGCTGGACGAGAAACTCAGTACGACGGCGAGGGACAAAGACTCCAGGTTCTACTGCGATCCTGTGCCCACAGAACTCCGCCCAACCGAGGACATACTCAAGTGGAGAACCGTTTATTCTGTTATTGACCATATCAGATAGGGCATCCAATGCCTGCGCCCCAGCAAGAAGAAGCTCAGCCTCTTCTTCAGCGAAAACACACCCAGCAGTCCGGAGTCGTTTGATGATACTTTTTTTTATTTGGTCATTAATAAGAAGCTTTTTTCCTATAAAAACCACCAACCTTCATAACGGCTTTTTTAAATAGTTTAGTGGATTTTTTTAAAAGCACTCACTATTGCGTTTGTGAGTGCTTCAATCTGTTAAAAATATGAAAACTTTGCCTGAATGGACGCGGAAATTTTAAGTTTACCAGGCTGTATCGGAGTTGCAGCTTCACTTTTGGCAAAAATAGCAGTTTGCAAAGGAATGATTGGTGAAGTTTGGCTCAATTCCTGTATTGAAAATGGCACCTTATTTAACGTTACTCCCATTTCCTTTGTTAGTTCTGCAGCCTTAAATTGAGCATCATTGAGGGCAAGCGCCAATGCTTGACTGTAGAAAATTTGCGGATTTTTTACTTTAAATTCAATATTTGTGACAGTATTTGCCCCGTTTTTTACAGCAGTATCGACAATAAGACCTGTTTGTTCAATCTTATCATTTAGGACTTGAAGCAAATGGACCACTCTGTAACCTCGTAATGTTTGTTTACCGTTTTCGTAATCATATACCATTTCGATTCGGTAATCTGCAGTTTTAATATTCTCCTTTGAAATTCCTAAGCTTATAAGTGACTGGATCACTTTAGTCGTTCTTTCATTATTTTCTTGTTGGGCATCTGTAAGATTCATATTCTCCGAATTTACACCTAATGTAACGATGGACATGTCTGGTGCCACAGACACCGAACCTTCACCTGTTACTTCCAAGATATTTTGACCATTTCTAGAAAAGGCTCTCCATTCAGGCTGTGCCCGCATCCATGGGTTCTGATAATACATTTGAGCACTCCTTTCCCTTAACACACCCTTCCTTCATTGTATTCGGAAGAGGTCGAAAAAAATCCCCGGTTCCTGAAACAAAAGAACTGTCCCAAGGTTTTACTGTGTTTTACAATCACTTAACCCTAATTTACCCATTTCTTACAATATGTACATATGTATTTAATGTTTGCCAGTTAAGCTAGTAATAGTTTGATAATAGATTTAAGAGGAGGAATAGAAACTTTATGGAAAATCAAGTATCTAAAAATGGTATGAATCGACGCGACTTTTTAAAAGCAGGAGGAATGAGCACACTTGCACTTACTTTGGGGTCAACTGGAGTGTTAACACTCGGATCGAAAGCACTAGCGGATACAACCAGTAATCCAACCAGCGGTTTTGGTGGGTATGGTCCTTTGGTTCCAGATCCAAATGGAATTATCGATCTTCCACAAGGTTTCCATTACAAAATTATCTCTGAAGAAGGCGGCCAATTGACTAACGGTGGGAAAATCCCCGGCGCCTTTGATGGAATGGCTGCTTTCGAAGGACCTAATAATACGACCATTCTTGTTCGTAATCATGAATTAAGCCCAGGAGCAACAAATCCTGTGGTGGGCAGCAAACCTTTCGATGCAGCAGCTGCAGGAGGTACAACAGCTCTAGTCGTCGGTCCAAACCGTGAAGTCATCAAAGAATATGTAACCTCTTCAGGTACAGTCCGAAATTGTGCTGGTGGTGCGACGCCTTGGGGAACTTGGTTAACTTGTGAAGAAACACGTTCTGCGACACACGGATATGTGTTCGAAGTGGATCCGACACAGCCGGAGAACGAAATGTCCAGAACTCCAATCAAGGATATGGGCCGCTTTTCTCATGAAGCTTGCGCAATCGATCCAGCGACAGGGTATGTTTACTTGACTGAAGATGCAAGCCCAAGTTACTTTTACCGTTTCGTTCCAAATGACACCAGACAAGAGCCGGGTGCCCTGCAAAAAGGCGGAAAGCTTTATGCGGCAGCCATTGAAGCGGTACAACGTCCAGCAGCAAGCACCTTTAAAACAGGGCAAAAATTTGAGCTTGTTTGGAAGGAACTAGATCCACATTTATGCCGCGAAGATGCCAAGGCACAAGGCTGTATTGAGTTTAGCAGATTAGAGGGAGCGTTCTTCCAAGAGGGGGTCTTCTGGTTCGATGATACCTCTGCTGGTGAGAAAAAACTTGGACGAGTCTACCGTTATATTCCTCACACGAATACATTGGAGCTCTTCTATGAGGGAAATGATGCACGAGAAATGGAATATCCAGATAATATCTGTATGACGCCTTGGGGTGATCTTTGGTTTGCAGAAGATGGTTCAGGCCAAGATCGACTTATGGGCATTACCCCAGAAGGCAAAGTCTATCCATTTGCCGCCAACCGCCAAAGTGGGTCTGAACTGGCAGGGCCAACCTTCTCGCCTGATGGAAACACTCTTTTTGTCAATATTCAAGAACCAGGCCAAACCTTTGCCATTTGGGGACCGTTCCAACGCAGAAACTCAGCGCGAGCAAGGGAAATGTCCTATGCTGCTCCTGCGAATCTTGCACCACAAGTTTCGGAAAAAGTGGCTAAGGCTGCCGAGGCACAAGGTATGTCCGTTTTAGAAGCAGCAGCATTTGAGCGCCACGGAGTAAAATTAATCTAAGAATTCATTCAAAAAAAGATGTAAACCGCATGTTTTGCGGTTTACATCTTTTCTTTTTGACTAAAAAAGGAAGTCCCAGAATATGGACTAAAGTCTTCCTTCTCTATTTAAGCGACTAGGTTAACTTGTTGTTTGCGCCGAAATACGACCTTTGATAAGAGCACACTGCATTCATATAGGAAAATAAGGGGGATCACTACCAATATATCTGATAGAAAATCCGGCGGGGTAATAAAGATTGCAATTAAAATCAGAACAAAATAAGCGTATCTTCGAATCTTTTGCAATCGGTATGGGTTCAGCACTCCAACACTGGTCAGAAACATGATAATGACTGGGAGTTCGAATAAAAAGCCAAATGGCAGCGTCATATTAATTAAAAACATAAAGTACTTTTCTGTAGTAAAAAAGGTTGTAAACATATCCTCTGACATAGAGATGAGAAACTGAAATACCATTGGAAAAATGACAAAATAACCAAAGCTAATTCCAAGTATGAATAGAAAAAAAAGGGCTGGAATATAAGCAAGCGTAATTTTTCGTTCTGTTTCTTTCAATGCGGGACGGACAAACAGCCAAGTTTGATAGGCGGCCATTGGGATAGTTCCTGCAATGGCGACGACAGCTGCAAGAATCATATAGACCCATAAAATGTCGCTCGGTCCTAAAATGGCTAGTTTCACCTCTAAGTCCTTGACTAGCCAGTAATAGATGTCCTGTACATAGATAAAGGACAAAATGAAGAAGAGGATAAAGGTCCCGAGTACGAAAATAATACGTTTTCGTAATTCCTCAATATGACCAATAAGTTCCATGTCTTGGTTTTTCATGCAGAAGCCTCCTTATTAAAAAGAAGATGCAAGCCTTCTTACATCTTCCTCAAAAATAATGGTATTAAATTGCTTTGTCCTCTTTTTTAGTCTGTAACTTTTCCGGTTCTTCATCGGAAATTAACTCTTTTGTTGATTTTTTAAATTCTCTTAAGGTAGAGCCAACTGCTCGACCTAATTCCGGTAACTTTGAAGGGCCGAAAATAATTAGGGCGATCACAAGAATAAGAATCAAACCAGGAATCCCAATATTTTGAAACATTAATATCCTCCTCTTTTATGGCTGAGAATGACTTTCCCTAACTATGATTATAGGTAACTACCGTTAGTATGTTAATAAAGGGGGTGTAAAGAATTGTAAAAAAACTATTAATTATTATAATAATCTGTAAACGGTGCGCAGGAACGATGCATGGGGACGGTTCTTTTGCCTCAGAAGCAGTTTGAACCATATGAAAATGGAATATAGAATCTTCCCAAATTACTTGTTGCTTTGCTAGTTTCTGTAAAAAAACATGCCCTTCATCACGCGAATGAAGGACATGCTTATTAAACTTTATTTTTTGCTTTGAGAGTTTTAATAGCTTTTATGAGAAGAATAACATAGCCAGCCATTAATCCATATCCGATAACGATAATCAAGAATGGCACATAGTCCGGAGTGGTACCTGAATCGGTAGACATGCCGGCTAAAAAGAGCGGCGCTATCGGCAGCATGATGATGCCTGGACCTGCACCTACTATAAGCAGTGCACCAAGACCAATCACAACCCAGGGCCAAATCGTTTTTTTCGTTTCAGAAGAATGACTGTTTAATAGTTTTGGTTCTTGGAAAGATTCAAGCTCATATGCCTTTTTGGCCCGATTATAATCCCTCAGTGCATTGTACGCTCGCTTCATTCCCCAAATGATGACGCTAATAATGGCTAATGAAATGACTATAAAAATCAGCGAGAAGAAACTCAGTTCATTTGCTTTCCAAAAGGTCATGAAAATGATAAAGGGTAGACCAGGTAGAGACGTAAATAAAAATAATCCACCGCCAATGAGGACAACCCATGCCCATATTGGCTGCTGCTGGTTAGAAGGATGCATGACTAAACTCCTTTATTTCTTAGAATGTTTCTATCATAATATAAATGTGGTAAAAAATGAAATAGTTTCCTATAGTTGGGAGCGGATTTTAATTTTAGCTTGGCGCGTACTGAAGAAAACATAAATTAAGGAAGTGAAACATGAGCTATTTTGTCAAAACGATAGTTGGTTTTATCATTTTAGATGTGTATTTGAACGTTGGAGTTGCAGGAGCCGGTTCATTTTGGGTTCAGGTTGTATTGGTCCTCCTGTTTTTTCCGTTATTGAAAGGAATTCTGTTTTTAACAAAAAAGGATTTTCGAAGAATCGGAATCAGCTTTCATCCAAAATGGTGGAAGAATATGCTGCTGGGTTTTGCGATTGGCTTTTCCTTTTGGCTAATCAAGTACGGTATCGAATATTTCTTAAATGGATATGAGATTACGGGAGCAATGCCGTTTTCTCAAATGATTCTTTCCCTGCTCATGATCATGCTGACGTTTTTCGTAGGTTCATTTTTAAACGATATCATCGTTCGGGGATATGTATTTGGTCATTTAAAAGGAAAAATACCGATGAAATGGGTGTTCATACTCTCTCTGGTGCTATACGCGCTTGATGATTCCTGGAATGAAGGGTTCAGCCTCTCCAACACGCTGTTTTCCCTTCTTCTTGGCCTATCTCTCACCTATGCCATATATAAGACTGGCAGCATTTGGGCTGATACCGGAATCCACTGGGGGCTGAACGTCTGCTACGGAATCTTTAACGGAACACTTGGAAGTACTGGCGGAGGAATTATCATAACAAAAGACGGCCCACCATCATTGCTACTAGAATCTATCAGCTACATCATCCCGCTGCTCATGTTCCTGTTTTTATATTTGGTAAGAAACAAGTTGAGGCATGGGGACGGTTCTCCTGCATCATTTTTGTAGAAATAAATAAATTGAGGCATGAGAACCGTCCCCATGTTTCATTTTTGAAATCCGGTTGGCAATCCTGTAATATTAGATAAATCAAATGGTGCTTGGCTATGCGAAACGCACTAATTTTGGAGGCCAATTGTGGATAATAACGATATTTTAATACGGCTTAGATATGCGCTGGAACTAAAAAATAAAGAA
Source organism: Neobacillus citreus (assembly GCF_018343545.2). Lineage (GTDB taxonomy): Bacteria > Bacillota > Bacilli > Bacillales > Cytobacillaceae > Neobacillus > Neobacillus citreus. The sequence continues at coordinate 49,578 of NZ_JAGYPE020000031.1, read as the reverse complement.
ATGGCTGAGATCTTTCAGCTTGGCGGTGTGGATGTAACAGTGCCAGAAGTAATAAGGATTCTCACGAAGGAAGATGATGAAAGCGACGACCAGCTCAAATGTAACAACAGTATGTTCGATTCATTTTTAAATGGATTTATTGTATATAAAAGAGGAAAGCAAGAGCCTAAACCAGGACAGCCTGAATCATCTGAACCGTCCATAAAGAAAAGTGCAAACGTTAATAATCTCCTGTTAAAGAAAGTGAAAATAGCTCTAGCTTTAACAACTGAGGATATGCTGGATATATTCGAACAAGCAGGAATCACGGTTTCAAAAGGGGAACTCGGCGCTTTATTAAGAAAAGAAGGGCAAAAGAATTATAAAGAATGCGGCGATAAATTCGCCAGGAACTTCTTAAAAGGGCTGGCGGTTAAATACAGAGGATAAGCCATGCAGGTGATGAGATGATACATACCTACTTAGGGGAGACAATACGTTTTGAAATCAAGTATAAAAATCGCACGTCTATAGGAATAAAGATCGATAGTTATGGAAATGTGGAAGTCCAGGCTCCGAGAGGGACATCTGATGAAAAAGTGCTTCAGTTATTAGAGGATAAATGGGACATCATTCAGCAAAAATTAATGGAAATGAAGGGCAGACTGGACGGGCCACAGGAAAAGGTCTATGAGCATGGTGAGAGTTTTCTTTATTTAGGAAACACCTATCCCATCGAGATTATCGAAGATGTAACTATTATGCAAGAACATGTGCAGTTTAAAGAAGATAGGCTTTATATATATGTAAAACAGCATGACCTTGAAAAAATACAACAAGCTCTAAAACGATTCTACTATCAGCAATGTAAGGCATTAGTGGAGAAAAGCATCTCCTCCTATCAAAGCCACTTCAAGACAAAACCACGTGGCATTCGGATCACGGATAGCAAAACCACATGGGGAACCTGTGATTCAAAACTGCAGTTAACCTTTAACTGGAGACTGGCAATGGCACCGCAAGAGGTAATTGACTATGTAGTCGTTCATGAAATGTGCCACATGGTCCATCTAAATCACGACCGCTCCTTCTGGCGCTTGGTAGGGAAACTAATGCCTGACTATAAAGAAAAAGAAGACTGGCTGACATTATCAAGCTGGAAAATGACGGTTTAGCGTGAGGCATGGGGACGGTTCGAAGCCACTGAAAAGCACTCCTTACCATGCCTTCTTAAAGACCAAATGCCTGGGGGAAGGAAAAAATGTCTTTAATAAGCCTTCTATTTTGCCCGTGAGCCCAAAAAAAGTTTCGCACCGGTAAAAATAAGCGGTCTGTGAGTTCAAGAAAAGTAACGCTCCGAAAAATAGGGGTCAGTCCCCCGTCGCTTTAAAGTTTCAGCATAGCGAGGGACTGCCCTTCTTTTCTAAAATAACTGGATGTCCGTAATACAAGTGGCGTCATTTTCAAATGTGGAAATCTTTGATTCTGCCTTTTTTCCATCGTGTGAAATCTTAATCTGATAGGTTTTATCGCGTGGGAGCCAGAAATCGATAAAGCCGTTTGATAGTGATGTAACGGTTTTGTCTACGACCACGTTCCCATCACTGTCTTCCATATATACATCAAACTTTTCATTTGCTAGTTCACCTTGACAACCTGTCAAGCTATGATTCGTTCAAGGATGAGTTTGATTGGTATAAGGTGCGATCGACACGAAAAATTCGTCCTTCGGCAAATCATAACTGGTCTCTTTTCCAGACTTGTCCGTAACAATAAGTTGTTGAGAGGTAATGGATGCATTTTCGGCTTTTAATTTCCGTGCGCTGTAATCGCCAACCATTTCCTTAACGTCACTCGGCTTTGCTTTTTCAGCGGCCCCTTGATCCTGGCTATTTCCAGAACAAGCAGCCAACAAACTGGAAGCCAATAATAGCGCTGTGATGAGTTTCAACTTCATGGTATGGATTCACCTCCGTCTATTTACTATACCCTAGTATACTATATAAAATTTTAGTTCTCCGCTTTTTCCAGACCTTTTCACAATTTATTCGGTTTTATGATCAAAAGCACCTCACACTTGTCGGATGAACAGTTTCCTTCCTAAATCGACGATTTATCAGTTTGGAGAGCATATAGTTAGAATCATTTTCCCAAAATAATATAATGAGATGTGGAAGGAGTTGTTGAAATTGGCACAATCATTAAAAGGAAAAGTAGCTTTCATCACTGGTGCTGGAAGAGGCATCGGCAAAGCCGCAGCCTTGGCCTTAGCGAATGAAGGTGTAAACATCGGTTTGCTTGCCAGAACAGAGGCTGAATTAAAGAAGGTCGTAAGTGAAGTAGAAGGTTTAGGGGTGAAAGCAGCTTACGCGGCAGTGGATATTGCATCCCAGGAAGACGTTGAACAAGCTGTGAGTAAATTGACGGAAGCGCTGGGAACATCTGACATACTGATTAACAATGCCGGCATTGGAAAATTTGCCACACTTTTAGAGATGGACCCGCAGGAATGGAAGCAAATTATTGATGTTAACTTGATGGGGACTTATTATGTAACGCGTGCGGTCCTTCCGCAATTAATAGAAAAAAATCGTGGCGACATTATCAATATTTCATCTACAAATGGATTAAACGGGGCTGCCACATCCAGTGCGTACAGTGCATCCAAATTTGGCGTTATTGGTTTAACGGAATCATTGGCACAGGAAGTCAGAAGAAACAATATCCGCGTGACCGCCTTAACCCCGAGCACAGTGGCTACTGAACTAGCTGTCAAAACCAACCTAATCGCTGAAAACAATAATGAAAAATATATGCAGCCGGAAGACATTGCTGAGTTTATCGTTGCCCAATTAAAATTGCATCCACGCATTTATGTAAAAACCGCAGGCATGCTGGCGACGAATCCATTTTAATCTTTTGGTGCTAGCTCATTAATAGAGGAATTATGAAAAAAGCAGCGGAGGGCTGACCCCTGCTGCTTTTTGACTTATAACAAGCCTTTTAACTCTTCAATCTAAGAATTTAGTGGCTTATCTGAATGGTGCTGCTATGTTAGGAGGAACCATTTTTAGCAAGAGGATAGGTGCTAGTCGCGCCTATGTGAAATTTGAGGCAAGTCTTTATGGGGGGAGCTAAATAACTGGAATTTAAGATTCTTTTCCATGAGTCTCCTTTTTTTTGTTTTGTTGCAACAGCAAATCTAATCTACGAACAAGTATTTCCTTCTTTTTTTTCTTGTCTACCACTTTCTTTTTAAGATTTAATGACATATTTGCACCTCGAAAAAATTAAAATTGCTTATTGTAATCGGACTTTTTGCTTACCGCTTATATTATTCGACAAAATTCTTGTTTTTTTGTACTTTTCTTTTTAAAAATATCCTCTATAGGGAATAGTCGTTTCTAAATATTTCAAAACTTACATACCTTTTTTCTTGTTAAAATTATTTATGCCGTAGGTAGGATGAGGCATGGGGACGGTTCTCGTGCATCATTTTTGTCGAAAGACTAAATTGGTGGATGAGAACCTTCCGAGATCACGGAAAAACACTTCTTACCTTGCCTTCTTAAGGACGGACAAACTGCTTGGGGTGAAGGCAAAAATCTCTTTATTAAGCCATCTATTTTGCCCGTCAGCCGAAGAAGAGTGGGCCTGTATATGCCGATTGTTCCCTCGTAATTGTGGTAGGCATTAGGATTTCACTCACGTCCTCTTCTTCTCATGCCGATTCCCTTTTCAAAATCAAATTGGATTTTTCCTTCCAGTGGTGTAGTCCTATTAGCATTTTGCCAGCACTCAAAAGTGTAGGTATAAGAAACCTATTAGCAAATGAAGCATAGAACCGTCCCCTGCTTCTTTCGAATCATTCTTGTAGGAGAAAGGAATCGTTTCTTGCAAATGGGCGAAAAAATGGTCAAAAAGTGTTTAAATACCCCGAATACTGTCTAAGAAAATGTCGTTAAGAGGAAAGGGGGTGAGACAATGCACTTCCGCCATTTTCTAATACCAGCTCTTATGATGGGGGCAGCTCTATTTTTGCCAGGAAATGCTTTCGCTGAGAAGGGTGAACAAAATGGACCGATACAGTCCAATAAAGAAATGGTACAAACTTCTGAAACATCGAAGAACTCAGCTGCACAAGCTAACGTTCCTTCCATTGCTGAAAGTGCTAAACCAATAGAAAAAAAGGTTCAAGTACCTGAACAAGCGAAACAAAATAGCGAGGCAGTTAAACCACTCTCTTCCAATGCCACTCCTAAACAGGTCGTTTCCCCTCAACCTGCTAATGAAAAAGCAAGAGCTTTGCCTGCGCAGGCCAATGGGAACGGGTATGGTTTATCAGATATTAAAAAGAATGAGAAAACCGTAAATCCTCCAGGCCAGGAGAAAAAGGCAGCTGCTCAGGAAAAAGACAGCGGGTTTAAAACGGAACAACCACCTACATATGATATGACTGAAAATCCCTCTGATCATGGGACAAAAGATCGACTTCTGTCTCAAGAGGAAGAACCAAACATATCAAATAGTAATCCTGCGGTGAGTATTGAATCACCGTCGCCCGCTCCTGTAGAAAAGGACAATGCTCCTTCAAGTAGGGAAGAGCTGCCTCCAGTCGATCAGGCAATCGACCCGGTACAACGTTCAACCAATACCGGCGGCTCATCAAATGATCGAGTTAGCACGGGAATAGGAACGGCCAGTTTGGCAGACAAGTGGTTTGAGTGGAATAAGTACTTTGAAATAAGACTTGTCCAACCATTCCTTTCTCGCCATGCATTACTGAATACTCAATGGGTGAATGCCCCTCCTTCACCACCGCCGCAAGCAGCTCCTTTTTTAAAAACCGTTAACCGAAGCTAAATGCCACGGAATACGAAAATTAAAGGAGCGAATTCAATAATGAAACATTATTTAAACACTAATAACGTTATGAAATCTTTTGTATTAGCAGGAGCAGTATCATTTGGGGTATTTGCAGGTGCACATTTTACTGAGGCGGCTGGACCTGATAAAGCAAAACCAGACCACACCGTTCAAGTAAAGGCCGAAAATCAAGTGCAGGCTAACGTGACAAAACCTGCAGTTCTAGCTACACCAGCAGCACCAGCTGTAAAAGAACAGCCTAAAGCACAACAAGCTGCCAAATCTCAAGCTAGTGTGCATGCCAGTGAAAATGCAAAGATGCATGCTAATCCGAACTCTGCCGTTCTCGGTAAGGTTGGAAAAGTGGAGGCAACGCCAGTACAAGAACCTGCTGCAGAAGAGCCGGTAATCGAGGAAGCTCCGGTACAAGAACCCGTTGCAGAAGAGCCGGTAATCGAGGAAGCTCCGGTACAAGAGCCTGCAGTAGAGCAAGGTACGGAAACCGAAGTGGAAGCAGATGAGCCTGTAAAAGTTGAAGATGAAGATGAAGCGGCCGTTAAGGAAGATGTACAAGCAACAGATCTTGATTCAGAAGACGCTGCAGAGGATACCGAAAATGCCGACCAAAATTCTGATTCAAAGAAGGTCGATTATAATCACGAAGGTATTGTAACTTCGAAGACTGAAGAAGATGCAGATTCAGATGACGAAGACACAGACACAGATAAAGAGCCTAAGGTTAATCCTTCAGCTGCCAATAAAATAAACTCACAAGCATACGAACATGCAAGTGATACGGCTAAAGCTCACGCGAATGCAAACGCAGCTGTCCATGCTTCTGGGGAAGTTTCCGAAGAAGCAGCATCTGAAGAAAAAGCTGAAGATGCAACTGAAGTGACAGTGGAAGACAATACTCAGGTTGTAGCAGATGAAACGACTGAAGATGAAGTTGCAGAGGATGCAGCAGTTGTAACTGATGAAGCTACTGAAGAAACAGCTGAAGTTACCGTAGAGGACAATTCCGAGGTTGTAGCAGATGAAACAACTGAAGATAAAGTTGCAGAGGATGCAGCAGTTGTAACTGATGAAGCTACTGAAGAAACAACTGATGCCACGGAAGAAGCTGATGCGGTTGTTGCAGAAGATGGTACTGTTGAGGCAGGAACTGAAGATGCAGTTAAAGTTGAAACAGAAGTCGTTACTGATGAAACTGCAGAAGTAACTGAAGAAGAAACAGTTGATACAGAAAATGTAAACCCATCCCTATCAAACAAAGCAAACGCACAGGCTAGCGTAAAAGCAAGCGCGCAAGCAAAAGCTGTCGCTGCTGACAATTCAGCTGTACAAGCTGTAACTGTGGAAGACGCGGAAACAGTTGTAACAGTTGATGAAACTACAGACGAAGCAGTTGCTGAAGATACAACTGTTGAAGCTGCAACAAAAGAATAATTAGTATGTTTAGGGACTGTCCCACTGAACAATCCCTGAAATACAAAAAAGGCCCGACTAGCTTCTATCCAGTAGTCGGGCCTTTTTTACGTGCAAAACTTCTGAATGGAGATAAATTAATTGTGAGGCATGGGGACGGTTATGCTGCATCATTTTTGCCGAATGACATAAATTGGTGACCCGTCCCTGTGGAAGTCTTAATAGAAATAATCGTAAGACGATCTATTCTCTTATAAGTTTCATTAAAATATCTACATCCAGGGCTTGATCCTCCTCATCCTTATTCGGGAGTAACATCAAACCGGAAATGACCGAGAAGTAGAGCATTAAAAGCTTAGCAGGGTCGCCCTTACAAAATTCTCCCATCTCCTGCCCCTTTTTAAAAACGGGAATCAACTGCTCAATGAAAGAAGGGATTGGATACTGTCGGACAATTTCCTTTGCCTTGTCTGGGACTTCATCAGAGGTTTGTACTTGCTGTATGAGCATAAACGAATGTTTATTGCTTGTATCGAGCATTTTCTTGGTTAATTCTTTGATTTTTTCTAATGGAGAGCTTGACATATTCTCCAATGATGCAAATGCCTCAGCAGTCTCTTCCATAGCATCCTTAACAAGTTCAATAAAAAGTTCATCCTTTGAATGGTAATATCGATAGGTAAGCCCCTGACTGATGCCTGCCTCCTTGGCGATCATGCTTATTTTCGTGCCGATAATTCCTCGTTTGGTAAATACTTTTAAAGCCGCTTTCTTTATTTGTTCTCTTCGTTCTTCACGGTTCTGGTCTAGTTGCTGCTCATTTAATGGAGGCATCTTCTTCACTCTTTTCTTTTTTTCGAATATATTCATCCATTCATCGATAACTTAACTTGTTCTTCACTAATGTTCCATAGTTTCCTAGCTAATTCTTTGTCAACTGCCACTTCTGCCGGTTCCTTCTGTTGTCGATCAACACAATATTTGCCGTTAAGACTTGAGACATCTTTTGTTTCAGAAAGCCATATCAATGTATCTGCCCCTTTTTCTGGGGTACGTGAAAAAAGATTCATGACAGCCATAGTTGCCTTGGCCATCATTCCATTATTTTGATTAAAATTTGTTGCCACAAGTCCTGGATCGAAACAATGAACAGTGACATTTGTTCCTTTTAGACGACGCGCCAATTCAGATGTAAATAAAATATTGGCGAGCTTTGTCTGTGCATAGCGTATGGTCGGTCCCCCCATTATTTTTTTAAAACCTCTATAAAGACCCTCCCCATTTATATCGGTAAAGTCAAAGCCGTCTTTTGCCATCTTATGTCCATGAGAAGCCGTATTAATCACCCGGGCGGAATCACTTTCCTTAAGTCGTTCTAAAAGCAGTGAGGTGAGGAGAAAAGGGGCTAAGTGGTTCACAGCCCAGGTCATTTCCACGCCTTCTTCTGTTTTCTGAAAGGTATCGAATAAAGCGCCTGCATTATTGACTAAAATATCAATCGTTGGACACCGTTCAAGAATCTCCGCTGCGACCTGACGGATGGACTTTTGGGAGGATAGATCAGCAATAAATACATCTACATTAATTGGTTTGCTTGTTTGCGACTTTAATAGGGTTGAAATTTCTTTAGCTTTGCTGTGATTTCGAGCAATGATCCCGAGATTGGCTCCACGTGCTGCCATTGCCTGTGCCGCTGCAAGGCCAATTCCGCTTGTGGCACCTGTAATCAATACATATTTGTCCTGTAAGTTCCAGCCATTTTTTGTAGTATTATTCTCCATCTTTTTAGCTCTCCTCCTTTGAATGAATGATTCATTCATTTTTAAAATCAGTATATTTCACGACTTTAAAAAAAGTACCAATCATTTTTGAAATGGGAAAAGAGACTGAATAATGATAGCTCCATATACGATAATGTTAAACACAGCCATGTATCGCGCTAATTTGAGGACCAAACGCAGTAATTTAAATTTAGCTTAAATCGACACGCCATTTCCGCCCAATTTCTTGCTATAATGTCTAAAGATAAAAGTTGGGAGGGGTGGGAGGATTATGAAAATATCTGTGATCATTGTGGATGATAACTCCTTTATTCGCGAAGGCTTGAAAATTATCCTAAGTACATATGCAGAGTTTGAGGTGCTTGATACGGTGAGCGATGGAAAAGAAGCCGTAGACTACTGTTTAAAGAATAAGGTCGATATTGCCCTTCTGGATGTGCGCATGCCCAATATGAATGGGGTGGAGGCGTCCAAGCTGATTACGGAGCAAACCAGCACAAAGCCGATTATCCTGACCACCTTTGATGATGATGAATACATTCTTGAGGCTATCAAAAATGGAGCCAAAGGCTATTTATTAAAGAACAATGACCCCGAACAAATTCGTGATGCAATCAAGAGTGTGTATAACGGAAACAGCATTATTCAGGAGGTTATTTTAGAAAAAATAAAGTCCAATCTTGCGGAAAAAAAAGCTCCGGAGACGCCAATAGACCTCGGCCTGTTCACCGAAAGAGAACGAGAGATTATGTCCCTGATTGCCAAGGGGTATTCCAATAAAGCGATATCCAAGCAATTGTTTATTTCCGAAGGGACGGTGGCCAATTATATAACTTCAATATTAAATAAGACCGGGCTTGAGCACCGGACCCAGATTGCGATTTACTATCTGAAGGGGAAAGTGGAATAGGATGGAGCTGTGGATGATTGGGACGAAGCTTGTCCTCTTGCTTTATATAGCCTTCTGCTTTGTACGGGCAGAGGGTAGTTCGATCGACTTGGCGGTTCTTACCTTTCTGCTTTATTTTTGCATCAATATTACCCTGTATATTTTTAAACATACTATCATCAAAAGGCTGCTTCTCATCGGATCCATCTGTATGACCGTAGCAGCCTATTCCATGGTACACCCGATCTTTAGCATTCTTTTACCACTATCCATTGTGGAGCTGGCCGCAGGCTTTATTGAACAAAAATTCATACGTCTGCTTCTCGCCATCATCCCAATCTTTTATATACAGGAACCTTTCCAGCCGATTTACGGGTTAGTAGCTATCTTTTGCTTTATGCTTTATTCCGTCACACAAAGCTTTCATAACATGAAGGTGAAGGATGAGGTGCAGATGGATTCGATGCGAAAAGCGATGGGGAAATTAACCAAGCGTGTAAATGAAAATACCGAGTATATTCGGCAGTCGGAATATACCTTCAAATTAGAGGAACGCAATCGAATTTCACAGGAGATTCATGATAAAATCGGTCATTCAATGACAGGGGCCCTTTTTCAAATGGAAGCAGCGAAACGTCTGCTGGAAACTGACCCACAAAAGTCAGCCGAGCTGCTGCAAAACGCGATCCAGATTTCAAAGGAGGGCATCGAAAACATCCGGTTGACCTTGAAAAATATGAAGCCTCCAACAGAGCAAGTCGGCATTCATCGCCTGAAGCTGATGATTGATGACGTCAATGCCAAACAACCAATCAAAACCGTGCTAACATATGAAGGGAATTTAGACATCATTTCGCCGATCCAGTGGAAAATTATCCATGAAAATGTCAAGGAGGCACTCACAAATGCAATGAAATATTCACAGGCAACGCTTGTTTCGGTCGATTTAAAGGTGTTAAATAAACTGGTTAGGGTCGAAGTGAAGGATAATGGCAAGGGAACAGACACGATTAAAAAAGGGCTTGGCATCATTGGGATGGAGGAGCGCACCGCCGCGGTGGACGGAACGATGATTGTTGACAGCACCCATGGCTTTTCCGTCACCACCCTCCTGCCGATATGAAAATCTAACGCTCACAATATGAAAATTCTCATGTGAAAAGAATGAACGATTGCACTTATGCAGGTTCATTCTTTTTTTTATACTTGAACTATAGAAACGATCTAGGGGTGAAGAGATGAACGTGTTGGAGATAAAGAATGTAACGAAGAAATTCGCTGATTTCATAGCGGTTGATAATATGAGTCTAGCTGTTGCCGAGGGAGAAATCTTTGGCTTTCTCGGGGCCAATGGCGCGGGGAAAAGCACCACGATTAATATGATTGCCGGGCTGCTGCGCTGTAATGAAGGCATCATTAGTATTCTTGGAAAAAATTCAGCCAAACACAGCCGATTTGCAAAAATGAACCTTGGCATGGTCCCCCAGGATTTGGCCATCTATGAGGACATGACGGCCTATGAAAACGTGAAATTCTTTGCCGGCCTATACGGTCTGCGCGGCGCCGAACTGCATGACCTTGTGGTGGAAGCCCTGGAGTTTGCCGGCCTTCAAGATAAACATAAGAGCTACCCCAATAGTTTTTCAGGGGGGATGAAGCGGCGCTTAAACATCGCCTGTGCCATTGCCCACCGGCCGAAGCTGATCATTATGGATGAACCGACGGTAGGCATTGATCCTCAGTCCCGCAATTATATTCTGAACTCGGTTAAGAAGCTAAACGAAATGGGCTGCACGATCATTTACACAAGTCACTATATGGAGGAAGTCGAAGAGATTTGTTCGCGGATTGCCATCATTGATCACGGAAAAATCATTGCCGAGGGAACGAAGGAGCAGCTGAAATCACTCATTACCAATACGAAGGATTTATGGATTGAGGTTAAATCCTCAGAAACCTTGAACATCCATGCTATTAAAGAAATTCCTGGCGTCGAAGCTGTTTCAATAGAGGAATATTTTATTAAAATCAACTCGGATACGGGCGTCAATAATTTAAACAAAATCATTGAGCACTTGATCAACAATGGGATTGAAATCCGTGGCCTCCAAGAAAAGGCCCCAAATTTAGAGACTGTGTTTTTAACCTTAACCGGAAGAAACCTAAGGGACCAATAGGGGGGATTCACATTGAACATACTCAATATTGCCTGGAAAGGCATTAAAACAGAGTTTCGGGACATCAAAACCTTGATTTTCTTGTTAGCTTTCCCGATTCTTTTAATGCTCGTCCTTGGAACAGCCCTGTCGAATACGTTTACGACCAGTCTTCCTGTGGATGATCTCCATGTGTTATATAAAGATACGACACAAGACGGGAGCTTTCAGCAGTTTATCAAAGCAGCGGAAAAGTCGGGGATGCATTTTAAGAAAATCACCGATCAAGTAGATGGAAAAAAAGCAGTGAAGCAAAGTACCTATGATGGGTATGTAGAAGTGACTCAACATGGGGTCCAGCTGTATGTCAATGATGGTAATAGTATAAAAGGGAGTATCCTGCAAGGCATGGTGTCCGGGTATGTCGACAAGTATAATATCGCTTCCGAAATCATGAAAGCAGCACCTGAAAAGCTGGAAGCAGCCTTTACTGCGGGGGAGCAAAGAGATTTTATTAAAGAAACCTCGCTAAATCCGAATAAGCAGCCTGGATCGATGGATTATTATGCGATTGTCATCACGACGATGATTGTGCTGTACGGGGCGCTGCCGGCAAGCTCGCTGATTGTCAGTGAACGCGTGAGAAGGACGGCAGACCGCCTGATTGCTGCGCCGGTAAGGAAAAGTGAAATTTTTATCGGAAAAGTGGTGGGGAGTCTTGTTAGCAACGGCTTGTGTGTCATTCTCGTCATCCTGTTTAGTAAACTATTATTCAAGGCCAACTGGGGTGACCATCTCGGGCTGGTATTTCTCGTGCTGCTGACAGAAGTGGTGTTTGCAATTAGTTTGGGAATTGGCATCAGCTTCCTAACGAAATCTAGTGCGGCTCCCCAAGTCATCATTATGATCGTGGTGCAGCTATCGTCCTTTTTTGGAGGGGCTTATTTTAAAATAGAAAATCCGGAAGGAATCTTTAAACTGATAACGGAGCTGTCACTGCTTACTTGGATGAATGAAGCGATAACGAAAATCATCTATGCAAATGATTTTGCTGCCGTCATTCCGGCGGTCAGCATCAATCTAATCGCCTCGTTTTTATTGTTACTAGTGGCAATCATCTCACTGCAAAGGAGGGAGGGGCTGTAATGAGGGATATCCTCTGGATCGTGCAAAACACGTTACGTGTGACATTTCGAAAAAAGAAAAACATCTTGCTGTATTTGTTTATGCCGTTAATAGGAATTTTTATTGCGCTGATGGCCTATGGCGGTGATCAAAAAATGATCCTGCATGTCGGCGTTGTCAATCAGGACAAAGCAGAGATTACTGCGGATACGATTCAGTTTTTAGCAGGATTAGAGAATGTGAAGATTACCGAGCTGGAAGCAGGGCAGGTTCAAGAAGAAATAGTTTCTGGAAAGCTCGACAGTGTGATTACCTTTGAAAAGGGGTATTCAGACAGTGTATTGGCGGGGCGGCCTGACCATATTCAGCTCACTTCCATCAAAGGCGCACAAGTGACAGGCTTCGTGAAGTCCTATTTATATCAATATATCGATAATATCTCGACGATTAGCCGAGCAGCCGATGGAAATCAACAGACTTTTCAGCAGATGTATCAGGATTACCAGCAATCGACCTTTCAACTTTCAACAAATTCTTTAGCGGATACATCGAGGAATAAAAATATGACGAATCAAACGATTGGTTTTCTGATTATGATTATGCTGATTTCTGCAAGTAATTTGTCCGAGGTCATTCTGCTGGAAAAAGAAAAACGCACCTATTTTCGACTGTTATCGACTCCGATTAACGCAAGAAAATATTTATTAGCGAATGTGTTGGTCAAC
>NZ_JAGYPE020000031.1:28340-36529 GCF_018343545.2 Neobacillus citreus | reverse complement strand
AAAAACGCACCTATTTTCGACTGTTATCGACTCCGATTAACGCAAGAAAATATTTATTAGCGAATGTGTTGGTCAACATGCTGGTGATGACGATTCAGGTTGCCGTTACGCTTACCATCATGAAAAGCGTCTTTCATATTGGTCTCAACATGTCTTATTGGGAAGCGGCGGTCGTTATGCTGCTGTTCTCACTGATTGCAGTTGGGCTATCACTTGTGTTGATTTCCTTTTCAAAAAGCCGCAGTGCAGCAAACGCCCTGCAGAATTTAATTATCACCCCAACCGTGATGCTTTCCGGGTGCTTCTGGCCGGTGGAAGTCATGCCAGCAACCTTGCAGAAAATAGCGAACTTCCTGCCGCAGCGCTGGACGCTTGATACGTTAACGAAGCTGCAGGAAGGGCATGCGTTCAGTGAGTTATCTTTGAACCTGCTGATTCTCTTTGCCTTTGCGGCGGCGTTTTTCTTAATTGCGGTCTATAAATTCAGCCGCAATAAGACAACAGAGAATTTTGTATAGGACGGAACAATAAAATGAGAGGGATCTCAAAAAATTGATTGGGCTTTCTCTCGTAAAATCTTGTCTAAAAAAAGCTCCATGAAAATGGAACTTTTTTTCTTATTCGATACAAATTAAATTTAAATGATGTGAAATGACACTCGAGACCAGTTCATAATTCACTCGGGAAGGTTCTAACATGGCATGGATGGCTAATCCATCAATAATGGCATATAGTTTTTCCTTTTCAATATCGATATGTAGATTTTTCCGCAGTAATTGATGCTTTTCTAAAAAAGTGAATATATTATCAATTGCCAGGAAAATCCCATCGGAGTCTGTACCAAATACATCTCCCTTTTTCCTGCTATAAAAAATAAAGGTAAACCATACTTCCATTTCAGCCATGGTTTCTTCGTTAATGGGTATAATCTCCAAAATGATATTTAATACCTTCTCTTTTGGCTGTAAATCACTTGCAGCAATTTTACTAATACGAGCAATTACCCTATCTTTAACGAGATTCATGGCATAAACGAGCAATTCATTTTGTGTTGAAAAATAGTGCCGCAACGCCCCTAAAGACAGCCCGGCTTCCTTGGCAATTTTTCTTACCGTCGCTCCTTCCATTCCTTCAAATTGAATCACTCGCCACGTTGCTTCTGCAATTAACTTTTTTTGATGATCATGGTCAACGATTTTTGGCATACCTTATTTTATCAATAAAAATGGGCGTTTGCAATTTAATAATACAGTTGTATTATTTAAAATCGGATGATAATATGGGTATTAAATAATACAACTGTATTGGAAAGAGGTGTCCTTTTGAATTTAATTGCTTGGATGATTATAGCCTGTGAAATAGGATTTTGGATTGTCATCTTATTAGGGCTAGTTTCTCGATATATTCTAAAGAAAAAGAAGCTGGGGATTTTTTTCTTAGCATTGACCCCTGTCATTGACTTGGTTTTATTGATTACCGCTAGTGTTGATATATTTCGGGGGGCGACAGCAACAATCGCACATGCCATTGCCGCTGTCTATATAGGAGTTTCACTTGCCTTTGGAAAAGGGATGATTGAATGGGCTGATCAAAGGTTTCGTTATTATCTCTTAAAAGAAGGGGAAAAGCCCTTAAAGCGTTATGGCTTAGTGTACGCCTGGCATTATTTAAAAGGATGGGGTAAGCATTTAGTGGCTTATCTGATTGGAGCTGCTCTGTTAGCAGGAGTCATTTTTCTTATTAACGACCCCAGTAGAACAGAAGCCCTTTTCGGTGTTCTAAGATTATGGTCATTGGTGCTGGGGATTGATTTACTCATTGCAATATCAAACTTTGTTTGGCCAAAAAGGAAAAAAGTAAAGGAAAAAACGGGGTCAGTCCATCAATAATGAAAAGCGTAAAGCGAAGGGGGATTGACCCTGAATTTATCCCAATGGGTTCAGACTATACATGAGTTAACGCCAGGCTATCAAAAAGATTGGGCCCGCCATATATTTTCTGCTAAGCATCAAACACGTGAAAAACTCCAAGAAAAAATGGAAGAAATCCTATTCTGAGGCGGTAGATAAGCAGGCTTAATCGAAGATTACCAACTGTTCAACTAATCGGTGATGTAAACAAACCATGAAGATTTATCGATGCTACAGCTGAGGGATTTTTAGCCGCTGCTACTATATAAGAGAGACACGGGGACGGTTCTTCTGCTTCTGAAGCAGAAGAACCGTCTCTGTGTTTCATCTAATCCTGATTCTAACCCAAGAAAAGAGCACCCCATATTGTAGAATATTATTGTTGTATTAATTTATCACGGTCGACTGCTTGTGGAGGTTCCTCCATCCAGCCTTGTTTAATCATAATATTGGCGCCATCTTCCACATACAGTGCGACTTCTGGAATTAAAGAAATATATTTAAGACCTAAATCTCTTCTTGGACTTGCGGCTAATGCCGTTCCATAATAGCCGATTCCTGCTGCAACCATGGCTGTAACATGAAACATCATTAGTTTATCTGAAAAAACACTTGCGGTTGTATTTAAAACTGCTGAACCTGAACTTATAGGGGCTGGCAGATCCTCCTTGGTTAAAAAATTGCTAAATGTATCTATATATTTCTGGGCAAGCTCTTTTCCTCTTAAGAAATACTGTTTTACCTCTTCGTTATGTGCGGTCTGGGCAAAGCCAGTTACTAATTCTTTACCGATCACATTTATTAGAGTGTTTAAGTATAAGTGTGTGATTTCTTGTGAATTAATCGATCTCTTTTTTCCAAAAAAACCAGTTAAATAATTTTGTTTTTCTATAAAATCGATCTTTTTAGGAATAGGTATAGAAGGAGGTTTTATATAAATCCCTTGTTTTAGCATTAAATCTCGTGTCCGATCCTGCAATTCAACCCCTTTATTTAATATACGCTTATGAAAAGAAATAACATCTGGACGTGTCGCAACTGTTAGTGCTGCACAGCTGGCTGTCATGGCAAATACAGCCAGTTGACTTAAATGCTTTAAGAAAAAAGTATCTGTAAAAAGTCTGGGAGCTTTGGTATTGACATCTTGTTCTGTAAATCCAATGGGTATCGGAAAATTCTCCTTTTGAAACAGTTCCTGCATGATGGAAACATTCTCTTTTGCTGTATCAAGTGTCCATTCAATAATAGGACGTATTTCTTCATCCTCTACTTTTTCTAAGAAATAGCTGTTCATACAAACAACGATTGTATCACCCATGTATTGAGTCCATAAACCAGACATTTCCGCGGCGGTTAAAGGAATATTTGTTTTATCATCCATTAGAACAACCTCCTATTTTACATTAATACACAATGGAATAATATTTCCTAAAAAGCGGAAAACATAAATTGATAACCTCCTAATACATCGAATGAAAAAGGACTAATCCTGAAAGTCACTTTTTTCATCCCTTGTTTAGCAAAGGGCGGTCCTGCAAGTAAAGAGCCAAATCTGGAGAATTACCCTCAACAATCTCCTTTACAATAATCTTCGACAGCAATTGGCTGTAGACCGTCCCATTATCACCAAAGGCAAATAGAAAATAACTATTAGGATATTCTTCATATTGGCCAATTATCGGAATGCCATCCGCTATGCCTCCATAAAATGCAGCTAAATAATATTCTGGCTGGACCTTAATAGTGGGAAACATTTTATTAAACTCTTCAATCAGTTTATCCTTTTTGTGAATCAGTTTACTATCGCGGTCTTCAGGGTATGGAGTATTATCATCAAGTCCTCCGATGATAATCCGGTTATCTCTAGTGGTCCGCATGTATAAATAGGGACGAGCAGTTTCCCAAATGAGTGTCCTGTTATACCATTCGGAGAGATTGTCGACTGGATTGGTTGTGACCGTATAGGTACTGACAAAGGAGGCTTTTTTCTCTTTTTTGATTTCCAATCCTTCATAACCCGCTGCAAAAATAATATAGCGTGCTTGAATCGAACGCCCATTCTTTGTCGAAACAATCATCCTTCCTCGTTCTTCATCATAGTGGTGACCGTTCATTTCCGTATTTTCATATATACGGATCCCTTTTCTTGCGGCGTACTCCAATAGTGCATGGTTGAATCGGAAAGGATTAATTTCTGCATCATTGTATGAGTAAATAGCGGCATCCCTGCTAAATGGATAGTTTGTTTCAATCTCTTCCTTTGTTAAAAAGGTAAGGTCACAGTTATGCTGCTTTAAAAATTCGTATTCTTTTCTTAGTTTTTCAACGTCCTCTGGACAGCTAGCAGAGTATAGGGTATCTCTTCTGTTGAATTCACAATCAATTGTGACTTTCTTTGAAGCCTCTTCCATTTCATTAATAGCTTCCTTTAGTAATTGTAAATGCCTTTTTATGTAATCTGCTCCAAAGGTGTTGATCAGATCTGTAAACATTTTTTCGCCGGAGTATTGAAGGAGGGCGGTATTCGTACTAGTACTGCCGCTGCCGATGGTTGATTTTTCAATGACAGCCACCTCTAAATTTGCATTTGCATCAGCAAGATAATAGGCACACTGTGCCCCCGAGCTTCCACCGCCAATGATTAATACATCACAAGATAGGTCTTCTTCCAACGCTGGGTACGAGGGAGCATCAGGAAAAGTAGTGGGCCAATAATAAGTTCCAGATTGTAAGTTCATATATATCCCCCAGTTATTAAAAATAGATAATGTTAATATAACCAGCCTCATATTATACATACGTGAAGCATGGGGACGGTTCTTGTGCCTCATTTTAAGTTAGGTACAGACTTGTTAACGGTAAGGAAGTAAATGGGACAGGATGACATCGGGACTAACATACGGAGGAACCTCTTTGAAACGGAGCGTCAAGCAAGCAAAGTGTTAGAGACAGAAGCTTTACCAAATTGTTCTATTTCTTTAACTAAACTGTAAAACAACTATGATAAAGTAATAAATACATCATGTACCCTCCATGCAGACAATAGAGCTAGCTATCTTTTTATTAAGGTGCTGGCTCTATTTGTATCCTAAATATTAATGAAAGGAGCATTGGTACAAAAGTGAATATTCTTGTCGTTGATGATGAAAAGCCAATTGCGGATATTTTGCAGTTTAATTTAAAAAAAGAAGGCTACAATGTCTATTCCGCCTATGATGGAAATGAAGCCCTCCAATTGGTGAAGGAGGTTCAGCCGGATTTAATCCTTCTCGATATTATGCTGCCGGTCCTGGATGGAATGGAAGTTTGCCGGGAGGTCAGAAAAAAATATCAAATGCCCATCATTATGCTGACCGCAAAAGACTCTGAAATTGATAAAGTGCTCGGGCTTGAACTTGGGGCTGACGACTTTGTAACAAAACCATTTAGCACACGGGAATTAATCGCCCGTGTCAAAGCGAATCTGCGCCGTCAAAATACAAGTATTGCCCAAACGGAATTTGAAAATGATCCAAATGATATTGTCATTGGTTCCCTGGTTATTCATCCAGATGCTTATGTTGTTTCAAAGCGCGGGGATACGATTGAATTGACGTACCGTGAGTTTGAATTGCTTAACTATTTAGTGCAGCATATCGGTCAAGTCATGACAAGGGAACATCTGCTGCAAACCGTATGGGGTTACGATTATTACGGGGAAGTTAGAACTGTGGATGTAACGATCCGAAGATTAAGAGAAAAAATTGAGGATACACCGAGCCATCCAGCTATGATTGTTACACGCCGCGGAGTTGGATATTATTTTCGGAATCCTGAACAGGAGTAATATCCGTTGATAACTAATCTTCTAATGGATCTCTTAAAAATACATATTAAAAGAATAATTTTAATGTCGACTGTGTTTCAGTAGTATTAAAATCTCGTAGGATATTAAACAATCCTAACACTTTTGTTAAAAAATGTCGGATTTTGTTGATGCTTGGATAGTAGAGTTATATGATCAAAAGACAACGAAGGTGACTAGGAGGTGAGGTTAGTGGCATCTGTTTTATTTGGGACAGTCGAATATTATGAAGGAGAAATAGTTAATTATCTATCTAATAAATACGGCTCTGATAAAGAAGATGTTGCCAAAAAGGTTTTTGCCTTGCTGGAAAAGGAAATCTTAAATTCTTTTTTGTTTGAAGATACTCTACGAATTCAATGTTTACATAATCTTCTCAAGGCATTTGGAAAGGTCTCTAAAAAAAGTATCGTAATGATATCATAGATAAAGAATATTACGAATCCCAAACAAAGAAACCGCTGCTACCTGAGCGGAATGGAATTCCCTCTAAAATAGAGGGTTTTTTTGTGCCCTGAGCATGTGTCTTTTATGGAGGGATCAGCTTTATCTAAGGATTATTTAATTGGACTTCTTTTTAGCTGATCTGAATGAGTATGGCTTGGCTTAACTTTTTTGTCTAGCATGTTTCGAACCGTCCTCATGTCTTTGCCCATGCTATACTATTTTTAAGGAGTGATGGCTTTGGAATTAAACGATGTTATTATCGGGCACAGGTCAATACGAGAATATGAAGATAGGGAAGTAAGTCAAGAACTGTTGGATCAAATCCTAGATGCGGGGATTCGGGCCTCTTCTAGCGGAAATATGCAAACTTATTCAATTATCGTTACCAAAGACAAAGAGCTTAGGGGAAAATTATACTCTG
This sequence comes from Neobacillus citreus, assembly GCF_018343545.2. Lineage (GTDB taxonomy): Bacteria > Bacillota > Bacilli > Bacillales > Cytobacillaceae > Neobacillus > Neobacillus citreus. The sequence continues at coordinate 29,907 of NZ_JAGYPE020000031.1, read as the reverse complement.
CTCATATGGAGCAATCGATGGTAGTAGATGCACCTATTCTATTAACATTTTGTGCCGATTTTAATAGAATGCGAAAATGGCTTGCCCTCAATGATGCACCTGTGCATTTCGATAACTTTATGAGTTTTATGATTGGTGCCATTGATGCCACATTGGCTGCACAAAACTGTGCTTTAGCAGCAGAGAATGCCGGTCTGGGCATTTGCTATATGGGCTCAACGCTAGCAAATTGCGATCAAATTGGCGAGCTGCTCAACTTGCCGCCGAATGTCGTACCGGTTGTGGGTTATTCATTAGGGTATCCCGCAGAAAACCCTGCCCCGCGCGACCGATTGCCCAGGCATGGACTTGTTCATTATGAACAGTACAACGATTATTCAGATGAAGACATTCTCGAAATCTACAAAGATAGAAACGAAAAGGGTTGGAACCGGTATATGGCCAATCCGAGGCTTAAGGAAATGACCGAACAATTAGGATTGAAAAACCTCGCCCAAATCTATACCATTGCCAAGTATACGAAAGAATCCCATCTCGAGTTTTCACAGACAGTGCTGAACTACTTGGAGAGGCAGAATTTTATGGAAAATGAGTAGGGAGTAGGGGTTTTATTTATGATGTTTTCGAAAACATTGTTGTTTTAGCTCCTATGCGACCGGACCGCTGATTTTATCAAGAGTTGGGGAGCATAGAAAGGCTATATGCGACCGGACTGCCGATTTTTTCAAGTGTTGGGGTTCATAGAAGGGCTATATGCGACCGGACATGTTATTTTTCCATGAAAAAAGTGCCAGTCACTGCCCGTATATTGCCGATATCTTCTAAACAATATACGGGTGGTGACTGGCGTTCTCCCTTGTTTTATCGCATTACCTAACAGACACAATTGATTTCCGTTTATACAACAAGGAACCAATGATAAAGGCAATTCCACCCCAAAGGAGCATAATCCCAAATCCATACCAGAGTGGGGATGAAAGAATAGAAGTATTATAGACCATACTATCTCTTAGACCGTCTGCAAAATAGGTGAGCGGGAGAATGTTGGATACAGGCTGCAGCCATTCGGGCATGGTTTCAACTGGAAAGAAAATACCGCTGACAAACATCATCAGGAAGCTGACAATGTTTGCTACACCCATATAGGCCTCATTTGTATTACTAAAAGAAGAAATCAAATAGCCAATTCCGTTGAAGGAGAGGGCCCCCATTAAGAAGACCATGAGTAAACTAGGGAAATTAATAAATAGATTAGCACCGAATACGAAAACGCCAATTAAAGATAAGAGGATGATTTGAATGGTGCTGAATAACAGGCGCATCACCATATCGCTAAGCCCAAAGATCCCCATTTTAGCCGGGGTCATCCGCAGCCTTTTGATTAACCCTTTTCTGCGCATATCCACTAAGTCAACCATTCCGAATAAGCCGCCCTGGGCTATCGATAAGGCAATCATCCCAGTCAAGAGAAAATCAGTATATTTTAATTCCACACTACCTGAAGAAATGGTTTCAAATTGCTGCTTGAAGGTTGGAGTTGCACCCACTGCTTGCAAGTTTGCCTGCT
>NZ_JAGYPE020000031.1:0-28240 GCF_018343545.2 Neobacillus citreus | reverse complement strand
AATTGATCAAGGACACCCGAAACGACTTGGGTTGAGACACTTTTTTCATTTTCTTTATTTACAATCAGTTTAATCGAGGTAGCATGTGCCGAATCTGGCAAAATGATGGCAGCATCGACTTTCTTCTCTTTTACCAACACTTTTGCTTTTTTTTCACTAGCAGGTTCATTTTTACTAACTTCAATAATCGGAATTTGCTGCAATTGCTTAGCCATCATAGTAGACGTTTCATTTGGAGATTCGTTAACAATGGCAACCTTCGTGCTAAAGTCATCATTTGATCCGCCGCCGAATATCGTCATAAATATGACCATTAAGATTACCGGAAAAAAAATCCCCCAAAACCATGCTTGTTTTTCACGGAGCGTTAATTTTAATTGAGCTAGGAACATTTGCTTGAATTGCTTGAGGTTACTCATCTTAATCCCTCCACTCTTTGCCGGTATAAGCGATAAAGACATCTTCAAGACTCATTTCACGAATAGAAACTTGTTCAACCTGATATTCCTTTTCTTTTGTAAATTGAAAAAGGTCAAACAGTAAATCCTGGGGTTTAATGGTCCATAGCTTAAGTGCGGTGCCTTCCCGTTCTGTACGCGTTACAGAATCAAGTCCCTTTGCAAAAAGCTCTGCATCCTGGGCGGCTTTTTCTCCATCAAGGAATGATAATCGTACCTCTCGTTCATTAGTTAACTTTTCTATTAATGCGGAGGGAGAATCCAGGGTTACAACTAATCCTTGGTCCACGATGCACACTCTGTCGCTTAGTTTTTCCGCTTCTTCCATATAATGAGTGGTGAGAATCGTCGTTTTCCCTAATTTCTTAAGCTCAAGAATAATCTCCCAAACATTGCGCCGTGCCTGAGGATCGAGTCCGGTTGTGGGTTCATCCAGAAATACGATGTCGGGATCACTAATCATAGCAAGCCCGATTGCAAGTCGCTGCCGCTGACCGCCGGATAATTTCTTGACTTGATTCTTTCGATGCTCGGTCAGATTGACCAATTTGAGAATTTCTTCAGTGGACCGTGCCTTATCGTAAAATGTAGCAAATAGATTCAAATTTTCTTCAGGGGTCAATAAATCAAACATGGCACTAGATTGCGGCTGTACGCCAATTTTCTTTTTAATCGTTACAGCATGCTTGTTCCAGTTCAATTCGCGAAACTGTATTTCTCCATGATCTGGTGTAACCAAGCCTTCAATCATCTCAAGTGTGGTCGTTTTTCCTGCCCCATTTGGCCCAATGATGGTGAAAATCTCACCCTCTTTTACAGAAAAGCTAATATCTTTTACGGCTTGAATGGATCCGAACGATTTCTTTAAATTCTGGACCTCTAAAATATTCATCGTTACATCACCTTTCCTTGGAAACCAGCCATTTTGTCACATAAGTCCCAATTCGAAAAAACTGTATACCAAGTAATACCTATGTTATGAAATGTGAAAGGATTCATAAATTTTAAAGAAACCTCAGGAATGGATTAGAGAAGGTGTGGAAGCCCATTTTTTTGATTAAAAATCGGGGTTAAAAGGCAGGGAACCTTCAATTCCTTCTAAATGTGGGATTTTTGGGAAAGTTCTCTGTTGATCTAAAGCTTTACGAGTGACTATGCTAGCGAAGAATATTAATTAATATCTTTAATAAATCAGATAAGTATAATTGCCTGTCACCTCCCGCGTTTTGTTAATTCTTCGCATTATTCGAGACGTGACAGGTATGTTTAATTTATAAGCGAACAGTCAGTGGTTATCGTTATTCGAAATTGTAATAGACAGCGGGGAACTCCTGAGTGTCTTCCCGTGGACTATTGCTATTTATTAAATAGTTTTGTCTGAAGAATATCTATGGCGTGGTTAATATCCTCTAAATCTTCTTTCGAAGCATTTTGTATTAGGTTTTGGAAACGGGATTCTACACATGCAAAGGCTTCGTTCATCATGATTTCTCCATCTTTAGAGAGACGAATGTATTGTTTTCGTCGATCCTCGGAATCACTTATCTTTTCAATTAAATTTTTTTCACTTAATTTTTTCACCTCACGACTAGTATTTGGCATCGATATATGCTGACAATCACTAATATCACTAAGGGTAACTGGCTGATTGACGGTTATATACTCAAGAATGTTATATTGAACCGGTGTGATGGAATCAGATTTGGCGTTTCGTGTTAATTCATGTGTCACGCGATGAACTGAAGTTGTAAAAGATACACATTTTAAAAAAAGAGCTTTTTTGTCCATATTTCTCACCTCTTACTGAGAAGATAACAAATTTGTTATCATAATACAATTATCATTTGACAACAAAGTGTAGTGATGTTATGGTTTTGTTATCAAATGATAAGTAACAGGGGTGGGTTATGAAAATCTTGGTTATTTACACGCATCCTAATCACAAAAGTTTATGTTACGCGTTTTTAGAAAAAATCATCAAAGGAAGTAATGAAAATCCGAACATAAAGGAGTTACAGGTCTTAGATTTGTATGAAGAAGGCTTTAATCCGGTTCTAGTGTTTAATGAGAATAAACGAAGACGTGATATGTATTGTGATCCTCAACTTGAAAAATATAGAAAGCAAATTTCTTGGGCTGACAAGATTGTCTTTGTCTATCCAATCTGGTGGGGAAGACCTCCGGCAATGCTGATGGGGTACATTGATCAATTATTTGCAGCAAATTTTGCCTACAAAGATAAGAAGGGGCTTCTGCCAGAGGGACTACTAAAAGGGAAGTCGGTTGTATGTGTGTCTACGATGAAAGGACCTACAAGATATCCACTTTTCTGGTTAAATAATTCGCATAAAATATTGATGAAAAAAGCCTTATTTAATTTTGTAGGGATTAAAAAAGTAAAGTTTTTCGAATTTGGCAACATGGAAAGTCCAAAGGGAAAACAAACAAAAAAACTAGAAAAAATTTATGATTATTTTAAAAAAATATGATGCATGGGGACGGTTCTGCTGCATCATTTTTGTCGAAAAACATAAATTGGAGAATGAGAACCGTCCCTGTGTACCTTGTTATAACACTTTACCCTTCCTTATCTTAAGCATATTTCCGTTCGTTCTGTTCATCTATAACCTTTGTGTATTGCCAAATTAGATCTTCAAAAATCCGGTTCCAACTTTGTGTTAGGGCATAATTTCTACCGGCTATCCCCATTTGCTTTCTAAGTGGAATATTATTTAGTAGTTGAATAATGGCTTTTGTAAAATCCTCCACATTACCCGGGGTGCATAGAATTCCGATTTCACCGGATTTAATGATATTCTTTACACCACCCGAATTCGCTCCTATAACGGGAACGCCACTGGCAAGTGCCTCAAGAACAACATTTCCGAACGTTTCAGTCGAAGATGGAAAGACAAATAGGTCGGATGCGGAATAGGCTTGGGCCAAATATTTTCCATCTAGGTACCCTGTAAAGATTACGTTATTCGGTGCTTGAGCTTCGAGTTTTTCTCGTAACGGGCCATCCCCAATAATTAACCACTGTATTTTTTCATTTAATTCTTCAGGAACAGATTTTATGACCGCAAGTAGTGTTTCCAGATCCTTTTCTGGGGCTAACCTGCCAACGTAAGTAAGCAGGTACTTTCCTTGAGAACTGTAGAGACTTTTGATAGCAGTGGTATCATAATGAGGGTGAAGAAGCTTACAGTCTACGCCTCTAGGAAAAATCTCTAAATTGGTAAATCCATGCTGTTTTAGCTGCTGGTACGTATCAATTGAGGGAACAAACAATTTTTCACATGGTCGATGGAACCAATGCATATATTTCCAAGCGATTTTTGAAAGATATGGCATACCGTAGTACTGTAAGTAACGATCGAAATTGGTGTGATAGGAGCCAACGAGAGAAATGTTTAACTTCTTTGCAAGATAAACACCGCAAAGTCCTATGGAAAAGGGAGTGGCAACATGGATTAAATCCGGAGAAAAGTCCTGGACGATTGACTTGATTTCAAGAAGATTTGGAATTGCTATGCGACATTCTGGATATAAGAAAAAGGGCAGGCTATTATATCGATGAATAGGGCAGGATTGATCTTCTTCTACCGTGGAAGTTGGGGCAAAGACTTTATAGGTAATTTTTTGTTCAGCTAAATAATTTGTCAATCGTTTAAGGGTTTGGGCAACTCCATTGATGTCAGGATAAAATGTATCCGTGAAAATGGCAATCTTCATATCATCCCTCCTCCTTAAAAATGAAGCATTTTTTTATCATCTATCAGATTATCTTTAAAAATATAGCGCCTTCCTATTGATAGATAAGTAAGTGAATGCTTTTGAATTTCCTTAAGTGAATAACAATTTCGCCCATCGATTACGATCGGGTCTTTCATAAAGGATTGATATACTCCAAGTGGAGCATCTTTAATTTGCGCCCAATCTGTTGCAATAATCGCCAGTTCGGCTTCGTGAAGGGCAAATCTAAGATTATATGCATATTCAATCCTATCACCTAAAATGCACTGTGCATTTGGGATAGCAGCCGGATCATAAGCTCTGACAATGGCCCCTTCTTTGAGTAGTTCGTTTACAATCCTAATGGAGGCTGAGCCCCGAATATCATCAGTATTAGGCTTGAATGCTAATCCAAGCAAAGCTACTTTTTTGCCTTGTAACGAGCCGATTGTTTCTTTTGCCAACAAAACAGGCAATGATTGTTGAAAGTTATTGACGTTAATGACAGCCTCTAGTAAATCGAAATGATGTTCAACATCATTGGCGAGTCCTAAAAGTGCTTTTGTATCTTTAGGGAAACAGGAACCGCCATAACCAATTCCTGCTTTAAGAAAGTCATGACCGATCCGTTTATCATGACCAATTCCAAAGGCCACTTCATCAATATCAGCCCCCACCTTTTGGCAAATGTTGGAGATTTCGTTGATAAAGCTAATTTTCGTCGCCAAAAAGGCGTTGGATGCATACTTTATCATTTCTGCGCTTCTAATATCCGTAATAATGACTGGGATATCTAAGGGCTGGTAAAGTTTTTTCAAAATTGAAGCTGCTTCAAGATTATCAGTACCAATCACGATGCGGTCTCCATGGAAGAAATCATGAACGGCTGAGCCTTCCCTGAGAAATTCAGGATTTGAGACCACCTCGGCACGGAGCGTAGGAGCCTTTTGATTATCGATAATCTGTTTAATTAAGTCGTTTGTTCCAACTGGAACCGTGCTTTTTGTGCAAATAATGACGTCATTCTCAATATAGTGAGCTATTTGTTGAGCAGCCTCATCGATATATTTTAGTTCTACTGAACCTCCGGATTTCTCAGGCGTCCCAACGGCAATAAAAATAATTTCTGTATTTGAATAGGCAAGATGAGGGGCAACTGTAAAGACCAGTTTTCCGTTTTGAAGATTTTTTGCCAAAAGCTGCCGAAGTCCTGGCTCGTAGATTGGCAAACGATTGTTTTGAAGCAAGTCAATTTTCTCTTTTTGAATGTCTATGCATGTGACTTGATGTCCTAATTCAGCCAAACAAGCACTAGTAACCAATCCCACATATCCTGCCCCCGCAACGGTAATCTTCATCAAATCCCCCCTAAAGTAGCTTACTTACAATATATTAGGAAAATAAGTATTCTTTCTAAACCTGGTGTTAAAAGAATGTAAAGACTTCATTAAAGGAGGAATGAGGCACGGGGATTCTTGTGCCTCATTTTAAATTTGTCTATTTATTTTTTTCCGTAGTCAGATCATTCCTGCTAAATATGAATCTACCAACGGTCCTGTATGGGTAGAAGTAAGTCATTTTAGTACATATGGAGTATTTGAAGAAGCTTCTTCAGAAGTTATTTCAAATGGATCCGATGTAAATGGCGGCAAATCCCAGAGTGGTCAGTCTGGAAATGAACTTCCTAATACTGCAACAAACAATTTTAATTTAGTAGCAATTGGATTTATTACTATAGTTTTAGGTGGAATTTCTTATTCCTAAGAAAGAAAAAAGTGGCTTAAGGATATCCAATTTGTTAAAAGGCTTAATCATTTTCTGATTAAGTCTTTTAGCTTTGAAGAAATTCCATATTTACATCTTGTTAATCACTTTATAGGGTTAGAACAATGTGTTATTATATATTTAGATAATTAACTAAATAACAAAGAAGGGAATATCATGAATGAGGTTTTTAAGGCTTTGGCAGACCCAACCCGAAGAAAGATACTGGATTTGTTAAAGGATCAGGATTTAACGGCAGGGGACATAGCTGAGCAATTTGAAATGAGTAAGCCATCAATTAGCAATCATTTAAAAATCCTGAAATCCGCAGGATTAGTGATGGATGAGAAAAAAGGGCAGTTTATTATTTACTCCTTAAACTCAACCGTTTTGCAGGATGTAATCAAATGGTTATTAGACAAAAAGGGGGATGGGCTTCATGAAAAAAAATAAACTTTTTTATATTACGCTAATCATTTCCATCATTCCACTGATTGTAAATCTTATTGCCTTTCCACATATGCCTAATAAGTTTCCGGTTCACTGGGGACCTAGCGGCGAACCAGATCGGTATGGGTCAAGAATCGAACAGCTCACCATGAGTGCATTACCCCTTGTCCTGTTTGTGTTTTTAAATTTTCTGCCGTCCATTGATCCGAAGAGAGAATCTTATAAAAAGCATAGCGGCGCATTTTCTATCATCAACTCTGTCATTATCTTATTTCTTGTTATCACGAATTTATTGGGGCTGTTCAGTGGACTTGGATACGATATACCTTTTCAAAAAGTTGTGCCGGTACTACTAGGTATTTTGTTTATCGTTCTTGGAAATTTCATGACGCAAATCCGGCATAACTATTTCTTTGGCATTCGGACCCCTTGGACGCTGGCATCAGAATATGTCTGGAAAAAAACACACCGATTTGGAGGATATGTTTTTGTCGTTATTGGCTTTGTACCATTAATCACCACCTTCATAGGTTCCACGGGAATGTACTTTTTCCTGGCGGCATTAGCGGTTGGAATTGCGCTTATCATGATTTATTCCTATTCGGTGTTTAAAAGGGAAAAAGGTAATGAGTAATTCGCCGGACATATAAGAGGAGTAAAGCAAGTGCCGGTCATTATCCGAAATTAGTTGATTTTCATCAGCACTACTTGGGTGGTGGCAGGCACTCTAATATTAAAAAACTCCCAAAAAAGGTTTTTGAGGAGTTTTTAACAAAAATATTTATTGATAGTTTAGAAGATTGTCCCGCATGTTTGCCAATCACGTTGTACCACTTTAAAACACAAACCGTAATACCATGATAGAGATGATTCCAGCTACAACAGTTCCCAATAAGCTGCGAGTCACAATGGCAATGATAAAAGTGGGCAGTGCGGCGATAAGTTCAAGGTTATCTGTCAAAGGTGCCAATTTTCCGTTTGGCATGAGCAACTCTTGCCCGACTAAGGCTGCCATAACGGCAATGGGAACATAGCTCAACCAGCGCATCGCCCATTCTGGCAGTTCAACACGACTTAAGATTGCAATTGGAAGCACTCTTGGAATGAATGTGACAAGGGCTGATCCTAAAATAATTAAAAAGATCGACCATCTTACTTCCATTTCTCCACCGCCATTCCGATTGTTGAGGCAATGATGGTTGCGACAATAACCCCTACGCTTCCAGATGCCACTAAACTTACCCCGACCACAATAGCAACAGCACTTAGGGCAACAAGAATATCTTTCCTCAATTTTCCTCGGCTGACCATTTGCAGGACAAGAAGGCCAATAAACATTCCCGGCAAGGCAAAATCAAGGCCGAATTTTTCCGGGTCTGAAATCCATTCTCCGAAAAATGCTCCTGCAATATTGGCTAGGAACCAATTTAAATAAGCCGTTACATTTAGACCATACATCCATTTTTCGCTAAGCCATTTCTTCCTTGCTGCTTCATTCATGGCTACACCAAATGTTTCATCTGTAAGTAAAGAACCGATCAATACATTCTTGAAGGGTGTAAGATGACGGAAATAAGGCGATATCGCCGCGCTCATTAAAAGATGGCGGAGGTTAATAAAGAAAATAGTAAAGATAATCGCTAGAGCGGGACTATTAGCCCCAATCATCGCGGCAGCAATAAATTGACCAGAACCTGCGTACAAAAGCAAGGAGATCAGTCCAATTTCAACAATCGAAAGTCCTGCAGTTTTTTCCACCACACCGGCCGCAAATCCAATGCTTAAGTAACCAAGTACAGTGGGCAGACAATCCCGTACACCGGCAAGGAAGCTGCTTTCCTCCCGCAAATACGTGTTTTCACTAATGTTCATCATCCTTCACCCCCTGATATAAATTATTTGTATAAAAATTACTTTATCATCATCATTGTATGGGTTCAATGATATAATTGTATGCAATACAATTTTTCAAGGAGAAGGTATGGTATGCCGGTTAATTCATTTGAAAATTATCCGATGTCATGGAAGCCGGATAAAAAACAGCTTGTCCCTCCATTGTATCGATCGGTTGCTAGTTTGTTGGAATATGATATTCTCAATGGCTTTCTCGCACCCAATACGAAACTTCCCCCTCAGCGAGAATTAGCAGATTATCTTGATATTAACCTCAGCACTGTGACAAGGGCCTTTAAAATATGCGAAGTGAAAGGGTTAATCTATGCCGTTACCGGAAGGGGAACCTTTGTGACGCCCAATGTAAAAAATGCTATTTTCATGGCAGATAGTGATGAGCATAAGAATTACATAGAGATGGGGATCATCAAGCCCCTTGATCACACAAACTCATTCGTCGCACAAGCGATTAAAAGCATTGCCGCCAAAGATTATCTGGAAAATTTACTAGATTACAGGCACCCGTTGGGAATGCCTTATCATCGAATGGCAGCCAAAAAGTGGATGCAGCGCTTTAACATGGATGCCCCCATTGAAAATATTGCGATCACTTCAGGCGGACAAAATTCGTTTTCGCTGATTCTAATGTCCTTGTTTCATCCGGGAGATAAAATTGCGGTGGATATCTATACGTATCCTAATTTTATTGAACTGGCCAAAACAATGAATATCCAATTAATCCCTATTGAGGGCGATGAGCAAGGTATGAAGCCGGAGAAATTAGAGGCCGTCTGCCGAACAAATCCATTGCAGGGAATCTATTTGAGTCCCTCCTGCAACAATCCAACTGCTGTGACTATGAGTATGAAGCGCAGAAAGGAAATAGCTGAGGTCATCAATAAACAAGGGCTTATTTTAATAGAGGATGATGTATACTCGTTCCTGGCACCGGATGGCTATTATCCTATTTCGCATTTTGTGCCGGAACGGTTTGTTTATATCCTAAGCGTTGCCAAATCACTTAGCTCTGGTGTTCGCGTTGCCTTTATCGCTTACGCCAATCAGTTTGTTGAAAAAATCACGTATGGAATTTTCAATCTCAACGTAAAAACATCTGCCTTAAATGCAGAAATTATCACAGAATTAATTAATACAGGGGCTGCGGAACAAATCATTAAGAAAAAGCGGGAAATTTCGCAAGAACGAAACGAGATTTACCAGAAATATTTTAAAATCGATGATCCAAGCGAAAACCCGATTAGTTTTTTTCGCTGGATACCACTGCATAAAGAATGGCAGCTAAACCAGTTTGAGCATATGGCTTTAAGCCGGGGGATGCATGTTTATCATTCTCATCGTTTCTTGGTCAAAAAAGATGAATCTCCCCAATTTATTCGAATTTCGCTTACATCTCCTAAGGACTCGGATGAATTGGAGAAAGGGCTTCGAATCCTAAAAAGGTTTTTGCTAGAGTCGGATGAAGTTATGTACTAGAGCAAGGTTTCATATAAAAGCCTAGGGATTTAGATATTTCTGGGTAAATTACTAGTAATAATAAGGTGGGTTGGTTCATGCGTATATCATATGATGATATGAAAGGTGAGTTCAAAAGAGTTCTCTTAAAAAGGGGTGTTGATACGAAAACTGCGGAAACCGCGGCATCCATAATAGCTGACAACAGCTGTGATGGGGTGTACTCTCATGGCTTAAACAGGTTTCCGTCCATTGTTAAAGCGATAGAAGACGGAGTTATTAAGCCGGGGATGCAGCCTGTGAAACTGAATAGTATCGGAGCCCTAGAACAATGGGATGGGCAGTTAGGTTTCGGTCCTATCAATGCGTCCATTGCGATGGACAGGGCTGTTGAATTGGCGAAAGATTATGGTTTAGGCTGTGTTGCACTAAAGAATACAACCCACTGGCTGCGTGGAGGCACCTACGGATTAAGAGCTGCCAACGCAGGATGTATCGGGATTTGCATGACAAATACATTTCCTAATATGCCGCCATGGGGTGGTAGTGAAGACCGTATTGGCAACAATCCTTTAATCATCTCGGTTCCCCATAAAGATGGAAGACACTTGCTATTGGATATGGCCCAGTCTCAATTCTCATATGGTAAACTTCAAACCTATTCGTTAGCCGGAGAAAAATTGCCGGTTGTGGGAGGTTATACGGCCGATGGGGAACTTTCGGACGACCCGGAAGCTATTATAAATGGTGGCAAGGTCCTTCCTGCAGGTTTTTGGAAGGGATCTGGTCTTTCCATCGCGATTGATATAGTTGTTTCTGCATTATCAGTTGGCAGATCCACTTACGATTTGCGGATGGAACGCCAGGATTCAGGAATTTCACAGGTATTTATCGCTATAAATCCTGCGCAATATGCTGGGGAGGAATATGCTGATTCATACATAGGAAATATGTCTGCCTATATTAAAACATCAACAAAGATGGCAGGTGTTACAGATATCCTTTATCCTGGCGAAAGGACGGCGAAGGAGCGTGCGGACAATCTTAGAGACGGTATTCCAGTAAATCAGAATATATGGGAAACAGTACTGAAATTATAATTTCACAAGTTTAAGTTTATCAAACTAGTTAGTCAAAACAAATTTGGTTCGCCATGCAATTATGATATTGTGTGGCTTTTTTATGCGTGTTATTTAGACATTGATGGAATCATTGAACTGGCCAAAATCCATGGAGTAGATGCTATTCATCCGGGTCTATTCTTCCCGTGAGCATCAGAAAAGTAGCGCCCCGGTAAAAGTAATGGGTCTATTCTTCCCGTGAGCATCAGAAAAGTAGCGCCCCGGTAAAAATAAGGCGGTCTATTCTTCCCGTGAGCACCAGCAAAGTAGCGCCCGCGGTATTTTTACTTTTGTCGTCTAAATTCTAGGATCTTTTGAGACTCAGCATGTTTATAGATTTTACAACAAGCACACCACATAATAAGATAAAAAAAGCAGCCTGGCTGAGAAAACACTAAGCAAGAATTATTGCTAGTGTCTTTTTAATTATGGTGAAAATTCCAATGCCAGGTGAAATTAAATGGCGTTTTCCAATGGTAAAGTTCGTTCGCCCACACATTAAGTAACTTCCCTTAAAATAGTGCATACGATAATTTGTATTAATCTATGAAGGGATTGAATTTGATGTACTATACTCCTTGGATGTATTCATATCCATATCAACCCAATGTCCCAATGTATAATAATTATACAAGACATCCTAATTACTGGAATATGTATGATAACGCAAGAATCCAGGCAAAAGATTATGGGCGAAAACCATTTGTAGTCAATATTAATGAGGCTGCGAAGCAGAACAATACCTATCGTACCGCTTTATGGACAGGAAAACATTTGCAAGTTACATTGATGAATATCAATGTTGGTGAAGACATTGGTTTAGAAATTCACCCTCACGTTGACCAATTCTTACGGATTGAACAAGGTCAAGGTGTTGTGCAAATGGGCAAGACAAGAGAGCGTTTAGACTTTGTTCAAAACGTTTATGATGATTTTGCGATTATGATCCCTGCAGGCACCTGGCATAATGTAACCAATACAGGTAATATCCCTTTAAAACTTTATTCTATATACGCTCCTCCACAACACCCAGCCGGAACAGTTCATGTAACTAAAGCACAGGCTTTAGCTGCGGAATAATCCAAACCTAATGAATACCTCTTCAAGGGAGGGGGCTTTACTTCAAAGCAGAGTAAAGGGGAAAGGCCTTTCAGGATTTCCCGTAATCCCTTCCCTTCTGAATATCTTCAATTCTTTCCTCGCAAACCCCAATGAACGCCACGAACAAGATTCACAGATGATTGGAAGGTCGGAGGGCACGACTGACCTTCGGATACAAGACTCGATTTCCTCCCAAGAAAGAATTTGTCCAGTTTTCAGCCCCATTTTAACTATAATGACAGCGTCTCTTTGATAACCATTATGGCCTGGCAGTGATATTTTCCAGAGTTTGGGGATTTCTCACATAAACAGCCGCTTCCATTTTCGCTAACCCCATTTGCAAAAAAGAATCGCCTACAGTAATCGCAGTACTCTGAATGACAAGTAGTTGTCACTTTTTAAAAATTATAGACAATAAACTGTCAATTGTGTTAATATTTCCCTAGCATAATAGAAATCTAGCATCATGTTAAAAGGAATGAGAAGCGAGGTGAATATTGTAAGCGATATCATATGTTTGATCCGCCAGTAAGCTTAGAAGAAAGGTATAACTTGACCATTTATGGAAGGAGAGATTTTTTTGGCAAAAAGATTTTCAAAATTCTTATTATTAATGCTTATAGCCATTTTCGTCTGTGGACAGGGTGCGTATGTTTCAGCAGTGTCCACGGATGATATGCCTGAGCCGATTTTACAAGTAGAAAACCAGAGGATTAAAGACGGATATTTCACTAACTTAAATAATCAAGTTGATAAGCTGAAAGCAATGGATGAAGGAACCATTATTGTCAGATTTCAATACACTGGCTCGTCCATTATGTCACTTTTTTCGTTAAGTAATAAGCAGGTCCGGGATGGCCATTTTCATCTGTACATTTCCCCTTCAGCGATCGGAAGTGAAAATCGCTTTGAAAAACCAGGAGAAGCCAAGACAAATGTCCATGTGAGTGCCCCAGTGAATTTGAAGGAAAATAAAGTGTATACCCTTGCGATGGTGGTAGACAAGGATAAAGGGTATAAGTATTTTTTAGATGGTGAATTAATCAAGGAAGATTCACAGTCTCCAAGGAAATTCTTAAGTAACATTTATGCGCCAAACAGCGCGCAATTAGGAAGAACGGAAAGGTTATCAGGCAATCAATATCCATTTAACGGCAATATTGATTTTGTCAAAGTTTACAATCAGCCGCTATCTGATGAGTCGCTAACAACCATTACCGGTGAAACCAAAGCTGCATCATTAGTGAACCCTATGCCCGATACAGCTAAGCTCACCAATCCTTTCAGCGTATTTTATCCAGGCTTCATGAACTCCAATAACTACCGAATTCCTGCGTTACTTTATAGTAAAAAAGGAACACTGATTGCCGGTATCGACCGCCGTGTAGAAAATGGAGGAGATTCTCCAAACAATATCGATGCTGTCGTCAGACGAAGCTTTGATCAAGGTCAAACATGGGAAGCTGACGGTATTGTCATCAATGATTACCCCGATAAAGCCTCTAATATTGACTTGTCATTATTGCAGGATGCTTCCAATGAAAGAATTTTTGCACTTGTTGACGGGTTTCCACATGGAGCTGGACTCATGGGGGGCTTTGGCACAAATGCGTATAAAGGAACTGGGTTTAAAACGATAGATGGCAAACAGTACCTGTATTTAAAAGATGCAAACAACAAGGAATACACGATTAGAGAGAACGGAATCGTCTATGACGAAAGTGGAACTCCTACTGACTATTCGGTTGATGAAGATAGAAATTTATATTGGAATGGCGAAAAAATAGATAACTATTTCAGCCAAACCTCTCCATTAAAGCCTTTTAAAACATCTTACCTTGAGCTGTATTATAGTGATGACGAAGGAAAAACGTGGGCAGGACCAATTGATTTAAATGATGAAACAAAAGAAGAATGGATGATTTTCTTAGGGACAGGTCCAGGAAACGGCATCCAGCTGACCGAGGGCCCTTATAAAGGAAGACTAGTATTTCCTGTATATTTTTTAAATGAATACAACAGACAAGCTAGTGCTGTTATTTATAGTGATGACCACGGTAAAACATGGCACCGCGGAGAGTCTCCAAACGAAGGCAGGGTCGTAGGTGGAGAGACCATCAATGAAAGGTATTTTACCAATTATGATCATGAGATTACAGAATCGCAAGTAGTAGAAATGCCGGACGGCCAGCTGAAATTATTCATGCGGAATCACTCAGGATATGCACAAATCGCGACAAGCTTTGACGGTGGGGAAACCTGGGATTCTGAAGTAGTGACGGAGAAGGCGTTAACCGCCCCATACAGTCAAATGTCAGCGATTCGCTATAATGGCCAGATTGATGGAAAGGAAGCTGTCATCTTTTCCAGCGCCAGTGATTCCGGGAGCAGAATAAATGGCACTGTAAAGGCAGGGTTAATCGAGGAAGCTGGAACCTATGAGAATGGCCGGACAAAATATTCTTTTAACTGGAAATACAGTCAGCTTGTGAAAGAAGGCCAGTACGGATATTCCAGCCTCACCAACCTTTCAAACGGTGACATTGGTCTATTTTATGAAGGAACGGCCAATACGGTCATGTCCTATATTCAATTTAATACGGACTACTTAAAATGGCAGCGATATAAACCAGCACCAAAGCCAGCCATACAATCATTTGATGTTTTATCTAAAAATCCAAAGCCTTATCGTCCAGGAGAGAAAATCAAAGTAGAGATTGTATTTGATGACTTTGTTATGTTAATGGGAAATAAACGAATTAACGCCATCATCGACGGAAACCTAGTCCAGCTTGACTTAGTAAAGAAAACCGATAATCGCCGTTTCGTTTTTGAAGGAATCGTCCCGGATATCAAACCAAGAGCTTATACCGCGGAGTTTGAATTGGACCCTAATCTTTCTATTTATAATGTTTATGGGGAATTATTTGACTCAAATCAAGAGGCGGCCAAATTCACCGATCAGATTATTATTAGAGCTGATTAATGCAGAATGAGAGCTGTTACGAAGCCATCATCTCTTCGTAACAGTTGCTTACCGATCAGAAAAATTCTGCCAATATTACTTCGTACATGACATTTTTATCCACCCTATACGCTAACCATCTGCTTCTTGTTTATAATATAAACATTGGAGGCTTTTCCAATTTTGGAGGTGGATGAAAATGACAGCGAACACGATCGATAAAATGAAAGGTATTAAACCGTCCATTGTCATGGAGCAAAATAAGCATACCTTTACGAAATCAGAAAACAAGATATATGAATACATTCGGGACCATACACAACAATTGCTATATCATTCTCTAACGGAGTTATCGGAGGCTAGTGGAGCAGCGGAAGCCACCGTTTTACGTTTTTTTAGAAAACTGGGGTTTAAAGGGTTTCAGGATTTTAAATTTTTGTTAGCCCAAGAAGTTTCTCTGGCTGCACAAAAAGATGACCATGAAACGATCATTAAAAAAGTCAGAAATCATATGATACAGGCGATAAATGAATCCTCTGAAGTCATCCGATTGGAAGAATTACAAGCGGGAATTGAAATGATCAACCAGTCGGATGATGTTGTCATCTTTGGCATCGGGGCTTCAGGAATAGCCGGGTTAGATATGCAGAATCGCTTAATGAGAATTGGCAAACATTCCGATGTTGTGACGGACTCGCATTTTCAAATCATGAGAGCTTCGTGTATGACCGAGAAAACAGTTGTGATTGCCATCAGTCTTACCGGAAGTACAAAAGACATCGTAGATGCGGTGGAAATTGCCAAGGGAAATCATGCGAAAGTGATTGCATTAACTAGTTATGTTAAATCTCCATTAACAAGGTTTGCTGATTTAGTCTTATTATCATCTTCGAAGGAGAGTCCATTAGACAGTGGATCACTAGTATCTAAAATCTCTCAGCTGTATCTTATTGATCTCCTATGTACCGGCATTGCCATGCAAAATGTTGAAACGGCAAAAGAAATTAATATGAAAATATCGAAAAATTTATCAAGTAAGCTTTACTAGAATTTCTGAATAAAGTACCGTATTTGGAATTCGCTAGATTCCAAATCATGTGGTACGACAAACGGGGAGGAAATATCTTGAAAAAGGTTTGGATCGCAGCCATTACATCTATGCTTGTGATTGGAGGTTATATCGGGACAAACACTAACGCTTCCAAAAACGCAAAAATAGAAATCAAAGCATACGCTTCTGAAAATGTTAAATCCGTAAAAAGAATCACATGGGAGCATGCAGGAGAGCTGGAGGCACAAAAGGGATTTGATAAGAACATAGGTACAGCAGGAGTGTTATCAGGCTCTAATAAGAATTATTTAATTGTCGGAGGAGGAGCGAATTTTCCTTATGACACCGTCTTAAATGGAGGGGCAAAGGAACATTACTCAGACATTTATGTTTATAAAAAAGAAGATAGTGGATTAACTCTGGTAGAACATACGAATCTTGATCATAAGATAGGCTATGGGTCGTCAATCACCACAGATAAAGGTGTTTATTATATTGGCGGGAGTCCGGACAAAGAACATGCAGACGATATCCTATTCCTGACGATCGATAAAAATAAAAAACTCAAAGTGGAAAAAGTAGGGGATCTGCCATTTACGATAAGTAATGGGATAGCAGTGGAGAAGGATGGAAAATTGTATATTGGACTTGGCCAGCAGAATGGAAAAGATAGCAATAAATTATATGAATATGATCTAAAAACGTCCACTACTAAAGAGCTGGCATCCATACCAGGAGAAACGGTCAGAAATCAAAGTGTAGCTCAACTATTAAACGGAAGCCTATATGTATTTAGCGGCGGGGGATCCATTGCTTATACTGATGGGTATCAATATAATATCCAAACAAATAGCTGGTCAAAGGTTTCCTCTGTGAAAGTTGATGATAAAGAAATATCCCTGCTTGGTGCCAATTCTGTCAAATTAAATAATGATGAAATGCTGGTAATTGGAGGATTTAATAAAGAAGTATATGATTATGCGGTGAAAAATCTAAACACATTAAAAGGAGAAGAACTGGCGGCCTTTAGAACGAAATATTTTACGGCTGATCCTTATGAGTTCAATTGGAATAAACATGTACTAATCTACAATGCCAAAAATGATACCTGGAGATCAGCAGGAAAGGTTCCATTTGATGCACCATGTGGAGAAGGCTTAGTTTTAATGAATAACCAAATTTTCTCTATAAACGGAGAAATAAAACCTGGAGTAAGAACAAACGCCATTTATTCAGGGACCATACTAAGCCATTAATGAGGCATGGAATGAGGCATGGGGACGGTTCTTATGCCTCAATTTTAGGGACAGGGAGACGGTTTTTCGGTATTATTTTGACCAACAACATCAGTGGTGAATGGGAACCCTTCACGTGTTAACCTGACGAGATTCACCATAGGGGCCAACTTTTTGATACACATAACGTATGGCGGGAGCATAAAGAAGTCCCGGTTTTTCGCCAATTATTGTTCTTCTGTAACCGGGCGCATTTCAGGATAACGAAAAAAGGCCAATTTCTCAATTTACTACTGAGAAATTGGTCTTTTTTATTATTGTAATTTCCTTATTGTTGTAACCCTGCCCTTTCCAGCTTCGATTCCCATCTATAAAAAGGGGTGCATGAGGAGAATAATATTAAGTGATAGATTGGAAAAACTAATTGGAAAGGAGTGATTAAAATGAGTTATCCAAAAAACCATATGCCTCTTGCAGAATTAACCTCAAGCGAAGTATCTAACCTTTGGTCATCCTATTTAAAGAGCAATATGGAACTTAGACTTTTTGAATATTTTTATGCAAGTATTGAAAGTAACGAAACAAAACAAGTAATCGAAAAAATGTTAAATCAAACTGAAAATAGTATAAATGAACTCAAGGAGATTTTTATCAAAGATAATCTCACTATTCCTCTTGGCTTTACGGATGAAGATGTAAGGGTTGGCGTACCCAAGGTATTTTCCGATACATTTATTTTATATTTTTGTTTTGATCTAACATACTTAGCGATGAGTACATATCCAATTGCATTATCAGATTGCACTAGAAACGATGTCCGAGAACATTTCCAAAAAAACATTGCCTTTTTTGTAAAAATCCAGAATGAACTTTTAGATTTGATGCTATCACAAGGAGTATATTTGAGTCCTCCACAAGTAGCGATCGATAACGAGGTAGAAATAGCTGATTCCATGATGTATCTTAATGGTTTTTTTGGTGGATCTAGACCTTTAAATGCTCCTGAAATTGCAAATCTATCCAGAATTGTTCATCGAGCACAGTTTTCAAAAATGGTATTTGTCACGTTTAGTAAATTAGCGAAAACAAAAGACCTAAAACAATATTTTAGTAAAGGCAGAGATGGACTCCAAAAAGTGTTAGATTCACTTCAAGAAATTCTTGAAAAAGAAAATATTCCGATATCAGCATCAGGGGACTACAAAATTTCCGATGTAGAGATGTCTCCATTTTCCGATAAGTTAATGTTGTTTTTTACGAATACATGTCTGGGAATATTCTGTTTTGCTATGATAAGTCAGGCTATGACTTCCAGTTTAAGAACGGATATTGTTTCTAAATTGGACAAAATATCTGAGGATATGAAGAAGTATTATGGTCAAGGTCTACTTTTAGCTATAAAAGAAAAATGGTTTGAACAACCTCCACAATTAGTAAATAGAAAAGTCTAGTTGATAGGTTACCTTTAGCTAAGCAGCCATAACTTGAATGTATGAAGGTTAAATGTGGAGTATAACGAAGAAATTAAGTTTAGTTATCTAAAAATTAATACTATTATTGACAATTAAAAACTAGGATGCTAACATTTCTATAAACCTAAGACGAGGGAGTAAAACTGTTAAACGGTCTCATAGCGAATCCGGGATGGTGTAAGCCGGACAGATGCAGTCACAGCAAGTGGGCCTCCGAGGGCGAAGTGAACGAAATTTTTTTAGTAGCTTAGACGCAGAGCCAGCGTTACAGGGCTAAGGGTGTGAGAGCACTCTACAAAGCGGATATGTATGATACATATCAAACAAGGTGGTACCGCAGGTTAACACTTGTCCTTGAATTTTTATTTAAGGACAGGTGTTTTTTATTTTTTTATAACCTTAATCAGCTGAAAGTGTTGAAAGGAGTAGGTGCCAATGGAAGATAAATTTACGCTATATAACTTAAAAGTAGAGGTTGTCGCTACAGATCAACCAATGGTATGCCGGCATAAGGAAGGCGACTATTTCTTAGTGATTGGGGAGGACCTGATCTTCCCGGAAACGAATTCATTTTCCATGTATGCTTTAAGTGCGATTTTGCCATTACTGCCGGCAAAGCAGCGGCCATTGCACGCGAATGACTGGATGTTGTCTGACAGTCTAATTGCCTGCCCAGATCCAAACTGCGGTGCCAGATTCAGAATAACCCGCACCGGAACGAAAGAATTTAGTCATGCTGAATGCACAATAGAACCTATACATAAAGGAGATTAACCATAATGGCAGCAGAACGATTTGAATTAGCAAAAGATTATACAATCAGCAGAGTGATCAACGGTTGCTGGCAGCTGTCGGAAGGCCATAGCTTAGAAACAAAGTTAGATATGCAAGATGCTATGAAGGCCTTCCATATGCTTGCGGAAAGAGGATTTACGACATTTGATTGTGCAGATATCTATACGGGTACGGAAGAATTCCTCGGTGAATTTTTAACGGAACTAAAATCTGGGAGCACCCTTTCACCGCATGATATTCAAATCCATACTAAGTATGTACCGGATATCAATTTGCTTCATGAGGTCGATTACAATTACACTGAAAAAATAATTGACAGAAGCCTCCAACGTCAAAAACGAGAGGTATTGGATCTGGTGCAGTTTCATTGGTGGGATTATGATGTGCCTGGCTTTGTTGAGACAGCGGGAGATCTGTTGAAACTGAAAGAAAAAGGAAAGATCCGTAATATCGCCGTTACCAACTTTGATACGAAGCATTTGAGCGAGCTCGTTGATGCCGGTATACCGATTGTGTCTTGCCAAAATCAATACTCGGTTTTTGATCGACGTCCAGAAAAAGAATTACTCGATTATTGTAAAAGCAACGGAATTTCCCTGCTGTGCTACGGTACATTGTCAGGAGGTTTGCTAGCGGAAAAATGGATCGGCCAACCATCGATTCAACCGGAAACACGCTCACATGTTAAATATTTTCAGGTGATTGAGGATACCTTGGGTTGGGATGACTATCAGGAATTATTGTTAATGCTGCAAAGAATCGGCAAAAAGTATTCTGTCAAGGCTTCTCAGATTGCTACAAAATATATATTAAGCCAACAAGGAGTCGGGGCATCTATTATTGGGGTTAGAAACAGCAAGCATGTTGAGTCCAATGCGCAAATATTTACGTTCGAACTCGATCACTCCGATATCGATGAAATCAAACAATTCTTAGGCCACTATCCAATCTTAGAGGGCGAACCGTTTGAGTTAGAGCGTACGGTTGGTTCAAAGTATCGCAATATTATGAAGATGAATTTAAATGAAGAGTAAGTGAGAGTGTACGTTTAGTCTAGAATAGAGAGTTTAGTAGAGGAGAGGGAGTTTAGATATGAATCAGAGACTTGAATTTAGGGGTGGCTGGGGAACTGCGTTTATTCCAGTTGTGATCTTTCTGTTTTTCTGCGTATTGTATTTTATTGTCTTTAAAGCGTTTGAAATGTATGCTCTCGCAATGGGTGCTTTCGTCGCACTGATGGTCGGTGCCCTTTTTGTAAAAAAGGGTCACTACGATCGCTTCTGGGATTCGGTCTATGATGGCGTAAAGGAAGCCGTACCGATTGCCATTTTGCTGTTCGTCATTGGGATGTTCTCGGAGTTGATCAAAAGCACGAACATTTCATCAGGTTTCGTATGGCTTGCCGACTTGCTGGGCGTGGATGGGGGATTATTCACTGCGTTTACCTTCTTAGCGGTTTGTGTCATTTCTACTGCTACGGGGTCATCCATCGGGACGATGTTTACCTGCTTCCCTATTTTCTACCCGGCAGGAGTATTGTTGGGAGGCGACCCTGCCGTTCTTGCGGGTGCAATCGTCAGTGCTTCCATTTTTGGTGATAACTTAGCGCCAATATCAGATACCACCATCATTTCTGCAGGAACTCAAGCATACACAAAAAAGGAAGGTTTTGCTGATGTGGGGGGCTGTGTTTCCAGCCGGCTGAAGTATTCCTTGGTTGCAGGGTCTATCTCTTTTGTTCTATTCTGGATCTTCGGCGGAGGCGGCACGGTAGGTGAGGGCGCTTCGGAAATTCTTACGAAAAGCATGAATCCTACCACACTGGTCATGCTGGTTCCGGTAGCCGTCATGTTAATTGCAGCAATCAAAACTCGCAATATCTATATAGCTATTACTATAGGAATTATTTTAGGGACGATAACAGGTCTGGCGTTTAACCTCTTAACTTTCGACAATGTGATCTCAGTTAAGGATGGGGCTCCGAAAGGATTCCTAACGGGCGGGATCAGCAGCATGATGGCAACCGTCACTTTGGTTATTTCAGTTTACGGTATTATGGGTGTGCTTAATGGTGCAGGAGTACTTGAAAAAGTCACAAACGGCATCCTTAACAGCAAAATGGGCAGGACGGTCCGCGGTGCTGAAATCGCCATGATGTTAGGCATTTCGTTTACCACTTTGATCTTCGGCGGCGTCACCAGTGCATCGATGACGACATTTGGAAAAGTACAGAATGAGATTGGCAAACGTGTTGGTTTGCATCCATACCGTCGTGCTTACCTGCTGGATGGTTTTGCGAATGCGATCGTGCTAGTTATTCCTTTTTTAAGTGTGTTTGTATTCATCGGTGCGTTGCTTTCGAAAGGGTATGATTTTGTTGCGCCGCTATCTCTAACACAAGTCAGCAGCGGCATGATCTATTGCATGGTCCTGTTCTTGGTACTACTGTCCTCTGTATTAACGGGATGGGGCCGGGAATACGAAGGACCTGGAGGGAAAGTGGTAAGAAATCATCAAAGAATAGTAAAACAAGATACCAAGTCCGGCGCAATATAATGTTTCTGGTATTCAAGGAAACAAGCAAGAAACCTTTCAACCTATTTTGGTGTGAAGGGTTTCTTTTTTTATTTGAGAGATATAGCTATGAAAGCTTAGTGATACCTAGATTGTAAATTCTCTGAAAAAACGAAATATTATGATTGACTCCATGTTGATTTTTATAAGATAATACTAATGAGTAATATATGGTGTGTGTTTTGAAGGAGTTTTCAAATGAGTAAAAGGGGCAGAAAAAAAGGGGCTAGTGGTGAACAGAGTAGGGCTCTATTGCTTGCTATCGCTGCAGAAGAGTTTGCACATAAGGGTTATTATGAAACAAAAATTAGTACACTCGTTCAAAAGGCTGGCGTAACGCAACCAACATTTTACCTTTACTTTAAATGCAAAGAGGCAATCTACCAGGAATTAATAGATTTGTTTAGCAAAGGGCTATCTGACCTTACGAATAAGAGTCGATTAGAACCTGGAATTGATTTCAACTCCTTACCATCGAGGATTACAAAAGGATTAACGGGAATCTTTACTTTTTTCTCTGAGAATCAAAATTTAACACGCATTGGATTCTTTAATTCTGTAGAGGCGGAAGAGATTAAAAAACAGTTAGCGATACAAATAAAAGAAAACTTAATTTCTGAAGTGGATAATGGTTATTTTCAAACTGAATTGGACATGTCATTGATTGCTGAGATTTTAGTTGGCACCATTGAGCGTCTTACGCTTACCAAATTATTTCCGGGTATAAAAGGACCTGAAGAAATCGCATCCGGGATTGTTCATCTTCTTCTGAACGGAATGTTATCAAAAAGGGAATAGTTATTTTACTACTTTTGGATGTACCCCTCATGTCGGTCTTAGTGGATGGATTGTCAAAAAACTACCGCAAGCTATTATTCCTCTAGTATTGGGAGATGCTGAATTTACTGAGTTCCTGCAAAGGCCAACATAATATGGCCAAAGCTTATTATGAGGTAAGGAGAAATAGTAATGGAGAGAAAGTTAGATAAAGAATGGGTAAACTTGATGATTCAGGCCAAACAAATGGGGATTCCTATAGAGGAGATTCGTAGATTTCTTCGCCAGAGGTCCGTAGCAGAGGTCTCTCAACTTGAAAACAATAATGAGGCTTCTTTCGCATCTGCCACAGATACGTTAAAACATTAACAGCTAGTACGTTTAACTGATTGGGGGTCTGACCCCCTTTTTTTTTCGGGGGCAGGTACCCTTTATAGACATACGGTGGTGACACAACATTTATGATTAAGTTGATTGTAAGAAATGTAGGGGGCAATATTTTAATACTTATGCCTCTGGGATTTCTAACACTCGCAACTCCTTTGAAAGAAAGGCAACTACCTCTTTGGGCGTTGCCTTTGTCTTTTTACTTTAAGTGGAAGTCTTACAACCAATTAATATAGTCCTCTCTTTTCAAAAAATAATTAATAGGCAGTCCAGCCACCGTCTGCTGTAATGACTTGTCCGTTAACAAAGCTTGAATCCTCTGAAGCTAAGAATAAAGCAACTGTTGCAATTTCTTCCGATTCACCTGATCTTGGATTATTGACTGCTCCACTCATTGCACGTTCCATTCCAAATGGATTCGGTTCACTCATTGTTGTCCCAATATTTGTATTTACACCGCCGGGGGCGATTGCGTTACAACGAATTCCTTCATTGGCATATTGAAACCCAACATTTTTTGTTAACCCAATAACGGCATGTTTTGAAGCAGTATATGCTGCTCCTGCACGTGAACCGAATAAACCACCTATGGACGCATTATTAATAATCACACCGCTCTTCTTTTCTAAAAATAGTGGCAGCACTTTACGAATAGCGAACATTGGACCGGTTGTATTGACAGCAAGGACACGTTCCCAGAGTTCATTCGACAAATCCTTGGCCGGTACAAAATTATCCATAATTCCTGCATTATTAACTAAAATGTCTAAAGTTCCATATTTTTCAACCGCCGTATCAATCATCACATTTATATCTTCTTCTTTTGCAACATTGGTAACAACAGCCGTTGCTTCTCCCCCCGTTTCCGTAATTTCCTTGACGACTGATTGAACAGATTCTTCATTTAAATCTGCAGCAATTACTTTTGCACCTTCTTTTGCAAATAAAACGGCAATAGCTCTACCCATTCCAGATCCGGCACCGGTAATAACGGCAACTTTATTTTCTAGTTTCATCATCAGGCCTCCAGAAATTGTAAATTTTTATTTCAACTCTATTTTACAAGATGTACCATAATTCACCAACCATTAGATATTTTTTTAAGCTTTTCCTTAGTTACTTGTGAAAAATGTATGAACGGAACTGCAATCCAATCTTAATCTACCAATTTTTGATTTTTAGAGGGAATATATTTACTAATTCCACATATACGATATTCTTCCTTGGTCAATGTACAATGCCGATTGCATTAGAAGATTCAGAGGAAGGGATTGTTTCCTTCAGTTTTTCGTTCATTACCCCTTTTGAAATTTCCAGTTATCTTCGCCATTACTAATTGTTCTTCCGCTGAATTTTCAGCCACTTTAATTCTCTTTAGAAATTTCTCTGCTTCTGTTCCCTTTAAGATTTTCACCTGTCTACCATAATAATCCAAAAAGACTGTATTATCTTTTGTCACTCCAAAATTAAAAGGTTCGTCACCTAAACGATTTCTTTTATCGATATGATCCATTATATTTTTATCATCCTTGTCCATATTAAGTATTTTAAGATTTTAAGTGCTATTCAACTTTTGCATGAGCTTAATTGACGTTTATTAATAACATCTTTATTCCGAACTCGAATTGTAATGACGGAACTGAACACATTTTATTTGATGAAATTGGACCAGCACCAACTGCAGCAATGATTAAATTTACAAATAATGCCACAGCTACTGTCGAGTGCCCAATTATGATCTTTCTTTTTTTGACTTAGTGTTGTCACCTCAAAGTTCCAATGATTTTTAATACACTAAGCAATGAAAAAAATAAATTGTCTTCATAGCTTAGTTGAAATCCACAGTAAGCATAAATAAAAGCAAATGTTTCCAAACTTTGAGGCGATTCATCAGTCAAGGCTGCGGAATGTTATATTTGGGGCAGTTTAAAGACGATTGGGAAAGTTTTGCCTAGTTTAAGATCCTGTTTGGCCTCCTACTTGTTGTAGGACTTTTCGACACTATTCTGGGCGTGGCAGGCACTTGTTCTATTCAGGAATCGTTTTTACACTTAACTAATAAATAACAACCGTCTCCTAAAAAGTAGGAAACGGTCTAATGGTACTTACGATTTGTGGTGAATCCTTATTTAAATCTTCAGATATATCCACCACCACCGTCATATATTATTCATCTATATCAATAATCTTCGCTAACTCGTTTTAACATGCTATACCGAGATTAGTAGTACGACATCAAACAGGGGGCTCGATAGCTAAGAATCCTCCGCCTGATCCCGGTGCAGCCCCTGATCCCGGTGCAGCCCCTGATCCCGGACAGTTTACATTAAATGAAACTGCGGTTGAAACGGTCTGTCCGTTTACTGTGGTTGTTGCAGTGACCGTTGCTGTTCCAGTTGTCCCTGTATCAAAAGATACAGATACAACGAACGCACCGCTAGCAAATGTGATGGTTGCCTGAGCGGCTAATACCCCGTTAATAAATAATTCAAAGTTAATGGTTACTGGGAATGGAACTACTACTCCTGAGCAAGTCACCGTCCCAGGAATGATAAACAAACAAGGATTCACTTCCCTAGCCGTCATTTGAATACTGCATAACGTTCCAATTAAGTCAAGAATATTTTCAAATTTGAATTCCAATAACATTTCTTTCTTAATCACATCACGAATTGTTCTTTGTACACTTGAATCGAGATTAAGCAGATTTGTCAATGAAACAGCTGCAGGAGAGAACTCACGTCCAGGAGTACGTAATGTTCCAAGAACAAATTGAAGCTTTTCGGCTTCTGCGTTCATTAGGTGAGCCAGAGATAATTCCTCAAGGGCAACAGAAGCCAACAGCAAAGGAACTGTCTGTGCTGTCGAAAGAGAAATTGTTGGCGTGATATTATTAATATTAGCTTGAGACATTTTTTCACCTCCTTATCCATTGTTCTTTATATATTATTAAAAAATCATAGCAAAGATTGTGTACTTGTCCTGTTATAAAGTGGATTCCCCCTTTGTAGAGGATGGAGCAGGGAATCTCCTATATTTCGACTATAGAATGAATGAAAACCAGCCATCCATCGTTTTTCAGCATCATGAAAGAGCCATTAGCAAGGACGATTTGAATGAATGGGACTTAAAAGAACGCCCATTGGAAGAATGGTTTAATGACTCGCTCATCCCTGTTGTTGATTCTTTTGAGAGATTATTAGAAATGATGTATCCGAGTGAGTGGTAAAAATAAAACTCTGTGATTGGGGGCTGACCCGTTCAAGCTGTAGTTTTATAAAATGTTGTTAAAGCCGATTTCTAATTCGAAATCGGCCATTTTCATTTTTATAAAAGAAAAGGCATAAAATCCTTTCCAACCTTGAAATATTATCAAACTGCCAAAGCGGTAAGTTCGATCATTCCTATGTTTTGCAGTACACCTTAGTAATAAATCATAATTTTTAATAATGTAGATTTAATAAGGCTTACAGAGTTGGGATTACTTTTGCATATACTGCTTATAGGAAAAAATAAAAATAGCAGCGTTTCAGATTACCTAAAATTAGGAGGCGTCATACTCATGAACTATTCATCAAAACTGGTAAAAGTAAATAAAGATCCAGGGCATGGCTCACACATCCCCCCTGTTTATTTGACCTCAACATTTGTTTTTGATAATGCTGAAGTAGGAGCACAACGTTTTGCAGGCGAAGATCCAGGATTTATGTATTCACGCCTGGGTAATCCAAATGTAAGAGAACTGGAAGAGAAGGTAGCGGAATTGGAATTTGGTGAAGGGTGTTTGGCTTTCTCATCCGGAATGGCTGCCATAACGGGTTGCCTTTTTGGTGTTTTGCAGGCTGGGGATCACGTTGTTGCACACACTGCGTTGTATGGGGCGACACACGCATTCCTATCCAAAACGGTAAAAAAGTTTGGAATTGATGTAACTTTTGTACCATTTAAGACAGGGGAAGAGCTTGAACCACACATTACAGATAGAACAAAAGTGGTTTACTTTGAAACCCCCTCCAATCCTACACTTTCCTTAGTGGATATGAAAAGTGTAGCGGCGATCGCTAAGCAAAAGGGGATCTTGACGGTTGTTGATAATACGTTTTTGTCCCCATATTTACAAAATCCTATTCAATGTGGAATTGATATTGTCGTCCACAGTGCAACAAAATACTTGTCGGGTCATGGATACCTTATTGGCGGACTTGTGATTTCGAACAAGGAAATAATTGAGCCGATGCGAAAAGAAGTGCAGAAGACGATGGGAGCCAATTTGTCCCCTATGGATGCCTGGCTTCTCTATCAAGGGATACGTACATTGCACATTCGCATGGATCGCTCACAAGAAAATGCACAAATTTTGGCGGAACGCTTGGAAAAACATAAGGCTATAGAGAAGGTTTACTTTCCAGGATTAGCTAGTTTTGAAGATAAAAAAATCATGGAGAAACAAATGAAAGGTCCTGGCGCGATGATTTCTTTTGTCTTGAATGGGGGATACGAGGCTGGTGTTAAACTTATGAATTCAGTAAAACTGAGCACTTTAGCAGTCTCGCTGGGGGATGTAGGTACATTAATTCAACATCCAGCTTCGATGACACATGCGATCATCCCTAAGGAAGAAAGAGAAAAAGCAGGTCTCAATGATGGACTCGTTCGTTTTTCGGTTGGAATTGAAGATGTAGAAGATATATGGAAGGATCTCGAAATGGCATTACAATAACGGTGCGGCTTAAGGAATTTGTTAAGCGGAGCTGGTAGGTGGTGACACCGGCTATCACGATCCATGTTTATGGAAAGCAATGAAGGAAATTTCCGGTATTCGTTCCTTTCGACGAAGAAGGGCTATATCTTGCTGGAGTAAAGCAGGCTGGATACTCCCCTGCCTAGTAATGGACAATTTACCCTGATTAGTCATAACCCCTAGTGAAGGTTATGGGCCTTTCATAACGACCGGGTGCCCCAGTTTTTTCAGCGTACGGTCGTTATGAA
>NZ_JAGYPE020000030.1:53874-63217 GCF_018343545.2 Neobacillus citreus | reverse complement strand
TGGGGACTGAAAAAACAGTCGAAATGGATATTAAAACAATCACTTTCGAAGAAGGCGATTTACTCCTTTTATGTTCTGACGGTCTTTCCAATAAAGTCAGTGAAACAAGGATGAAAGATACGCTGTTAAGCAGCGGCCTTATTGAGGAAAAAGCGAAAACCCTTATCTCACTTGCAAATGAAAATGGCGGAGAAGACAACATTACATTGGCTATAGTAGAGTTTCCGGAAGCCCGTGAGGGTGGTATGTAATGTTGATTGGTAAAAGACTAAGCGGCCGCTATAAAATCATTGATATGATTGGCGGAGGCGGCATGGCCAACGTTTACCTTGCCCATGATATGATCCTTGACCGGGACGTTGCGGTTAAAATGCTCCGGCTAGATTTTGCAAATGATGAAGAGTTTATTCGGAGGTTTCATCGAGAAGCACAATCTGCTACAAGCCTTGCACACCCAAACATTGTCAATATATTTGATGTCGGCGAAGAAGACGATTTATATTATATCGTTATGGAATTTGTAGATGGAAATACACTGAAACAATACATACAGCAAAATTCTCCTCTTAAGGTGGAAGAGGCAATTGAAATTATGAAGCAATTGACCTCGGCGATTTCTCATGCTCATCATAACCATATCATTCACCGAGATATTAAACCGCATAATATTTTGGTAGACCATGATGGGAATGTTAAAATTACGGATTTTGGTATTGCCATGGCTTTAAGTGCCACTAGTATTACGCAGACTAATTCAGTTCTTGGGTCTGTCCATTATTTATCGCCCGAGCAGGCCCGGGGCGGTATGGCCAATCGAAAGTCAGATATATATTCACTGGGGATTGTTATGTTCGAATTATTGACCGGCAGACTTCCTTTTTCCGGAGAATCTGCTGTATCAATTGCCCTTAAGCATTTGCAATCCGAAACTCCGTCCGTCAGAAGATGGAATCCCAACATTCCGCAGAGTGTAGAAAATATCGTCTTAAAAGCGACAGCGAAAGATCCATTTCATCGCTATAATAGCGTCGATGAAATGGAGGAGGATTTACGCACAGCGCTTGATCCGGATCGACTGTTTGAACCAAAATTCATCATACCGATTGATGATGAAGCGACAAAGGCCATCCCGATTATTACAAATGATAAGCCATTAAAAAACTTAGATGAAACAATTGTTCACACCAGTGAAAAAAACACTGGCAGTTCGGGTGGCACTTCTGATTCGAAACAAGGAAAAGGGGCAAATAAAAAGCGAAGAAAATGGCCAATCGTTCTTACTTCTCTTTTAGTTTTGCTGGTTTTGCTTGGACTATCCGCCTATTTTGTTCCGGGATTAATTTCCGCAAAGGATGTCAAAATTCCTGATGTCAGCGGAATGAAGGAAGATGATGCGATTTCAAAGTTAAGACAACAGGGATTGACTATTGATAAGAGAATTAAACTAACTGATGATGAAATCGAAAAAGGCAGTGTTATTAAAACGAATCCTGAAGCGGATACAGTCGTTAAAGAAAAATCAAAGGTAACACTTTATATAAGTACAGGAAAAGAAAAATATGAACTATCCGATTATGTGGGCCGGCAATATGATGATGTTGTCCGTTTGTTAGATAATCAGAATTTTAAAGATATAAAGAAGACTGAGAAAAACGATGACAGCGAGCCAGGAACGATTCTCAGCCAAAATCCTTCCGGGGGGGAAAAGGTGGTTCCAGAGGATACTGTTTTGGAATTTGAAGTTAGTAAGGGCCCGGAAAAAATTGTATTAATGGATCTAACACAATATAGTGTAAAAGCTGCACAGGATTATGCGGCATCGGTCGGTTTAACGTTAGATGCTTCTCAGGAACAATATAATGAAACCATTCCAAGGGGTATGATCATTTCGCAAGAACCTAAACAAGGGACTCAGCTTCAAAAAGGTGATAAAGTCAGCGTGATTGTCTCTAAAGGAAAAGAAGAAAAACCCCCAAGGGAGATAACGAAAGAAATTACCATTGATTACGAACCTCCTTTACCAGGCCAGCCTGGACAAAAACAAGAGGTAAGGATTTATATTGATGATATGAATCACAATATGAGTGTACCTGCGGATGTCTTCTCTATTACAGAAACAACAACGAGGCAAATTAAATTGATTATTGTGGAAGGTAAAAAAGCCAGCTATCAGGTGTTTCGTGATTCTAAAGTCATTGCAGAAGAAACCATTAATTACAACGACGTAGAATAACCTTTTTAAATTAAATCTTTTTACAAGGAGGGCTGCTATGCCTGAAGGGAAAATTGTAAAAGCATTGAGCGGTTTTTATTATGTTCTTTACAATGATGACTTAATTCAGTGCCGCGGAAGAGGAGTGTTTCGGAAAAATAAAATCACTCCCCTTGTGGGGGATGAAGTTGTTTTTCAAGCGGAAAATGACCAAGAAGGGTACATTTTGGAAGTGAAGGAACGCAAAAATGAATTGGTTCGCCCGCCAATTGCGAATGTCGACTTGGCGATTTTGGTTTTTTCCGCTGTCGAACCTGAATTTAGTACCGTACTCTTGGATCGTTTCCTTGTTCTGGTCGAATTTAATCAAATTGAGCCGATTATTTGTATTACCAAAATGGACCTAACAAATGATGAGGAGCAGAAGAAGATTTCAGAATATGCCGCGCACTATCAGGCCGCCGGTTATGAAGTGATTATGACATCTTCCGAGACAGAAACAGGCATTGAATTATTGCATCCACATCTCGAGGATAAAATATCTGTTTTTGCCGGCCAATCAGGGGTTGGCAAATCATCTTTGTTGAATGTACTAAGACCAGACTTGGAATTGAAAACAAATGATATCTCCACCCATTTGGGAAGGGGAAAGCATACAACAAGACATGTTGAACTGATAAAAGTCGGCAATGGATTATTAGCGGATACGCCGGGATTTAGTTCTTTGGATTTCACTGATATCGAAGCAGAGGATTTAACCTCCTGTTTTCCGGAAATCTTAAGGGCAAGTGAAATTTGCAAATTCCGCGGCTGCCTTCATCTGAGCGAACCGAAATGCGGTGTTAAACAGGCAGTGGAATCTGGGGAGATTCCAACGTATCGTTACGACCATTATGTCGATTTCCTTCAGGAAATTAAAGATAGAAAGCCGAGGTACTAGTTATGGTAAAAATCGCCCCATCCATTCTTTCAGCTGATTTTGCAAAATTAGGGGAAGAAATCATAGCAGTTGAAAAAGGGGGAGCAGATTACATTCATGTAGATGTGATGGATGGTCATTTTGTCCCGAATATCACAATCGGTCCGCTTATCGTCGAAGCCATTCGTCCGGTAACCAAACTGCCGCTGGATGTGCATTTAATGATTGAAAATCCGGACCAATATATTGAAGCCTTTGCCAAAGCAGGTGCGGATTATATTACGGTCCATGTCGAAGCATGCCGTCACCTGCACCGCACGATTCAAAACATTAAATCCTATGGTGTAAAGGCCGGAGTTGTCTTAAACCCTGCCACACCTGTCGAGTCAATCCAACATATTATCGGGGATATCGATATGGTGCTGTTAATGTCTGTAAATCCCGGATTTGGCGGGCAAAAATTTATTCCTGAGGTGCTGCCGAAAATCAAGAAAGTAAAACAAATGGCAGTGGAAAAAGGAGTAGAAATTGAAATTGAAATCGATGGCGGTGTCAATCCGGAAACAGCAAAGCTATGTATAGAGGCCGGCGCAAATGTCCTTGTCGCAGGATCGGCTATTTATAATCAAGCGGATTATGCGAAGGCCATTTCGCATATAAGAGGGTAAACAAAGTCGGCTTAACGCCGGCTTTTTGTTTAGCAAAAAGGAGCTCAGATGATGATTATTAATATACTCGCCGGAGGTCCGGAGGATCTTCTGCCCGATTTAACGGAATATATCGAAGAGAATGCAATATGGGTGGGTGTTGACCGCGGCGTATTTCATTTGATATCGAGAAGCATTACACCAGCAATTGCCTTTGGCGATTTTGATTCCGTAACAAAAGCGGAATTAGCGGTTATCGAAGATAAGGTTACTAAATTAAAAAAATTTATTCCTGAAAAAGATGAAACCGATATGGAGTTAGCTTTAAACTGGGCATTAAAGCAACAGCCAGAAAAAATCCAACTGTTTGGTGCCACAGGGGGAAGGCTAGACCATTTACTGGCGAATGTCCAGCTGTTAATTCATCCGCTAAACGCCAAAACTGAAACGGAAATTTTTCTGATTGACCGTTACAATATTGCTTTTTTAAAAGGGCCAGGCACATATACACTCAAGAAAAGATGGGATAAAAAATATATTTCATTTGTGCCATTAACCCTAGATGTTTTCGGGATTACTCTGGATGGGTTCAAATATCCTTTGAAGAACCGTCATATTTCCCTCGGATCCACACTATGTATAAGTAATGAACTTATTAGCGATTATGGTACTTTTTCATTTTCAGAAGGCATATTATTAGTGATAAGAAGCCATGATTAAAAGCCTCGAAAAATCGGTACTGATTTTGTTCGTTTGAATAAAATGGTAAGGGCGTACGGATTTAGGGTAAAGAATAAAATGTTAGACGTGAGATTTGTGAGGAGGGACAGTATGAAATTTTATACAATTAAACTGCCGAGATTTTTAGGTGGAATTGTCCGAGCGATGATTGGCGTGTTTAATAAAAAAGAATAGGAAAAAGGCCTCATTCCCCAAAGAGGCTCATTACCTTTCATAAACCTAAAGCACCCATTCGAATAAAATGGGTGCTTTTTATTTTCATTAATTAGGACAAAATAAAAGAAAATGAGGCTGTCACATGACAGCCTCACTAAAAATTATACGCGTTCTACTTTACCGGATCTTAACGCTCTTGCAGAAACCCAAACACGCTTTGGTTTTCCATCAACAAGGATACGTACTTTTTGTAGGTTAGCACCCCATGTACGCTTGTTAGCGTTCATAGCGTGAGAACGGGCGTTACCAGTAGTGGTTTTCTTTCCAGTTACTACACATTTGCGCGGCATTAAATTTCCCTCCTTAACACGAAAAGCTTAACCAGTATTCTTTAAGATACTAATCATATAGAAAAATGGCATAGCCAAATTTTCTGTCTTAAGATACCTTAATAATTTATCACACAACCATTATGAATGCAATAGCTTAGTTAAATGGTTTCAAGAAAAAAACCTTGACATTACCCTAAAATAAATGCTGTTATAGTAAACGTACTAGGAATGACTTTCAATATTTAAGCTACTATAGTAAAATGACTGTAGTTAAGGAGCAATTTTTCAGGAGGGGGAACGATTCATGTCCATTGAATTGAAAACGAAGTACGGACAAATTGATATTTCAAATGAAGTAATCGCAACCATTGCCGGAGGAGCAGCGGTAGAATGCTATGGAATTGTCGGCATGGCCTCTAAAAATCAGATCAAAGATGGCATAACTGAAATTCTTAGAAGAGAAAATTTCACCCGCGGTGTCATTGTCCGCCAGGAAAATGAAGCGTTACATATTGATATGTATATTATTGTCAGCTATGGAACCAAGATTTCTGAAATTGCTCACAACGTGCAATCAAAGGTTAAGTACACCCTTGACAAGACAGTTGGACTTGCCGTTGATTCGGTTAATATTTTCGTTCAGGGAGTTCGTGTGACGAACCCGTAGTAAGGAGTGAAGTTTGTGTCAATTACAGCATTAGATGGAAAACGTTTTGCCGAGATGATTATTCAAGGCGCCAATCATCTGTCAGCCAATGCTAAAATGGTAGATGCTCTGAACGTTTTTCCAGTTCCGGATGGCGATACAGGGACTAATATGAATTTATCCATGACCTCCGGTGCAAAAGAGGTTAAAAATAATGTTCAAGAACATATTGGTAAAGTAGGGGTTTCTCTCTCAAAAGGACTGCTCATGGGAGCACGAGGAAACTCTGGTGTTATTCTTTCGCAATTGTTCCGCGGTTTTTCTAAAGCAATCGAAGCAAAAGCGATCATTAATGGAAATGAATTTGCAGGAGCGCTTGAGGCAGGAGTTGAAACTGCTTATAAGGCTGTTATGAAGCCGGTCGAAGGAACAATTCTGACTGTTGCCAAAGATGCTGCCAAAAAAGCTGTGCAGACTGCGCAAAAATCAAATGATATTGTTGTTATTATGGAAGATGTTCTAAAGGAGGCTAAAGCTTCCCTAAAGCGTACGCCTGACCTATTGCCTGTTTTAAAGGAAGTCGGAGTTGTGGATTCCGGCGGGCAGGGGCTTGTCTGTGTATATGAAGGCTTTCTTGCTGAATTAAAGGGAGAAAAACTGCCGGATTCACCAGAGGTCATGCCATCAATGGATGAATTAGTCAATGCCGAGCATCATAAAAGCGTCCAGGGCCATATTAACACTGAAGATATTGAATTTGGCTACTGTACAGAGTTTATGGTTCGTTTTGAAACAGAAAAGATAGCAAAGCATCCATTTAATGAGACTACTTTCCGCAATGATCTAAGCAATTATGGAGATTCGTTATTAGTGATCTCTGATGATGATATTGTGAAAGTTCATATTCATTCCGAGCAGCCTGGTGAAGTATTAACATACGGTCAGCGCTACGGCAACCTTATTAATATGAAAATTGAAAATATGCGCCAGCAGCATTCTAATATTGTCGGAGAAACACATACTCCACTTGCCACTGCTGTGAAAGAAATACCAAAAGAAAAGCAGGGATACGGAATTGTCGCTGTTTCGATGGGCTCGGGCGTTGCCGACCTTTTTAAGAGCATCGGGGCCCATGCAGTCATTGAAGGCGGCCAGACGATGAATCCAAGTACAGAGGATATTGTCAAGGCTGTTAAAGAAGTAAATGCCAAAAAAGTATTTATTTTGCCGAATAATAAAAACATCATAATGGCTGCTGAGCAGGCTCGCGATGTATCGGATGAAGAAATTTATGTGATTCCATCCAAAACCGTTCCGCAAGGGCTTTCCGCTTTGCTTGTCTTTAATCCTTCCGCAGATGCAGAGGCAAACACTACTGCTATGACGGAGGCGCTAAGCCATGTGAAAACCGGACAAATCACCTTTGCCGTCCGCGATACACAAATCGATGGATTGGATATTGAAACTGGGGATTTCATGGGGATTGCCGAAGGGAAAATTGTTGTTAAAAATAAAGATAAAGAAAAAGCAGCGGAAGACCTGTTATCAAAAATGCTTGATGAAGATTCAGAAATTCTTACCATCATTTATGGTGAAGATGTGACAGAGGAAGAACTCAGCCAGCTTACCGAATTCGTTGAAGAAAAATTCAGCGATGTGGAAATAGAGGTTCATAATGGCAAACAGCCATTATATTCTTATATCTTTTCAATTGAGTAAATAACGGCTAAAATAGAAGGGGGTCCATAGGGACCACCCTTCTTTTTTTGGATAATATATACTAACCATTTTTTAATAAAGATAGAAAGACATAGGCAAGGGGGAATAGATTCATGAAGTATAGAAGCGTGTTTGATATCATTGGCCCGGTCATGATTGGTCCGTCAAGCTCTCACACTGCCGGGGCTGCGAGAATCGGCCGCGTCGCTAGAAGTTTATTTGGCAGGGAGCCGAAATGGGCAAATATTTCGTTATACGGATCCTTCGCGCAAACGTACAAGGGTCACGGTACGGATGTTGCAATTGTGGGCGGATTATTGGATTTCGATACGGACGATAAAAGGATTATTAAAGCTATTGAGATTGCTGAAGAACGCGGAATGAAAATTCGCTTCATTGAAGAGGATGCAGTTACAGACCACCCAAATACCGCTAGAATCATAATTGGCGATCACAATGGGGAGCTTGAATTAGTAGGTATTTCCATTGGCGGCGGAAAGATTGAAATCATCGAGTTGAACGGTTTTGAATTGAAGCTTTCTGGCAATCACCCTGCCATCTTAGTTGTTCATAATGACCGGTTCGGTGCCATTGCAAGTGTCGCCAATACACTGGCGAAATATGAAATTAATATTGGCCATATGGAGGTTTCCCGTAAGGAAGTTGGAAAAATGGCCCTGATGACAATTGAGGTCGACCAAAATATTGATGATACCCTGATCGAGGAACTCGAACAGCTGCCAAACATCTTGAAGGTCACAAAAATTGTTGATTAAACATACACAGCGAAAGGGGGTCAATTTATGTTTCGAAATGTAGCAGAATTAGTAGAACTGGCCAACAGTCAAAATAAAAAAATTTCCGAAATTATGATTGAGCAGGAAGTCACCGTAACGGGACGGTCCAAGGAAGAAGTAATCGGCTTTATGGACCGTAACCTCAAAGTGATGGAAGAAGCAGTTGAACGCGGATTGAAAGGGGTTACTTCCGTTACCGGCTTAACGGGCGGAGATGCAGTACTATTGCAAAAATATATTGAAAAAGGCAATTTCTTATCCGGTGAAACGATTCTCGATGCCGTCAGCCGGGCTGTCGCAACAAATGAAGTTAATGCGGCGATGGGAACGATTTGTGCCACACCGACTGCCGGATCAGCGGGTGTCGTTCCAGGGACGTTGTTTGCTGTAAAGAAAAAGCTGTACCCAACAAGAGAGCAAATGATTTCGTTTTTATTTACCGCCGGAGCGTTCGGCTTTGTTGTTGCAAACAATGCCTCCATATCCGGTGCTGCCGGGGGCTGCCAAGCGGAGGTGGGATCGGCAGCAGGAATGGCCGCAGCGGCAATCGTCGAAATGGCCGGAGGAACTCCGGAACAATGTGCCGAAGCAATGGCCATCACATTAAAAAATATGCTTGGCTTAGTTTGTGACCCGGTTGCCGGTCTTGTGGAAGTGCCTTGTGTAAAGCGAAATGCCATGGGTGCAGCCAATGCCATGGTAGCCGCAGATATGGCACTTGCCGGAATCAAAAGCCGAATTCCATGCGATGAAGTGATTGACGCAATGTATAGAATTGGCCAATCAATGCCAACAGCCTTAAAAGAAACAGCGCAGGGAGGGTTAGCGGCAACACCAACTGGCCGGGCGCTGCAGGCCAAAATTTTCGGAATGCCGCTTACAGAAAAGTGAATCCATATCTAAACCAGCCAATAACAGTTATTAAGGGCATAGGTGACGAAACGGCGGAAATTTTTTCAGAAATGAACATTTTCAGCATTCATGATTTATTGGAATATTTCCCCTATCGTTATGAGGATTACCGTCTTCGCGATTTGATGGAAGTACAACATGACGAGAAGGTGACGATCGAAGGGAAGGTTCAAAGCGAACCTTCTCTTGTCTATTATGGCAGGAAGAAGTCAAAGCTCTCCTTCCGCTTTTTTGCAGGACAATACTTAATCAAAGTCGTTTT
>NZ_JAGYPE020000030.1:45014-53774 GCF_018343545.2 Neobacillus citreus | reverse complement strand
ATTTAAAAAATAAAATCACCATCAATGAAACGTTAACAATTACAGGAAAGTGGGATGCTCATCGGCAGACGATTAATGCCAGTGAACTCCAGATGGGGGAAAATGCGAAAGGTAAAGATTTTGAACCTGTATATTCTCTTAAAGGAAGACTGACAACAAAGGGCATGCGTAAATTTATTAACTTAGCTTTTCAACAATTTGGAGCTTATATTGATGAAACGCTGCCGGATTACTTCATAACAAAATATCGGCTTTTAAACCGGAGAGATGCCATAAAAGCGATGCATTTTCCAGGCGGCGGGGAGGATTTAAAGCAGGCAAGACGGCGCTTTGTGTACGAGGAATTTCTAATCTTTCAGCTAAAAATGCAGGCACTTCGGAAGTTTGAGCGTGAGCATTCACCCGGAATCAGCCAAAACTATGACCTTGGGAAATTGAAGGAATTCATCGCCCGCCTGCCGTTCCCATTAACAAATGCCCAGAAACGAGTTGTAAATGAAATACTATCCGATCTTAAGTCGCCTTATCGAATGAACCGCCTGCTGCAGGGAGATGTTGGATCAGGAAAAACGGTGGTGGCAGCGGTTGGTCTGTACGCAAGTGTTACTTCAGGCTATCAGGGAGCGCTGATGGTACCGACGGAAATATTGGCCGAACAGCATGCAGAATCATTGAAAACCTTATTGGAACCATTTGGAGTAAAATGTGAATTGCTGACAAGCTCCATAAAAGGAAAGCGCCGCCGGGAAATCCTTGAGAAGCTTA
Source organism: Neobacillus citreus (assembly GCF_018343545.2). Lineage (GTDB taxonomy): Bacteria > Bacillota > Bacilli > Bacillales > Cytobacillaceae > Neobacillus > Neobacillus citreus. The sequence continues at coordinate 53,009 of NZ_JAGYPE020000030.1, read as the reverse complement.
CGGAGGGAAATATTGATATCTTAATAGGGACACATGCTCTAATTCAGGATGAGGTAACATTTCAGAAATTAGGTTTTGTTATTACTGATGAGCAGCATCGCTTCGGTGTGGAGCAGCGCCGTGTCCTGAGGGAAAAGGGAGAAAATCCAGATGTGCTGTTCATGACTGCCACCCCGATACCCCGGACGCTTGCCATTACCGTTTTTGGCGAGATGGATGTATCCATCATTGACGAAATGCCTGCCGGCAGGAAAACAATTGAAACCTATTGGGCCAAACCAGAAATGCTTGAACGGGTATTGGCATTTGTAGAAAAAGAATTACAGAAAGGTCATCAGGCATACGTCATTTGTCCATTAATTGAGGAATCGGAAAAGCTTGATGTGCAAAATGCTATTGATGTGCATGCAACATTAAGCAGTTATTTTCAAAATCGCTTTACAGCAGGGCTGATGCATGGGAGATTAAGCTCTGAGGAAAAGGATTCCGTTATGAAGGCGTTCAGTGCAAACGAGGTTCAAGTGCTCGTCTCGACAACTGTAGTTGAGGTTGGCGTGAATGTGCCCAATGCAACAGTCATGGTTATTTATGATGCTGAAAGATTTGGTCTCTCCCAGCTTCACCAGCTCCGTGGCCGTGTTGGCCGGGGAAGTGATCAAGCCTATTGCATTTTGCTGGCCAGTCCAAAATCAGAGACAGGCCAGGAAAGAATGCGGATCATGACGGAAACCAATGATGGTTTTGTATTAAGCGAAAAAGATTTGGAGCTAAGGGGACCGGGAGACTTTTTTGGCAAAAAACAAAGCGGCATGCCAGAATTTAAAGTAGCCGATATGGTTCATGACTACCGTGCCCTCGAAACCGCCAGAAGCGACGCCGCCACCCTAATCCAATCCGAAACCTTCTGGAAATCGGAAGAATATAAATCCTTAAGACAATACCTCGAAGACGCCGGTGTCCTTGAAGGGGAGAAGCTGGATTAGTAAAAAGCAGACTGCAGGAGAAAACTAATCCTTGCAATCTGCTTTTTTAAATTTTATACTACTCTTAGTACCTAGTCATAAGTTTTCGGACGGTGTGAAAAATGAGAAGAAGCAAAAAAGAACGTCAGCAGCTGCTTAGCTCAACCATTCAAGAAAATCCATTTATAACCGATGAAGAGCTTGCTGAAAAGTTTCAGGTAAGTGTCCAAACGATTCGCTTAGACCGCCTGGAATTATCGATACCCGAGCTTCGCGAACGAATTAAAACAGTCGCAGAAAAACGTTTCGATGATGAGGTTCGTTCCCTTCCGCTTGAAGAGGTAATCGGGGAAATCATTGATATGGAACTAGACCAGAGCGCCATCTCTATTTTTGATGTAAAAGAGGAGCATGTTTTTAAACGAAACCAAATTGCCCGGGGCCATCACTTATTTGCCCAGGCAAATTCGCTTGCTGTTGCGGTCATTAACGATGAATTAGCATTAACAGCAAAAGCCAACATCCAATTTAAGCGCTCCGTGAGATTAAATGAACGGGTCATTGCCAAAGCAAGGGTCATGAATATTGATGATGTGACTGGTCGGACGTTGGTCCAGGTATCAAGCTTCGTAAATAATGAACTTGTTTTTACGGGTGATTTTCAAATGTACCGTTCGAAAAACAACTAAAGGATGAGACATATGAAACTTGCGATTGATGCAATGGGCGGAGACAATGCCCCAAAGGAAATCGTTTTGGGAGCCATGAAGGCTGTAGAAACCTTTCCAGACTTACATATTACCCTTGTCGGGGATGAAAATAAAATTAACGAAACATTAAAGAAACATGACCGGATTACGGTTTTACATACGACAGAAGTTATTCTCGGAACAGATGAACCGGTAAGAGCAGTCCGCCGCAAAAAAACGGCCTCTATGGTTCTGGCAGCCCAACAAGTTGCCGATGGTGCAGCAGATGCCTGTTTGTCCGCGGGGAATACAGGTGCGCTCATGGCTGCCGGACTTTTTGTAGTCGGAAGAATTGAAGGAATTGACCGGCCTGCTTTAGCCCCAACTTTACCGACCATTGGTGGGGAAGGATTTTTATTGCTTGATGTGGGCGCTAATGCCGATGCTAAACCGGAACATCTAGTGCAGTATGCCATCATGGGCTCCATTTATAGTAAAAAAGTAAGAGGGATTGAGAGTCCACGTGTCGGACTTTTAAATATTGGCACAGAAGAGAAGAAAGGCAATGAACTAACAAGACATGCTTTTGATCTTTTAAAACAGTCAGATTTGAATTTTGTTGGCAATGTCGAGGCTCGTGATCTGCTTGATGGCGTCGCTGATGTCGTCGTAACGGATGGTTTTACAGGTAACATGGTGTTGAAAACTATTGAGGGAACGGCCCTTTCCATGTTTAAGATGTTGAAAACAGCGCTGATGAGCAGTTTTACAAGCAAGCTGGCAGCAGCCGTTTTAAAACCGAATTTAATGCAGTTGAAAGGTAAGCTGGATTATTCAGAATACGGCGGGGCAGGGTTATTTGGTCTAAAGGCACCGGTTATTAAGGCACACGGTTCATCAAATGCCCAGGCTGTCTTTAGTGCCATCCGCCAGACAAGAGAAATGGTTACTAACGATGTAGTCGGCTTAATTAAACAAACCGTCGAAGCAAATAACGAAACCATAGTACGATAGGGGGATTCTTATTTTGAGTAAAATAGCTTTTGTGTTTCCTGGGCAAGGTTCCCAAACAGTTGGAATGGGTAAAGATCTGGCAGAAAAATATCCTGAAGTGATGTCCTATTTTAAAAAGGCGGATGAAACTCTTAAAGTCCCTTTGAGCCAGCTGATTTTTGAAGGGCCAAAAGAAGATTTGACACTGACAATTAATACACAGCCAGCCCTTTTAACCACCAGTTTGGCGGTTTTATCGTTCTTCCGAAATTCAGGGGTTAAACCAGACTTTGTCGCCGGTCACAGCTTAGGGGAGTATACAGCCCTTGTGGCGGCAGGCGTGATGAGTTTTGAAGAAGGCGTATATGCCGTTAGAAAAAGAGGCGAGTTCATGGAGAATGCCGTGCCTAATGGGGAAGGCTCCATGGCGGCAGTTCTTGGTCTTGATCGGGATAAGTTAGCTGCGGTAACCGAAGAAGTGACAAATGCGGGCAATCCGGTGGCCCTTGCCAATTTAAATTGCCCAGGGCAGATTGTCATTTCCGGATCCAAAAAAGGCGTTGAAGATGCAGGAGCGAAAGCAAAAGAAGCAGGTGCCAAGAGGGTCCTGCCATTGGAAGTGAGTGGTCCGTTCCATTCACCGCTGATGAAACCTGCATCCGGACAATTGCGTGAAGTTTTAGATGGAATCGATATGCATGATGCCGAGGTACCGGTAGTTGCCAATGTATCGGCTGAACCGGTTACCTCCTCGGCTGAAATAAAGGATAAATTAATTGAACAGCTATATTCACCTGTTTTATGGGAAGACTCTGTTCAAAAAATGATTGAATTAGGTGTCGACACCTTTATTGAAATTGGTCCGGGCAAGGTTCTTTCCGGCTTGATCAAGAAAATCGATAAAACGGTGAAAATCTATTCTGTATCAGATGAGGAAAGTTCACTCGCAGTAATCGACGCGTTGAAGGAGGAAAAACTATGAGTTTAGCAGGAAAAACTGCTCTCGTTACCGGTGCATCACGGGGAATCGGCAGGGAAATTGCTCTTGAATTGGCAAGGCAGGGAGCAAATGTAGCGGTTAATTTTTCCGGAAGTGAAGCTAAGGCAAATGAAGTTGTCGACGAGATTAAGGCTCTCGGCCAAGAAGCTTTCGCGATTAAATGTAATGTTTCAAATACTGAAGAAGTAAGTGAAATGGTCAAGGCGGTTATTGAGCAATTTGGCAGGCTCGACATCCTTGTTAATAATGCTGGAATAACAAGGGATAATTTGTTAATGAGAATGAAGGAAGAAGAATGGGATGATGTCCTCAATATTAATCTCAAGGGAGTCTTCCTGGTCACAAAGGCTGTTACAAGACAGATGATGAAACAGCGGGTTGGCAGAATTATTAATATTTCCTCTGTTGTCGGCGAAAGCGGAAATCCTGGTCAGGCCAATTATGTGGCAGCGAAAGCCGGTGTGATTGGTTTAACGAAAACAACCGCAAAGGAACTGGCGTCCCGCAATATTACGGTTAATGCGATCGCCCCAGGGTTTATTACAACAGATATGACCGATAAACTGCCTGAGGATGTAAAAACGGAAATGTTAAAACAAATTCCGTTAGCTAGACTTGGCGAACCAAAGGACATCGCCAAAGCCGCAGCATTTCTTGCTTCCGATGATTCTGCATACATTACAGGACAAACGCTGCATATCAACGGCGGCATGGTAATGTAAATAGAAAAGCGGAAGCGCCTTGATCAGGGGCGACAGGCATAAGACGAGCCGGCGAGAAGGCTGCTCTTTAGCCTTCTTGACGGATTGGCTTATGACCCCGAGCCCCTAGGCGCTGCAGCTGGACAAAAAAAACAATTTGTATTCATTCAGGAAAATCACTATAATACTTGAGGGGAGGTGAAAGTGATGGCAGAAGTATTAGAGCGTGTAACAAAGATCATCGTTGACCGTTTAGGAGTAGACGAATCTCAAGTTAAACTTGAAGCGTCTTTCAAAGACGACCTTGGCGCAGATTCCCTTGACGTTGTAGAACTAGTGATGGAATTAGAAGATGAATTCGATATGGAAATTTCCGACGAAGATGCCGAAAAAATCAGCACTGTTGGTGATGCTGTGACCTACATAGAAAGCCAAAAGTAATCTTCTTGGAATAATTCCTAAAGCTCCGTTTTCAAACGGAGCTTTATTCTGTAATATAGAACTTGGCACAACATTTGCCAAGTTTCTTTGCGTTTTAAACGTAAATTACTTAAACTTAGGCTATGCAAATTGGAAACAAGGTGGAGAATTTAATGCGCAAGAACTGGAAGGAAAAAGAAATAAACAATCGCGCAAACGAAAAACAATTTAAGGAACTGCAAAATTCAATCGGTGTCATATTTGAAAACGAAAAATTACTAAAACAGGCTTTCACCCATTCATCATATGTGAATGAGCATCGCAGAAAACCTTTTGAAGATAATGAGAGGCTCGAATTTTTAGGAGACGCTGTGCTGGAACTGACGATCTCCCAATTCCTTTTTAAAAAATATCCGACTATGACCGAAGGAGAATTGACCAAGCTTAGAGCTGCCATAGTATGTGAACCATCCCTGGTAGCATTTGCGAATGAACTTCATTTTGGCAAACTAATCTTGCTTGGCAAGGGTGAAGAAATGACCGGCGGCAGGGAGCGCCCTGCTCTTTTGGCCGATGTGTTTGAAGCGTTTATCGGCGCTCTCTATTTGGATAAAGGAATCGAAGTGGTTATTCAGTTTCTTGAAAAGGTCGTTTTTCCTAAAATTGATGCTGGTGCTTTTTCTCATGTGATGGATTTTAAAAGCCAATTGCAGGAGCTAATCCAAAGAGATGGATCAGGCATGATTGAATATTGTGTCCTTCAAGAAAAAGGCCCTGCCCATAATAAGGAGTTTGTCTCTAAAGTGACCTTAAACGGCGCTGAGCTTGGCGTAGGTACAGGAAGGTCGAAAAAGGAAGCAGAACAGCATGCCGCTCAAATGGCACTACAAATGTTGAAAAATGAGTCAGCCCAGAATTAACAAAAGAAGTTTTTGAGGAGAAATCCCCGGGCATTTTAGGAGGATTAATGAATGTTTTTAAAACGGTTGGACATTATTGGCTTTAAATCCTTTGCGGAGCGAGTTGGCGTGGAGTTTGTCCCTGGCATTACCGCAGTGGTTGGTCCAAATGGGAGCGGCAAAAGTAATATTACCGATGCCATCCGCTGGGTGTTGGGGGAGCAATCGGCCAAATCACTAAGAGGCAGCAAAATGGAGGACATCATCTTTGCCGGCAGCGATACGCGAAAAGCGGTCAATTTTGCCGAAGTAACCTTGACATTAGATAATCAGGATCAGGGACTCTCGATTGATTATAACGAAGTAAGTGTCACGAGAAGGGTTACTCGCTCAGGGGATAGCGATTTTTATATTAATAAACAGCACTGCAGGTTAAAGGATATTATTGATTTATTCATGGATTCCGGGCTTGGCAGGGAAGCCTTCTCAATCATAAGCCAAGGAAAGGTAGAAGAAATTTTAAACAGCAAGGCTGAAGACCGAAGGACTATTTTTGAGGAAGCGGCCGGGGTATTAAAATATAAAAACCGCAAAAAAAAGGCTGAATTGAAGCTTTCGGAAACCCAGGAGAACCTCAATCGGGTTCATGACATTTTATTTGAGCTGGAAAGCCAGGTAGAACCATTAAAAATTCAGGCATCCATGGCCAAAGACTATTTGGAGAAAAAGGAAGAGCTTGAAAAATTCGAGGTTTCGTTGACGGTGTATGAAATTGAAGACCTCCATCAAAAGTGGGAAAGCCTTTCGAAACAGCTTGATGAACATCAACACGAAGAACTTGGGATTTCTTCGAATTTGCAGCTAAAAGAAGCAAAGATTGTTGAAATAAGGGATCAAATTGCTGCGTTGGATGAGTCGATAACCGACCTTCAGAATGTCCTCCTTCATGCCAGTGAAGAGCTTGAAAAGCTTGAAGGGCGTAAGGAGGTCCTGAAAGAACGGAAGAAAAACGCATCGCAAAATAAAGATCAGCTCAAGCAAAATATCAATGATTTAACGAATCGTATCGCCGAGCTGTCAGGTGCCCGGGACTTGCAAATTGAGACTTTCAACACATTGGAGAAACAGGTTAAGGACTTGCAGGCCCAACTGAAGGAAAAGCAAGAGAAGCTTCATTTGTTTGCGGAAAATTTAGATGAGAAAATTGATAGCTTAAAGAGTGAGTATATTGACCTGTTAAATGAGCAGGCCGGTGCTAAAAATGAGTGGAAATACATCAACGAACAGCTTGAGCAGCAGGATCATAAAAGTACGCGGCTTGATGCGGAAAATGAAAAATTCCTGTTAGAACGGGAGACGGCCCTAACTAAAAAGCAGCAGGTTCAGTCTTCATTAGTTGACATTCAGGCTAAGCTGGAAGCACAGGTTGTCACGTTCCGCGAGCAGCAGCGAAAGCTGGAGTCACTCAGGGCCAATTATCAAAAACAAGAAAAAACATTATACCAAGCATATCAGCTGCTTCAGCAGGCAAAATCAAAAAAAGAAATGCTCGAAGAAATGGAAGAGGATTTTGCAGGCTTTTTTCAAGGGGTTAAGGAAATCCTTAAGGAGCGTGGAAAAAAGCTTGCCGGCATTGAAGGTGCCGTTGCTGAACTCGTCACTGTTCCGAAGGAATATGAAATAGCTCTAGAAACAGCCTTCGGAGGAGCTCTACAGCATATCGTCGTAGATACTGAGGAAAACGCCCGCAAAGCAATTGGATACCTTAAACAAAATTCTTTTGGCCGCGCCACCTTCTTACCATTAACGGTCATTAAAGGAAGGCCCTTATCAGCGGCTCAATTGAATTTAATACAACACCATCCAGCTTTAATTGGAACGGCAGTAAGCCTCGTTCAGTTTGACGGGAAATATGCAGAGGTTATGAATAATCTTCTTGGTAATGTAGTCATCGCAAAGGACCTAAAAGGGGCTAATGAACTGGCAAAGATGCTGCAATATCGGGTACGCCTGGTAACCCTAGACGGGGACGTCGTAAATCCTGGCGGTTCGATGACAGGTGGTGCCGTCAAACAAAAAAGTTCATCTTTATTATCACGAAAAACAGAGCTAGAGGGTTTAAAAGAAAAACTGGTCATCATGGAAGATAAAACGGCTGAGTTAGAGAAGACCGTTAAATCCCTGAAAGAGGAAGTGCAGACCTCAGAAGCTGCGCTTGAGGAAATCCGCAAATCCGGGGAGGATTTAAGACTATCGGAGCAGTCGATTAAAGGGGATTTACGAGAAGCGGAGCTTGAAGAAAAGAATATTAATGACCGACTGGCCATTTAT
>NZ_JAGYPE020000030.1:0-44914 GCF_018343545.2 Neobacillus citreus | reverse complement strand
AACTTTTGGCAAGAAAAACGAAGGTGTCCGACTCACTAGAAACATTTAAAAAGACCATTGCTGACTTGGATCAGAAAATCCTAATCCTGACAAATCAAAAGACAAAGGATTTAACATCCAAAGAATCGCTCACCACTGCGATAAATGAACTTAAGATTGAATTTGCCTCAAAAAATGAACAGTTTTTACATGCAAAAGAACGGCTCGAGCAAATGAAGCGGGATATCGTTGAAAACGAACAAAAACTGACTATTTTCACCGAGGACCTGAATTTCCTGACAGCGGAAATGACCAACAGTTCAACCGGTGAGGAGCAGCTAGAGGAAGCCGCTAAACGCAAGCAGCAGGACAAAGAAAATACGCTTAAGCTGATTGCGGCCAGGAGACAGGAACGCCTAGAGCTGCAAGGCGACCTGGAGAATTTGGAGCTTGAAACAAAGGAATTAAAACGAGTTCATAAAGGATTAACCATCGCCATCAAGGACGAGGAAGTAAAAATGAACCGTTTGGATGTAGAGCTTGAAAACAGGCTGACGCACCTTAGAGAGGAGTATTTATTATCCTTTGAGGGAGCCAAGGAGCAATTCCCACTAACTGTTCCGGTCGAAGAAGCCCGCAAAAAGGTGAAATTGATTAAGCTTGCCATTGAAGAGCTAGGTCATGTTAATCTTGGTGCGATTGAAGAATATGAGCGGGTATCGGAACGCTATGAATTTCTAAGTGAACAAAAGGCTGATCTTCAAGAAGCAAAGGATACACTATTCCAGGTCATTGGAGAAATGGATGAAGAGATGAAGAAACGGTTCAGCCAAACCTTCGAGGGAATCCGGGAACATTTTGAACCTGTTTTTCGGGCGTTATTTGGCGGCGGCCGCGCAGACCTAATCTTAACAGAGCCAGAAGATCTCTTGAATACCGGTGTTGAAATCGTTGCCCAGCCGCCTGGTAAAAAACTGCAAAATCTAGGGCTTTTGTCTGGGGGAGAGCGAGCCTTAACGGCAATTGCTCTGTTATTTTCGATTTTAAAGGTACGGCCTGTTCCATTCTGTATCCTTGATGAGGTTGAAGCCGCCTTAGATGAGGCCAATGTCCACCGTTTCAGTCAATATTTAAAACGCTTTAGTAAGGAAACCCAGTTTATTGTTATCACTCATCGAAAAGGGACAATGGAGGGCGCCGATGTCCTTTACGGGGTGACAATGCAGGAATCCGGCGTATCAAAGCTTGTATCGGTCCGCTTGGAGGATACCAAAGAACTAGTAGAATCATAAGATCAGGAAGTGAGAAAATGAGTTTTTTTAAAAAATTAAAAGAAAAGATTACAAAGTCGACGGATAATGTAACAGAAAAATTTAAGGATGGACTCACCAAAACAAGGGAAAGCTTTTCCGGCAAGGTCAACGACCTGATTGCAAGATACCGAAAAGTGGACGAGGAATTCTTTGAAGAGCTCGAAGAAATCTTAATCCAGGCGGATGTCGGTTTTGATACAGTTATGGAACTAATCGATGAGCTGAAAATGGAGGTAAAGCGCCAAAATATTCAGGACCCTGTTGAAGTCCAAAGTGTCATCTCTGAAAAGCTGGTCGATATTTATAATTCAGGGGAAGAACAGTCATCGCAATTAAATATTCAGAAGGATGGACTGACGGTAATTCTATTCGTAGGAGTAAATGGTGTCGGTAAAACAACTACTATCGGCAAGCTTGCCTATAAGTTTAAGTCCGAGGGAAAAAAAGTAATATTAGCGGCTGGAGACACCTTCCGTGCCGGTGCGATTGATCAGCTTGAGGTTTGGGGAGACCGGGTGGGAGTCGAAACCATTAAGCAGGCTGAGGGCTCTGATCCGGCAGCTGTCATGTATGATGCCATCCAGGCCGCAAAATCAAGAAACGCTGATATTCTCATCTGCGATACAGCAGGCAGATTGCAAAACAAAGTAAACCTGATGAAAGAGCTTGAAAAGGTGAAGCGGGTAATTGAAAGGGAGATCCCGGGTGCGCCGCACGAAGTTCTCTTGGTGCTTGATGCCACAACCGGCCAAAACGCACTCATTCAGGCAAAAACCTTTAAAGAAGCCACCAATGTAAGCGGAATTGTCCTGTCCAAACTCGACGGAACCGCCAAAGGCGGAATCGTCCTAGCGATCCGCAACGAATTGAAAATCCCCGTTAAATTCGTAGGGCTGGGGGAAAAAATGGACGACCTGCAAGAATTTGACGCCGAAAAATACGTCTATGGACTATTCGCGGAGCAGATTGAAAAGTCTGAATAGAATAATGTAAAGATGTTTTGCTTGACACTAACGGTTCGCCCATGTAAACTACTTCGTAAAGGCTTTTCGCTTTACAAAAGGGGGATGCGGCATGCTTGAAAAGACAACACGAATGAACTACCTGTACGACTTCTATCATTCGCTGTTAACGCCAAAGCAGCAAAGCTATATGTCTCTCTATTATTTGGAAGACTACTCACTCGGTGAAATCGCCGAAGAATACGAAGTCAGCCGTCAGGCCGTTTATGATAATATCAAACGGACAGAGGCAATGCTCGAGGAGTACGAAGAAAAGCTATTATTATTTCAAAAATTTCAGGAACGCAACCGGCTCGTCAAGCTTCTGAAAGAACTGCTCGATGAAGAGCAGCCAAGCAAGCAGGCGATGCAAGCCACAATCGCTGAGCTGGAGAATTTAGATTAGGAGTTGGGATAAATGGCGTTTGAAGGATTAGCCGACCGACTGCAAAATACAATCCAAAAAATCCGCGGCAAAGGGAAAGTCACTGAAGCGGATGTAAAAGAAATGATGCGTGAAGTGCGTCTCGCCCTGCTTGAGGCGGACGTTAACTTCAAGGTCGTCAAAGATTTTGTCAAAAAGGTAAGCGAACGCGCCGTTGGACAAGAGGTACTAAAGAGCTTAACTCCCGGACAGCAAATCATTAAAATCGTTAACGAAGAATTAACGGAATTAATGGGTGGCGAGCAAAGCAAAATTGCCGTGTCAAATCGCCCGCCAACCGTCATCATGATGGTTGGTCTGCAGGGGGCTGGTAAAACAACGACCTCAGGAAAGCTGGCTAATTTGCTGCGGAAGAAGTATAACAAACAGCCGATGCTCGTTGCTGCCGATATTTATCGCCCAGCCGCAATCAAACAGCTTGAAACACTAGGCAAGCAATTAAGTATGCCTGTTTTCTCCCTTGGTGACCAGGTAAGTCCGGTTGAAATTGCCAGACAAGCCATCGCCAAAGCCAAAGAAGAGCATCATGATTATGTTCTGATCGATACCGCCGGCCGGCTCCATGTTGATGAGACCTTAATGAACGAACTAAAGGACATTAAGGAACTGACCAAGCCGGATGAAATCTTTCTCGTTGTCGATGCGATGACAGGTCAAGATGCTGTCAACGTGGCACAAAGCTTTAATGAACAGCTTGGCCTGACTGGGGTCGTACTGACCAAGCTTGACGGTGATACAAGGGGCGGTGCTGCTCTGTCAATCCGGTCGGTCACTCAGACACCGATTAAATTTATTGGTATGGGTGAAAAGATGGATGCCCTTGAACCGTTCCATCCGGAGCGAATGGCATCACGGATTTTGGGCATGGGTGATGTGCTGACCTTAATTGAAAAAGCACAGGCCAATATCGACGAAGAAAAGGCCAAAGAGCTTGAGCAGAAAATGCGGACAGCGTCGTTTACACTTGATGATTTTCTCGACCAGTTAGGGCAGGTCCGCAAACTTGGTCCGCTTGACGAACTGTTAAAGATGATGCCTGGCGCTAATAAAATCAAAGGTTTGAACAATCTGCAAATCGATGAAAAGCAAATAGCCCATGTTGAGGCCATTATCAGGTCGATGACGAAACAAGAAAAGCTTCACCCTGAAATCATGAACTCAAGCCGTAAACGCCGGATTGCCGCAGGAAGCGGACGTACCGTTGCCGAGGTAAACCGTCTGTTAAAACAGTTTGAGGACATGAAGAAAATGATGAAGCAAATGTCTGGCATGCAGCAAAAAGCCAAGAAAAAAGGTGGATTTAAATTTCCTTTTAAACCGTTTTAGGACGTAAAAATTTGGAAATAATAACTGTAAAGAAAAAACACTTTACAAATAAAAAAACAATTGGTATTATACTATCTTGTGTGAAACTATTCGGAGGTGCTTATTTAAAATGGCAGTAAAAATTCGTTTAAAGCGTATGGGAGCTAAGAAAACTCCTTTCTATCGTATTGTAGTAGCAGATTCTCGTTCACCACGTGATGGACGTTTCATCGAAACAGTTGGAACTTACAACCCAGTTGCTGAGCCAGCTTTAGTTCAAATCAACGAAGAACTAGCTCTTAAGTGGTTGCAAAACGGCGCAAAGCCATCTGATACAGTACGTAACTTGTTCTCAAAACAAGGCATTATGGAAAAATTCCACAATGCAAAATTAAGCAAGTAATCGTGGAGAAGCGATGAAAGAATTGATCGAAACGATTGTTAAGCCCCTTGTTGATTTTCCTGAGGAAGTTCAGGTTGAAACCATTGAAGATGATACTCGAATCACCTATCACTTAACCGTCAATAAAACGGACATCGGTAAGGTGATTGGCAAGCAGGGGCGTGTTGCAAAGGCCATTAGGACTGTTGTCTACGCAGCAGGATCATCACAACAAAAGAAGATTTTCTTGGAAATTGGTGAATAGCTTTTTGCATCAAGAAAGAAAGGGAGGGATCAAAGTCCTCCCTTTTTTGTTAGTTGTTCAAATTTTTAAGGGGGCAATAAACATGCAAATTATCCAATCCGTTGTGGTGAAGCAAATCTTAACCGAAAAAAGCAAACAACAGCTTTTTGACAAGTATCATGCAAGGAAACGGCAGTTTGAAAAAGAATGCGACCAGCTTCAATTCGAATTAAAACGCTTGGAAAAATCAAAAAGCTACCCTCAGGGCACACTAAAAAAGCACTTTGAAAAAGAAATTGAAATGAGACGAGAAAAAATAAAATTACTTGATTTTCAAATAGAACAATTACATATCCTACCAATAGGCAGCGAATTAAAGGAAAAAGAAGTCCAGGCTCTCATTGAGGTTAAAGCAGGGGACCTTTGGATTGACCAAGATTTACAGCCTGAGATTCTTATTAAAGATGGTATCATTGAGGAAATTAGAAGGTGAGTACATATGGAAAGATGGTTCAATGTTGGTAAAATCGTCAATACCCATGGTATAAAAGGAGAAGTCCGCGTCATTTCGAAAACCGATTTTCCGGAAGAACGCTATAAACCGGGGAATACATTATATTTATTTCAAAAGGCATCAAGCACACCGCTTGAATTAACTGTTAAAAGCCACCGCAGCCATAAAAATTTTGATTTGCTTGTGTTTGAAGGGTATGAAAATATTAACCTGGTGGAGAAGTTTCGTGAAGGAATTTTGAAGGTTCCGGAGTCACAGCTAAGTGAACTCGAGGAAGATGAATTCTATTATCATGAAATTATCGGCTGTCTCGTGGCCACAATCGATGGGGAAGAGCTTGGAAAGATTACTGAAATCCTTACTCCGGGTGCGAACGATGTTTGGGTGGTCAAAGGAAAAGATGGAAAAGAGGTTCTAATCCCGTATATCCATGATGTTGTCAAGAAAGTGGATGTAAAGGAAAAGGTTGTCCTTATTGAACCAATGGAAGGACTATTGTCATGATGCAAATCGACATTCTTACCCTTTTTCCTGAGATGTTTACCGGGGTACTAGGGAGTTCGATTTTAAGCAAAGCAGCGGAAAAGTCAGCTGTCCAATACAATGTCGTGAACTTCCGTGAATTCTCCGATAACAAGCATTCCTCTGTGGATGACTATCCATACGGAGGCGGTGCTGGCATGGTTTTAATGCCGCAGCCGATTTTTGATGCGGTTGCCTCACTTACAGAACAGGCTAACAGCAGCCGCCCAAGAATCATTTTGCTTTGCCCTCAAGGGGAGCGATACAGCCAAAGGAAAGCGGAAGAATTGGCCGGCGAGGAACATTTGATATTTATTTGCGGTCATTATGAAGGCTATGATGAAAGAATCAGGGAGTATTTGGTCACCGATGAAATATCAATAGGCGACTATGTTTTAACAGGCGGTGAGCTTGGTGCCATGGTTGTGATTGATAGTGTTGTCCGTCTGCTCCCCGAGGTGCTTGGCAATCAAGAATCCCATATGAAGGATTCGTTTAGTACAGGTCTGCTTGAACACCCTCACTATACAAGGCCTGCTGATTTCCGCAGCATGAAGGTGCCGGATATACTATTATCCGGCAATCACAAGTTAATTGAAGAATGGCGCAATAAAGAAACCCTAAGAAGAACTCTATTAAGAAGACCTGACCTATTTGAACAAGTAGAACTAACACCAGAACAACAAAAGTGGCTGGAGGAAGTAAAAAAAGAATACAAGTAGTATTGCAGGGGCTTTGAGATTATGTTATGATATTTCTTGTGACTTGAGCTGAGTCTATCAGTTTAATGTCTTATAACGATGTTCCGCTGCAATTGATAAATTCTTGTTTTGCATGAGCGTCTGTTGGAAGGAGTTGAAAACGATGCATAAATTAATTGAAGAAATCACAAAAGAACAACTTCGTTCTGATCTTCCTGCGTTCCGTCCTGGTGACACTGTACGTGTACACGTTAAAGTTGTCGAGGGTACTCGCGAGCGTATTCAGCTATTTGAAGGTGTTGTGATTAAGCGTCGTGGTGGTGGAATCAGCGAAACTTTTACAGTTCGTAAAATTTCTTACGGAGTAGGCGTTGAGCGTACTTTCCCTGTTCATACACCAAAAATTGCGAAGCTTGAAGTAATCCGTCGCGGTAAAGTTCGCCGTGCTAAACTTTACTACTTACGTGAACTTCGCGGTAAAAAAGCTCGTATTAAAGAAATTCGCTAATAAGAAAAAGAGAGCTTGCTCTGCAAGCTCTTTTTTTATACCTAGTGAAAATATCTATTAACAAATTATTAAATTTAATTAAAAACATTAATCCCCTCGTGTTAATTAGTTCTAAGTTATGTAAAATAGGCTTTATAAGACATTTTTTACTGGATTGGTGGGGACAAAAGAATGGCAAAAAAGAAAAATGAATTTTGGGAATGGACAAAAGCGCTTTTAATTGCTGTCATCCTGGCAGCCGTAATTCGCTATTTTCTCTTTGCGCCGATAGTTGTGGACGGCTTATCAATGATGCCTACTTTAAAAAATCAGGATCGCATGATTGTTAATAAGGTGAGTTATAAAATAGGTGAACCGCATCGATTTGACATTATTGTTTTTCATGCACCTGAGCATAAAGATTACATAAAACGGGTCATTGGTCTTCCTGGAGATAGAATCGAATATAAGAATGACACTTTATATGTGAATGGTAAAGCGTATAAAGAGCCATATTTGGATGAATATAAAAAACAAGTGGAGGACGGTCCTTTAACAGACTCTTTCACATTGGAAGAAACACCGGTCGGTCAAATAACAGTTCCAAAAGGGGAATTATTTGTAATGGGTGATAACCGCCGCTTCAGCAAAGATTCCCGTCATATCGGATCCGTTCCAATGAGTAAAGTCATTGGCAAGACAAGCATCGTCTACTGGCCGCTAAACGATGCCCATATAGTTTCTGTGAAATAAATAATATTTTTGCAGAATGCATAGTAAAAGGAGGTGACTGCTTTGACGATCCAATGGTTTCCCGGTCACATGGCTAAGGCTCGCAGAGAGGTCACGGAAAAATTAAAATTAGTTGATATCATTTTTGAATTAGTAGATGCCAGAATTCCCTACTCATCAAGAAATCCGATGATTGATGAAATCATTCAACATAAACCGCGTTTGGTGTTATTGAATAAAGCGGATATGGCCGATAAGTATATTACCAAGGAATGGATTGCTTTTTTTGCCAAAAAAGGTGTGAAGGCAATTGCGATTAATTCCCAGGCAGGAGAAGGAATGAAGGAAATTGCCAATGCTGCCCAGGAAATTTTGAAAGAGAAATTTGACCGCATGCGGGCAAAAGGGGTAAAGCCGAGAGCCATCCGGGCCATGATTGTCGGCATTCCCAATGCCGGTAAATCAACACTGATTAACCGCCTGGCGAAAAAAAATATCGCCAAAACTGGCAATACCCCGGGTGTGACAAAATCCCAGCAGTGGATAAAAGTAGGCAAAGAAATGGAGCTTCTAGATACTCCGGGAATATTATGGCCAAAGTTTGAGGATCAAGAGGTCGGAATGAAATTGGCGATTACTGGGGCCATCAAGGATACGCTCTTAAATCTCCAGGACTTGACCGTTTACGCCCTGGATTTTTTAGAGCGAGAATATCCTGAACGCTTGATGGAGCGCTATAAGTTTACCGACATTCCAGATGACGTTGTACTTAAGTTCGACCACATCGGCAAGCTCCGCGGCTGTTTGATGGGCGGAGGAATGGTAGACTACGATAAAGTGGCGGAATTGGTGATCAGAGAAACCCGTTCCGAGAAGTTTGGTCCTTTATCATTCGAAAGGCCCAAGGATTTTCAAACTGAAAATGAAGAATAACGAAAAGCTCTCCTATTGGGGGAGCTTTATTAAACGCTACCTAAAAGGTGAATTAGAATGAAACGTTTGTCGATTGCAGAAATTGAAGAACAGCTGAATAACGTTAATGCAGATAACGACCCTTTCCTAATCAGTCTTGAAGGAGATGAGCGAAAAGGGGTGCAAACCTGCCTAGCGAGATGGAAGAAGCAGAGAGCTCAAGAAAAAGGCCTTGCTGAGAAATTTTTTGAAATGACGGCCTTTGAGCGTAAATACCGCGGTCAAGGTTTTCAGTATATCGCAGGTGTGGACGAAGTAGGCAGGGGGCCGCTGGCTGGGCCGGTTGTGTCCGCAGCGGTCATTTTGCCGACAGATTTTTTCCTGCCAGGGATTGATGATTCGAAAAAGCTGTCCGAAAAAAAACGGCTTGAATTTGATGAAATCATAAGGAGAGAGGCGCTAGCATTCAGCGTGGCCATGGTTCATGCTCCAGAAATAGACGAAATCAATATCTATCAGGCAACTAAAAAAGCAATGAAATCGGCTATTGCAGATCTAGGAACAAACCCGGATGTAGTGCTCATTGATGCCATGAAACTTGACACTCCTTACCTGACAGAATCAATCATTAAAGGGGACGCCAAAAGTATTTCAATTGCAGCCGCATCTATTGTCGCTAAAACAGCAAGAGATTCCCTTATGAAAGAAATTTCGGGGCAGTTTCCGCAATATGGTTTTCAAGAAAACGCAGGCTATGGAACGAAGGAACACTTGCTTGCGATTGACAAGTATGGAATCACTCCTTATCATCGTAAGAGCTTCTCACCCATCAAGGATACTTTGACAAATCAATTAACGTTTTCGCTGGGTACATAAATCTAGCTTAAGTGATTTATAATAAAACAGGCTGAATAAAGCCTGTTTTATTTTTGGAAAATAATAGTTTTGTATTATCTTACTAATTATTTTCCTTGATTTTTATATAAATATTATTTATAGCATAATGGTGGACAAGGTTTGTTTCATTATATAAAATGTAAACGGAGTCAAATTTTTTGAACAGTTTGATTAGGAGGATGGGAAATGAATATCCATGAGTATCAGGGGAAAGAAATCCTCAGAAAATATGGGGTAGCGGTTCCGAATGGAAAAGTGGCTTTCACTGTTGAAGAAGCAGTTGAAGCTGCGAAAGAATTAGGCACACAAGTATGTGTGGTAAAAGCGCAAATCCACGCAGGCGGACGGGGAAAAGCCGGCGGTGTTAAGGTTGCCAAAAACCTTGATGAGGTTCGTACATATGCCAGCGAAATTCTTGGTAAAACCTTGGTTACACACCAAACAGGACCTGAAGGTAAAGAAGTTAAGCGTCTCCTAATTGAAGAGGGCTGCGATATTAAAAAAGAATACTACATCGGATTAGTATTAGACCGTGCTACTTCCCGCGTGGTATTAATGGGTTCTGAAGAGGGCGGAACAGAAATCGAAGAAGTTGCCGCTAATACACCTGAGAAAATTTTCAAAGAGGAAATTGATCCAGGTCTTGGATTAATGCCATACCAAGCACGTCGTTTGGCATTTAATATCAATATTCCAAAGGAATTAGTCAATAAAGCTGTTAAGTTTATGACAGGCCTTTACAACGCTTATATTGAAAAAGATTGCTCGATTGCCGAAATCAACCCGTTAGTTGTAACTGGCGATGGTAACGTAATGGCTTTGGATGCAAAATTAAACTTCGATTCCAATGCATTGTATCGTCAAAAAGATGTTTTAGAGTATCGCGACCTTGAAGAAGAAGATCCAAAAGAAATCGAAGCTTCCAAGTATGACTTAAGCTATATTGCATTAGATGGCAATATCGGCTGTATGGTTAACGGTGCCGGACTGGCAATGGCTACAATGGATATCGTTAAGCACTATGGCGGCGAACCGGCAAACTTCCTTGATGTTGGGGGCGGTGCAACTGCTGAGAAGGTTACGGAAGCATTTAAAATTATCCTTTCCGATCCAAACGTAAAAGGTATTTTTGTTAATATCTTCGGCGGTATCATGAAGTGTGATGTCATTGCTGATGGAGTAGTAGAAGCAGCAAAACAAGTTGGCCTATCTATTCCGCTTGTCGTTCGTTTAGAGGGAACAAATGTTGACCTAGGTAAGAAGATCCTATCTGAGTCAGGTCTTAATATCACAGCTGCTGAATCCATGGCAGACGGCGCACAAAAAATCGTTTCATTAGTGAAATAGGATCAAGAGAAAGGGGAATTAACGTGAGCGTTTTTATTAATAAAGACACAAAAGTAATTGTTCAAGGAATAACAGGCGGAACAGCCCGTTTCCATACAAAGCAGATGCTTGAATACGGCACACAAATCGTCGGCGGAACTTCACCGGGCAAAGGCGGCCAAGAGGTGGAAGGTGTTCCTGTTTTCAATACTGTGAAAGAAGCAGTCGAAGCAACAGGCGCAAATGCTTCCGTTATTTATGTTCCAGCTCCATTTGCTGCAGATTCCATTATCGAAGCGGTTGATGCTGAACTAGATCTTGCTATTTGTATTACAGAGCATATTCCAGTATTGGATATGGTGAAAGTTAAGCGTTACATGGAAGGCAAGAAGACTCGCTTGGTTGGTCCAAACTGCCCTGGCGTGATTACAGCTGATGAATGTAAAATCGGCATTATGCCTGGCTACATTCACACTAAAGGACATGTTGGCGTTGTTTCCCGCTCTGGTACTTTAACATATGAGGCTGTTCATCAATTAACTCAAGCAGGTATCGGCCAGACAACTGCAGTTGGTATTGGCGGAGACCCTGTTAACGGAACAAACTTCATCGATGTATTAAAAGCATTCAATGAAGATCCTGAAACATATGCTGTTATCATGATTGGTGAAATCGGTGGAACAGCAGAAGAGGAAGCGGCACAGTGGGTAAAAGCAAACATGACTAAGCCTGTTGTCGGCTTCATCGGCGGACGTACTGCACCTCCAGGAAAGCGCATGGGCCATGCTGGTGCGATTATTTCCGGCGGAAAAGGTACTGCTGATGAAAAAATCCGCGTTATGAACGAATGTGGCATGAAAGTAGCTGCAACACCATCCGTAATGGGTGAAACTTTAATTGAAGTACTTAAAGAACAAGGCTTATACGAAAAGTGTAAAACTCACTAAAATACACCATGATAAACAGAAAGTCCCTCAAACTATGAGGGGCTCTTTCTGTTTAAAAAATTTAAAATGGAGGAAATTAACAGTGAATGAGTTTACTGAAAAACTAATCTCCCTGCTTCATTATCCTGATATATCGTGGCATTCGATCTATCAAATATTAAAAAGAGACCCGGGACTTGAATCTCTAAAATCTTATCAACCATTAGCCCAATTGAGCATGTTCCCTCCTCCGGCCTCCGCCATTGCTGCATACCCTGCAACCGAACCCTTTTATCCCGAAATCATTTATGACCAAATCCGCCAATACAAAACAAATGATATCTCCGTCATCACCGTATTTGACCCGCTGTATCCCCGTTATTTAAAAGAAATTTATCAGCCTCCTTGGGCAATCTTCGCAAAAGGTGACTTATCCCTGCTAGAGAAAGATCCGAAATTAGCTGTGGTTGGTTCTAGGCAAGCGACCCAGTACGGAAAAAATGCCATCCGTTTAATTTTCCCGGAATTAATTGATAATGGAGTGCTAATTGTCAGCGGCTTAGCAAAAGGTATTGATAAACTCGCCCATGAATACGCTATTAAAAATGGCGGAAAGACGATTGCTGTGATTGCCGGAGGGCTGTACCATATTTATCCAAAGGAAAATATGAATCTGGCATTGGAAATGATGAAAACACAGCTTGTTCTCTCTGAATACCCGCCGGATACACAGCCACAGAGATGGCATTTTCCAGCGCGAAACCGAATCATTAGTGGAATGTCACGGGGAACATTTATTATAGAAGCAAAGAGGAAAAGCGGCTCATTAATAACGGCCAATTATGCCGTTAATGAGGGCAGAGACGTTTTTTCGCTTCCCGGAAGCATTTTTAATCCCTATTCAATCGGGGCAAATGAACTTATTCAGCAGGGAGCAAAACTTGTCACAAAAGCCGGGGATATATTAGAGGAAATAAGATAAAACTGTATTTTATTGAATAAATTTTTAATTTTTGCAGGGTTTTTTGTATAAATGAAGAAAAGTTAGGATAAAAAGGTTGAAATAATTTCTAATTTGTATTACATTTTCCAACATAAGTTCAAAAACTAGAATGAGACAATAATATTGAAAGTATTATATAAATAATTTGGGATATGGGAGTTTTGGAAAGTATTTCTTGAAGCAAAGTTGTCATAACTAGAATTTAGAAAACTTCTCAAAAAAATCGAGCATCTTAGAAGCAGGCTTTTGCCAGATTCGGGGCGCTTTCACACTTTCCCTCTTAAGGAGGAACATACATGTCAGAGTTTCTTGTCATCGTTGAATCGCCTGCAAAAGCGAAAACGATTGAGCGATATTTAGGAAAAAAATATAAAGTAAAAGCATCAATGGGACACGTCAGAGATTTGCCGCGCAGCCAAACGGGGGTTGATGTAAACAACGGCTTTGAACCGAAATATATTACGATACGCGGAAAAGGTCCTGTTTTAAAGGAATTAAAGACAGCAGCCAAAAAAGCCAAGAAAATTTTTCTGGCGGCCGACCCCGATCGCGAAGGAGAAGCAATCGCTTGGCATTTGGCGCATAGCCTTGATGTGGATATTAACTCGGACTGCCGGGTAGTATTTAATGAAATCACCAAGGATGCTATCCAGGAATCGTTTAAACATCCACGGCCAATCAATAAAGACTTGGTAGATGCACAGCAGGCCCGCAGAATTCTTGACCGCCTGGTGGGCTATAATATCAGTCCGCTGTTATGGAAAAAGGTCAAAAAGGGGTTAAGTGCGGGAAGGGTCCAATCGGTTTCCGTCAGATTAATCATTGACCGTGAAAATGAAATTAAAGCTTTCATTCCAGAAGAATATTGGACGATTGACGGCGAATTTTTAAAGGGGAAAGATCAATTCAGCGCTTCGTTTCATAGTCTTGTAGGACTGAATAAAACAGAAGTAAGCTCTGAAGAAGAGGTGCAAAAGATTCTGCAGCAAATGGAGGGAAACAAGTTCACGGTCATTGCCGTAACAAAAAAAGAGCGGCGCAGAAATCCTGCCCCGCCATTTATAACCTCCTCCCTGCAGCAAGAAGCAGCCAGAAAATTAAACTTTCGGGCCAAAAAGACAATGATGCTGGCACAGCAGCTGTACGAAGGAATCGAACTTGGCAAAGAAGGGACAGTCGGTTTGATTACCTATATGAGAACAGATTCCACCAGGATTTCTGAAATAGCTCAGGAAGAAGCGGCTAATTATATCAAGACTGAATATGGGGAGCAATTTCTAAAAACAGAGCAAAGGAAAGAGAAGAAACAGACAAATGCTCAAGATGCTCATGAAGCGATTCGGCCGACCAGCACATTCAGAGATCCGAGCAGTTTGAAGGAGTTCCTTTCAAGAGATCAACTGCGTTTATATAAATTAATTTGGGAACGGTTCTTAGCCAGTCAAATGGCCCAAGCTGTAATGGATACAATGAGTGTTGATTTACAAAATGGCAATGTGGTGTTTCGCGCTACCGGATCGAAAATAAAGTTCCCCGGCTTTATGAAGCTATATGTTGAAGGTACAGATGATCAAGTGGAGGAATCCAACAAAATGCTTCCTGACCTCAATGAAGGGGATGAAGTGTTCCAGAAGGATATTGAGCCGAAACAGCATTTTACCCAGCCGCCGCCTCGGTATACGGAGGCAAGGCTTGTAAAGACGCTTGAGGAACTTGGAATCGGCAGGCCTTCAACCTATGCCCCAACGCTCGATACAATTCAAAAACGGGGCTATGTAGCGCTCGACAATAAGCGTTTTGTTCCGACGGAGCTTGGAGAAATTGTCCACGAATTAATGGTAGAGTTTTTTCCGGAAATTGTGAATGTCGAGTTTACCGCCAAAATGGAACAGGATTTGGATAATGTTGAAGAAGGAAAAACACCGTGGGTAAAGATCATCGATGAATTCTATCAGGATTTTGAAGTTCACCTGAAAAAAGCGGAAAAGGAAATGCAGGAAGTTGAAATCAAAGACGAACCTGCCGGTGAAGACTGTGAAAATTGCGGCAGCCCGATGGTGTTTAAAATGGGCCGCTACGGCAAATTCATGGCTTGCAGTAATTTCCCGGACTGCCGAAACACAAAACCGATTGTTAAAGAAATCGGCGTTACCTGTCCTACTTGTAAAGAGGGAACAATCGTTGAAAGAAAAAGTAAGAAAAAGAGATTGTTCTACGGGTGCAGCCGCTTCCCAGAGTGCGATTTCCTATCTTGGGATAAGCCGCTTCCTAGAAACTGTCCAAAATGTGAGGGACTCCTTGTCGAGAAAAAACTCAAAAAGGGTGTCCAAGTCCAATGCGTATCCTGTGACTATAAAGAAGAACCGCAGAGCTAAGGAGTGGGAAATATTCCACTCTTTTTAATTTTTTTGAACATAAAACTTTTTTGTTTGTCATTCGTATAGTAAAATGCAAGATGGACTGAATTCGAGGGAATGGTAAAAAGTAAGGACTTATTTAATATTTGAATGTTTCAGGAGGATTAACATGGATATAACAGTAAACGTTGTCGGTGCCGGATTGGCAGGCAGCGAAGCAGCGTGGCAGCTCGCCAAGCGCGGTGTAAAGGTCCGTCTTTACGAAATGAGACCAGTCAAACAAACTCCAGCCCATCATACAGATAAATTTGCCGAACTGGTCTGCAGTAACTCGCTTAGAGCTAATACATTAACAAATGCAGTCGGTGTATTAAAAGAAGAAATGAGAAGGCTTGATTCTGTTATTATCTCTGCGGCTGATGCCTGCAGTGTTCCTGCCGGGGGGGCATTGGCTGTTGACCGTCATGAATTCGCGGCAAAAGTTACCGAAATGGTGAAAAACCATGAAAATGTGACAGTCATCCATGAAGAGGTCATAGATATTCCGGAAGGACTAACGGTCATCGCAACAGGCCCACTAACAAGTCCGGAATTATCGGCCAAACTGAAAAGTTTAACGAATGAAGACTATCTATATTTTTATGATGCAGCGGCGCCGATTATCGAAAAAGACAGCATTGACATGGATAAAGTTTATTTAAAGTCCCGCTATGATAAAGGGGAAGCGGCATATTTAAATTGTCCGATGACGGAAGAGGAATTTGATCGTTTTTATGAAGCTTTGGTCACAGCTGAAACCGTCCCTTTAAAGGAATTTGAAAAGGAAATCTTTTTCGAAGGCTGCATGCCGATTGAAGTAATGGCAGCAAGAGGGAAGAAAACGATGCTGTTCGGTCCATTAAAGCCAGTCGGGCTAGAGGACCCAAAGACAGGTAAAAGACCTTTCGCGGTTGTTCAGTTAAGGCAGGACGATGCAGCAGGTACGCTGTATAATATTGTTGGTTTTCAAACCCATTTAAAGTGGGGCCCGCAGAAGGAAGTGCTACAATTAATACCGGGTCTTGAAAATGCCGAAATTATTCGCTATGGCGTTATGCATCGCAATACCTTTATCAACTCACCAAAGGTGCTAAAAGCAACTTATCAATTTAGAAACCGGGAAAATTTATTTTTCGCTGGACAAATGACGGGTGTTGAAGGGTACGTGGAATCTGCTGCGAGCGGTTTAATTGCGGGAATTAATGCGGCAAGACTCGCGACGGGAATGGAAACTGTAGAATTCCCAGCGGAAACGGCAATCGGCAGTATGGCGCGGTATATTACTTCTGCAAACCCGAAAAGTTTTCAGCCGATGAACGCCAATTTCGGATTGTTTCCTGAACTGCCTGTGAAAATAAGAGGAAAGCAAGAACGGAATTTGCAGCATGCTAATAGAGCGTTAGAAACAATTCAGAACTTTGTGAAAGTTTTGTAAAATTTATTGCAAGGGCTATTGAATTGTGATACGATTTAGAAGCCCTTGTGATAGAAAATGTTGATAATTGTGAATGTTTTGTTAACATTTTTGATTCGTTATTTACAACTGGACAGGAATTGCGCAAAATACTAAGGGACTTATTCAGCTTTTTTATAGTGATTTTGTTATGTTCATGGCTGAGCAAAAGGTGAAGAAAAATGTATAGAAAAAAACATCCCAGGGTATAAATGAATACAGTTTTCATAATTATCTTGTAGAAGGATTTTTTTACATACTTTACTTTGAACTAAAAGAAAAAACTCCAAAAATGAAGGAGGATATCTTAATGGAACAATTTCATGCCACCACGATATTTGCCATCCATCATAATGGCGAGTGCTCAATGTCCGGTGATGGCCAAGTTACCATGGGCAACGCTGTTGTGATGAAACATACAGCTCGCAAGGTTAGAAAGATATTTAATGGGAAGGTATTGGCAGGCTTTGCTGGTTCTGTAGCAGATGCTTTTACTCTTTTTGAATTGTTTGAAGGAAAGTTAGAGGAATTTAACGGGAATCTTCAAAGAGCAGCAGTTGAGCTTGCAAAAGAGTGGCGAAGTGATAAAGTCCTAAGAAAACTGGAAGCCATGCTGATTGTGATGAATCGTGAAAGTTTGCTGCTTGTGTCCGGCACAGGTGAAGTTATTGAGCCCGATGATGGAATTCTTGCAATTGGATCAGGCGGGAACTATGCATTATCAGCAGGTCGCTCATTAAAGAAATATGCCGGAGATCATTTATCGGCTAGGGAAATTGCGAAAGCATCGTTAGAAATCGCTGCTGAAATCTGCGTCTATACAAACCATAATATTATCGTGGAAGAGCTATAGCGGGAAGGAGCTAAAAATAATGGTCAGAACAACCAATTTAACCCCCCGGCAAATTGTTGAAAAGCTGGATCAATATATTATTGGCCAAAAGGATGCGAAGAAAGCCGTTGCGGTAGCCCTAAGAAACCGATACAGAAGGGGCCTTCTGGACGATAAGCTTCGAGATGAAATTATCCCTAAAAATATCTTAATGATTGGCCCGACTGGTGTTGGGAAAACGGAAATTGCCCGGAGAATTGCGAAGCTTGTCGGTGCACCATTTGTTAAGGTGGAAGCAACGAAGTTTACCGAAGTCGGCTACGTTGGTCGTGATGTAGAATCCATGGTTCGTGATCTGGCAGAAACATCTGTCCGTCTGGTAAAGGAAGAACGGATGCTAAGCGTGAAAGAACGGGCCGAAGAAAATGCTAACAGCAGACTTGTTGAACTTTTGGTTCCATCAGCGAAAAAATCATCTAACTATAAAAACCCGCTCGAAATGTTATTTGGCGGCGGGAACAATGCAAACGAGCAGGAAACACACCAAGAGGATTATTCTATCCAGGAAAAAAGAAAGATTGTCAAAGAAAGATTGGCACTTGGTCAAATGGAGGATGAAATTGTCACGGTTGAAGTGGAAGAGCAGGCGCCTTCCATGTTTGACATGCTCCAAGGCTCAGGTATTGAACAAATGGGGATGAATATGCAGGATGCCCTAAGCAGCTTCATGCCGAAAAAGCGCAAAAAAAGAAAACTTACTGTTCGAGAAGCAAGAAAAGTATTAACGAGTGAAGAAGCTGCGAAGCTGATTGATATGGATGAAGTAACATCTGAGGCCATTTATCGCGCCGAGCAAAACGGAATCATTTTTATTGATGAAATTGATAAAATTGCCAGCAAAAATAATGGCGGCTCCTCGGCAGATGTTTCCAGAGAAGGTGTGCAAAGGGACATTCTGCCAGTGGTTGAAGGTTCCACAGTGGTAACAAAATTTGGGCCGATTAAAACCGACCATGTCTTATTCATTGCTGCGGGTGCCTTTCATATGGCGAAGCCTTCCGATTTGATCCCCGAATTGCAAGGGCGTTTTCCAATCCGGGTGGAATTGACAAAGCTTACAGTCGATGACTTCTTTAGGATTTTAATCGAACCGGACAATGCTTTAATAAAGCAATATCAAGCATTATTGGAAACAGAAGGTATACAAATTGAATTTTCTGACGATGCTATTCGTAGAATAGCTGAAGTAGCATTTGAAGTGAATCAGAATACCGACAATATCGGTGCCAGACGGCTTCACACAATCCTCGAAAAACTATTAGAGGATCTATCCTTCGAAGCACCGGATATTACGATGGATAAAATCACCATAACACCTCAATATGTTGACGAGAAGCTAGGCGCTATATCGAAAAACAAAGATTTGAGTCAATTTATTCTTTAAGTTCGTATCTTATTACCTAATACGTTGCAAAAATCGTATTACCAATAAAAATTTAATAATGGTTGTAGTTATTTAGGAGGAAGAAACAGATGGATTTACTTACAAAAACAAGAAGAATTAATATTTTGCTGCAAAAGGCAGCAGGCAAACCGGTAAACTTTAAAGAAATGGCAGCAACATTAAGTGAAACCATTGAAGCAAATGTTTACATCGTCAGCCGCCGTGGGAAGCTACTCGGGATTACGATTTATCAGCAAATCGAAAACGAACGTATGAAAAAAATGTTCGAGGATCGTCAATTTCCGGAAGAGTACACAAACAATTTGTTCGCAATTACTGAAACATCCCCGAATTTGGATGTAGATAGTCAATATACAGCTTTCCCTGTGGAAAATAAGGATTTATTCCGTGAAGGTTTAACAACAATTGTTCCGATTATTGGCGGCGGTGAACGTCTTGGCACATTAATCCTGGCAAGATTGCATGATAAGTTCAATGATGACGATTTAATCTTGGCTGAATATGGTGCAACTGTTGTCGGAATGGAAATCCTTCGTGAAAAATCTGAGGAAATTGAAGAGGAAGCACGAAGCAAAGCTGTTGTGCAAATGGCCATCAGCTCCTTATCTTACAGTGAGTTAGAAGCCATTGAACATATTTTTGAAGAGCTAAACGGTAATGAAGGGTTATTAGTCGCTTCAAAAATTGCAGACCGTGTA
The DNA here is from genome assembly GCF_018343545.2 of Neobacillus citreus. Taxonomy (GTDB): domain Bacteria; phylum Bacillota; class Bacilli; order Bacillales; family Cytobacillaceae; genus Neobacillus; species Neobacillus citreus. The sequence goes on along the minus strand of NZ_JAGYPE020000030.1, from coordinate 25,381 downwards.
GGAATTACCCGCTCCGTTATTGTCAACGCTTTAAGAAAGCTCGAAAGCGCTGGAGTTATCGAATCCCGCTCCCTTGGAATGAAAGGAACTTACATTAAAGTTCTTAATGACAAGTTCTTGGTCGAGCTTGAAAAATTAAAATCACATTAATGTTTTAAAGGATTCCCGGCAGGAGCCGGGAATTTTTTTGAATCTAAACCTTGATTGTTTAATGGCTATGTGCTATATTATTTCATGGTGTTATTACACACGCTTGTTGATTTAGGCAGAGGGTGCTTAACTTTAAGTCCTGCTTAAAGATGAGATAAGCGGAGGAAAACAAACCATTAGGAGGAAAAAAACATGTCAGTAATTTCTATGAAGCAATTGCTTGAAGCTGGTGTACATTTCGGACACCAAACTCGCCGTTGGAATCCAAAGATGAAGAAATATATCTTCACAGAGCGTAACGGCATCTACATCATCGACCTTCAAAAGACAGTTAAGAAGGTAGAAGAAGCTTATAACTGGGTTAAGGAACTTGCTGCAGAAGGCGGTACAGTCCTTTTCGTTGGTACAAAGAAACAAGCTCAAGATTCTGTTAAAGAAGAAGCAGCTCGTTCTGGTATGTACTATGTTAACCAACGTTGGTTAGGTGGTACATTAACAAACTTTGAAACAATTCAAAAGCGTATCGGCCGCTTAAAAGATATTGAAAGAATGTCAGAAGACGGTACTTTTGAAGTATTACCTAAGAAAGAAGTTGTTCAACTTAAGAAAGAACAAGAACGTCTTGAGAAATTCTTAGGCGGAATCAAAGATATGAAACAGCTTCCAGATGCATTGTTCATCATCGACCCTCGTAAAGAGCGCATTGCAGTAGCAGAAGCTAAGAAATTGAACATTCCTATCGTAGGTATCGTTGATACAAACTGCGATCCTGATGAAATCGATGTTGTTATCCCAGCAAACGATGACGCAATCCGCGCTGTTAAATTATTAACTGGCAAAATGGCGGATGCTATCTTAGAAGCTAAACAAGGCGAAGAAGTAGCTGTAGAAGCGTAAATTTATAGCCTTATCTAAAAAAGGTGATAAGAGGGAGACCCTTTATCACCTTTTTTTAAAGAATGAAAGTTTAACCCGGGTCTCATTGGTAAAGATATGAATACATAGTTAATTGAAGGAGGATATTAAATTATGGCAATTACTGCTCAAATGGTTAAAGAATTACGTGAAAAAACTGGCGCAGGTATGCTTGATTGCAAAAAGGCGTTGACAGAATCAGACGGTGACATGGACAAAGCAATTGACTATCTACGCGAAAAAGGTATCGCAAAAGCTGCTAAGAAAGCAGACCGTATCGCGGCAGAAGGCTTAACTTCCATTTCAACAAATGGCAATGATGCTGTTATCCTAGAAGTAAACTCCGAAACTGACTTCGTTGCGAAAAACGAAGGCTTCCAAACACTTGTAAAGGAGCTTGCTGAACATTTACTTAAGAACAAGCCTGCTACAGTGGAAGAAGCATTAGCACAAACAATGGAAAACGGTGCAACAGTTGATGCTCATATCAATGCGGCAATCGCAAAAATTGGTGAAAAACTATCTCTTCGCCGCTTTACAGTAGTTTCTAAGACAGACAGTGATGCATTTGGCGCTTACCTTCATATGGGCGGACGCATTTCTGTATTAACTGTTCTTGAAGGTTCTACAGATGCCGATGCTGCAAAAGATGTTTCTATGCACATCGCTGCGTTAAATCCAAAATATGTTTCCCGCGATCAAGTTTCTCAAGAGGAAGTAGAACATGAGCGTCAAGTATTAACTCAGCAGGCACTTAACGAAGGCAAGCCTGAAAATATCGTGACTAAAATGGTTGAAGGCCGCCTTGGCAAATACTTTGAAGATGTTTGTGTTCTTGACCAGGCATTCGTTAAAAATCCTGATCAAAAGGTTCGCCAATTTGTTGAATCTAAAGGCGCTACAATCCGTGAATTCATTCGCTACGAAGTAGGCGAAGGTATCGAAAAGCGTGAAGATAACTTTGCTGAAGAAGTAATGAACCAAGTGAATAAAAAATAGTCAATTATTCTCGGGCTAAAAGGTTTGAAGTATTTGTAATTGATGTTTGAATAGGGGACACGCTGTGTTCCCTATTTTTTAAGATGAAAAAAGTTAGAATTTTTTATGGAGGTTTATATGAACGGTCCTAAGTACAAACGCGTTGTGTTAAAATTAAGCGGAGAGGCTCTTGCTGGTGATTCGGGCTTTGGAATTAAACCATCTATCATCAAATCAATTGCCACTCAAGTAAAAGAAATTGCCGAGCTCGGTGTAGAAGTGGCTGTTGTTGTCGGCGGCGGCAATATTTGGCGCGGGAAGATTGGCAGTGAAATGGGGATGGACCGGGCAACTGCTGATTACATGGGGATGTTGGCAACGGTAATGAACTCTCTTGCGTTACAAGACAGTTTAGAGCACTTAGGGATTGAATCACGGGTACAAACCTCAATTGAAATGCGTCAAGTTGCAGAACCTTACATAAGACGCCGTGCGATCAGACACTTGGAGAAGAAGCGGGTAGTCATTTTTGCAGCAGGAACAGGAAATCCGTATTTCTCGACAGATACAACAGCGGCCTTAAGAGCAGCTGAAATTGATGCGGAAGTTATCCTGATGGCGAAGAATAATGTCGATGGTGTTTATTCTGCTGACCCACGTGTTGATGCCAACGCTGTAAAATATGATGATCTTTCATTCCTTGATGTTTTAAAGGAAGGCTTGGCAGTTATGGATTCAACTGCATCATCCCTATGTATGGATAATGATATTCCACTTATTGTCTTTTCTATCATGGAGCAGGGCAATATCAAAAGGGCCGTTATGGGTGAAAAAATCGGAACGATTGTTAGGGGGAAAAACTAATGGCAAAAGAAGTCATCAATTCCGCAAAAGAAAGAATGGCAAAAGGAATTCAAGCTTATACTCGCGAGCTTGCCAGCATTCGTGCCGGCAGAGCGAGTGCTTCACTTTTAGATCGAATTACAGTCGATTATTATGGGGCGCCAACGCCTGTTAATCAGCTGGCGGGAATCTCGACTCCGGAAGCCCGGTTATTGGTCATCCAGCCATATGATAAAACAATCCTTGGCGATATTGAAAAAGCGATTCTGAAATCGGATTTAGGCTTAAATCCTTCCAATGATGGTTCTATCATTCGGCTTGCAATTCCCCAATTAACAGAGGAGCGCCGTAAAGAATTGGTAAAAGTGGTGAAGAAGGAATCAGAAGAAGCGAAAATCGCGATCCGTAACGTTCGCCGCGATGCCAATGATGAGTTGAAAAAGCTTGAAAAAAATGGTGAAATTACAGAAGACGCCCTGCGCGGATTCTCTGATGATATTCAAAAACTTACCGATGATCACATCCATAAAATTGATCAAATCACAAAAGATAAAGAAAAAGAAATTATGGAAGTGTAACGTAAATAATAAAGAATGACCCTCTTTTTAGGGGGTTTTTTCACTATTAATAGAAAAATTTTAAAATACATAAGTTAGGATTGTTTGACATTATTCTTAATTCTTTCTATTTTACATAGTATGAAATGAGATATCTTTTTTCTTTTTTGGTATGATATAGGCATGTTGAATTTAAATCTATTACATACTATAACAAGTTCGATGAAGTTTATTATCGGAGGAAAGCTAATAATGGAGGAGCGCTTGCCATGTTAAATAAAATAAAAATCTGGAAGAACCAAAATAACTCTTCCACACTCCGAGATAAAATTGAAGAAATTAAAAAATTGCCGGTACCGGAACATGTGGCCATCATTATGGATGGAAATGGCCGATGGGCTAAAAAACGGGCACTGCCGCGCATTGCCGGTCATCATGAAGGGATGAAGGTTGTCCGAAAAACAACTATGCTGGCCAATGACCTTGGGCTAAAAGTGCTGACATTGTATGCTTTTTCCACAGAGAATTGGAAAAGGCCAAAAAATGAAGTGGATTATATTATGAAGCTTCCGGAGGAATTCCTAGGAACCTTCCTTCCAGAATTGGTGGCCAATAATGTTCAAGTGAAAATGATGGGCTATAAGCATCAACTGCCAAAACATACTTTAAATGCCATTGAAAAGGCGATGGAACAAACAAAGAATAATACAGGACTTGTGTTAAACTTTGCTTTGAATTATGGAAGCAGGGCTGAGATTCTTGATGCGGTGAAGCAAGTCTTAAATGATTATAATAGTGGCATACTGAAGGAAACCGATTTAAATGAGGAGGCATTTTCCTCCTATCTAATGACTTCCAATTTCAAAGATCCTGACCTATTAATCCGGACAAGCGGCGAAATTCGCTTAAGCAATTTTATGTTATGGCAGTTAGCCTATTCGGAGTTTTGGTTTACTGATGTGTTGTGGCCCGATTTCAGTGAGGATCATTTGTTAGAAGCAATCGAGGTGTTTCAAAAGCGCCAGCGTCGATTTGGAGGAATATAAATTTGCAGTCAAAAAAGGTGTTGAAACAGTAGATGAAACAAAGAATTATTACAGGAGTCGTAGCAGCGGCACTTTTTTTGCCAATCGTATTTTACGGAGGGCTTCCGTTCGTATTATTGACTTATTTGCTAGCAACCATTGGGCTATATGAACTATTAAGGATGAAGGGCTTGAGCATTTTTTCTCCATACGGGTTCCTTTCTCTGCTTTTCCTTTGGGTTATTTTATTCCCTGCACAATATAATGAAATAATGGCGGACTTTTACTATTCAAAAACAGAGCTAGGCATTGCTTTTATTCTTTTATTATTGACCTATACGGTCATTACAAAAAATCGTTTTACTTTTGAGGATGCCGCTTTTACAGTGCTTTCGGCAATTTATACAGGTATTGGTTTTTATTTTCTCATGGAAACGCGAGAAGCTGGTCTTGTGTATGTTTTTTATTCCTTATTCATCATTTGGGCAACTGACTCAGGGGCTTACTTTATTGGCAAGGCGATGGGCAAGAAGAAATTATGGCCGGAAATCAGTCCTAACAAAACGGTTGAAGGCTCAATTGGCGGTATTGTTTGTGCCGCTGTAGTGGCAATTATGTTTGCTGTTTTTGGCGATATGAATGCCGGGATTGTTACAATAGTAGGCATGACCATCGTTCTATCCGTTTTTGGACAAATCGGAGATCTTGTCCAATCTGCCTACAAACGCCATTTTAATGTAAAAGATTCAGGAACCATTTTACCGGGACATGGAGGCATTCTAGACCGGTTTGACAGTTTATTATTTGTTTTACCATTATTGCATTTTTTCCACCTTTGGTAAGAGGTTTTTCTTTTTAGGAGTTGACTTGTTTGAAGACAATTAGTTTACTGGGTGCGACCGGGTCCATCGGTACCCAAACCCTGGATATTTTTCGGGAGCACCCTGAAGAGTATAAATTAGCTGCCATTTCCGTTGGCAAAAATATCGATTTAACGCGAAAAATAATTGCGGAATTTCAGCCTGAGCTTGTTTCTGTACAAACGATGGCTGATTATAATACATTAAAAGCAGAATTCCCTATGCTTAAGTTTACGTTTGGCGAGGAAGGGCTGATTGAAGCAGCGGTTTATGACAAGTCGGATATTCTTGTCAATGCTGTTCTCGGCAGCGTAGGGTTAAACCCGACGCTGCAGGCGATTGAATGCGGGAAAACAATCGCAATCGCCAATAAAGAAACGCTGGTGACGGCCGGCCATTTAGTGATCGAAGCAGCGAAGAAAAATAATGTTGCACTTCTCCCAGTAGACAGCGAGCATTCGGCCATCTTTCAAGCCCTGCAAGGAGAGAAGGAGAAAAACATTGAACGCTTAATTCTAACTGCCTCTGGCGGCAGTTTCCGTGACCGCACCCGTAGTGAACTGGAGCAAGTGACAGTTGAGGAAGCATTAAATCATCCGAACTGGTCGATGGGTGCGAAAATCACGATTGATTCGGCAACGATGATGAATAAAGGCCTCGAAGTTATTGAAGCACATTGGCTGTTTTCACTTGGCTATGAAAAAATTGATGTATTGCTTCACAAGGAAAGTATTATTCATTCTATGGTTGAATTCCATGATACAAGTGTGATTGCCCAGCTGGGAACACCGGATATGCGGGTACCGATCCAATTTGCACTTTCCTATCCGGACCGATTGCCTCTTACCACAGGGAACCGCTTAAATTTGGCGCAAATTGGGACACTCCATTTTCAGGAAATGGATATGGAAAGGTTCCGCTGTTTGAAGTTTGCCTATGAGGCTGGGAAAATCGGTGGCACGATGCCAACTGTTTTGAATGCGGCAAATGAAGCGGCAGTCGCGGCATTCCTAGAAGGAAAGATTCGCTTCCTGCAAATAGAAGATTTGATTGAGCAGGCCTTAAGTGCTCATCAAACGACCCGGCATCCGAGCTTAAGTGTAATCCAAGAGGTTGACAAGGAAACGCGGCAGTTTGTAAATTCACTGCTATAAAGTTAATAAGCGCCTTGACCAAGGGCGACAGACAGATATTGAGGTCTAAAGGTACTTTCTAAACCAAATAAAAAGGTGGTTTTATTATTGAGTACAGTCATTGCCTTTATTGTGATATTTGGCGCACTCGTTTTTTTTCATGAATTAGGACATTTTATTTTTGCAAAACGGGCAGGCATCCTTTGCCGCGAATTTGCGATTGGGATGGGTCCGAAGGTCTTTTCCCACAAAAAAGGAGAAACCACATACACTATTCGTCTATTGCCAATCGGCGGATTTGTCCGGATGGCTGGCGAAGATCCGGAAATGGTTGAAATAAAGCCAGGCTATCGAATTGGACTATTATTTGATAAGAACGGCCAAGCAACCAAGCTTATCTTGAATAATAAAGAAAAGTACCCAAATTGCCGTATTGTTGAGGTTGAATATGCAGATATTGAAAAGGACCTAATCATCAAAGGGTTCCCTGAGGATGACGATGAAAATTTGCAAACCTTTACGATTCATCCAAAGGCAGTCATTGTCGAAAATGGCGTGGCATCACAAATCGCACCATTGGATCGGCAATTTGCTTCTAAAACGTTAGGACAGAGATTTATGGCCATCTTTGCGGGCCCGATGATGAATTTTGTATTGGCATTTGTGGTATTTATTATCATTGCTTTATTGCAGGGAGTACCGACTAACGATCCGAAACTGGGTGAGATTACCCCGGATGGTGCCGCGAAAGCAGCAGGACTACAAAAAGGGGATATTGTCCAAAGTATCGATGGTTCTGAAATTAGCAGCTGGTCTGATGTTGTTGAAATTATCCGCAAAAATCCAAACGAAAAGCTTGATTTTTCAGTTGTACGTAATGGAAAAGAAATGGATATTTCGGTTACGCCTAATGAGAAAACGGTGGAAGGCAAAAAAATGGGGATTATCGGTGTTTACAGCCCGGTTGAAAAGTCGCCAGTCCAAGCCGTTACAGCAGGCGCCAAAGAAACCTATTTCTGGACAACGCAGATTTTTGTTATGCTCGGTAAATTAGTAACCGGACAATTTTCCATTGATGCCTTATCAGGTCCGGTCGGAATTTATGTTTCCACGGATGAAGTGGCCAAATCGGGGATCTTCTACCTCATGAAGTGGGCTGGAATTTTAAGCATCAACCTTGGGATTATGAACTTACTGCCAATCCCGGCATTAGACGGGGGAAGGCTGATGTTCTTCGCAGTAGAGGCCGTTCGCGGCAAACCGATTGACCGTCAAAAAGAAGGAATGGTCCACTTTATCGGCTTTGCGCTGCTAATGCTGCTGATGCTCGTTGTGACCTGGAACGATATCCAACGATTTTTCTTAAAATAATTAAGAAGGGGCCGGTTTTTTGGCCCCTTATTTTTTGTTAAAAATGGATAAACCTTTCTGTCGAATTAACCCGAATCTTTTCGGATGATATGGTATAATTACTTTCTGAAATAGACTAGAAAAAGAGATTTTTAAAGAGGGGAGAGATGAGAGGATGAGCGAAAATGCCTTAGGCAAAAAAGAGCGATTCCAACTCTTACTCCAGCAGCTGCAACTAACTGAAGATGCAGTCGTTATGCATTTCCAAAATGCGCAAATCGAAAGGCTACTGGTAGAAAAGAAAGCGAGAAAATGGCACTTTCAATTTTTATTGGAAAAAGTCCTGCCATTCAATGTATTCACGCGGTTTACTGCCCAAATTGAGCGAACTTTTTCAAACATTGCAGCAGTATCATATGATATAAAAGTTACCAATCAAGAAAACGCCTCAGAATTAATCAGCGAATACTGGAGCTATTGCATCCAGCAAATTGATGGAATCTCCCCGCCGCTCATTAAACTTTTACATGAACAGCTGCCTGTGGTAAGCGGCAATAAGCTTACCGTTTCGGTTAGAAACGAGGCAGAGGGATTAACCCTAAAACGTAAATATGGGCCATTAATCGGTGAAATTTATCAATCCTTCGGGTTCCCGCTGTTTTCCTTTGAGATTGATATAAAAAGTGAAGAACATAATGAGGAATATCAACAATTTTTAATTGCTAAACAAAAGGAAGACCAAGAACGTGCCTTAATGGCAATGGTCGAAATGCAGAAACAAGATGCCGAGAAAGAGCAGGGAGGCGGTGATGTGCCGCAAGGTCCGCTTTCAATCGGTTTGACAATTAAGGATAACAACGAGCTCCGCAGCTTAATTGATATTGTCGATGAAGAAAGACGAGTTGTCGTCGAAGGTTATATATTTGATGCGGATATTCGTGAGCTGCGCAGCGGCCGCTCCTTGTTAACCTTTAAAATTACCGACTACACCAGTTCCATAATGGTTAAAATGTTCTCCCGCGACAAAGAGGACGCATCTGCCTTCCAACTTGTTAAAAAGGGAATGTGGGTAAAGGTCCGCGGCAGCATTCAAAATGATACTTTCGTTCGTGACCTTGTCATGATTGGTAATGATATTAATGAGATTAAGCCTGCTGGCCGGAAGGATACTGCTCCAGATGACGAAAAAAGGGTCGAACTGCATTTGCATACCCCGATGAGCCAGATGGATGCAGTAACTCCTGTCGCTACTTTAATTGCCCAAGCAAAAAAATGGGGCCATAAAGCCATAGCTGTTACCGACCACGCCGGAGCCCAATCCTTCCCGGAAGCCTACAGTGCCGGGAAAAAGAATGATATAAAGATTCTTTATGGTGTTGAAGTGAATCTGGTCGATGATGGTGTACCGATTACCTTTAACGATGCCCACAGGCTTCTCGCTGAAGATACTTATGTCGTGTTTGACGTTGAAACAACGGGTCTTTCAGCCGTATACGATACGATAATCGAGCTTGCTGCTGTAAAGATAAGGAACGGCGAAATCATTGATCGGTTTGAATCATTCGCTAATCCGCATCATCGCTTATCAGCGACAACCATCAACCTGACAGGCATCACCGATGACATGGTGCAAAATGCTCCAGAGGTAGCTGAAGTTTTACAGAAATTCTATGACTGGACTGGGGATGCTGTCTTAGTTGCTCACAATGCTTCCTTTGATATGGGATTCTTGAATGTCGGTTATAAAAAAATTGGTATTGGAAAAGCCAAAAACCCTGTCATCGATACGCTGGAATTGGGCCGTTTCCTGTATCCAGAATTAAAAAACCATCGATTAAATACCTTGGCGAAAAAATTTGATATCGAACTGACCCAGCACCATAGGGCGATTTATGATGCAGAAGCAACCGGATACTTATTATTGAAAATGTTGAAGGATGCTCAGGAAAAAGAGATTATTTACCATGATGAATTTAATGATCACATGGGAAAAGGAAATGCCTATCAAAGAGCCCGTCCTTATCACTGTACGCTTTTGGCGCAGACTGAGCATGGGTTGAAAAATTTATTTAAGCTCGTTTCTATTGCACATATTGAATATTTTTATCGTGTACCGCGTATACCTCGGTCGGTGCTGCAAAAATATCGCGAAGGAATACTTGTTGGTTCCGCATGTGATAAAGGAGAAGTTTTTGAGGGGATGATGCAAAAGTCTCCTGACGAAGTGGAGGCCGTAGTAGGCTTTTATGATTATATCGAGGTTATGCCGAAACCGGTGTATGCTCCGCTCCTTGAAATGGAACTGGTTCGTGATGAACGGGCGCTTGAGGAAATTATCGGCAACATCGTTGCACTTGGTGACAAGCTCGGAATACCAGTTGTAGCTACAGGTAATGTTCACTACTTGAACGAAAACGATAAGATATACAGAAAAATATTAATAAGCTCACAGGGCGGTGCTAACCCTCTGAACCGTCATGAGCTTCCGGATGTTCACTTTAGAACGACAAATGAAATGCTTGATGCCTTTTCATTTTTAGGCAAAGAAAAGGCAAAGGAAATCGTCGTCACAAATACAAATAAAATTGCGGATATGATTGACGTCATAAAGCCAATAAAGGATGATTTGTACACACCAAGAATTGAAGGTGCGGATGAAGAAATGCGGGAAATGAGTTATGCCATGGCCCGGAAAATTTATGGCGATGAGCTTCCGGAAATTGTTGAGGCCCGTTTGGAAAAAGAATTAAAAAGTATCATCGGGCATGGATTTGCCGTTATTTATTTGATTTCCCATAAGCTTGTTAAAAAATCTTTGGATGATGGGTACCTGGTCGGATCGCGTGGATCGGTCGGTTCCTCATTGGTCGCGACAATGACGGAAATAACTGAGGTTAACCCATTGCCGCCGTATTATATTTGCCCATCCTGCAAACATTCGGAGTTTTTTAATGATGGTTCGGTCGGTTCAGGCTTCGATTTGCCTGATAAAGATTGCCCGCATTGCGGCACAAAATATCGAAAAGATGGCCATGACATCCCGTTTGAAACCTTCCTTGGCTTTAAAGGAGATAAGGTTCCCGATATCGATTTGAATTTCAGCGGAGAATATCAGCCCCGGGCCCATAACTATACGAAGGTGCTTTTCGGGGAGGAATACGTTTATAGAGCTGGAACAATTGGTACCGTTGCCGACAAAACGGCCTTTGGTTACGTTAAGGCCTATCAGCAGGACAATAACCTCCAGATGCGCGGGGCCGAAGTGGAACGGCTTGCTTCCGGCTGTACGGGTGTAAAAAGAACAACTGGTCAGCATCCCGGCGGTATCATCGTTATTCCTGATTATATGGACGTTTACGATTTTACGCCAATCCAATTTCCAGCTGATGATCGAAATTCGGAATGGAAAACGACCCATTTTGATTTCCATTCGATTCACGATAATGTTTTAAAGCTTGATATTCTCGGACACGATGACCCGACAGTGATCAGGATGCTGCAGGATTTGAGCGGTATCGATCCAAAAACGATTCCGACCGATGACCCTGAAGTAATGAAAATATTCAGCGGTACGGAATCCCTTGGGGTAACAGAAGAACAAATCATGTGTAAAACGGGAACGTTAGGCATTCCCGAATTTGGTACCCGGTTTGTTCGACAAATGCTTGAAGATACAAAGCCAACCACCTTCTCAGAACTTGTTCAGATTTCTGGTTTATCACATGGTACGGATGTTTGGCTGGGAAATGCACAGGAACTGATTCAGAATAAGACATGTACCCTAAGTGAAGTAATCGGCTGCCGGGACGATATCATGGTTTACCTAATTTATCAGGGACTTGAGCCATCCTTCGCTTTCAAAATAATGGAATCCGTCCGTAAAGGAAAAGGATTATCGGAAGAAATGGAAGCGGAAATGAGAAGGAACGAGGTACCGGAATGGTACATTGACTCCTGTAAAAAAATTAAGTACATGTTCCCGAAAGCCCACGCGGCTGCATATGTCTTGATGGCTGTGAGGATTGCCTATTTTAAAGTTCATCTTCCCCTTCTTTATTATGCTGCTTATTTCACTGTCAGGGCAGAGGACTTTGACTTAGAAACAATGACGCGCGGCTCTGAGGCTATTCGTGCAAAAATTGGCGAAATCAATGCAAAGGGTTTGGAAGCATCGAACAAGGAGAAAAACCTGCTGACGGTGTTGGAGCTTGCGCTTGAAATGACTGAACGCGGCTATTCCTTCCAGAATTATGATTTGTACAAATCGGCTGCATCGGAATTTATCATTGAAGGAGATACGTTAATTCCGCCTTTCAACTCCATTCCGGGGCTGGGAACAAACGCTGCCGTAAATATTGTTAATGCCCGCGGTGCTGGAGAATTTCTATCGAAAGAAGACCTCCAGCAAAGAGGGAAGGTTTCAAAAACAATCCTTGAGTATCTGGACAAGCAAGGCTGCCTTAGCGCATTGCCTGAGCAAAACCAGCTTTCGCTGTTTTAACCTTCCGCTTTTTCTGACTCTAGCTCCTGTGCAAGGCCCTTCCGCTTTTGATATTTGCAACTAATTCATGGTTATGTTATAGTTTTATTGGAAATACTAAGACATACTCTCGTGTACAAGAGTGGGGATTCTCCCACTCTTTCGTGTTGTTTAGGATGATTTTTCATCAGTATTTTAAACTTGCATAGCTACATAGAAGATATTGCTGGAAAAGGAGGTAGGGCATGAGTAAAGTCACCGAGGTTGTTGAAGAACTGGCTGCACCTATTTTTCAAGAGCTTGGCTTAGAATTAGTAGAAATTGAATACGTTAAAGAAGGAAAAAGCTGGTTCCTTCGCGTATATATCGATAAAGACACAGGCGTTGATATAGAAGACTGCGGAATTGTCAGTGAACGACTTAGTGAAAAACTTGATGAAGTGGATCCAATTCCTCATAACTATTTTCTTGAAGTATCATCGCCAGGTGCAGAACGCCCTTTAAAGAAGGATAAAGATTTTGAAAAAGCAATCGGGAAAAATGTTTTTATTAAAACTTATGAGCCTCTTGATGGTGAAAAAGGTTTTGAAGGGACTCTTTTAGCTTTCGATGGTCAAACTGTTACAATCGAAGTGAAAATAAAAACCCGTAAAAAAACGATTGAAATTCCATATGAAAAAGTGGCAAATGCAAGGCTTGCTGTAACGTTTTCTTAAACTTAGAAAAATAAAATAGATTAGGGGGATATACACAAATGAGCAGCGAACTAATAGATGCTCTTATTGTCCTGGAAAGAGAAAAAGGTATTTCCAGGGATGTTTTAATTGAAGCCATTGAAGCGGCGCTTATCTCGGCTTACCGCCGCAATTTTAATCAAGCGCAAAACGTTAGAATTGATTTAAACCTGGAAACTGGTTCAATGCGTGTTTTTGCACGTAAAGAAGTAGTGGACGAAGTGTTTGATCCACGTCTTGAAATTTCCTTAGAAGATGCTATTAGAATCAATCCAAACTATCAGGTTGAGGATATCGTCGAAATGGAAGTAACGCCGAAGGATTTCGGCCGAATTGCTGCCCAAACTGCTAAACAGGTTGTGACACAAAGAGTCAGAGAAGCGGAAAGAGGAATTATTTATTCTGAATTTATTGACCGTGAAGAAGATATCATGACTGGTATCGTCCAAAGACTCGATTCAAAATTTATTTATGTCAGCCTTGGTAAAATAGAAGCTCTGCTCCCAATCAATGAGCAGATGCCAAATGAACGTTATAAGCCGCATGATCGAATTAAAGTATTTATTACTAAGGTAGAAAAAACAACAAAAGGACCTCAAATATTTGTTTCAAGGACTCATCCGGGATTATTAAAACGTTTATTTGAAATCGAAGTGCCGGAAATCTATGATGGGACGGTAGAAATTAAATCTGTTGCCCGCGAAGCAGGCGACCGTTCGAAGATTTCAGTTCACTCCGATAACCCTGAGGTTGATCCAGTTGGATCCTGTGTTGGTCCGAAGGGTGCCCGTGTTCAAGCAGTTGTTAATGAATTAAAGGGCGAAAAAATCGATATTGTAAAATGGTCCGATGACCCGGTTGTTTTTGTAGCCAATGCGCTCAGCCCATCGAAAGTGCTGGATGTTTCAGTAAATGAAGATGAAAAAGCGACAACGGTTGTCGTGCCGGATTATCAGCTTTCATTAGCAATTGGGAAACGCGGACAAAATGCCCGTTTAGCGGCTAAATTAACCGGCTGGAAAATTGATATTAAATCAGAATCTGAGGCTCGTGAAATGGGGATTTATCCTCGTGAAGAAACAATTCGTCTATTCGATGATGGAGCGGATACTGATTTTGACGATTTTAACGATGAAGAATTAGATTAGATCAGAGGTGAATGATGGTGAACACAAAGAAAAAAGTTCCTATGCGGAAATGTGTGGCCACTGGTGAAATGAAGCCGAAAAAAGAACTCGTTCGCATCGTTCGCTCAAAAGAAGGAGATGTATCCGTCGATTTAACTGGAAAAAAATCGGGCAGGGGTGCATATCTTTCAAAGGAAAAAGATGCCGTCCTCTTGGCAAAGAAAAAGAATATTTTGGCAAACCATTTAGAGGTTACGATTTCCGAATCGTTATATGATGAGCTGCTTGAGTTGATAGAGAAGGAGAACGGGTCGTCTAAATGAACGAAAACCAATGGATGTCATTGCTTGGACTGGCCAATCGAGCACGAAAAGTAATATCTGGTGAGGAGCTGAGCGTTAAGCAAATCCGCAGTGGAAATGCGAAGCTCGTTTTATTATCCGCAGATGCATCACAAAATACGACAAAAAAAATTACCGACAAATGTAATTCGTATGAGGTTCCAATTAAAATGGTTGAAAATCGTTATCTTCTTGGCCAGGCGATTGGCAAAGAGGCCCGCGTTGTGGCAGCCGTTTTGGATGATGGATTTGCCAAAAAACTTAAACAAGTGCTCGATTAAATCTTGCGGGGGTGAAAATAATGAGTAAAATGCGTGTTTATGAGTATGCAAAAAAACATAACCTATCTAGTAAAGAAATCATTACAAAATTAAAAGAAATGAACATAGAGGTTTCAAATCATATGGCAACTCTAGAATCATCAGATATTAAAAAGCTTGATGCTGCCTACAATAAAAAGGAAAATAAAGAGCAGCAGAAAAAGACTGGAAATACGGCCGAACAAAATCGAAACAATAACAATAACAATGGTCGACAAACTCAGCAAAAGGTTCAGACAAAGCCTCAGGTGCAGACTAAAACGACGCCAAAGGCTTATGAGGACGATGATGAAAAACTTGTCGTGCCTTCCAAAGTAAAGGTTGCTCCGGGAGCACCAAAAGCCAAAGAAGGCAAAAAACATGAACAGGAATTTCAATCCAAAGAAAATAAAGCATTTCAAGCTGGGAAAAACAAAAATCGTCCCCATAATAATCAACAACAAAATCGTAATCATCAACAAAATAAGAAGCGGAATCATCAACAAAACCATACGCAGCAATCCCAAGCGCCGCAAAAGAAGAAAGAGAAGGAGCTTCCAGCTAAAATTACCTTCAGTGAATCTTTAACGGTTGCAGAACTGGCCAAGAAGCTGCACAGAGAGCCTTCTGAAATAATCAAAAAGCTGTTCCTGCTTGGCATCATGGCAACAATCAATCAGGATTTAGACAAAGATGCGATTGAATTAATTGCCGGTGAATATGGTGTTGAGGTCGAAGAAGAAATTAAAGTTGATACGACCGATTTGGAAATTTATTTCACAGAGGATTCAACGGAAAACCTAGTGGAACGCCCTGCTGTTGTGACAATTATGGGACACGTTGACCATGGTAAAACAACCTTGCTTGACTCTATCCGTAATACAAAAGTTACCGAGGGAGAGGCAGGAGGAATCACTCAGCATATTGGTGCCTACCAGGTAATTGAAAACGGAAAGAAAATTACATTCCTTGACACACCTGGACACGCTGCGTTTACAACAATGCGGGCCCGTGGTGCGCAAATTACAGATATTACAATCCTAGTGGTTGCTGCAGATGACGGTGTTATGCCGCAGACAGTAGAAGCAATTAACCATGCTAAGGCAGCGGAAGTTCCGATTATTGTTGCTGTTAATAAAATGGATAAACCAGCAGCAAATGCCGACCGGGTTATGCAAGAGCTTACTGAGCACGGTTTAGTAGCCGAGGCTTGGGGTGGAGATACTATTTTTGTTCCGCTATCCGCTAAAACAGGTGAGGGAATCGACAGTCTTCTTGAAATGATCCTGTTAGTAAGTGAAGTAGAAGAATATAAAGCAAATCCGAAACGGAATGCAGTAGGAACGGTCATTGAGGCCAGATTGGATAAAGGACGCGGATCCGTTGCAACCTTGCTTGTTCAGAATGGAACGCTAAAAATTGGCGATCCAATTGTCGTCGGAAATACATTCGGACGTGTGCGGGCAATGGTGAATGATTTAGGACGCCGGGTTAAGGATGCAGGTCCATCTACACCGGTTGAAATTACCGGACTAAGTGATGTACCTCAGGCTGGAGACCGCTTCGTTGTATTTGACGATGAGAAAACAGCCCGTCAAGTTGGAGAATCACGTGCTCAAATCGCATTGGTTGCCCAGCGCGGTGAAAAAACCCGTGTCAGCCTAGACAATCTCTTTGAACAATTAAAGCAGGGAGAAATGAAGGATCTGAATGTCATTTTGAAATCAGACGTTCAAGGTTCTGCAGAGGCGTTAGCTGCTTCCTTGCAAAAAATTGATGTCGAAGGTGTAAACATCAAAATTATCCATAATGGAACAGGTGCCATTAACGAATCTGATATCACGCTCGCGGCTGCTTCAAACGCCATAGTCATCGGCTTTAATGTTCGTCCTGACGTGAATGCCAAACGTGCAGCAGATGCAGAAAAAGTAGATGTCCGTTTGCACCGCATTATTTATAAAGTCATTGAAGAGATGGAAGCGGCCATGAAGGGTATGCTTGATCCGGAATTTGTTGAGAAAGTTATCGGTCAAGCTGAGGTCCGCCAGACATTTAAGGTTTCAAAGGTCGGAACGATTGCCGGTTCATATGTAATTGACGGAAAAATTACCCGTGACAGCGGTATTCGTGTCATTCGTGATGGGGTTGTTATTTTTGAAGGTGAGATTGATGCCTTAAAACGCTTCAAGGATGATGCCAAGGAAGTATCCCAAGGCTACGAATGCGGTATCACCATTAAAAACTTTAATGATGTTAAAGAGGGAGATATTATTGAAGCGTATGTAATGGAGGAAATCGAGCGGAAATGATAATCGGCGCCGCCGTTTGTGAATGCATCATTTACGATGCACATTCCTTAAAAGAGAAGCGAGCTGTTTTACAGCGAATTCTTACTCGTTTAAAACAAAAATTTAATGTGTCAGCAGCAGAGGTTGACTATCACGATGTCTGGCAGCGGACTAAAATAGCCATTGTCGCTGTTACGGCAGCGCGGGTGTCAACAGAGCATGAGCTGCAGAATGCATTAAAACTAATTGACTCGTTTCCAGAGATAGAAAGAACAGTCACCGAAATGGAATGGCTTTAAATGAAGAGGTGAATTGAATGAG
The DNA here is from genome assembly GCF_018343545.2 of Neobacillus citreus. Taxonomy (GTDB): domain Bacteria; phylum Bacillota; class Bacilli; order Bacillales; family Cytobacillaceae; genus Neobacillus; species Neobacillus citreus. The sequence goes on along the minus strand of NZ_JAGYPE020000030.1, from coordinate 7,980 downwards.
CCACAGACCAAATCGTGTTGGAGAGCAAATGAAGAAAGAACTGAGTGACATTATCGGACGCAAGATAAAAGATCCTCGGATTGGTTTTGTGACCGTTACAGACGTTCAGGTAACAGGCGATTTGCAACAAGCTAAGGTGTTTATTTCGGTATTGGGTGATGATGAACAGAGGGAGAATACGCTTAAAGGCCTTGCAAAAGCAAAAGGATTTATTCGAAGCGAAATCGGCCATCGTATTCGCCTTCGCAAAACTCCCGAAATTATCTTTGAATTCGACGAATCCATTGATTATGGGAATCGCATCGAAACACTTCTTCATGATTTACATTCTGACGGAAGCCCGATGGAAAAAAATGAAGAAGAATAACTCATCTTTTACCAAATAGTTTGCATATCCTCACAAATGAGGAAAATGGATAGACGAAAAAGTCTATCCATTTTTTTCGGGGATGACAGGAAAGAGGTTGTGAAAATTGGAAGGCATTTTACCATTATTGAAGCCTGCGGGGCTTACCTCTCATGATTGTGTTTTTAAATTGCGAAAGATCTTAAAAACAAAGAAAATCGGTCATACTGGAACACTTGACCCTGATGTAACCGGAGTTCTCCCAATCTGTATCGGGAAAGCGACAAAAATAGCCGAGTATATTACAGATGCAGGCAAGGCGTATGAAGGGGAAGTAACCATTGGTTTTTCCACGACAACGGAAGATGCTTCTGGTGAAGTGGTGGAAAAGGAAATGGTTAACCGGACCATCAGCCGCGAAGAAATTCTAAGGGTACTACAGTCGTTAACAGGCGAAATTGAGCAAACACCGCCAATGTATTCCGCCGTTAAAGTGAATGGGGTCCGTCTTTATGAATATGCCCGAAAAGGGATTGTCGTGGAACGCCCATCAAGGAAAGTAATGATTTATTCGATTAACCTTCTGGATGAACGGACTGAATTCGCTGGCGAGACCATCAGCTTCCGCTTTCAGGTTAGCTGCAGTAAAGGCACTTATATTCGAACTTTAGCTGTCATGATTGGTGAGGCTTTGGGGTTTCCAGCGCATATGTCAAAATTGGTAAGGACGCAATCTGCTTCGTACACGCTTACTGATTGCCTTACGCTTGAAGAAGTGGAAAGGTTAATGGCAGAAGGGAGCATTTCGCAGGTTTTACGACCATTGGAATCGGCACTTTCTCATTTGCCGAAAATGCAGATTAATGATAAAGTAGCAGAGAAAGTGAAAAACGGTGCACTTTTAGAAATTCCAGAGAATTTAAAAACTTGTGACGGACCTATTATTGCCGAAACGGCTGAAGGGCTGGCGCTTGCTATCTATGCAAAGCATCCCAATAAGCAAGGCCTCTTAAAGCCGGTGAAGGTTCTAAGAAATGAACTCGAATAAAGGTTCCTGTATAGAAAAGGTGAGTTTCAGTTGGAAGTAAAAAGATTAAGTTTTCCGCTAAATGTGTCAGATCTGCAGGCGCTGCCTCCCTTATCGATGGCCCTTGGCTATTTCGATGGCGTGCATCGCGGGCATAGGCAGGTAATACTTGAAGCAAAGAAGCAAGCTGATGAACAAGGACTGTCAAGCGCAGTCATGACTTTTGACCCTCATCCTTCTGTGGTTTTAGGGAAAAATGAAAAGCATGTAAAATCCATTACCCCATTAGCAGAAAAAATCAAAATTATCGAGGGAATGGGTATTGATTTTCTTTTTGTCGTTCACTTTACTATAGAATTTGCCAATCTTCTGCCTCAAGAATTTATTGACCAATACGTTATCGGGCTGAATGTGCAGCACGCGACCGCAGGCTTTGATTTTACCTACGGCCGGATGGGCAAAGGGACGATGGAGACCATTCCATTTCACTCAAGAGAGAAATTTACCTTTTCTGTTATACCGGAATTTACCGAGGGGAACGAAAAGGTGAGCTCGACCAGAATTCGCCGACTTCTTAAAGAGGGGACTGTTGAGGAACTTTCGCACCTTTTGGGAAGGTATTACACAACTTCAGGGTATGTCGTCCATGGTGATAAACGGGGACGGACCATTGGTTTTCCGACGGCAAATATTGAATTAAATGATGAATACATTATTCCCCCTACAGGTGTTTATGCGGTAAGGATGATGGTTAGCGGCAGTATGCATAATGGTGTTTGTAATGTTGGCTATAAGCCTACCTTTAATAAGGAGGCAGTCAAGCTGTCGATTGAAGTTCATTTATTTGATTTTCATAAGGATATCTATGGAGAGGATGCCGTAATTGAGTGGCATCTATTCCTGCGAAATGAACAAAAGTTTTCTGGAATAGAAGAACTTGTAAAGCAAATTGAAAAAGATAAAAATAGGGCTTTGGAATATTTTGCGGAAAAACACAAGCTGCTTGATGTATAGAAGAAGAGAAGTTTTCCTATAATATATGATGGAATGAACTTGCATTTTGCGACAAAACATTGTATTCTTAAATACGTACTAAATGAACCTTTGCTTGGCAAGTCGAATCACCGACGCTTGCTCGGCATGAGGGGATTGAGAAATAGGAGGTGAACCTGGATGGCAATCACACAAGAACGTAAAAACGAAATCATCAATGAGTATAAAACTCATGAGAACGACACAGGATCTGCTGAAGTTCAAATCGCTGTCCTTACAGAATCAATCAACAATTTGAACGAGCACTTACGTACTCACAAGAAAGATCATCACTCACGCCGTGGTCTTTTGAAAATGGTTGGTAAACGTCGTAATCTTTTGACTTACCTGCGTAACAAAGATGTTCAACGTTACCGCGTGTTAATCAATAAGCTTGGTCTACGTCGTTAGTTTACAGAAGCGGGATTTTTCCCGCTTTTTTGTTAGCTTTTAAAAGTTATTGAATATTTCATACATAATTTTTAAGTCATGATTTTTTGTGCATACTAATACTAATTTGGTTTGAAATCACAAGCGTTTTCGCTTTTTTATAGTTACATTAGAAAGATGATACCAGCGAATAAGTTTCGCGTCATCCTCCTAAGTGATTTAGATAGAGAGGGGTAAAAATATGGATCAGCAAAAACATGAGTATTCCATGGATTGGGCCGGCCGCAATCTGACAGTTGAAATTGGGCAACTAGCCAAACAAGCTAACGGTGCAGTCTTGGTCCGTTATGGAGATACAGCCGTTTTAAGTACGGCCACAGCGTCTAAGGAGCCTAAGAACCTAGACTTTTTTCCATTAACAGTGAATTATGAGGAAAGATTATATGCAGTCGGTAAGATTCCCGGAGGCTTTATTAAACGGGAAGGACGTCCAAGTGAAAAAGCGATTTTGGCAAGCCGATTGATTGACAGACCAATTCGTCCGCTTTTCGCAGATGGTTTTCGTAATGATGTTCAAGTAATCAGTATTGTCATGAGTGTGGATCAGGATTGTTCTTCGGAAATGGCCGCGATGTTCGGGTCATCACTGGCTTTATCGGTATCGGACATCCCGTTTGAGGGTCCGATTGCCGGCGTCGTAGTCGGCCGTGTAAATAATGAATTCGTGATCAATCCAACGGTGGAGCAGGCTGAAAAGAGTGACATCCACCTAACGGTTGCCGGTACAAAGGATGCTATTAACATGGTTGAAGCAGGGGCCGATGAGGTACCTGAAGAAATCATGCTTGAGGCTATCATGTTTGGCCATGAAGAAATCAAGCGGTTAATTGAATTCCAAGAGAAAATCGTTGCTGAAATCGGCAAAGAAAAAAGGCAGATAAACCTGTATGAGCTTGACAAGGAGCTTGAAGCAAAGGTACGGGAAATGTGTGAAACAGACATGATCAGTGCCATTCAAGTTCAAGAAAAGCATGCTAGAGAAGCTGCCATCACTGATGTAAAGAATCGAGTATTGGCTCATTTTGATGAGCAGGAAGCTGCCGATGATGAGCTAAAACAGGTTAAACAAATTTTGGACAAGATGGTCAAAGGTGAAGTCCGCCGCTTAATCACGGTTGAAAAAGTGCGTCCGGACGGCCGAAAGATTGATGAGATTCGTCCTTTATCATCCCAAGTAGGGATCCTGCCGCGTACCCATGGTTCGGGGTTATTTACAAGGGGACAAACCCAAGCGTTAAGCATTTGTACCCTTGGTGCAATGGGGGATGTGCAAATTCTTGATGGTCTTGGAATTGAAGAAGAAAAACGCTTTATGCACCATTATAATTTCCCTTCCTTCAGCGTCGGGGAAACAGGACCAATCCGCGGGCCAGGCCGCCGCGAAATCGGTCACGGAGCTTTAGGGGAACGTGCCCTCGAACCGGTAGTTCCAAATGAAAAGGATTTTCCATATACAATCCGCTTAGTATCCGAGGTGCTTGAATCTAATGGTTCTACCTCGCAGGCAAGTATTTGTGCTAGCACATTAGCCATGATGGATGCCGGTGTACCTATTAAAGCACCAGTTGCCGGTATTGCTATGGGTCTTGTGAAATCAGGAGAGCACTATACCGTTTTAACGGACATTCAAGGGATGGAAGACCATCTTGGCGATATGGACTTTAAAGTAGCCGGTACAGCCAAAGGTGTTACCGCTCTGCAAATGGACATTAAAATTGAGGGTCTTTCCCGTGAAATTTTAGAAGAAGCATTGCAGCAGGCCAAAGTCGGAAGAATGCAGATCCTTGATTCTATGCTAGCTACACTTGCTGAACCAAGACCTGATCTTTCGCGGTTTGCGCCAAAAATTCTGACCATGACGATTAATCCGGATAAGATCCGCGATGTTATTGGACCTAGTGGGAAGCAAATTAACAAAATTATTGAAGAAACTGGGGTTAAGATTGACATCGAGCAGGATGGAACCATTTTCATTGCTTCAGCTGACTCAGAAATGAATCAAAAAGCAAAGCAAATTATCGAAGATATTGTCCGTGAAGTTGTGGTTGGGCAATTGTATCTTGGTAAAGTAAAACGGATTGAAAAATTCGGTGCCTTCGTCGAAATCTTTGCCGGCAAAGACGGATTAGTCCATATTTCTGAACTGGCCGAAGAGCGGGTAGGAAAAGTGGAAGATGTCTTGAAAATCGGCGATGAAATTTTAGTAAAAGTGACCGAAATTGATAAACAAGGCCGCGTTAATTTATCGCGTAAAGCTGTCCTGAAGGAACAGAAGGAAAAAGCTGAACAAAATCAATAATCGTTTAAAAAGTCAGGAGGCCGCTCCTGACTTTTTCTTTTTCTATTGGCATGCTTTATCATCGTTCTACCTTGTCCCTGCTCGTCATAATCTGTATAGAAGGGGGAAGAGGAAGAATGAAAAAAAAGATAATTATCGCGGTAATTGTGCTTGCTGCTTTCCTTATTGTAAATAGTCCAATTGTACATAATTATGTTTCCGCCTTAAAGGGATCAGCACTTCCGGCAGTAAAGGAGACGGATTCCTTATACCAAAGCATTGTAAAAAATGCACCTGAATATGAGAAACCGCCTTCAGATGCCAAAATCGATCCGGTTTGGAAGGCGATACCGGGATACAATGGCCTTGCAGTTGACCTGGCTGCTTCTTATCAAAATATGAAAAAGAAAGGCACTTTTGATGAGAAAAAACTCGTCTTTAAACAGGTGAAGCCTAAAGTGCAGCTTAAAGATCTGCCGCCCTCACCTATTTATAAGGGGCATCCCGATAAACCGATGGTCAGCTTTATCATAAACGTTGCCTGGGGAAATGAATATTTATCAGATATGCTGGCAACGTTAAAAAATCATAATGTATCGGCAAGTTTTTTTCTAGAAGGCAACTGGGCTAAAAAGAACCCTGAGTTGGCCAAAATGATTGTTAGTGCCGGGCATGAGGTAGGAAACCATTCGTATTCCCACCCGGATATGGCAAAGCTTACAGCTGCCCAAACCAGAGAACAAATGGTGAAAACCAATGAAGTGATCGAAGCCGTGACCGATAAAAAGACAGAATGGTTTGCTCCTCCGAGCGGCAGTTATCGCGACGAAACAGTCAAAATCGCAGATGAATTAAACATGAAAACAGTCATGTGGACGGTAGATACTGTGGACTGGAGAAAGCCTTCTCCAGATGCCTTAATTAACCGGGTAATGGGCAAGATTGGCAATGGGTCGTTAATCCTCATGCACCCAACTGAATCGACGGCAAAATCTTTAGATCGATTAATTACCTTAATCGAACAAAAGAATTTACAGATTGGGACGGTTTCTGAATTAATGAGCGAGGAAAGGGTCATAAAATAAATTGAGGGAAGAAATACCTAAAAGTTGGAGAATATAGTGATTATAGGTATAATTAACAATTGGGAAGTAGCATCTGCTGTTTATAGACAGGAGGAAGTCGATGATTAACAAATACACGTGCCAAAATGGAGCAAGAATTGTATTAGAACAAATCCCTACCGTAAGGTCCGTTGCCATTGGTATCTGGATTGGAACGGGATCAAGAGATGAAAATCCTGAGACAAACGGGATTTCCCATTTCCTTGAACATATGTTTTTTAAAGGAACCACTACCAAAACTGCTAAAGAAATTGCTGAATCCTTTGACAGCATTGGCGGTCAGGTAAATGCGTTTACCTCAAAGGAATACACATGCTATTACGCTAAGGTACTCGATACCCATTCAAAGTTTGCTTTAGACGTATTAGCAGATATGTTCTTTAACTCTACCTTTGTGGAAGAGGAATTAAAGAAAGAAAAAAATGTGGTTTTAGAAGAAATAAAGATGTATGAAGATACACCTGATGATATTGTTCATGATTTGCTGAGCAGGGCTGTTTATGAAGACCATCCTCTTGGTTATCCAATTCTAGGAACTGAAGAAACATTGAACTCTTTTACAGGCAATACGTTAAAGGAATATATTCATGAACGATACACACCTGAAAATGTTGTGATTTCAATTGCAGGTAATGTTTCAGAAAGCTTCATTCAAGAAGTGGAAGCCTACTTTGGCTCCTACCAAGGCGGAAGTACAACAGTACAAGAAAATGTTCCTGTTTTCCATGCCAACCGGATTTCACGGAAAAAGGAAACTGAACAGGCGCACCTTTGTATCGGGTTTAAAGGATTAAAGGTTGGTCATGAAGATATTTATAGCTTGATTACCTTGAATAATATTTTGGGAGGAAGCATGAGCTCCAGATTATTTCAAGAGGTACGCGAGCAAAGAGGATTGGCTTATTCCGTTTTTTCCTATCATTCTGCTTATCAAGACAGCGGCATTGTGACTATTTACGGCGGTACCGGGGCAAAACAATTAAATGTATTGTTTGATACTGTTCAGGAAACGCTTGATAAATTAAAACAAACAGGCATAACGGAAAAGGAATTAACGAACAGCAAGGAACAGCTGAAGGGCAGTCTTATGTTGAGTCTGGAAAGTACGAACAGCCGGATGAGCCGAAACGGAAAAAATGAACTCCTTTTAAAGCGCCATCGCTCGCTTGACGAAATCATTGAACAAATTGATGCAGTAACAAAAGAAAGCGTAGACAAAATGACAAGGGATGTATTTACTGATAAGTATTCCGTGTCGTTAATCAGCCCTGACGGAGAATTCCCAACTAATTTAGCATAATTAACGAAAAAAACAGTTTGCCTCGGTGAACTGTTTTTTTCTTTATTCTAAATAAGGACTTCCCTCTATAAATATATAGTAAGTGAGGAATAGGGGGCGGCTTATATGAGGTTGAGTGAATTAAGCGGAAAAGAAATTGTCGATGTAAAAAAAGCAGAGCGCCTTGGTGTCTTGGGCCAAACAGATCTGGAAATAAATGAAAGCACAGGCCAAATCCAGGCGCTCTTAATCCCTTCCGTCAAATGGTTTGGACTGAGAAAGCAAGGGGATGAAATAAGAGTACCCTGGCAACACATTAAAAAGATTGGGTCAGATATGATCATCATCGATGTACCGGAAGAAGAATAATTATTGTGCCTGCTATTGGGCCTGTTGATTTCCGCTCCGGGCACTCGCTTTCCGCGGGGAGGTCCTGGAGCCTCC
>NZ_JAGYPE020000003.1:150974-201096 GCF_018343545.2 Neobacillus citreus | reverse complement strand
GTCTGGGCCGTGTCTCAGTCCCAGTGTGGCCGATCACCCTCTCAGGTCGGCTACGCATCGTCGCCTTGGTGAGCCGTTACCTCACCAACTAGCTAATGCGCCGCGGGCCCATCTGTAAGTGTCAGCCGAAACCGACTTTCAACCTTCCCTCATGCGAGGGAAGAAATTATCCGGTATTAGCTCCGGTTTCCCGAAGTTATCCCAGTCTTACAGGCAGGTTGCCCACGTGTTACTCACCCGTCCGCCGCTAACCACCGGGAGCAAGCTCCCAGTGATTCGCTCGACTTGCATGTATTAGGCACGCCGCCAGCGTTCGTCCTGAGCCAGGATCAAACTCTCCAATAAAGTTGAGTTGATTAGCTCAAAAATGTTACGTTGGCTCATGTTTTCTATATTATATAGAAGAAACATGATTATTATTGTTTGTTGACGTTTTTGTTTGTTTAGTTTTCAAAGAACTATCTTTGTCACTTGTTTAAGCGACAAGAATTAAATTATATCGCATTTCTACTAATCTATCAACCATCATTTTCTTCCAATTTACGAAGTTAATGATTTATTCCAAAAGCGACATTTATTATATTAACACATACATTTTCACATCGCAAGAAAAAGTTTTTAATTTCTTGAAACTATCTAAAAATGTATCATGTCTTCTGTCACTCGTGTAAGTGACGGATTTATAATATATCGCGATTTTCATTTATCATCAACCTGAAATTTTTACCAAATAATAAACGATGTATGTGCTAAGAAATTTAGAAATGAAATGGGCTTATGTTATATAAGAAGACTGTTGTTATTTTTAAACTGACAGTCCAATTCATTTGCTCCCCTATTGGCCCAGTGCTATTATTTTTTCATAATAACAAAAAAGGTGTGGTGTCATTGGTTAATGAAATCATCTTAAATAATACTTCCATTCGTATAGACAAATACAAACAAGAGCTTGAGAACGGTTTACATAAAATTGTTATTGAATTTAAAGTGACGAGTGAGGAGTATCACGACACTGCAGTGTTGCTGTATGAAGGGTCCTTTGATGTAAAAGTTCCTGAAACTGGTTTAGCGTTTAGAGGTACCATTCAACAATATTCCACTTCTGTCACGAACTTATATGAAAAAGGACAAGTAGGAATTTTTACATTGACTTTGCTCGAAGTGAAGAATTAAGAAAGAAGGCATGGTGCAGTGAAATTAAGCATATTAGATTTATCTCCCATCTCCTCCAACCAAACAGCAAAAGAGGCATTGGATGAATCATTGAAGCTAGCCCAAGCAGGAGATGAGTTAGGTTACACACGGTATTGGATTTCCGAACATCATGATTTGCCAGGTCTGGCCTGCTCGGCACCTGAAGTGATGATCAGTTATATTGGCGCCAACACCAAACGGATTCGCCTCGGTTCTGGGGCTGTATTATTACCGCATTATAAACCATATAAAGTGGCCGAGGTTTATAATATGCTGGCTACCCTATATCCAAATCGGATTGATATCGGCATTGGGCGTGCACCTGGCGGGTCAGCGGAGGCAACGAATGCTTTATCCGATAATTTTTTACAACAGGTTTGGAAATTGCCTGACTTAGTAAAAGAACTGCTTCACTTTTTAAAAAATGATTTTCCTGAAGATCACGAGTTTTCAAAACTAAAGGCCTCTCCCCTGCCGGAAGTGCCGCCGATGCCGTGGATTCTTGGTACAAGTAAAAAAAGTGCCCACCTTGCTGCTGAACATGGCTTGGCATATGCATTCGGCCAGTTCATGAGCGACAAAGACGGAGCAGACATCATCCAACAATATCTTGATGCCTTTCAACCTAACAAACATGGTCAATCCCCTCAGGTATTGTTAACTGTTTCAGTGGTTTGTGCGGAAACGGCCGAAAAAGCTGAAGAAATCGCATTAAGTAATCTAATCTGGGCATTACAGAAGGAAAAAGGCGAAGGGCAATTTGTGCCCTCTATCCAGGAAGCAAAGCAATACGAACTCAATGAAAAAGAACTAGAAAAATTAGCAGCGATGAAAAAGAGAATGATCATTGGCAATCCACTGGAGGTAAAAAAGAAACTTGAGCAGTTACAAGCTTCATATAATGCGGATGAAATTATGATTTTAACGATTACACATTCTCCGAAGGATCGCATTGAATCCTATAGACTTATCGCTGAAAAGGTGCTTTTATAACTATTTAATACGCATCTATTAAAACTTTGATTCAAGAAAAGAGACCATCAATTCTGTGGTCTCTTGAACTTAAGTTACTATTTTTGTGTTTGCCCTGCTATTTTTCGTAATAATTGATTAAGAGAATTCAATTCCTCTTCAATTTCAGATAGTCGTTTTTCCAACGGGGCTATGTTTCCTTTTACATACTCTAATTTTTCAAGATTATGTTGCAGCTGTAAGTATTCGTCTTTCAACTCTAGAATTTTATACTCAATCTGTTTTTTATCCATTATTGGTTTCACTCTCCATAAGTCTTAAATCTTCTTTCTATGATTACAAATCCGATGTGTTTTCGCTACTATTCTGCCCAGTTGCTTTCATCCCCAAAAAAAGAACCGCCCGCAGGCGGCTGTACATGTAATAAACTACCTAGAAGTTGTAGCTAAAGTTGCTTCAGGTGTTGTTACCTTGTCATAGAAGTCAACGAATTGGTCACGCTCGTCACTATTTCGATAAGCCATTGCCACCCGTGGATGCTCATTAAGGACACCAGAGATCATATAAGGAATGATATAGCCCCATTCCCACTTTTCTCTCATTTCTAACATATGCTTTTCGATTACACCAAGTAACGGTTTAAGTTCATAGCTTGGTTTTTTTATGTAGCTGACAAGAAGCTCTGTATTGCAGTTCCCTGCCGCCCGTCCCATGCCGTAAACAGATGAATCCAGGAAGGTAACTCCATTTTGATGTGCTGTCAAGGTATTAGCAAATGCTAACTGCAAATTGTTATGCGTATGAATACCAAGCTGCTTGTTAGGAAGCATCGCTTGAAACTTTTTCACTTGATGTGCAATATCAGCCGGATCTAAGCTTCCAAAAGAATCCACGATATACACAACATCGACTGGACTTTCTTTGACCATTTCCATTGCTTCAATAAGCTTCTGTTCAGGCACACTGGATAAAGCCATAATATTGAGAGATGTCTCATATCCTAAATCATGGAACATTTGGACAAGCTCCAGCCCCTTGTCCACTTCACGGATATAGCAGGCTACCCGGATCATATCCAACACACTTTGCTCGCGAGGCAGGATATCGTTGGGATCGACACGGCCAATATCTACTAATGCAGATAGCTTCGTAAATTTTTTCTCAGGAATGATTTCTTTCAGAAAATGATCATCTAGAAATCTCCATGGATTAGGTTCAGTTGCGTTCAGAAGCTTTGCGGAGTTTTTGTAGCCAATCTCCATATACTCAACGCCAGCCGCACTTAGTCCATTATACAAGTCCTGGACAAATTCGACACTGAAATCCCAATTGTTAACTAATCCCCCATCACGGATCGTACAATCTAAAATTTTGCTGCGATGTTCCATAATTTTAAATTCCCCCTGTGGTTATGCTCATTCGTCATAATTTGAATATATATACCATGATTCTTTTAAAGGTGTCAAACTTACATGGCAACCGTTTTGAAAATATTTGATATAATTGGTTAAAGTATTTCTATATTAATATACTATCATTTTATCACTTGGCTCCAATACTTTGACGCCGTATTTGTCTATTTCTTTGTAATTCACTTTGTTTCCAAATGTATTTTTGCATATATAACCTAAGCACGTCATTCATTGACTTTCCATTTTTTTCAACAGCATCTCTAAAACTTTGGATTATGTTTTCTGGTATTTCAAAATTTACTTCTACATTTTTGTTTCTGTGTTCCTGGCACATTTTATACCTCCTGACAGACCGATCTATCCATTTTTCCTGGGTAGTCACAAAGGGATGAATATTTAGAATATTTGTATAGAAACTATCATATCAGGTGAAAACGCGTACATTTTTATTAACTTTTCGACAAATTACGACATAATTAATGAATCAATGATGTGTGTAGACGATCTTAAAAGCCTAAACGAGGCATGAGAACCGTCCCCATGCCTCAAATTCTTCCGATATACTTTGGGTCTCTAATGATTCCTGGGTTACCGGGAACCCAGTTAGCTGGGACTCCTTCTCCGGTGCTTCTTCCGTATTGTACCCCTTGTATGATCCTTAGTATTTCGTAAACATTTCGGCCAACTTCTAATGGGTATACCAATTTGGATACAATTATTCCATCTGGATCGATAATGACGGTTGCTCTTAAGGCTGCCCCAACTTTTTCGTTTAGGACTCTGTATGCTTTACTGATTTGGTGTGTTCGGTCACTTAGAAGTGGAAATGATACCTGAGAGGCATTAGGAGATACCTCAGCGAAAACTTTATGGGCATACACACTGTCCGTGCTTATAGCAAGGACATTTGTATTAAGTGTCTTTAGTTGATCTTTAATAACAGCGACCGCTGCCAATTCTGTCGGTCAAACAAAGGTAAAATCACTTGCATAAAAAAATAAAATAACCCAGCTTCCACGATAGCTTTCTAGACGAAGCTTTTTTATTTTCTTTTCTGCATGATCATAAGCTTCTGCTTCAAATAGGGGCGCCATATCCGTTGTCTGTGCACAAAATGGCTGCAAAGACCCATCAAAATGACCCTCTCGCCAGTTAAATTCCATTTTTTCACCTCAGATCATCACTTGAATCTTAATTCCTTGCTGCAGTTCATTTTTTAATAGCGTTACCATAAATAATATATGTTTAGGTATTTGTCCCATTGAGCCTATTTTGGATAGCTTTTCCATTCCACCACAACAATAGTGTTGTAGATTTTTGTTGACAGGAAATCAGAACAGGTGTATCTTAACTGTTAATTAAATATTTTTGAATATTCTTATCAAGAGAGGTGGAGGGACTGGCCCTTTGAAGCCTCGGCAGCAGACACGTTCGTACTGTGCCAATTCCAGAAGCGAGTGCTTAAAGATAAGAAGAGATTTAGTAATGGCTATTACCCCTCTTCTTATTTTTGAGAAGAGGGTTTTTTATTACACCGAGAAAGAAGGAATAATTAATGACAGCAACTCTAGTAAAAACTCCATTCAAAGCTGACCATGTCGGCAGCTTTCTTCGAACAGAACCGGTTAAAGAAGCCAGAAAGGCTTTTGCCAATGGGGAAATTGATGCAGATGCCCTGAAGGCGGTTGAGGATCAAGAAATTGAGAAATTAGTTCAAAACCAAATTGAAGCAGGCTTAAAATCCGTTACAGATGGTGAGTTTAGACGTTCATGGTGGCATTTGGATTTCCTGGCTGGTTTGGAGGGTGTAGCATTTTTCGAAAATGAATATATCAGCAACTTCAAAGGCGCCCAAACAAGAAACAACGCCATTAAAGTAGTGGGCAAAGTTGACTTTAATGATCATTATATGCTGGAGCATTTCAAGTTTTTAAAGCAGGCAGTTGAAAAATATGGAGATGGCAGCCAAGTGGCGAAGTTCTCCATTCCAAGCCCGAATATGTTATTTACGAGAATTCAAGGCGATGAGTATTACAATGGCAACAGCGAACAACTTTATAAAGATACCGTAGCTGCCTATCAAAAAGCCATCCAGGCTTTCTATGATGCTGGCTGCCGTTACTTGCAATTAGACGACACATCTTGGATTGATTTTGTTTCAGAAGAGCGAATCAATGCAGTGGTTGAAAAAGTTGGCTTGGATGTACATGAAATCATCAAAACAAGAGTAAGTGCAATCAATGAAACCATTGCCGATAAGCCGGAAGATTTGATAATTACCATGCATATTTGCCGCGGCAACTTCAGATCCACCTACATCACAAGCGGCGGGTACGATCAAATTTCCGATGCCATTTTCGCTGAGCTAAATGTGGACGGGCTATTCCTAGAGTATGATGATCAGCGTTCTGGTGACTTCGAACCTTTAAAAGGCTTCAAGCGTCCTAACCTAACCGTTGTACTAGGATTATTCACTTCTAAATTCCCAGAACTCGAGGATCCAGAATCCATTAAGGCAAGAATTAAAGAAGCAAGTCAATTTATTCCTTTAGAAAACCTGGCAGTAAGCCCTCAATGCGGCTTTGCCAGCACAGAAGAAGGAAATATTTTAACGGAAGAAGAGCAGTGGAATAAGATTAAACATGTAGTAAATATTGCTAAGGATGTTTGGGGAACCATTTAAACCCTATCTGAAAGGCCGCCTTCCATTTCTATATGAAAGGCGGCCTTTTTTTCGAATGGCTGTTTTCGTAAAAAATGTGTCTGTAAGATTCCATCTTAATTAAGAAATTCACCTAAACACTAGGTGCCTATTGATTGCCCTTGCAAACGCATTTTGTTCGTTTCGGTCACCCATACCCTTTATTAGTCGCCTAATTATCTTATTTTTTCCAGAACAGGCGCTCATACAAACAATCAGCTATTCTATCCTTCTTGAAGCAGTCTTTAAATAAAATGCAACAATCTTCTCGGAATGAAGCTTTCGATTTTTCTGTTTTCTGAATTTATATTTACGTTCCTATTTTAAAGAAATCTTTAGCGTTCCTAAATATTGAATAATCTGTTAACATAGAATGATAAAATCTTAGGTAACTAGATTGGATTTACATAACTGGAGGAAGGACTTACTATATGGGGGATTTCATACAAAAGGCAGAGGATCATCAAGCAGTGCTTTCTCGTTCTAAACGAGTATGGATGGCGATTGTTCTCGGTTCACTTGCAGCATTTGGCCCTTTATCCATTGATATGTATTTACCGGCCCTGCCAAATATCGCAAAAGATTTCCATACAAACGCATCTTCGGTTCAACTTAGCTTGTCGCTTTTCGTGCTCGGTTTAGCATCCGGACAATTGCTAACTGGGCCTATCAGTGATGTAACTGGCCGCCGAAAACCACTTTTGGTTGGCTTAATGATTTACTTTATCGTGTCCCTTTTATGCGTATTTAGCCCTTCCATTTGGGGGTTAATTATCTTGCGGCTTATCCAGGGGTTTGCTGGATCAGCTGGAATTGTGATTTCGAGGGCGATTGTCAGAGATTTATATTCAGGAACTGAATTAACCAAGTTTTTTGCACTCCTTGCATTGGTGAACGGGCTGGCCCCTATCCTTGCTCCGATTATTGGTGCTCAGCTGCTTAAGGCGTTTCCCTGGCAAGGTGTCTTTATTGTTTTAAGTATCATTGGAATCGTTATGTTTTTTATCATTCTTTTTGGATTGCCGGAAACGCTGCCTAAAGAAAAGCGTTCCGCTGGAGGCATGAAGAATACATTTAGCCCTTTTTTAAAACTAATCGTGGATCGAAGCTTTATGGGCTATGCTTTAGCGCAGGGCTTAGTCTTTGCTGGCATGTTCGCGTACATTTCAGGTTCTCCCTTTGTCGTACAGGATATTTATGGTGCATCCCCGCAAATGTTCAGTCTGATCTTTGCGATCAACGCTATCGGGATCATGATCATGAGTCAAACGACAGGCAGGTTGGCAGGGAGAATCCCTGAAGCTAAACTGTTCAAAGTTGGATTAGGAATGTCCGCAACAGGCGGGATCATTTTATTGCTGCTTTTATTTTTACAAGCAAAGCTAGTCTTCGTTTTGATTCCATTATTTTTCGTTGTATCTAGTGTAGGAATGGTAAATACAGCAGGATTCTCCCTAGCCATGCAAACACAAGGAAAAAATGCGGGTAGTGCTTCTGCCTTACTGGGTGTTACTTCATTTACCTTTGGTGGATTTGTCGCTCCCCTAGTTGGTATAGGCGGCGGGCAGACGGCTATTCCGATGGGCGTAGTGATTGTATGTGCCGGTTGTGGGGCAGTGTTATTGTATTGGATTCTAGTAAAGAGAAACCGAGTAAGTGGTTCAATTTAAACCCTCCTGAAAAATCCACCTTCCATTTGTAACGATGGAAGGTGGATTTTTTTCTATTTCCCCTCAAACCAGCGGCGAGCGTTTTCGACCATCATCAGGTTAATTTGTTCTTCCGTTACTCCACTCGCTTTTAATTCTGGTATAATCTCTTCAAGAACAAATGTCATTGTCCATTTCGGGAGCACATGCTCAATTAGTCCTTCAGGATACCAATCCATCGAGCAGCAATGATCCTGTGATAAAAACATGCGGTCTGCATATCCTAGCTTCGCGAGTTCAATAACGATTGTGTTTCTATTTTCAGTTGTACACTCAGCGGTTAAGCCATAACGGTCCATGCCGATATATACCCCATGGTCGAGCACCTTCAATATGTACTCCATGTTATCGGTATCTCCGGTATGCCCAATCAGAATCCGCTTCGGATCCACTCCCTCTTCAAGAAGGATGTCAATTTGATTTAAGCCGGTTCCGGTTCCCGGATGTGAATGAGTCATAATCGGTACACCTGTCCGCTTTTGAGCACGAGCAACGGCGCGAATAACCTTCTCAACATCAGGGGTGACCCCTTGTGCATCCGTGGCACATTTTAAGAATCCTGCTTTAATGGATGTGTTCTGAATTCCGACTTCAATATCGCGGACAAACAAATCAGCCATATAGTCGATATCACGATTTTGGAAATGAGGTGGGATATAGTGATAGGAGTAGATTCCTGTTGCCGCGATGATTTGAACCCCCGTTTCGCGGGAGACTCTCTCAATAAAGCGGATGTCACGGCCAAGCTCCATGACGGTTGGATCACAGATGGTTGTCACCGAGTGCTTTCGCTTTGTTTACCTGTACCACTGCTCTAGCGAAGTCTTTCTCCTCATCATACAAATGGGGAAACTGCACGAATACAGACTCAGAGCGAATACGCATGTGCTCATGGATTAGTGTTAAACCCAGTTCGGCAGAATCAACTTGTCCTGTAACAGAATTAATAAGTGTCATTCCATACTCCCCTTTCATCCTCTGACCATTGAAATTTTTCTAAAAAAATAATCCATAACCTAAGTCTCGAGCACTACAAATGGTAACGCTTTCAAATCAGTCCAAAAATTTGCGTATCTGGTCCTATAATCTTTGTAAAACTTTTAAAAGATTATGAATTATCTGATAGATATAGTACCAAGCTTCTTCCTACTACGTCAATTATTTTTTGTAAAAAATTCCAGAATCGTTAATAATCTTAAGGTATTATTTTTCTACGAAAAAAATTAACCCAATTACTAGAATATTCTGTTATTAATGTATTATTATTATAATTGTAACCGATTTCAACGGAAGTTTTTAAAAAATCTATTTGGTGGTGATTTGTTTAATGTTTACACGTCATTTTGAATTTTGGCCAGAACGGCTGCCGAAAACCTTACCGATTCCTGAATCAACCATTTACGACAACCTGGAAATGACGACAAAGCGTTATCCGAATAAGACGGCAATTGTTTATTACGGAACAGAAATCACCTATAAACAACTTCACTCAGAAGTAAACAAACTAGCAGGGTATCTGCAAAAGGTACTTGGAGTCGCAAAAGG
Source organism: Neobacillus citreus (assembly GCF_018343545.2). Lineage (GTDB taxonomy): Bacteria > Bacillota > Bacilli > Bacillales > Cytobacillaceae > Neobacillus > Neobacillus citreus. The sequence goes on along the minus strand of NZ_JAGYPE020000003.1, from coordinate 191,563 downwards.
CGACCGCGTGTTGCTGTACATGCAAAATTCACCACAGTATATCATCGCCTTTTACGCGATTTTACGGGCTGACGCTGTCGTGGTGCCAATTAATCCGATGAATGTGAAGGATGAAGTGGCATTTTATTTATCAGATTGTGATTCCAAAGTGGCGATTGCCGGACAAGAATTAATTCGGGAAATTGAGCCGTGTATTGGGTTCACTCCTCTTGAGCAGATTGTTGTTGCAGCCTATTCGGACTATGCCCAAACCGATTTGGACTATACGGTCCCTCCTGTCGTGGCTGCTCCAAAAGAATCATTTGACTCATTAGCAATAATAGATTGGGATGATGCATTAACAGCAAGCTTAGAAGCGAATCCTAGCCAGGCTGGATGCGATGATTTATGCTGCCTCCCTTATACTTCGGGGACGACTGGCAAACCAAAAGGCTGTATGCACACACATAAAACCTTGCAATCTACTCTTCTCGGTGGAATTGTATGGTCGCAGTCAACTCCTGCTGATATTGGGTTGTCAACGCTTCCCCTTTTCCACGTGACCGGCCTGCAGCATAACATGAATGGACCGATCTCTCTTGGTTCCACGATGGTAATGATGACACGCTGGGACCGGGATGTTGCCTTAAAATTGATCGATCGCTATCGGTGCACAAGATGGACGAACATTTCCACAATGGTCGTTGATTTATTGGCGCACCCAAATCTCAAAGACTATTCAATCGATTCCCTGAAGATGATTAGCGGCGGCGGTGCTCCCCTTCCGGAAGCAGTCGGCCAAAAGCTTTTAGAGCTGACAGGGCTTCGCTATGTAGAAGGCTACGGGCTAACAGAGACCATTTCACAAACGCATCAAAATCCAGTTGAAAGGCCGAAGATGCAGTGCTTAGGAGTGCCACAGTTTGATGTGGATTCTAGGGTGATTGATCCGGTCTCGTTAAAGGAGCAGGGTCCAAATGTACAGGGGGAAATCATTGTCAATGGTCCCCAAGTCTTAAAAGGTTACTGGAACAGACCTGAGGAAACCAAGAATTCCTTTGTAACGATTGAAGGGAAGGAATTTTTCAGAACAGGCGACATCGGCCGCTATGATGAAGAAGGCTATTTCTTCTTGGTTGACCGGGTCAAACGCATGATTAATGCCTCCGGTTTTAAAGTTTGGCCTGCGGAAGTGGAAAATACTTTGTATAAACATCCATCCGTGCAGAACGCCTGCGTCATCGGTGTTCCCGACCCAAGGCGCGGCGAGACCGTAAAGGCGTTTATCGTGCTGAACTCACAAGGAAAAGGAACTTCGGAAGAGGAAATTATCGCATGGTCCAAAGAGCACATGGCCGCCTATAAAGTTCCGAGAATTGTTCAATTTTCAGATGAACTGCCGATGTCGGGCAGCGGGAAAATCCTGTGGAGAAAGCTGCAGGAGATGGAAGCGGAGAAGGTGAAATAAGTTTTCTTGAAGGACTAATTTGCTTAACATGTCCTTAAAATAAGAAATGACGTATGAATTTTGAAGTGCCCCCCGTCAAGTAGACAGCGGAAATAATAAAACGACACTAAGCGGCGTTAGCCCTGTATTCTAAGGGGCTAAGGCCGTTTAATCTTTTTTGTAATCGGTCATTATTATAAAATTGTATGTACTCCTCAATGTCCTTCTTCAACTCTTCAAAGGTACTGTACTTGTTAAGATAATATTTTTCACTTTTCAATGTTCCCCAAAAAGCCTCCATGGGTCCATTATCAATGCACCTTCCGACTCTCGACATACTTTGAACCATTTCTGCTTTCTCTATTTTCCTTTTAAATGAAGGGGAGGTGTATTGAAATCCTCGATCACTATGGAATAGAGGTTTTGCTGCCGGGTTAGCATCCAAAGCCAAATCCAGGGTTCTAAACACCAATGGATTATTGTTGTGATTGCCTAATACATAGCCTACAATGGACCCATCGTACAAATCTAAAATCGCACTCAAATAAGCCTTATTTGAGGCTCCATACTTCATTTCTGTCACATCAGTTAACCATTTTTCATTTGGCTTCTCTGCGTTAAATTCTCTGTTCAAAATGTTCTCAGCTACATGTTTTGGTGTACTTGGCTTATATTTTTTGCCCTTACGTCGAATGACCGATTGGATACCAGCGATTCTCATCAGTCGATACACTCGTTTATGATTAATAGTCTTCGTTAAGATACGGTTCAGGTTCATCGTCATACGGCGATACCCATATATACCGTCCACCTTATCATATAGACGTCTTATCTCCTCCAGAATTTCCTCATTTAACTTTTCATTCTCAGAGATGGTACGATTAAGCCATTTATAATAAGAAGAACGTTGAATTCTAGCAATCTCGCATAATAGCACAAGGGAAAATTTCTCTTTCTCATGGAGTTCCTGAATGGCTATATATTTATCGGTTAATCGAATTTGGCTTATGGACGTTTCTTTAAACGCCTCCTTTCGAGTTCCTCCAACTTTTTTAAGAATGCATTCTCCGCACGAAGTCGCTCATTTTCCTGCTCCAATCGCTTCATTTCTCGTTGGATCTTCTCTTCAGGGGTTAACTCCGGCTCCGCTTTACGCTTGCCTCGATTATCCTGAAGACCGTCTTCTCCTTCTTTTTCATACTTCTTAACCCATTGATATACCTGTTGATAGGAAACATTGAAGTGTTCCGATGCCTGATGATAATTTTTCTCGTTCTGCAAGCAGTACATAACGATTTCCAAACGTTCTTCTGGTGTGGTGGACCGACCTTTAATCATAGAGTTATTCATCCTTTTCGTATCTTTTAATTCTCTATGATCATTATAATTCCTTATCCATTGTTTCAAAAGGGAACGACTGGACATTTCATACTTCCGAACAACTTCATTCATTGAGTAGCTCCCCGATAGATAATCAAGGACTGCAGCTATTTTGACATTTTTGGAATACCGTTTCCATCCATTAGATCCCTGAAGCCCATCCATTCCATATGTCTGATATAGATAAATCCATTTATTTAATGTATCTTCAGTTATTTTGTGTTGTTGACAGAAAACTTGAACTGATGTTTTTCTGTCTTGATAAGTGATAATTAAATCTAATTTTTCTTGTGCAGAATAAGCACTTTTCGCCATAAAAAAACCCCCAATAAAAGTAAACAGATTTTTTATTATTTCATCTGTCTACTTTATCGGGAGCATATCATTTTTGCATACGTCATTTTCTTGTTATATTAAACTGGTTTCTTCCTTTTTTTAAAATCCTTCTTTTTCAATAAGGCATTTAATTTTTCTGAACTAAAAAGCATGACTGCCACAAAAATAACAATGCAAATTGGGAAGATCCCTATTGTTGATTGAGATGCTATGAAACCAAGAAACGGCGGCACAAAGGTACTGCCTGTATAAGCAACTGCCATTTGATATCCCATAATCGTCTGGGAATGCGTCTTCCCAAAACGTGTTGGTGTTTCATGTAACATACACGGAAAGATTGGCGCCAATCCCAATCCAATCAATATAAAACCCACAAGCGAAAAAATCGTTGGCAATGGCAGGAAAAGAAATGCAGCACCGACTAATGCGATGATTTGTCCCATCCGAATAAGAGTAAGATTACTAATCTTAAAGGTAATAAAGCCTGTTATCAATCTACCAATCGTTATTCCTGCGTAATAGAGGGAAACCCACCCGGCAGCAGTGGCCGCACTTATCCCTTTGACATTTACCAAGTAACTGCTTCCCCAAAGACCCACTGATGCTTCAACCCCACAATAAAACAAGAAGGATGCAAGAGCCAGTTTCACGCCTTTAATTTGTAAAGGTTTTATATCATTACCATCTTCATCAAAAGATGCATCTTCGTAATCTTCATTTACTGCAATATTGCTGTTTTTTGTCACTCTATTCCATAAAGGCAGTGTTAGGAAAAGGATGATCACTAACGCAAACTGAATAGCAGAAATTGTGAAATATCCGTTTCTCCAAGAATTTTGCCCCGAAATAGACTGAGCCATTATGATTGGGCCAAGAGTGGCTCCGACTCCCCAAAAACAATGGAGCCAACTCATATGGTGTGCTTTATAATGTGTTGCCACATAATCGTTTAATCCTGCATCAACAGCTCCTGCCCCTAATCCTAGTGGAATCGCACATACCACTAACCAGACAACCGATGGAGCAAAATTAAATCCAAGCAAAGCACAAGCTGTCATGAAAACACTGACAAATGTGACCTTGCCAGTCCCAAACCGTTTCAGTACCTTTCCACTTACTAAACTGGAAATAATCGTACCGCCTGCAATCGTCATAAAAAGAAATCCGGCTGTATCAAGACGTGCCCCTAAATCTGATTGCATGACCGGCCACGCTGCCCCTAACAATGAGTCAGGTAAACCTAAGCTAATAAATGCCAAATAAATGATAATTAAAAGGAATGTTGTCATTTTTAAACCTCTTTTATTGTGTTCAACTGAACTTTAATTGCTTGTCCCATTCAACATGAGATCAAGTCCAAGACTTTGTAATCCAAATAAGTAATCCTGCTTCCAATCACCTATGGTCAGCTCCGGGAGATGTTCTGAAGGGAAATATTTTAAGCTACCGATGGCGATTTTGTTTATTATTTCTTTTTGCATTTCATCACCGCAAAAAATGACGGTATGGGGGTTAATAATAGCTACAAATGATGCCATTAATCTGCAAATCGCATCTATCTTATCATCCTCATAGAATGCTAGTTTCTTAGCCCCACTACCACTTGCCAGTGCTTGTCCGAAATTTCGCTCATCATACAGCGGGACGAATGAAACCTCTCCTGTAAAAAATGTACTTCCCCGCACCACATCTCCATTGATCATAATTCCTGCCCCTGGGCCATTTTGGCCAGAATACAAATAAATAAGCGATTGCTTGGACTTCATTCCTCTAGTATTGTGATAACCGAGAACAGCAGCATTCATATCATTCTCTACTACAACAGGTATAGAAAAATGTTCTTCATAGTATCCTTTTAAATCAAAATTTTGAAACTGCTCGTATCCTGGAATATAAAAGATTCGTCCACGATCAACCGAACCAGGAACGCCAATTGCAAGAGAACTGATTTTGGGATATTTCGTAATAATGTTTTCAATGCACTCAGTTAATAAATTTAAACCATCGTCTATTAATACACTAGGAGCTTTTCCTTGTTCCTTTACTTCTCCTAAGCAATTAAAAATTGTATAATTCGTTTCTGTTCTCTCTAAAAAGATGGCAACGCCTAATGTGTACTCAGGATTGTATGTAAATCGCTTTGCCCTTCTCCCGCCGCTAGAATCATCCAAACCGACGGAGAAGATTTCCCCATCCTTCTCCATCTGCGTTAGAAACTTAGCGATTGTCGGAAGGCTAATTTCTAATTTTTGGCTAAGCTCAAGTTTTGTTGCACTTCCAAGCTCTAAAAGAGTTGAACGAATGCCCCGAAAGATAATCTTCTTCATAGATTTCGGAGTAGCTAATAATTCATTCATTGAATTCACCACCTAAGATTACTTCTTAAAATACTTTTTAAAGTTGTTTAATAAGGTATGGATACTATATCATATAAGATTTTTGAAAACAATGGAATTTATAAATGCAGGTTTTGCTACTATCGTCCCTTAACAAAATAAAAAACCTTCTCGGAATATGAGAAGGTTTTATTAATAAACGGTTGTTATTTTATTATGAGAATCTAGTTTTGTATTATGATTCACTGCTTACAAGCTGTTTCATTTCGTTTAACTTGGCGGACAGCTCCATAAACCACTCTTCATCGCCTGTAGACAATGCCAGGTCTATGAGGAATCGAGTTTGTTCCTTATTTGTGGCTGTAGAGACAGGCAGTTTCTTCACCTGCTTGCTTAAAATAGGAATGGTTTTCCCAATGGTCTCCGTATTGTCACTTCTAATGACCGTTACTTTAACCACTCCTTCTAGAATATCCATTGATTCTATAAAACCAAGGATTAATTCACCATCCCATGAAGTTCCCTTAATCCAATCACCTGTTTTTAAACTAGAACGATCGTTCGGCACCATAACTGGTCACCTCCAAATTATTTAGTGTTATTGTATGAAGCTGCACCCATTTAGGATACGTAATCTGTAATATTTTTTATTACATTTAAAACAAAAAGAAGACTTGAGAAAATCAGCAATCGCAGCCTTTGCATTGATTAATTAGATCGACGATTTCCTTTATAGTATAGTCCTTTAAATACTCCCCAAGATGTTCTTCAGCACCTAAAAATATTTTAAAAAGGACGGTATGCATATTCGCACCAACAATACACTTTTCATTGGAATCAGGACACTTTGGCTGCAATGCACCTTCAGAGGTGATCTTATAGATATCCCAGAGAGTAACTTCACTTAATTCCAATGCAAAAATAAATCCGCCGCCGATTCCTTCTTTTGATTTTATAAATCCATTTTTTTTCAACAAACTTAGGACTTTACGAATCCGAACCGGGTGGACACCGGCACTTTCTGAAATGGCTTCACTTGTTGACATTCGGTCAGGCTGTAGTGCGAGATATGTTAGACTGTGTATGGCAAGTGTGAAATCGCTGTTCATAACCTGGCCTCCTCAAAAAAATGCAAATCTTTCTATTTCTATGTCTTATTGTAAATAAATTATTGTACTGTAATAGTAAACGTTACAGATTTGCTTGTCAAATTTAAACTTTCCACTGTTTTTTAACTTGTTCTTCTGCTAACTGTTTAATTCTGTCCCATTTCATTTCTTTTTCCACAATAACATTGGTATGATAATTTCTATCTTTATAATGAACTGTTACGAAAACTTCAATCATCTTATTCTTCCTCCATTCTATTGATTTGCCGCTTTTTGCAATTCCATGCTCAAAAATGAACGAACCCTGCGCGGCAGAAAGCTGCGAATTTCTTCCTCGTTATATCCAACCTGTAATCGTTTTTCATCCAATATAATTGGCCGACGCAGCATTTTCGGGTTTTCAATTATTAATTTATAGAATTCATTGAGCGGAAGCGTATCAAGATCTATATTTAACTCCTGGAATGTCTTTGAATTAGTTGAAATGATTTCGCTGGTCCCCTCTTCAGTTAAACGAAGAATCGACTTAATTTCATCTACGGAAAGCGGCTGAGCCAATACGTTTCTTTCTTTGTATTCAATCTGATGCTCATCAAACCAAGCCTTTGCTTTACGGCAAGAAGTACAACTCGGTGTCGTAAACAATGTCACCATACCACTAATCACTCCTTTAATAAAAAATGTAATAAAAATCCTTACAGTTTATACTGTAATATTAATATTTACAGTTGATTTTGTCAACCATATTATGATGCATGGGGACGGTTCTTATGCATCATTTTTTTTAAGATGCAGGGATAAGCTTCTTATGCATCAGTCATTTTTGAGGCACGAGAACCGTCCCCATGCCTCTAAATACTATAAAATTCTTTTGTGTTTTCCAAAACTCGTTCCGATACTTCTGTTTCCGTGAGTTTTTTGATTTTTGCCAGCATGGAGATTGATTCCTTCATCATGACGGGGTGTGTTATTTTGCCTGAAAAAGGACCTTCGAATGGCCATGGACCGTCTGTTTCGACCATCATTTGCTCTATCGGGTAAACCTGGGCTATCCTTTGAATTTTTTCTTTATAGACGATTTCCGGTGTAACGGAAATAAAATAACCATTTTCAATCATTCTCTCTATTGTTTTATCGTCCCCTTTGAACCAATGAAAATGTGCCTTTTCGACTGAATGTTTTTCTAAAAGATCGCAAACAATTGGAGCATCGCCATAAACAGCATGCAAAACAATCGGTTTTTCCCAATTTTTGGCCAGCTCCACGAAGATTTCAAGGAGCTCAATATATTGACCAAACTGTACACTGGACACCCTTTGCTCCTGCCTTAAATAGTACGGCAACCCCACCTCGCCGACAGCAATCATTTCCGCCCGATGCAGTGTCATCCAGTCAATCAGGCTGCTAAATTCAGCTTCGCTTGGCAGTCCTTGCTCCGGATGAAATCCAAATACAGGCTTCACTTTTTGATATTTTCTTGATAATTGTAGGTTTCTCTTGCATGATTCAAGATCATATGACACGGCTAGGACGGCTTCAAGCCATTCCGCGCCAGCGAGAATAGAGTCAATTTCATTATTTTTATATTTATCTAAATGGATGTGGGCATCAATCAATTTCATTCGTTATCACACTTCCTGGAAAGGATTTGGCTCATCATAAACTTTCGTCAATTAGGAACAATGTTTTTCCAATCGAATCATGAATGACATATGCTCCCGCTCCACGATCATAAGGTGTACCGCCTTTATTAATAATAATCAGCGGTACGCCCTTTCTCCTGTACTGTGGAAAGGTTGAAAAAGGCGTCACTTGAAGACTTGTGCCCAATACCAAAATGCAATCCGCCTGTTCAATAAATTGGAGGATAGCATTAAATCCTTCTACTGAAAACCATTCACCTGTATCTCCGAATAAAACAACATCAGGCTTGATATAGCGGTCTTTTTCACTCTTTGTTTCGCAATCGCTGCATACAAAAAAATCCTCCGATGTTTCAAAACGATTAACCATTTCCGAAGAAGGATAGATTTTTCCACAATTCAAACAAGATGCGGTTTTCATCGTACCGTGAAACTCGATGACGTTTTCGCTGCCTGCTTTCTGATGAAGGCCATCGATGTTCTGCGTAATAATGTACTGTACTTTGCCTTGTCCCTCCCATTTTGCCAGTATTTCGTGGCCTTTGTTTGGGATGGCATCCGGATGATATAGATTTTTAAATGCAAACTGATAAAAATCTCTCGGTTTTTTATAAAAATAATCAAGTGAAAGGATATATTCGGGAGCCAGTTGGTAAACGCCTGTTTTGGAGCGAAAATCCTTAATCCCCGATTCCGTGCTGATACCCGCGCCGCTCAGAACGACAATGTTTCGGGCTTCCCTAAGGAGGTTAGTACAGGTTTCTACGGTGCTTTCCATTTCAGTTAAACCTCACTTTCAGTAATTGAGAAAAGTGTTCTTGTAATTATTATCATTATAATACAAAGTTTTCATCTCTTCCTTTCTAATTATCTGAAAATAAACACAATAACCCGTCATATTTTCTATAAAACAAACTTACAAAGAAGAAAAGTGAGACTATTTTTCTATTTTCAACACTGTTCACAGATAGTAATTTAGTCACTTTTTTAAATCTAATCTGAATAGTAAAATAAATACCAGAAATAAATGTTAACGTTAACATTTATTGCAATAGAAATTTTAAAAACTATTATTATTACCTCTTGTTATGAAATGTTAACGTTAAAATAATAAAAAGGATGGTGCAGCGAGACTAAAAAAATTAGGATACCAAGGAATGAAAACGTTTTTATCCATCGAACAGTAATACCCAACAATGCAAGTATTTGTGACAGCAAAAAATGTAAGCAGTTTCAATTTAATCTACTAAAAATCAGGAGGGTATTCTATGAAATTTGGTAAAAAAACCTATCTAACTGGCGCACTGGGCCTTGCTCTAGGGTGTTCCGTGATTGCCCCATTTGGTGCATTTGCAGCAACAACTCCAGCAAAATCAAATGCTCAAGTTTCTGTTGACAAACAAGCACCAACAGCTCCTATTAATGTTTATGCGTATGCAACAACCTATAAGTCTGTTAGCCTAATCTGGGATAGATCTACCGACAATACTGGAATAGCAGCTTATGATGTCTATGTAAATGGTAAATTGGCCGGAAGTTCAACACCAAATGAATATGGAATTGCCATGTCAAACTTTACCGTTAAAGACTTGAAACCAGATACAATGTATAGTTTCAAAGTTGTAGCGAGAGATGCTGCAGGTAATCATTCAAACGAAAGCGCTCACGTTAATATTAGAACGGATGTGTTAGGTAAAGTATTCAATGTGAAAGATTTCGGGGCTGTTGGAGACGGTGAAACAAAAGATACCGCAGCCATTCAAGCAGCCATTGATGCAGCTTCCGCAAGACCTAACAGCGTGGTTATCCTTCCTGCAGGAACCTATTATTCTGCTCCGCTAAGTTTAAAAAGCAATATGACATTTGAAATTCAAAAAGATGCAACGCTTCTTGGAAGTCGTGACAAAGATGACTATCCAGTGATCCAAGACCGCTGGGAAGGGACTACATTCAATTCTTATCAAAGCTTGATTGCATCCCAAGGTGCTAAAAATTTGAAAGTCATCGGTGAAGGAACAGTTGATGGAAATGCAGGTCCTATCAAAGCAATGCCTGCGAACGGAATCGATGAGTTCGGTTTTCCATACAAAAAAGTAACCCTTGATGGAAAATATGACTATAACAACGGGAAATATGACCCGAACGCGGAAGGTAAGGAAACTGTATACTTTAATATGGGATTGTGGTGGGATAATCCAAAAGCGACTAATCCAGCAACGCAAACTGCTCGCCCAAGATTGGTTCAATTCAAAGACTCGGAGAATGTACTTCTTCAAGGTCTAAAGATTACAAATTCCCCATCTTGGACAATCCAGCCTTTATACAGCAACAATGTGGTTATTGATAGTGTATACGTTGAAAATCCAGCTGTCCCAGTTGATGCACCAAACACAGACGGTGTCGACCCAGACTCTGTTGATGGGTTAAAGATTTATGGTTCGACCTTTAATGTTGGTGATGATGCGATTGCGATTAAATCTGGTAAAGATGCTGAAGGCCGACAAATTGGCAGACCAAGTCAAAACATCGAAATCCGTAACAACATCATGAAGCATGGGCATGGCGGCGTTACAATCGGCAGTGAAATGTCCGGCGGCATTAAAAATGTTGTAGCAAGAGATGATATTTTTGACGGAACTGACATTGGTATTCGCATGAAAACTCTTCGCGGACGTGGCGGTACCATTGAAAATCTAACATTTGATAACATCATGATGAAAGATATTGCAGGTGATGTATTTAATATTAACTCTAACTATACATCTAACGGTACTCCACTGCCATTTACTGGTGTAATTGATGAAACAACACCTTACATTAAAAATATTACAATCAAAAATATTATCGCTGAAGGTGCCCAAGAAGCTTCCTTCTTCCAAGGACTATATGAAAGCCCTGTTGATGGCCTAACATTGGAGAACGTCACAGTGCATGCTGACAAACCATTGTATTTCCAATATGTTAGAAATATTACAATGAAAAATGTCAACATCAATGACGGTAATACGTTCCAGGCTGGCAGCATCTATCAAAATCTTATAGTTGATGGGAAGTCACTTCCAGATACTGATTGGCCAGTAGATCCATCAAAAAAATAAGAATTATGTAAAAAACTAGCATCTGTAGCAACTACTGATGCTAGTTTTTTATTTTAAATTTTTTGATGATATATCTCCCTCTTCTCCCCTACTATCTTTTTCGAATAATTCATTCCACCTGTTAAGAACCACTTGTATATGCAAAGAATCCTAAACATTTTTGGATAGATATTCCTATGTTTCGTAATATTGGTTCGATTGTGACACTAAAATAGGTATCATGTCATAATTGATTATTTTCTGAAATTTTGTTCATCAAACTAAAAAGAAATGTAACGCTATCGTTCTGTAAATTAAATACCATCCAATGGTAGAGTAATATAAAGCAAAAATTCAGGAGGTAGCACACATGAAAAAAACATACATAAAAACATTAATTGTAGCTTGTGTAGCTACAAGTTCTTTCATAGGAATAAGTAAAAGTGCCGAGGCTATTACCCAAGACCGAGTCGCAACAGAAAATATACCTATAAGCCTTGAGCAAAAATATGGTGGTATTACCGAGAATGATCAGCAAGACAATACTAGCAATTACAATCGGATTGATACAGAAGAAATCATGCAACAGCCAGAGAAAACAAAGGAAGTAGCCCTCCACTCTACAAAACCCGAAATAGGAATCACTAGGCAAATGCCTGAAAACCAACCAGAATCACCGGCTATTTCCATTTCAAATAATGAGAAAGACCTTTTTGCCAGATTAGTAGAAGCAGAAGCAAAAGGCGAATCCTATCGAGGAAAAGTAGCCGTTGCGACTGTCGTATTAAACCGAGTAGAATCACCTCATTTCCCGAAAACGGTGACAGGCGTTATTAATCAAGTAGTTGGACATGCCTATGCCTTTTCACCCGTTCAAAATGGTGAGATTAAGAAGCCAGCATCAGATGAGTCCAGACAAGCAGTCGAAGAGGCATTGACCAGAAAAGATCGGTTAAACGATTCTGTTTATTTTTATAATCCTGCTATTGCCACGGATAAATGGATTCGTACTCGTCCAGTAGTAATGACAATTGGCCATCACGTATTTGCTAAATAATTTAAAATCGTTAGTCGTTGGAATCCACCAAATCGGTAAACTTTTGGTGGGTTTTCACTATCATGAATACTTGTTACATTCCCACCTTTTATTAAGGGAAGTTAACAGTCTTTTTACAAATTGATTAACCTTCCTAGTTTCGACAAATTTTAAAAAATCACCTGCTATAATGACATTGTATTGAAGAGATTTGAAACCAAAGCCCGAATTAAAGGAGTAGAGTAGGAATCATGGCAGAGATTTTAGTTGGTTTAGGTACATATCTATCAGTTTTTCTTGCACTGGGTTGGCTTATTTCAATCGCTTTTAACCTATTTATTAAATAACAACGGGCTAATAACAGTAATGAATTCTCCAGCTACTGATTTAAAATGTATTTAATAGAGGTGAAATGAATGACGGAAATATATTCACCTAGTGATGTACAGAAATTGCTTGAAATAGATGCTAGTACCTTAAGGAAATACGCCACTCTCCTCGAAGGTAATGGGTATCTTGTTCATCGTAATAATAGAGGTCATCGAATCTATTTTGATAAGGATGTTCATACATTCCGTAAATTAATGGAATTCAGCAAACAAGAGGGTATGACAATGGAACATTCAGCAGAAGCTGTGATGAAATGGGTTTCTGAAGAAAAAAATACAGACATTGTTACGGAAATAGAACCCATACAGAATACTAGCGGCCAAGTTGTTGAGCACAATTGCAACCATGAAGAATTAATGGAACGTATTGAACATTTAGAGCAAATAAACTTGGATTTAATCAAACTCTTGAAGGAAAAGGCTGTACGGGAAGCCTGCCAAGAAGAAAAAATTAATCAAATTTTACGGCATGTAGAATATTTAAATAAACTAGAAGTTGAACGCATTAGAAGCATAGAAAAGGAAATTGCTGCTGCCACTCAGAAGAAATGGTGGAATTGGTTTACATGGAAAAAAAGCTAAACCCAATTAATGTTAGGGTTTAGCTTTTTTTGATGTGTCCGTATGTAATAGCCCACACAATTTCACTAATTATGGCTGCTGCGTTCCCGCCCTGACCCTTTCTTAGTTGCCTTGTTGGACTATGACTCCACAGGTAGGACTCGAACCTACGACCGATCGGTTAACAGCCGATAGCTCTACCACTGAGCTACTGCGGAATAATATTTCTGGTGCGGGTGAAGGGAGTCGAACCCCCACGCCCGAAGGCGCCAGATCCTAAGTCTGGTGCGTCTGCCAATTCCGCCACACCCGCATGATGTTTTAAATAATCTTATTTGAATGGCAGAGAAGAAGGGATTTGAACCCTCGCGCCGGTTACCCGACCTACACCCTTAGCAGGGGCGCCTCTTCAGCCGCTTGAGTACTTCTCTGTAGTAATAACTTACAAAACAAATATATCATCTTTTAAAATTGGGAGCCAGCTGTAAATTTTGGTAATCTAAAACAACTAACTCCCCTGCGATGAAGACATTCTCAAGTAATATTCAATCTGGCTGTCCTCATGACTCCGCTAAAAGGAGACTCCAAAAAAATTAGTTATTTTAAAATCGCTAAAAAATGTTCTTTTACAAATGGTATGACCTTTTCAGGAACCTGAACATGAATAAAATGCCCTGCGTCAGGAATGATATGTACCCCTGCGTGCGGGAATTGTTGGTCATGGGTCTGATAAGCAAAATCAGTTGAAATGTAAGGATCATTTTCACCCCATAGAATCGTAACAGGATTCTTTATGGCAGCAAGATTCAAATACGGTTCCGTTAATTGTGGATTGGCAGAGCGATATAATTCTAAAATTACGTTCCTTTTCTCAGCCGATTCAAAAATTGCAAAGAAGTCTTCCAATATCCCTTCTTCTACAGACGGAATCTCCTTTTTCATCCCTGCCATCCATGATTCCTTATTGGCCATGGCTTCCATTACTTTTTCACCATAACCAGGCGTTCTCCATTTTTGGGCGAGTGGGTGCCACGTATATCCAGGCAACAAAACTGTGTCGGTTATAATCAAGCTTTCCACTTTATCCGGATTGTCACATGCCCATCTTAATCCAATCATTCCACCCCAGTCATGGACGATAAGATGGATTTTTTCTAATTCTAGTGCTTGCATGAAATCATTGATAAACGTAACATAGTTTTCCCAAGTAGACTCGTATGGAAAACGGTCACTCTGACCAAATCCCGGAAGGTCCGGTGCAATCGTCCGAAATCCTAATGCAGCAATTTCAGGGATAATATGTTTCCAGAGCATGCTGGATTCTGGAACGCCGTGAATTAGCAAAACGGGCGGGGCAGTTTTGCCGCCCTCATCAATATAAGAAATCTTTTGATCATTTATGGTTAGTGTCTTTTTCGTAATCATTCTGTACCTCCGATTGTTTCTAATGTAAGGATTTTACATTCTCACAGTAATTCGACAAAAAAAGGTAAAATCCTTTCCTTTTCCGTTAAAAAGAAAAGGATGCCTCAGCTTTATGAGACATCCTTCTCTTCAATGATATAATTGGTCTTTTTCCATGTGATTCCAAAAAATCTATTTCCCACAGCATTTTTTATATTTTTTCCCGCTTCCACAAGGACATGGATCGTTGCGCCCTACCTTCGTTTCGTTCCGAATTGGTTCATGTTTACCCAACGTTCTTTGCTTACTGGCATTTCTAAAGTCCATTTCCCTTTCAAGGGCAACTTTTTTCCAGACTTCTAATTCAGGATGCTTCTCGCCTAAAATAGAATAGTAACTATAAACTGTCTGCTCTATATCCACTAAGTTTGAGGTATACTCGTTTTTCATATGGCGGCTGATTTCAGGAAGTGCCTCTCTAGAGAAATGATGACTAATGGATTCAATAAGAATATCTTGGTCACCGATTTCTTCTGCAGCATCGTAGGCCTCTCGTAAAACCTGAAGGGCGAAGCCAGTTTTAATATTTTCAACAACGGAAGCTGCAAAAATAATCGAATCCTCTCTATATAAATATGGCGCGACTTCCTTCACCACGTCATCCGATTGAAACTGAATTAACGCAGCAGCGACCTCTTCAAGCAACATATCTTCATCGCGTCCCAACAAGCCTGTCAGCAGAGGTATATATTTTTCTATTTTTAACAAGCCAATCATATAAATCGTTAGAATTCCATGAAAAGAAAACCATTGTTCTTCCATTTCCTCGCGAAGTATAATGTCGATTTCCCGTTCCGTCACCCAGCCGTTTTCCACTATACAGGCAGCTAATATTTTGCCCTTTATGTATAAATTGTTCTGATATGGATTTGCTTGGTCAAGATCACTTAAGATGCCTCCATATTCCATATAAACTTCTTCTTCCGTCCCATTTGCAGTTAACTCATAAATGGCCCACATATCCTTGGGGATATATTTTTCCAAGGATTCCCTATATGTAAGAGCAAGTTCAGGTTCAATTTTCAAAAGCAGGTTAATTGCTAAATGAACCTTGGACTTGTCCATGCTGGGAATATTTTCAATCAAGACCTTGACTGCTTCCTCATTAATCGTCTGATTATCTAGATAGATTAAAATCGAGGATTGCTTTTCTTTGTTTCTAAAAGCTTCTTGCAGTAATTGCACCGTCCACTCTTCAGGGACATATGGATAATCGTGCAACGCGTAAACGACCGTTTCCTGAATTAAAATATCGTCACTAGTTAAATGTGGTTTTATTTTTTCTAAAAATGTCATGCTAAACTCCCTCTGAGTTTGTTTTTTTCTAACAACTTGGTAAATGAAAATTACGAAAAGCTTTTCCCATTTAAATAATAATCTGACTCAGAAAACACACTAAAGGCGATTTCTACATCTGGAATTCCCAGACTATGTACATGCCTGGTTGTGATGGTTGCAAATTCATCTTGAACTTTTTGGCCCCGATCGAACCACTTCACTTCAATAAACGGAAAACCTGGTACTTCTTCTCCATTAAATACAAAAATCGAATCCACAATTTCAAAAGTGAAATTATCAGTTTCACACTCGCAGAGTTCAGCCAATTCCTTTACCAAAGGTGAACTAATTTTTTTGACTTGCTCTACACTTACTCCTTTAAAAATTAATTGTGGCACTTTTAATTCCCTCCTCAAAAAGTTAATATCCGGAAGATCTTTCCGATATTTTACCATAAAAAAATCCTCGACGAACCTATTTGATTTTTTCTAAGCGCACCTGCCATCCGCTCGCGAATAAGATAAGTGAAAAAGGGCGGAGAGAAATGCCAATCATATTACCCTTAGATGTCAAACCGTATATATATAGGAGCGGTCCCAAAAAGGAAGTTATTTATCCACAAGTGGTTAACCACCGCAACCAACAGCTGGAAAGATCCATCAATCAGGCCATTGTGCAACAAACCCAAAAGCTGGTTGACACTCAGGTTGGGGATATGCCCTCCACTGTCTGTGAAATGCTAGGAACTTTTGAAATGAAAAACAACCAGCGCAATGTATTGAGCTTAAACCTCACGAATTATACGTATCATGAACATGCTGCACACGGAATGACCTATATCAAATCCCTCACCTTCGACCTTCAAAAAGAAACACTGGTACAACTCAAAGACCTGTTCAAACCTGGAAGTAATTATATCAAAAGGCTCACAACCCTTATTCAGGAGCAAATCAAAAAACGGGATATTTTCCTTCTTGGCGATTTCACCAGCATAAAGCCTGATCAGGACTTTTACATCGCTGACAAAGCACTCGTCATCTACTTCCAGCTTTATGACATTACCCCATATGCTTTTGGATTTCCATTGTTTCCAATATCGGTATATGAGCTTCAGGATATTTTAGATGAAAGCGGCCCGCTTGGACGGATGGCAGAAAATAATTAATACCAATAAAGAAGCCGATTACAGTTGAAGCTGGTGTAATCGGCCAGTGCTGTAACAATACCTGTTTTGTTTATCAACAACAATAATCATACGGATGCAGGGGTAGATTTGCAGGTAAACTCCACTTAGGACGAAACTGCTTATCCCGCCAATGCCAAGCCCCTAATGCCGCGGCGCAGGCATCAATGGAATGACTTTCTTCCTCTATACCAACCGGCAGATCGGTCAATTTTTGCTCCTTAAACCATTTTCTTATGAATGTCCTCGCAGCCAAATCCTGCTTATAGCTCAAAACATACTCAAGATTACTCCGAGAAATTCTTGAACCGATAACGGCACCCGGGTGCACTTCCACCATCGAAATAGGATTCTCAGTTTTCAAATTTCCGATTTCCCTGCTAAGCTTAATCCCTCTTAAGGTAAGATAAACCATTCGATTAAAAGTCGGTGGCATAATGGAACCGGATTTCATCCCTAAGGACACGATGTACTGCCTTAGCTCCTTATCACCCGGCCGGTCCCCGCCGCCATCCTGATATGATAAAGGAGCGTCGATTCCGATTACCACTTCATCATTCTGACTTTGATGCATAACTTCATTTAATATTTCCAGATCACCAATATTACTTAATTGTTTGATAAATTTTAAAGCACCAGCTTGTTTTTCAAATACAGCCAAGACAGTATCTTTACGATTGCTCGGTCCTGATAAATCAATCCCAATGATTTTCATTAAATGCTCCATCACTTTCTATAAATATTATGGAAAATCTTCTTACAAATTTTATGACAATAAGGCCAGTATTCAATTAAAATCCTTAATAATAAGGGGTAAATCACCATAGTTTTATAAAGAAGCGATTATTCTTTTGAAAAGAATAATTAAGTTTAGAAAGGAGAGTTTTTTTATGATGCAACAAACTGTTGAACTTAATAACAAAGATGTTCTGGGCTTAAAACCTATTACTCAATTAGTTCAGGAAGCTTCACGATTTCATTCTGAAATTTCTCTAACGCAGAAAGGCCGAAAAGTGAACTTGAAATCATTGCTTGGTGTAACGACACTCATGTTAGGAAACAAACAACAAGTAACCATAGAAACCTCTGGTCATGATGAAAAGGAAGCACTAGAACACTTATTGAAAAAGCTTGAATCGTTTAGCTGACACATGGGGACTATTCTTCTTCCCCCATGCCTCCGCTTCAACTCACGTTTTTAAAAACAAAAAGACAACCTTATTAGGTCGTCTATGTGTTTAGTTAACTCCAGTTAACCACTCTCATTGTCCAGTTGTTACGTTATGCTTTTCTCCAAGTTTAATCGGCTTGGAAAAGGATAGACTTTGAGGTAAAGTTATCGATGCTAAGCTGGCTAGAAGCGCAAGGATACCCGCAGCACTGAACGAAAATAGATGCGTTCCAAACACTTCGTACCCCCATCCGCCTAAGAAGGAACCAATTGCTGCTCCAATTTGATGCCCTACAAAAAAGGCTAATCCATTTAAAATTCCTAGTAACTTTACACCATATAAATCACCTAAGATTGCTGTAGCCATAGCGACTGAACCGGCCCATACCAATCCCCCGATAATGGAAACAAGAAAGAGCTGCCAAGTGTGGGCTGATAAAACAAGACCAAAAAATCCAAGTCCACGGACAAAAAATACTAAAAATAAAATATTTCTTCTCGGAAAACGGTCGGCGAGCTGTCCCAAAAACAATGTTCCGAAGATCGCGACAATTCCAATCAAACCTACCCCAAAGGAAGCAGTCATTGGCCCAAAATGATGATCCATCAACATAGGAACCCCGTGCGATCCTAATAGATTCATCCCAAATCCACAAGCAAATAACACAAAAACAATTTTCCAATAGGTTGGAGTCTTTAAAGCATCCTTCAATGTGATATTTGTCGGAGCTTCCTGTCTAGTTAATCCGCTGACATTACCCGGACCATCAGCCTCTTCTGGAACATCTTCCCTCATGATAAAGATCGCAGAAGGCAAAATAATACATACAAAGATTCCTCCAAAAAATAAAAGAGTATTCCTCCAGCCAACAAGACCAATCATCCATGTTTCAACGGGTGTCATAATCGCAATACCCGCCATTCCTCCGGTAGTCAAATAAAAAAGTACCTTCCCTCTTTGGCGGACAAACCATTTGCTAACAATCGGCGATAAAGTGATATTGCTTAAAAAGGAAAGCCCAATCGACAGGAACACACCAAAAGAAAGCAAAAAGGAAAGCATTCCATCGGAATAAACCGTCCATATAGTAGAAATACATACAATTGCCAGCCCAATCAACAAAACAACACGGGTATTAAAAGTTTTTAAAAGAATACCTGCAAGTACCATTCCAATTCCGTAAACAATCATTCCTACAGAAACAACGAGCGAAATTTCAGTTCGCGACATTTTTAAATCTTCCATTACCGGATTTATAAAAGGTCCGATTCCCATCCTCATTCCTGTAGTTAGCAAAACGATAATGGATGCGGTAAGGACAATATACCAGCCAAAATAGAGCTGTTTAGATTTATTCATGTTGTACACCTACTTCGATTTTACAAGAGAAACCTTTACAAACACACTTTAACATCATTCAGCATCCTTCCCTCGATAGCAAAAAGACTACAGTGATTCCTCATCACGCTCCATTCTGCTACTGTTTCGATCAATATTTTTCCAGTTCATACTTCCCTTTAAGTAAATATTATAGTTAATTATTTTGAAAATTACAAAATCAAAAATTATCCTCAAACACTAAAGGCTTATTAAAGCAAGGTAGCAAAATTCAAATCAGGCCACTTAAATCAAAATCAATCTCTTTCATAATTTCAAAAATAATATAATTGTCCCATTTCCCAACACACCAGTAGGCATTAATATCTGTATTTAATAATTTCATTTATTTTCAATTGTTATTTATTTTGAATAGTGTTATTATTCAGATAATATAACTTAAAGATGAAACACGGTTGCTTATAACGAAACAAATTAGAATCAAGGGGGAATGTCGAGATATGAAAAAGATTTTTTTGATTCTTGCTTTAGCTGTACTGGTTCTTAGTGGGTTCGAAAGCAGTTCAAATTCTCCGGGAGGAGCAAACAAGATGTCACATAAGAAATTGAGAGTTGCTATGCTGATTCCTGGAAAGATTGATGACCGTGGATTTATGGAGTCGGGGTATAACGGTTTAGTTCGAATTGAGAAGGAATTAGATGCGCAAACCACCTACATTGACCAGATTAAACCGGAATTGAGTGCAATGTCCGAAGCATTAAGAACGTTAGCGAAGAAACAACCGGATCTCATCATTATGCATGGAGGACAAGGTTCGGAAGCTGCCAAAATCGTTTCACAAGAATTTCCTAAGATCCAATTTATCGTAACACAAGGAAATGTTTCGGGGCCCAACCTTTCAAGTTATGAGGTTTTACAAGAAGAATCTGCCTGGCTAGCAGGTGCTGCAGCCGGGTTGTTAACAAAAACAGGAACCGTCGGGCATATGTCCGGAATTAGAGTTGTACCCGGTCTGAAAGGAAGAGCTGCCTACGTTGATGGCGTAAAGTATACAAACCCAGAAGCTAGAATTTTAACGAGTTTCATAGGCGATCAAGATAATAATGAGTTATCGAGAAAATATGCGGAAGCTCAGATCAATGAAGGTGCCGACATCATTTTTACGATGCTGAATTCAGGCCGGAACGGGGTAACGGAAACTCTTAAAGAACACGGCCTGCACCATATTGGAAATGTAAGAGATTATGTGGCAGAACAGCCTGATGTTTTTATTGCCTCCGCTGTCGCAGATTCTGGAATGGCCGGGTTTTTAGCAGCAAAAAGCCTCAAAGAAGGAACATATACGCCAAATGTTATCAAAAAAATTGGCTTGGAAAATCTCGAGGCCATTAGGTTAACCCTATCCTCTTCTGTCCCGCAGGAGGTAAAGGATACAATTGCAAATTTATCAGCTAAAATTCAAAATGGGCAAATTGAGGTGGCTACAACTTATGATGGGCCGGAATTTAATTTGGAGGAAAACTAGTTATAAAGTAGTCGCTTCTGCATGATTACCGCAAGATGAAGAGGATATCTCTATCTGAGACATCCTCTTTTTTCATTATAATAGCCGCTACCGTTACTGGATGCACATCTACCATTTATCAGCTTCCACCAACCCATCTGCACGCAGAACTCGTTCTATTTGTAAAAGAATCTGGATAAATTCCTTATAGTCATGATAGATTTTTTCCTGAGAATGGGCTGTATTGTTTCGTAATTCCTCAATTTTTCTGAAAAATTCCTTGCATTGACTATTTGATTCAAAGCCTAGCAGCTCGACTAATTTTGGCGTTTTCCGAATGATCGTGCCTTTATCGGATAACTGTAAATTGTCCACCAAAGTCAGGGCTTCATTTTTTGCTAACCGCTCTTCCAAAAGCTCTTTTGCTTTGGTTAATCTTGATTCTGTTAACTTATCAGCCCAGCTGCCATCCGGATAAAATTCTTTAATCACTGAAATGATGTACATTTCCAGAAGTGAAACGAAACTAAAAGCCAACATCCTTATTGGCTGCTTTTGCAAATCGGCCACCGTGACGATCCTGGTAACTTTGTTCTTTTCAAGGATAAAGGTGAATTCTCTCTCCTGAAAAATATCCAGCAAATCAATCAAAGAAGTGGAATCTGAGATAAGGTTATCGGCATGAAAATCCTCAACAAACTCACTTATGATTCCTTCTTTTTTTATATCTTCCCTTTTTACGTATCCAATAAGTTTTCCGCCCTGTTTAACCCCATAAATATCAAAATCGCGATCAAACATTTCCTTTTTAACAGCGGCAGCATCATCTTCCGCTTCACATGTCTTGATCTCTTCTGAAAGCAATTCTACTGTCAGATTATTTTCATAGATATCTCTTAATTTCCGATAACCTTTTAGGGCATTGGATTTCAACCGTGACTCCCCCTTCCTTATAAATCAATCTTTTATTCTGGACGGTCTTTCAGGCTATCGTACTTTACAATCGGTCCAAGGTGACTGAACTGCCTTACTGCCTCCTCCATTAGCAACTCTGCCTCCCCGTATGTCCCAGCAAGAAGAATGTCCAAATGTCTATGCCCCATATTACCATAGCTATAAACAAGCAGAAAATCATTCGTTTCCCAAAGTTCAAATCGATACATAAACCAGTGGTTGGGTACAGCCAAATACTGTCCAGATTGAAATGTTTTCTCTCCTAGTCGGTGGAAGGCAAACTCTGCATTCACCGTGGTATAGGATTGGCCAGCCTCTATTATGAGCGGCTGATTTTTCGTATATAGGCGTTCCATCCCTTCCAAAGTGGAAAGTCCTGTTTCCTTTTTTGTCGCTACGATGATAGGAGATTCCTTTTTTGTTCTAAAATCATAATAGTCGAGGATCTCACTGTCGCTCCATTGGACATGGAGATTGGCTTCTTTTAGCAAATTGGCCCACTTCCCGACATCTGCCGGGCTTTCCAATCGCTCACAAGAGAGATAGGTTCCGTTCGGGGTTAAAAAGAAGTCAACGATTTGTAAATACCAGCTGTCACCAAACGTTGGTTTTTCCTTCAGGTGATCTGGCAGCGACCAATATTTTTGAATGAAAATGGGCCCCATAATCTCATGAAAGCTGCGTACCGAAATAATCATATCAAAAGAATGCTTGGAAAAATGGTCGAGGAGCTCCATAAAGCCGATTTGATAAAAACGCACGTTTGAGAGCCCTAGCTGCTTGGCCAACTGCCGGGCACACTGGATTCCGTTTTCCGACTGGTCGACACCGACGATTTCCGCATCAGGAAAAAGCTGTGCATACCAGCATGCCGACAATCCATTATCACACCCGATTTCCAAAATTCTCTTTGGCTTTAATTGCTTTTGCTGGCTTACCCAGGTGAGCAATGATTTGTGAAAGGACACCGTCCACGATTCTGCCGCTAAACTAAATGGCAGGGTTTGATTCTTCACATCATATATGTTCCCTTTTCTTTTGCGGGAAATAAGCGGTTCCAGTTCCTCTGCCAAGACGGAATCTACAGCAGTGACGTGCTTCCAAAAGGCGAGCTTGCTTTTGCATTCTTTGATTCCGAGTGAATTAAAATAGTCGTCAATATTGGGTTTCTTTTGTTTCGTCTCAATTGACATACAATAATCTCCAATTTATCTAAATTATTACTTAATATTAAGACCAGGTTATAAATGTTTAGTTTTATGATAATCGGTTTTTACGATTTTTTCAAAAGATTTATTAATTCGGTAAGACTTTTCCCACTTCTGGAAACGAAAAACATTATCATTCGCTATTATTTCTGTTATAATTTTGTATGTTTTTTAATTGAGGCTTCATTACAGGAGGATCTCCTATGAATCAATTGTTACAATTAAACACGATATTTATTAGTATAATAATAGAAGCAATTCCTTTTATTGTGATCGGCGCGTTTGTGGCGGCACTGATCGAAGTGTTTGTTTCGGAGAATATGATTGTCCGGATCATGCCGAAAAATAAGATTCTTTCGGTGATAACTGCTAGTTTCGTAGGCGCAATATTTCCAGGATGTGAATGCGGGATTGTTCCAATTACGAAAAGGTTAGTCGAAAAAGGTGTGGCCCTTCCTGCCGCGATTTCGTTTATGCTCACGGGACCGATTATCAATCCGATCGTTCTTTTTTCAACGTATATCGCATTTGGTAATAGCTGGACGATGGTTTGGTACCGTGCCGGGTTTGCCATCGTGGTTTCTATTTTAGTCGGAATTGTTCTTTCTTTCGTGATTAAGACGAACCAGTTAAGAACCAACGCTGATGAACATGTTCATGTCCATGACCATTCGAAACAAAATACGAAGCAAAAATTGGTCAGCGTGATTACTCATACCATCGATGAATTTTTCCACGTCGGAAAGTACTTGGTGATGGGTTCGTTAATCGCTTCAGCGATGCAAACCTTTATCCCGACTTCTACGTTAGCAGCACTTGGACATTCCAAAGTAGCGGGTGTTCTTGTCATGATGGCGCTGGCGTTCATTTTATCAATTTGTTCTGAAGCGGATGCGTTTGTTGCTTCGTCATTCAGAAACACGTTTTCACAAAGTTCCATCGTGACGTTCTTAGTATTCGGTGCGATGGTTGACATCAAGAACCTGCTGATGATGTTTGGTACGTTTAAGCCAAAATTCGTCATCCTGCTTGTTTCGTTAATTTCCGCATTCGTATTTATCGGTTCACTATTACTGTAAAGGAGTGAAGAAAATGTTTCGCGTCGTGATTTTATTATTGTTTACCAACTTGTTTTTCTATTTGCATTTATCAGGAAACATTTCGAAGTATATTAATATGAAGTATTCCTTTCTTTCCTACAGTATGATTTATGCCCTATTCTTCCTGACTATTGTAGAAGGAATCAGATGGTACCTTAAAGAGAAAAAATCAGAGATAGAATTGGAATGTCATGAATGCCATCACGATCATTCACATGACCATAAAAAGCTTTCTTTTGGAAAAAAGCTAAAAAGAACGGTTTCGTATACGATGATTGTTCTTCCCGCTTTGACAGGTGTGTTTTTGCCGGTAGCGACCCTAGATTCACAATTAGTTAATGCCAAAGGATTTAGTTTTCCTACTTTAGAGGACGGGGCCGACCGTTATGGCATGCATCAAATATTAAATCCCGACATGAGTAAATTTATGGGCCAGGATGCGTTTACGGATTTAGTCAAAAAGGAATTCAAATCGTATAAAGGAAATGACCATATTACCTTAACAGATGAGGACTATTTAAAAGGTCTGGAAGTCATCTACAACTTTTCCGGGGAATTTGTTGGTAAAACCATGACGATGAAGGGTTTTTCATATAACGGTCCTGGGTTAAACGGCAACCAAATCTTTTTATTCCGATTTGGGATTATTCACTGTATTGCTGACTCTGGTGTGTTCGGAATGATGATTCAATTTCCTGAAAATGTCCACATCCCAAATGATCAGTGGTACGAAGTAACGGGAACGATGGACACGATGTATTATCAACCTTTTAAAATGAAAATCCCTATTTTAAAAGTGACGGATTATAAAATCATCGAGCAGCCGAAAGATGCTTATGTTTATAGGAATAGTTTTTAAAATAAAAAAGAAAGCTCCAAGCACTTTAAAAAGTCCTTGGAGCTTTCTTTTTCGAGTGGCTTCTGCGCCTCTAATCAGAAATGCCAGACTGGAAAAACGTCTTTTTTCTATCGTAGCGTTCTAAGGCAACCAAAAATAACCTTCTTTTCAACAATTCTTTTTCTAACAATTTATAATTTTTGTCGGCCATTTTTAGTAAAGCTGTTATGTACCTCTCTATAATATTTTCATCACTAAGTTCCACCACATCCATTTCAAGTTCGTTGTCATAAGCAAGTGTAGTCAAATGAAATCCCCCAAAATATCTACTATTTTAGGCAGCTCAGCCATCCTAGTTTCATCCAACCCTTAGACCTGTAGCTTTGCGTCCCAACCTTTCGATTGGTTTGCCTTTATCTAAATAAACTAATTATTTATATTATATTACAATTTTTTCAAATATTACATAAAAATATTTTTTATGGTAAACATAAACTAAGAAAAGTGACAATTATAAATTTGATTCCATTGTTAACATCCCTGCCAGCTTTCTTGTTGGCAGGGATGTTAAATAAAAACTTTTAATTTTTTAAGCGTCCTGTTTGGGTTTGAATTGATTATGTTATGAAAAAAATAATCAAATTGAATTCAATTCCCAAGATTTAATTTCTTACCACTTTTTCATTCTTTTTGCCTTCATCTATTGGCCCAGGTGCAATACTTTGGTCATTGGCTGTCAAATCAATGCCATAATCTTTAGCAAACACCATATGAGTTTCCACTAGTACGTCCTTTGAGTTTTCGTCTAAATTGAAAACCCTGGCACCGCGCAATCTGTTTCGATCAGCCCCCGAAAGGCCGTATGCACCAAAACCAGTGCTGCCGGAATAGCCGAGCAGGATTCCATAATAGTTACCCATATAAGTATTTACGTGGTCATGTCCGCAGAAGACCCCCTTGACATCTCCTCTTTCCAGCATAGCTGAAAACATTCCGCTGTTGATTGGCCCTGGGCATTCCTCTTCATTTCTTTCTCCAACAATATTATGTTTGTTTACAGCATTTGCGTGATCAGCTTCTGTTCTTCCGTCCACACTTCCGAACCACATAAATCTATGTTCCCAAAGCGGGATATGAATAAATACAAGCGATGGAACCTTATGCCCCCACTGCTGCTCAAGTTTTTTCGATGTCTCATAATACCAGCTTACCTGGTTCATACGAAGCCAGTCCCATGTCGGGTATCCTTTGAAATCTTGTCCCGCAATCGTTTGAGGGGCATATCTTCCACTGTCAAGCAACCAAAGGTTGAATGCCGAATCTGTACCTTTTGCATTTTTGATAAGAAGATTCATGTTTCCAGTACCCGTTATGTCTTTTACCCCAGGTGTGTTCATATTGTATCGGTAAGACATATAAATGCCCAGCATGTCCTCCTCATTTAGGCCGCTTTTTGGAGTGGAATCCTCATCATGATTTCCGTATGTAATGGCCCACTTAATCCCTCTTTGCTCCATCGGCTGCGCCACATTGTTTATGGCTTGTTTCATTTCGGTAGGAGTGTCACAGCCACCAGTGATGTTGTCTCCGTTTAGGACCACAAAATCCGGTTTCTCTGTATCGAGGACTTTTTCCATCAGCTGTATGGTACGGCGGTCAATATTTTCATCATCCTGTGTATCATTAAACTGCACGATCTTGAATTTGCCGTCTGGATTAAATTGAAGCTTCATATCATTATTTAATTCGGCATATGCTGTCCCAGAAAACAAATCTTTTGGAAGGCCAGCTGCTCCCAATGTTAAGGCAAGTGTACCTATTCCCCCTATTTTGATAAATTTTCTTCTGTCCATCTCTTTTTGTGAATCTAGATTACTCATAACAAAACCTCCACTAGTTTTTTAAGTTCACAGTTTAAAAAATATATCTATTAATAACATAGCAAGGAGATTTTAATTCTCTGTATAGGTTATGTAAATTATTGATTATAAATTGGTAAAGAATGCAAGACAAAGATAATCCAGCTAATGATTTGAAAATTCCATTAAAAAGAATCGTAAAAAATCACACCAAAATTCAGGTGCTTATAGAAAAACAGAGTAGCCACTTAAAGGACCACCCTGTTTTCATTTGATTATTTTAAGGTCAATTTACAATGGTTTAAATGAATATATGTCCTTCCTGTTTTGATTTAGCCTCCTAAAAATCTGCAATATATCTATCTAGTTTTTATAGCATTAAATGCATCCTTCAAGGCATTGGCTGCCTGGTTGATGGCGTTATGTGCTTCCGTCAGCACTCCCGGCATCCAGAAGAAACCGTGAATCATTCCGTCATAGCGTGTCGCTTCCACCGGTACGCCTGCTGCTTTCAGACGTTCCGCATATGCTTCCCCTTCATCGCGCAACGGATCAAAGCCTGCCGTAATCACCAGCGCAGGCGGAAGTCCGCTTAAATCCTCTGCCAATAATGGGGATGCATACGGATTTTGGCCATCCTCGTCATTTCGAAGATAATGATTCCAGAACCAGACCATCGTATTCTTGGTTAAGAAATAACCTTCTGCATTATCACTATATGAGTCCGTGTCATAAGCGTGATTTGTGACAGGATAAATGAGCATTTGATAGGCAAACGAAGGGCCTCCCTGTTCACGAGCCATTAAGGCCACAACTGCTGCAAGGTTTCCGCCAGCACTATCACCTCCTACTGCAATACGCTCAGGGTCTACTTGGATGGATGCAGCATTTTCCGATAACCACTTTGCTGCGGCATACGAATCCTCAGCGGCAGTCGGGAATTTGTGCTCAGGGGCCAATCGGTAATCGACAGATACGACGACGCAGCCTGCTCTGTTTGCCAACATACGGCAAGGCACGTCAACCGTATCCAGGTTGCCGATAACCCAGCCCCCTCCATGGTAGTAAACCAATGCTGGGAATGGTCCTTCACCCTCCGGCGTGTAAATACGAACAGGGATTTCTCCACCCGGAACCGGAATGGTGCTGTTTTCTACTTTGGCTACCTCTTCAGGCGCGCCCGCTAATAGACTAAAATCACCCATCCTGGCTAGTTCAGGGGTAAGCTGCTCCATAGGCGGAGCACCGGCGGACTCTAATTGTTTTAAAATAAACCATGCTTGAGGATCAATATTTGACACGAAAAATCCCTCCTTCACTTTGCTATCATCTTGGTTATCATGTGCTAGCAGAGAGGCAAACCCTTCATAGCCCCTTGCTGCAATATCATCACAAATTAATCGATATAGCCCAACTCCTCCGGCAAAGGCAAGGAATCCGCGCGGCTTACCGTCGATATTCGCACCCATGTACCAGGAATCTGTTTTAGTTAGCAGAGACATGTCGGCAATAGCGCGGCATTGATGGCTCCAAAATGCTTCCGCCTCTTCAGTGGCCTCAAATGCTTCCAAATGATGCTCACGAAGATAATCAATGCAATCGGCAACCCAATCCACATGCTGCTCAATCGAAACCATCATGTTGCTTAGTACCGATGGGCTTTGCGGACCTGTCAGCATAAACATGTTCGGGAATCCGGAAGTGGCTAGTCCAAGATAGGTCTTCAACTCGGCGCCGTCTGCCCACTTATCCTTGAGCGAGACATCGTTTTTTCCACGAATATCAATTTTAAATAAAGGTCCTGTCATGGCATCAAAACCAGTCGCAAACACAAGGACATCTAGTTCATACTCGTTGTCTGTCGTCTTGATTCCATCAGGTGTAATTTCCATAATTGGCGCTGTCTTAATATCGACAAGTGAGACATTTTCTCGGTTGTAGGTTTCAAAATAGTTGGTATCTATGATAGGTCGTTTAGTAGCGTAGTAGTAGGTCGGCATTAACTTTTGTGCTACTTCGGGGTCATGAACAATTTGCTTAATCTTGGAGCGGATAAAGGATGCGGCGGTTTCATTCGACTCTGGCACCATGGCTATATCATTGTAGTTGTAGGTAAGTGAAAATAGTCCGCCCTCTTGCCAGGCTTTTTCATATAAACGTTCCCGTTCTTCTGGGCTATCCTCGAGAGCAGACCGCATCCGAGGTCCATATGGTACACCGTGCTGCGAGTATCGCATTTGCTGTTTAGTCTCATCATAATTTTCCCAAGTCTTGCGGATTTCTTCTGCCTCAAGTGGATGATTTTGCGCTGGACAGCTATACTGCGGTGTCCGTTGAAAAACAGTGAGGTGTCCCGCCTCTTTTGCTATAACCGGGATTGCTTGAATGCCACTTGAACCAGTTCCGATCACCCCGACACGCTTGCCGCTAAAGTCCACCTTCTTATGCGGCCATCTTCCCGTGTGGTACATCTCTCCTTTGAAGCTGTCCAAACCCTTAATTTTCGGGATGTTAGAAGAAGAAAGACAGCCTAATGCGGTGATAAAGTATTCAGCTGCGACTAAAGTGCCATCTTCCATGCGAATCTCCCAGTTACGCGATTCTTCATTGTAGCGGGCGGCTGTAATCCTTGTGTTGAACTGAATGTCGCGCCTTAGGTCCAGTTTATCTGCCACAAAATTTATGTAGCTTAAGATTTCCGGCTGCTCGGCATATCTGGATGACCACGTCCACTCGTCCAAAATCTCCTTTGAAAAAGTATAATTGTAGTAAATACTTTCGATGTCACATCGCGCACCCGGGTAACGATTCCAATACCAGGTGCCCCCAACATCATCCGCTGCCTCATAAACGCGAACCGAATACCCGGCCTCCCGCAGCCGATGAAGCATATACAACCCAGAAAACCCAGCCCCAACCACCACAGCATCAAACACCTGACAACTTTGTTGATTCAATGCCATTTGCAAATTCCTCCTTTGGGAAATGGGGACGATTCTCATGCTTTACTATGTATTTTCCCATGACCACCTGAATAAAACGGCATGATGCAACAGAACGTCCCCGCGCCATCTGTAAGCGCTATCAAATATATTCTTTCTGGATGATTAAAAGTCCTTTTAACAGAATAAATTTTTTGGGGATAGGTTCATGGGGTGGTCCATAAATTAAATATTTTTAAAATTTTAACCTAAAGACAGTAAAAAAAACGCTATAATTATAACAACATTCATATTTATCACTATTTAATTAGGATTCTTTCTCTATAAAAATAGAATAATACATTAATAGGAGGAGATTACCTTGCTTTGCGCGTCGGTAAACGGAGTCAATCTCTACTATGATCGATTAGGCAGCGGCGATCCGCTAGTACTCATTCATGGGTTGGGGGAACGAAAAGAAGGATGGAGATTTCAACATGAGCTGGCAGAACATTTCGATTTAATTACCCCTGATTTACGGGGCTTTGGAAAAACCAGGTGTTCAGAAAGTCAAGAAATAACCATCAACGCGTTTGCCAGAGACATTGTTGAGTTATTGGATCAATTAGGCTTGAAAGAAGCGCATATCCTTGGCTTTTCAATGGGCGGAATGGTTGCTCAGGAAATTTATAAGATACGTCCGGAAAAAATAAAATCTCTCATCCTTGCAAACACTCTTTTTTATGTGCCGAAGTGGTTAAAAAAACTATTGCTGCGGACAAACAAAAAATTTACAAGTAACTTGACGATTGAAAAATTCCACACAGGAGCGACTTCGAGATGTTTGCATGATAAAAACGAAGAGAACGTTCAAAAAGTCATGCCTATCTGGTCCGAACATCTTGACGGATTGCTTCCTGGAGTAAGCGAATGTTTGGAAATTGATTATCGGCAAACATTGAAAAAAATGAACGTTCCCACTTTAATCATTTCCTGTCAGAATGATAGAATCTGTCCCCCCTTCAATCAAAAAAGAATGCATAAATTAATAGCAAACTCCAAGTTTTATATGATCAAAAAAGCTGGCCATGTGGGGAAAATTGAAAAAACTGATGAATTCAACCATGTGGTATTACACTTTTTAACATCTGTTTCTGCCTGAAGGAATAAATGGATGTGGCCAATCTGCTATAGAAAAAAATCAAAATCAAATTTGAAAGACCGAACATGCAGCCACAATGTCCGGTCTGATTTCATCTTAGTGGTTAACTTAAAAGCATCGCACCAAGAATGATGCACGAGAACCGTCCCCATGCATCACCCTTTTAAATACTTGTCCAAATTCCCACGCTTTTTATTTCTTTATATTCAGGTTCCCACATGGCTTCGGTAACTGCTTGCTCCACATTCTGAATGTCTGCCCTCGCTATTCCTTCGTTTATGGCCGCTTTGGCTACTTCAACGGCCACGTATTCTGATACTTCGTGCAGTTTTTCAACGGATGGCAGGAGCGACGCACCTGGTTTACTAGTGTCTGTCATTTCGGCAACGGCATTCGCTGCGGCTGCGAACATTCCTTTTGAGATGATTTCAGCTTTTGACACAATAGCTCCAAGGCCAAGCCCTGGGAATACAAATGCATTGTTTGCCTGCCCGATTTCGTAGGAAACTCCATTGTATTCTACATGATCAAATGGGCTGCCAGTTGCAATTAATGCCTTGCCATCAGTCCATTTGATCAGGTTTTCTGGGACTGCTTCCGCCAGTGCAGTCGGGTTGGACATTGGGATGATAATCGGCCGTTCAACATGTTTGGCCATTTCTTTTACAATTTCTTCAGTAAATGCGCCCGCTTGTCCGGAAGTACCGATCAAGATGGTTGGTTTTACCCTCCCGACTACTTCGATTAATGAAATGATGCCGTCCTCATTCCGATCCCAGTCCTTCACTTCTTCCGCTTTCCGCAAATATGGTTTCTGGAAATTCAAGACGTCCCCAGATTCGTCAGTCAACAACCCACGGTAATCAATTGCCCAGAAACGATCATAGGCCTCTTCCCTCGTTAATCCTTCAAGAATCATAGCATCTACCAGTTGATCAGCGTTTCCAATGCCGGCCGACCCTGGTCCAAAGATTACAATCCGCTGATCCTTCAGGGATGTGCCGGTAACTTTCAAGGCAGACATAATTGCAGCAAGGGTAACGGCACCTGTTCCCTGGATGTCATCGTTGAAGGTAAGGATTTTGTCACCATATTTGGCCATGATGTTGCGTGCGTTCACATTTCCAAGATCCTCCCAGTGAAGAAGCACCTCAGGAAAAAACTTTGTGGCAGTCTGGATGAATATATCAATGAAATCCTCATAACGTTTTCCTCTAACACGCGCAAATTTGTTACCGATATAGATTGGATCAGAAATCAACGTCTGGTTGTTTGTACCAACATCTAGGACAACTGGCAGAACGCGGCTTGGATCAATACCAGCAGCTGCTGTATAGACCGCAAGTTTACCGATTGCGATATTAATGCCGCCTACCCCTTGGTCCCCTATCCCTAGAATGCTTTCCGAGTCAGTAACTACAATTAAATCAATCCCATTTCTAGGAAGATCGAGATTATGAAAGGCTGTTTCAATGCCGTCTGGGTCATCAATCGAAAGATACAAACCACCCGGTCGACGGTAAGTATGGGAGTATGTCTCTATCGCTTCACCCACAGTCGGAGTGTAGATAATCGGAAGCATTTCTGCTAAATGCTCCTTCAAAAGACGGTAAAACAAAACAACATTGCGGTTATACAAATCATAAAGCACGCCGTTTTTGAACAAATTGGTGGTCCGCATCGAATATTGCTCATAGACCTTTTTCACCTGTTCCTCAAGCGTGAGCACCCGAGGCGGCAGCAAACCATCGAGTCCAAGATCCTCCCTCTCTTCTTTCGTAAAAGCCGTTCCTTTATTCAAAAAAGGATTAGAAAGAACTTCTTTACCTCTAAGCGATGTAATAATCACATTTTCCGGAACATTCATGAATTCTCCCCCTTTCTTTTTACTCATAATAATTATCTTTGTTCTTTTTCGATAAGTTGATGCATGGGGACGGTTCTCGTGCATCATTTACGATTGAAAATGATGCAAAAGAACCGTCCCCATGCCTCATTTCACCAAAAATTTGGAATTTTTCCCAATTTTATTGTGTTTCCAAGTTTAGTATAATGGTAATACACCAAGATTTACCTTAGGTCAAAAAAAATAGGCTTAAGGAGAGTGAGAAACAAGTGTTGGATGACATTATTTTCTCTTTAGTAATTGGTGGGACAGTCGGAATTCTTGGACATGTTCGGAAGCATGGCAAAATTGTCATGCCGCGCCGAACAAAAAAATTTCTTTATCTCGGGTTTCTTGAGGAAATGCTTCTAGGTGCCATTGCTGCGCTCCTTCTCGTTTTTTATACCGCTCCTAATTCCTTTATAGAAAATATCTTCTTCTCGCTAATTGCCGGAATTTCAGGTGATGCAGCTCTTACAAGTTATAAAATTATCAGACAGCACAATGAGGAGAAAGCAAAGTCCAACAATCAATAACCGAAAAAGATTAGTTTCAACCCCACAGCATCAGTCTTAACTGATGCTGTTTTTTGTAATTCAATCCATTATAAACACTGGCTTTATCTAAAATTAAAATGAGTAATTTTGTAATGAATTGCTCAAGGGAGACAAAAACTAACCAAAAAATATCTCAGTTAAAGGAGTTTGGACATGCAATTAAAAGCACCCGAACCTTTTACATTTGAAGGCGGCGACCGCGCAGTGTTGCTTCTTCATGGTTTTACCGGCAACACAGCAGATGTACGTATGTTAGGCCGTTTTTTAGAAGAAAAAGGCTACTCCTCCCATGCACCCCTATATAAAGGACATGGCAGCGCCCCGCCCGAAGAGCTTATGAACTCCACTCCGGAAGATTGGTGGAAAAGTGTATTGGAGGGTTACCAGCTATTAAAGAAAAAAGGTTACGAAAAAATCGCAGTAATTGGAATCTCCCTTGGGGGAGTTTTTTCCTTAAAGCTGGCAACCGAGGTTCCATTGGCAGGAGTTGTCCCAATGTGTGCACCGATGGGATTTAAAAATAAAGAAACGCTGCCAAAAATGGTACGGGCCTATGCCAAACAGTACAAGGAGTTAGAAGGAAAAACGGAAGAACAAATCACAAGTGATTTGAGTGCATTTCAGGATAACAGTATGCCAGCGGTCGAAGGTTTAAAGAGGCTAGTGTCGGATGTTTCCACTCAGTTACATAAAATAACAGTTCCAACCTGCATCGTTCAAGGACGACTTGATGATGTTATTGATATGGAAAGCCCGCAAATCATATATAACGGAATTAAAACTGCCAATAAAGAAATCAAGTGGTACGAGAACTCAGGTCATATTATTACCCTCGAGGACGAACGAAATCGTGTGGAGGAAGATGTTTTTCAATTTTTGGACCAACTAAATTGGGAAAATGTTGAACAAACAATACCCCCTCTTCAGGAAACTAAAAGCACCGCAGATATGGTGGTAATTTTTAAAAGGTGCCGGGCACTACTCTAAAATGGGTGGTGCCCGGCACTTTTTTGCTTTAATAAAGGAAAATGGATTGGGTTTAAAGAAATTGTAGGAAGGACTATTTTTGCAGGGAGGACTGTAGATGAAAATCGCAATTTTGTCAGATATTCATGAAGGCTTGAATCGAAAACGGACTCAGAATGAAATTATGGCGGTGTTAAATAAATGGATGGAAACCAATCGGCCCGATGTGTTTATGATCAGCGGTGATATGACAGCGGGTCCGGATAAAAGCCTTGCTCTTTTGAATAAGCTACAAAATGATTTTGCCAAGACAAAGATCCTATTTGTGCACGGCAACCATGATGTCTATTATGAAGATTCTAAGGTCGCTAATGAAAAATTGCTTCAGTTCCCCGGGAATCTTGGAAATGGCCCGGTTGAATTAAATGAGGACTGGGTCGTAATTGGTGATGGCGGTTGGTATGATTATAGTTTTCAAATCGAAGGTTACACGGAAGAACAATTTAGGATCGGCACGTTCAACGACTTTACATGGCCGGATAAGCAATATGCCCATTGGCCGGGTTCGGATGGCGAAGAAACGGACCGTTACGTTGAAAAGCTCGAGAACTGGTTAAAGGAGTATCACGGTAAAAATATCATCATGGTTACACATGTCGTTCCCTTTAAAAAATATTTACAATTAAAGGGCGATCCATCTTGGGATTTTTTCAATGCCATGATGGGCAGCGAACGTTTTGGTGAATTGGCATTGAAATATGGCGTAAAAAAGTATATTTTCGGTCATATCCATACCAGATACCATGAGCACTATAACGGAATCGAAATCATCTGCAACCCATTAGGATACTATCCACATGAATGGCATCACCAAACAGCGGAAGAAGAGATTTTTTCTGCGATTAAAGTTATTGAGATTTGATGTCCCCTTTAGGTAGAAAAAACGGCTTATATTAATTATCGATTCGGCCCTTATCCACCGGCCTTTTAAATTTGTAATCTGTCCTAAAAAAACTATAAATAGGCCCTGAGGACTTTGAATGCACAACGGTTGTTGCGGACGCGGGATTTTCAATATTTAAGGAGATCGTGACATGATCATCGTTTGGGTAATTAGGATCATATATATTAATGGACAGATCGTTCTTATTCAAGTGATATCCGTATGCAAGAACTTGATGATTTTTTCCAAACTGAAAAGGATTGAGGGATTTTACTCTTACTAAACCAAGCGGCGATAGCTTTCCATGATCAAGATCATTTTTAATTCGTGGCCATTCATTTATTATCATTCTCCAGGACCTTCCGTGCGGTGCAGCCCCTATTTTACTAGCCATTGTTTCATCGTCCGGTAGTACAGGATTCATCAAATACAAATATTTAATAAAACCTAAGGGCAAATTTAAACTATTAATTTGCCGGTTAACGATAAAGTCAAATAACGGACCAGCGGAAGGGGCTGCCTGATTTGACGGGAGTGGCATGTTTGCTTCAAAGTAGTCCATGACTGCAAAAACCATTCCGCCGCAAAGGCCGTAAGATGCATTACCTATTGTAATCTGCCGACCCATGATATCAAATTTCTTTAATGGAACATGTGGAAAGCTGTTTCCGAATTTAAATCCAGCTGTGCTTGGTCGAAACTCTGATAAGTTTGGCATCATGACTTCCCCCTATTGCATGTAAATAAATAAAAACATATAGCCGAATCGTTTACAAAATTATGCATTTCTCCTAATCCCATAAATATTTATTAAGAAAGAGCATTTCTAGAAAGGAGTGAGGGAAAATGATTATTTTTGAGCGGGAAGACAGCTTTATTATGATAAAACAGGATGACCATGCCAGGATATCAGGCATATTTGTACAGTCCTGGAAAAATGATTATTTTTACGGAATGGAATTGAAAGATGAAGTGGTTCTAGCAATTAGTGAACACGATCGTGGCTGGATTGAAGCTGATGAATGGCCTTTATGGAATAACGAAAAAGACAAACCATACTCATTTATCGATCACCCCATGAAGTTAAAGACTGCTATTTATAAAAAAGGAATTGATGAAGTAGAATGTATGAGCAAGTATGCCAGTCTTCTTTGTAGTTTGCATTTTGTTTCATTTCTGCAGAACGAGGTAGATCCACTTGCTAAGGAATTTGTTGCCGATGAACGAAAGAGGCTCCACTACCTATTTGATAATTTGGGAATCAAGGGAAATATAGACATGGAAAACCTGTTCATGTATCACCTCAAGATTCTTAAGTTTTGTGATAACCTCTCCCTCTATATCTGCCTGAACGAACCTGGGGTAGAAAAAGCAGATGAGCACCCCTTTTTCCGAAACGGATTTCCGGAAGCGTTTCCATTCGCAAATAACCAGCCCATCCACGCACATTGGACTGATCTGGAAACAGTTGAACTTTCACATTCTCCCCTCTCCAAGCAATTACAGGTTTATTTACCTTTTAAAGAAGTTAACAAAGAAGAAATAATGATAAAGGGTTTGTTGAAAGCCTATGCTGATACACCAGAAACCATTAGAAAAGTTACGTTCTGATGCATAGGGACGGTTCTCATGCCTCATTTGCGCTAGAATGTGAGGCAAAAGAACCGTCCCCATGTTTCATCCGGATGGTGAGGAAAGCAACCTTTTTTCAGAAAAAGATTTTAGCTTTCTTTAACAATTTTGTCTTTTTGAGGACTTCCAAATGAAATAGTAAAAGTGGTGCCTTGGTTCAAGTTACTATTCACATGAATGGATCCCTTATGGTTTTGAATGATCTTATAGCTCACCATTAGCCCTAAGCCATTCCCATCTTGCTTTGTCGTAAAAAAAGGCTCCCCGAGTTTTTTAATCTGTTCTGTCTCCATTCCTATACCTTCATCCTTTATGGTGATTACTATATTTTGCGTTGACCTTTCAAGCAAAATATATATCTTACCTCCTGAAGGCATAGCCTCGATAGAATTCTTTAGTAAATTTAAAAACACTTGTTTTAATTGATTTCTTTCGCCAGAAATGATGACATCCTCTGTGGGAAGTTCGTATTCAATCTCCACATTTTTAAGATTTGCCTCCGGTTCAAGAAATTTAATCACACTGGTTAAAATACTATTAATATTACATTCATTATATTGAACCTGGTGTGGCTTAGCAAAAATCATCAATTCACTAACAATGTAATTAATACGATCAATTTCATCAATAATGGTGTCCGTATAGTAGTAAGGTTCTATTCCATTTTGATTCATTAGTTGTACAAATCCCCTAATGGTTGTTAACGGATTTCGAATTTCGTGGGCTATGCCAGCAGCCAATTCTCCAATCATCGAAAGTTTCTCGGTATTGCGTAGCGTTTCTTCTGAATTCCTTTTTTCAGTAATATCATATTGAATGGAGATATGTTTATAACGCTCTCCATTTGAATCAACAAACGGAATGATCGTTGTATCTAGCCAATATTTTGTCCCATCCTTCGCTTGATTAAGAATTTCGCCCTTCCATACCTTGCCGCTTTGAATGGTCTCCCATATCTCATTGAAGAAATCTGGAGGATGAAAGTTAGAAGAGAATATATCGTGTGTTTTCCCTATTAATTCTTCTTTAGTATATTGATATAAATTACAAAATTTATCATTTGCGTATAAGATATTATCTTCTTGGTCGGATATAGCAAATATGGTCGCTTCATTTAAGGCTCGCTCTAAATCTGCATGCTCTCGAAGTGTCATTTTTAAATCCTCTTTCGACTCATCCAAGGCTATTTTAATGACTGACATCTCCTCAGAGTAAATATTCAAAAGAGTTTTGGAAATTAGCTGGTATAAATATTCAATTATTTTCATCACTTCAAAGTAGTTTTTTATCGGAATCCTCTCTTGAAGTAATTCTTGTTCTAGCAAATCGATAATTGAACAACGAGTTAAGTACAAGAAATGGATCGATTGATCCAAAGAAGCTCTAGATTTTATTAATTGAAGACCAAAGACTTCCACAAATTTAACTAAGTTCATTTTATGTTCTTCTGTCTGGCTAATTAAGAACTCCCCTATATGAATGAATAAGTCTTCTGCTGAATGCCTCGGAAATACCAATTCCTCATATATAGGGTTGAAGAATTCATCTTTTCCAATAGGTGAATCGGTTCTTTGAAAAATATCCACACTCAATTCCTTTATCTTTGAACCAATATACTCGTAATGTTTGCTCATCTTATCCCTCATAAAAAAATAGTATTTATTACCTAATATTAGACAAGATTTTACTAAATTCCTCTTTTTCGAAAAAATTTCGACGGGTGATGGCATTGCTTTTTTAATTTGTGTTTGGTTTATTTTCTTATAATGTTATGACTTTTTGGAAAAATAACATTGAGGTGATGGAAATGGATCTAAATAGGGTCAAGGAAATATTGGCAGCAGAAAATGAAATAGCAGTTCAGTACCATGGTATTCCAGTTTGGATTGAAAGCATTGAAGACACTTCGAGTATGGCGTTAGTCACTCAAAGAGGGACACATGATGAAAAGCGGCTTGTTTCAATTGATGGTTTGGCGGAAAAATAAAAAGACTGATAAGGAAAAGGCTGAATCGTAATGGCGATACAGCCTTTTTATTAGAGGACGGTTTAACTACTTTCGCAGGCCCACGAATTTTTCATGCTCTTCTTTTACAAGAAGAATGAATTGCTCCCGTTCTGAATCCATACTTGTAATCTTTTTAACATTTGTTTCGTTACTTAAAAAGCGCTTTACTTTTCGGTTGTTATAAATAATATATTGGAATCGATAATCTTTCTCTAGCTCTGAAAACCAAGCCTCGTCTTTTAACCGGATGATGTTCTTTTCAAACTTAGCGGTAGGATTGGGGATTAAATGTTCAATAATTTCGCCTGCAATATCTATTAGAAAGTCAATAACGAGAATAACTCACACCCCCATAGATGTTAAAATGGACCTAGATGACATACAAAAAATTAATCTTCCCAATAAAATAAGGCATCGAAAATCTTATACGGTGGATCGCCTAGGAGCGTAGGGATATCCGCTTCAAAAGGCAGCGGTTGGCTAACATAATTACTGTCTAGATCCTTGAAATGGTACCTTGCTAACACACCCCTGATTCCTGCTGCCATCTCTTCCCAGTCTCCTGATGGTAATACATCGACATTTTGACTTGGCAGGAAATCACTGCTTCCTCCTTTGTCGTGTTTAGTAACTCTCCCCTTCCCAATTACAGCAACTGGAGTAAGGCGGCATATATAAATTCTAATTCCATCAATCTCTAATACACCATTTCGTTCTTCAGAAGAGCTTCCATCTTTTTTATAGCAAAAAACCTCTACATAGGAAGCATATCCGCTCCCATAGTGTTCAAATTCAGCTTTATAATCAAGATTTTTGATTGCTGCCAACGATCCAACAACTTTTGAGATATATTCGTCCGCAGCATCATCATCGTATTCTTTGAGGTTATAAGGATAGAAATCGCCTACTGGCTTTGTTTCAATGATTCTTTTTAACTCTTCATTTGAAAAATACACAGTATCCCCTCCGAATAACCCGACTACTTCCATCCTTCAATATTTTACCATACAAACCAAAAGACCGTACATGCAGCAACATGTCGGTCTAATATTAGGCAGACTCCCTAAAGGACCTTAAAATGATGCATGAGAACCGTCCGAGACCACTGAGAAATATAACTTATTTCTGTTTATCATAGACAAAATCGCCTTTGTGTATGGTAAAAACAGTCTTATAAAAGATTCATAAATCGAAATTGTAGGGTAGCAATGGCAAAAATGGTTTTATAAAAGGTTTATAAGACCGTTATTGTTATGAGTAATGGTGAAAATGGTCTTATAAGAGGTTCATAGGACCGTTATTGCTATGGAGCAATGGTGAAAA
>NZ_JAGYPE020000003.1:74909-150874 GCF_018343545.2 Neobacillus citreus | reverse complement strand
GGTCTTATAAAAGGTTCATAAGACCGTTATTGCTATGGAGCAATGGTGAAAACGGTCTTATAAAAGGTTCATAAGACCGTTATTGCTATGGAGCAATGGTGAAAATGGTCTTATAAAAGGTTCATAAGACCGAAGTTGATATGTAGCATGATTGAAATGGTCTTATAAAAGGTTCATAAGACCGTTATTGCTATGGAGCAATGGTGAAAACGGTCTTATAAAAGGTTCATAAGACCGTAATTGGTGTGGAGAATGGTAAAAATGGAATTATAAAAGGTTTATAAGACCGAAAATGTCTTTTATCCGATGTATCAAAGACAAAATCGCCCTTGCGAAAAGTATAAGTCTTTTATCGACTTTCTCAAAGATAAATCTGCCTTAACAGAAGACAAAAATGTCTTTTATCTGTGTGTTTTTCAGCGGTCTAGAACCGTCCCCATGCCTCAAACTGAATGGATCCAATCGGCGATATCTTTGAAAACTTGGCTTTCTACTTTCTGGGCAACCTTGTACTCTTTTTGGACTTTTAGGATATTCCCATAGATGGCTGGCATAAATAGGTGATTTAGGTTTGGGTATAGTTTAAATGTTACATTCGGCTTTTGATCCAATTGCTTTTTGTAAGCTTCAAAATCATCTTCTACGGTTGATTGAACATCTTTTTCTCCTTGCATGATTAAAACCGGTTTATCTAAATCTTTAAGATAATGAATTGCTGGGTGTTCACCCATTTCTTTAAGATAGTAAGCTTTTACGTGTTTGCCTAAAACGGGGGTTGATTTTGCCTCCTCATCTGTTAGATTGTAAATATTATTTAACTTGGATGATAAGGCAGCTACCTGCTTCTTTGCAATGAATCTTATAACCCTGTTCAACGACTTTAATGCGAGGTCATTTTGCGTCATCATGATTTCCTCTAATTTTCGCGGTGAACCTGCCATAATAATAATTCCGGCAAAGTTTCCGCCTTCCGCGTCAATTCTTGGAGCTAACATCCCGCCCATACTATGTCCGATAATAAAAATTTTGTTTTGATCAATCCGTGGTTCGTTTCGTAACAAGTCAGCTGCAAGGATGGCATCTTCAATGGTTTCTTCTTTAACCGACATTCCAGTATCGTTTCTCATCTCTTTACCATATACGAAGGTCCTCTTGTCATAGCGAATGACCGCGATTCCTCTTTCCGACAAACCTTCAGCAAATTCTTTAAAAATAAAATTATTTCCTACTTTGCCGTCCATATTACTTGGACCGGAACCATGAACCAAGATCACCGCTGGAATGGTACCATTCCTCTCTTCAGGAATGCTCAACATCCCATTCAGCGGGTATTTTGTTCCTGCGCCAACCACAATCTTTTCTTCAACCAT
The DNA here is from genome assembly GCF_018343545.2 of Neobacillus citreus. Taxonomy (GTDB): domain Bacteria; phylum Bacillota; class Bacilli; order Bacillales; family Cytobacillaceae; genus Neobacillus; species Neobacillus citreus. The sequence goes on along the minus strand of NZ_JAGYPE020000003.1, from coordinate 149,504 downwards.
TTTATGTCCCTCCACTAATTATCTCAATATAATCACTTGGCATTTTTGTTTATAAGGTAGTTAGTTTGGCCTACTGTATGATACAGGATTATTTTACCATAAAATTAAGAATTTGTTAGATTGTTAGAAGAAATAAACAAGGACTTGTACGGCATGCGAGGTATTCGAACTTAAGTTGTAATTTGCTGCCAAATTCCTTTATATGTATTTTTTTTATATCCATTTCTCAAAGGTGTGCTTATATAAAAAATATATACAATATTTTCCTAATAATTTATAATTTTCCTAATAGATTTGGAATTTATTTTTTAAAACTAAAGGAGAATAAAAAACACATGTCTATTTCATTGAGACCAATAACTAACGAAAATTGGGAGGATTGCATTCAATTACGGGTTGCCCCTCACCAACAGTCCTTTATTGCTTCAAATTTATATTCACTGGCAGAGTCAAAATTTGAGCAATCCTTTGTACCGATGGGAATTTATTTAAATGATAGAATGATAGGATTTCTGATGTACGGAATGGATCCGGAGGATGGAACCTATTGGATTATCCGCTTTATGATTGATAAGGCCTTTCAAGGAATGGGCTATGGCCGAGCGGCTTTGTCACAAGCCATCACCTTTCTGGCAAAGCTCGATGACTGCAGCGACTCCATTGTCCTTGGAGTAAAAGAAGACAATACAGACGCTAATCGATTTTACCAAGCATTTGGGTTTCGTGACACTGGTCGTAGGGAACATGGGGAAATATTGTTAGAATATGTGAGGTGAGGCATGGGGACGGTTCTGCTTGCATATAAAAGCCAGGAGACCTGTCCCCTGGCTTATCCTTCATCCATATGCATTAAAGTCCTAATGCTGTCCAACCTCCGTCAGCTTTTAAGGTTTCACCTGTAATATAAGATGAAGCATCAGAGGCTAAGAAAATAGCCGAACCTATTAATTCATCAGGCATTCCTAATCGATTTAGTGGTGTTCTTGCCTCAATCCTTTGGGCAAACTCACTTCGTTGCTCCTTAATGGCCTTTACCAAAGGGGTTTCTATATATGCAGGTGCAATCCCATTTACCCTTATGCCATGAGGAGCCCACTCCACCGCCAATACTTTGGTCAGCATATTCACGCCACCCTTACTAGCACAATAAGCTATTGACCCAGTAAGCGCCGTTTCCCCTCCAATGGAGGAAACATTTATGATGGTTCCTTTCTTTTGCTTAATCATTTGACGGCCGACTGCCTGGGCGAATAGAAATACACCCGTTAAATTAACACCGATCACTTTATTCCAATCATTTAGGTCGTATTCCTCTGCCGGCCTCTTCACAGTTATTCCAGCATTGTTTATGAGAACGTCAATTTGATGGAATTTATTAACTGTCTCATCTACTACATTTTGAATGTCTTTAGGATTCGAAACATCACACGGAATAACTAAGGCTTCTACCCCTTTTTGTTCAATTTCTTTCGCAACTTCATCCAACTCAACTTTTGTGCGGCTGCAGAGAACAACATGGCTGCCAGCTTCAGCCAAACCAACAGCTATTGCTTTACCAATCCCTTTACTAGCTCCTGTAACAATACTTACTTTTCCAGTTAAATCAAATAACATGTAAATTTCCTACTTCCGATTTTTTATTAATCTAGTACAACCTGATTGGAAATTATGGTTCTATGAATCTGGTTCCCCTGCATAAAATTTTTAATGTTATTCTTTATTCGACTCATGTTATAGAAATCCTTTTACATTAGGCTATGTTAATATCCTTTTTTAATTTTTTTACTACTTTGAAAAAAATTAAAGATTCCACAGTTTCTAGAAGCCTCCAGAACCTTCCGCCTGACCTATCACGAAGCCATTAGAACTGCTCCCCTGGCTCTGCCACATCAAATCTAAGACCGATTCCTCCTTCACCATGCCCAACGCTTTTGCGGCGTCCAATCCAGAGGTAGGGCTCGCCGTTTATCCATCGGGCATATTGGTATGCCCTACTAACCTTGATTCCTTCTCGTGGAACCTCTTCCTCCTTGATAATCAGCGGATCGGCGGCAAGTATCTTACCGATTGGCTGGATTAGTTGGCCACTTTCGGGATGGAGGACTGTACCGCGCTTAAGGCCAATCGTTCTGGCTTCCTCGGTAGATCCTGGCGGTCGAACTGGAACGAATGGCACCCAATGATCTGGTACAACCGTACTTACCCGATACTCCAACGGACCGGAACGAGTTGCAGTCACACCAGAAGATTTGATCTCCTTTTGCATCTCCTTCCGGCGGAGCACGTCCTGGTAGTCCTCGTGTCGATTAAGCGGCAGACCTGCAGGACTTTCAACGACCATCTCGACTCCCCAAGCCATGTTAGCAGTCTCATCCCTTAACAGATGCACCTCTTCCAACGGGGAACCCTCAAGGCTTGGTCCAAGCACTGGAGGCAGGAAGAATAGATTAAGAGGATCATTAGGAACCGACAAATTGCTGCGAGTATCCTGTGAGAGCTGGAACATGCGCCAAGGCTTGCCAGCAGGTTCGGTTTTGCTGACCGGGTCAATCCGTACCTCTTCACCGAACGTATTCCAAACTCGAAGAGAGGAGATCTGACAGATGGAGCCAACGTCTAAATCCATTGGAATCAAGAAGAAATCGTTACTATAGACCAACATGAACTCCATCATGAGCATCCGCACGAGATCATCAGGAGGACTGTCAATCGCGCCGATATTAACATTGGCATTCTCGAATTCCCACCAACGGGAAGACGGCATCCCAGGGAAGCTTACCTGAGTAGGCAGAACCGACTTATTGATCGTTTTGACGGATGGTGACCATCCTGTGACGGACAAGTATGTTTGATGATCAACGGAGAATGAATACCAGTCAAGGTGCCCTCCCTGGTATTCCGGTGCTACAATAACAAGCTGGCCGTTCGGAACCCCTGGTGAAGCGGATACTGCCGCTGCAGTGGCAAAGTCGTATTCCATTCTCTCCTCTTTCCACGTATCAGCAGGCTGGGATGGATCTGGCCGGCTGACTAAAGATTCATACCAAGAAAGCCATTCCGTTGCCAGCTTTATCACCTGTGCCTGGTCTGCTGGATCGATAAGTGGCTGAGCAGGAAGCTTCTTCAGGATTCCCGTACTGGTATCCATCCCTTTTTTCATATCTGTGTATAACCTGCTGCCGTTGACCGTACGCCTTGCGAACACATCATGATAGCGGATGCTGTCCGCATCCATTCCCTGACGCTGTTCTGTGGTCAAGGGATCGATAGGATATGCATCGAGATACTTCGTTCGGTATTTCATACCCAGTGTAACGCCAAGCAAGCGTATAAAATGAAGGCCTGATTCAACCTGATTTCGGAAGTGATCAGTTGATGCGACAGAGCCCTTCTCTCGCTCCACCATTGTCTCTAGTGGCAGGAGCGTACTGTCGTAAGGACTCGCATCAGTTTTAATTGGAAGCCGCTGCGGTCTTCCTGGAGAAAACAGGCTTAACTGGCTTTGCTCGGCCTGCAACTGAACAGCCACCGGTGAGCCGTTATCCTCACCTTGAAATTCGCCAAACTGCCACTGGCGGGCCAGCATCCACAAGGGATCGTAAACCCTGGCCTGCAAACTTGCCTGTATAGCTTCACTACGGGACCGCGGTTCTAGACGGGTCCAAGTTGTAATTGAAGGCATCTTATTCTCCTCTCACTTCCTTTTTTTGGTAAATACTCAAGACTTTCCTTTTGCCAAATCATACAAATTCATGCCGATCGTCTCGTTCGCGGAGTTAAATGCAAAGTAAAGTGCCGGCAGATATTGTCCTAAATCACCCAAGGCAGCTGAATCCACAGCCCGCAGTTTGCTAAGCTCAAGTGTCTCTAGCAAAATGGCTTCGAGCGTATTTTCATCCCAAGGACGATTCACGTCCGGCGCCACTGCAAGCAGGATGGCCTGGGGTGCAACCGCACCTGGAGCATCATAATGGAAGGCGACCGCCGTTGTTTCCCTTTTATTAGGAAACACTTCAACTATCTCGTCAATCACCAAACCTGATACCCAATCGTTTCTGTTAAATCCACCTGGGCGATGAGCGACAAGGGACAATTGCCCACCACGTTTTTCGCCCTGGGCACTCTTTTCTCCGACCCATTTATCACCGGGCTGATAAGGCAACTGAGCGACATCGAAGGAGATTCCTTCCCTGCCGCCACTAGCAGCTTCCGCATAAAGCAGCAACATCTCCAGATTTCCAACTTCCTTGCGTACCTTGGCAATTCGTTGAAACCATGGGGTTACCTCTTGAATCCCCAATTTGTCATCGAATGATTTTTTGAGAAGGGCAGCGTTTTTTGGCTTTAATTTTGGAAGAACCCGAAAGTCTGCGCCATAAATGGCTTGCAGCCGCTTCCGGTCATGTTCTACTCTTTCGGCCCTCGAGGCCTTATCGCGGTCGAATTCAGCCTCTAGGTTTGTCAACTGATCGATCAGTTGGGACAGACCATTTACGAGCCATGTTGCTTGCTGTTGAAGCTGATTTATCTTTTCATCAACTGTTCCCCTTGCAGACATAGGAACCGCATCCCCTATGCAGTAGGAAAGCTGAATGAGCGCTTGATACAAATCCACAAATAGCGGATGACCCGTGGTCAAATCCCCTAACAGTTGCACGCGATTCTGCAATTCGGTTACAGCTTGGTCCGCTCTTTTCTTTAAATCGGCTAAATCCATTTCATTGGCCTGATCAACATCTGCACGAACCGCTTCAAGAGGTTCAAGCAAATCGCTATGTTCCAGTTCACGGGCCGAGGTAATAACAGCACGGGCTGAACGAACTATCTCGAAGAGCTCAGGGAAACTGAGCTTATCTGCTCCCCAACTGCCGTCACGGTCAAGTAGCAACGTCACAAGCATGCCTGGACGCATCTGTTCTGCTAATAACAGAGTCCGTTGTTCAATCTCCGATGCAGAGGCCCTGTAGTCTTGAGACCCGAAAACCGGTTCAGGCTTCTGAGGAGTAGCGGTATATAGAACATCCAGCGGCGACAAACGCAACTGCTTCAACGTAATGGTAGCTTCCTCAAATGTACCGGTTTTTGGATCCTCAAATAGTACCCTGCAAATCACCTGGGATGGGTCGCCAAATAATCTGGCCGCCCAGGCATTCAAAGCCGGCTCGGCTTTCGCGCGCATCTGTCTATCCTCATCAAAATCCCAACTTTGCAAATACTTATCGTCTGTATGAACGTCGCCCAACATCACCATTACCCGATGCGTAACACCAATCCCGCTGCGTGCACTTTGTACCACCTCCGGCTCAGGCGGCAGCAGCTCCCCTCTCGATATGCCCTCAAGACTGGCAGCTGCACGAGTAGGGTTTCCTTGAACAGTTTGGTAAACGCTCTCTGCTAAAGCTAGATCACTTAAAGCGTCTACTAAATCGGCGATTTTTTTAATCTCTTTCTCCAGCGCAGCATGATCGGAAGTTCCACGCGCAGGCAGCATTGTTCCTGGAACATCAAATGGCAGGGTGTCTATGTCCCAAATTCCGTTTTCCATTCCCTTTTGCCAACGCCGCAGCAGTGCAAGACCGTCCACAACACTAGTTGCAGCAGTAACCTCCACATCCCCGGTTTTGGGAATCAGTTTATTAGCTGTCAAAGGAGCAAGATTACGCAAGACCTTAATGTATTTATTCAACTGGCCTGGTGAACACTCCTCCAATCCTCGTTCAAAGCGGTAGCCAAGACTTGCTCCCATTGGCTGGCCTTGACGGATGCCATCAAGAAGCCATAGTGCTAGCCGTACGCGCTCGGACGAAAGATCTACTGCAAGCAGATCTCCATTTCCTGTGCCGGAGTGGGCAAGATAACCGCTGCGCAGGATGGCCGCTGTGACAGCATGTGCCGGCGATGGAGCATGAATAAAGCCATTGCTGGCCGAACCCTGCGATGGTTGCAAATTCTCAACCCAGCCGTAACCACCTGTATAGATGCCCTGAGGCTTTTTCCTGCGAAGCACGCTAAGACGTTCAGATGCACAAGCTGTTATCCAGGCATCCAACCTATGCGAACTGAGATCGAGACTTTCCTTCAAAAGCTCTTCCAACACGTCCACAGACTGCACGGCCAAATATTGAAGTTTCTTCCGCTGCTCGACAATGGCAGCAATATCCGGATGAGCAGGTTCGTTGTAGCTAAGCTTGTGCAAATAGTCCGCTATCTTTATGCGCGGTTCAGGCGGTGACGGTTTTTGAAGCCAGCGCAGCGGAGTCATCGTGGTCCGTTCAGGGATGTCGATCAACTCAGGTTCCTTCATCTGCTCCTTTTTGACGAAGCCCGCTCTTATTGCAGCGAACGCATACTCCCAAAGCATAGAATGCTTTAATAGTAGATATAACAAGGTACGATGAGGCTTAGAATTATTTAGTGTCAATGGATCGAGTTCGGCAATTTCGGCGATATAATTGGGATTAACTTGGCCTTCCCCCGATATTCCTTCTTGAACAAGGGCTGCTTGAAGCTGTGCGGCCTCGTTTTCTAACACCATTTCCACCAGCCTCGGCTTCCCTTCTAAGCCAACAAGCTTGAGCCCTGTCTCGGCCGCTGCCAGATGGTTCTTCCACCAGACATCGTCAAGAGGCCTCTGCATAAATTTCCACAGTTCATTTGTATAAAGTGGACCCATAACCGGACGGACTGTATAGCTCCCAGAAACTCCGTCCATACCGAGCATCTCTACCAGGTCCTTATTACCGCTTATGTTCCTGCCATAGTAAGGCACGTTCGTCAGCGATCGACGCCAGATGCTGCGCAAACCACTTAGCAGGTTTGCACGTCCGCTTGCCGTACCAAGGTGGACACGGCTGCTTCTGCCCACATCGGCAAGGGCTAAAGCCAAACTGCCCCCTTTTTGGTTGGCCGGCCCGTTAGCCAGAAGGCGAACGGCCCATTCATTAATGGCACCACTCTCCCGGTCAAAACCGCGTAATTGATGAAGATAAGAGACAGTGCTGGCATCGGATTCTGCCAAATAAACGACGTTCACTTCCGGTATGACTCCTGCTTGATTTACGTTGATGCTGAGTCCCTTTACTTGCCCGGTTGGCCAATCAGGGATAATCTGCTGGTTCGTCCACCGGGAAACCACTCCATTGTCCGTTAAATCCCAACCTATTTGGCATTGGGCTGGCCCGCTTCCATCGGCAGGAGCGGTCACGATGATCAGCTCCGGACGACCGTTTTGGTCGAGATCAGCAATAGCTGCAGCAATGTGAACACTATTGCTTGTGATTGGTATCTTGATTGACATCACGTTGCTCCAACTGGCCGGCTTGCCGCTTTGATCCAATTCCCAGCCAATACAGTAAGATGCATTCCTGATTCCTCTCGAAACTGTTACCCGCAAGATAAACAAATCAGGCTGGCCTGTTCCATTTAGATCGGCACATACTACAGCACTGGCAACCACGTCTCCTGCCGGACCGTTTGGTACCGTCAGAGCATTGCTCCAACTTTTTGCAATCCCCTGTTCATTGACCTGCCAGCCAATCTGATATGCTTCATTACGTCCTAGAATTGTTTGAACAGAAGCAAATAGAATAAGATCAGATAGACCGGTTCCCATCACATTGGCTGCCGTAAGTGCCAATACAGGCCTAACATTGCTGTTAAGGGTAGTTCGAGAAAAAATGGAAGACAGATTAACGGGAATTTTATACTGATCCGACCAGTGACTGGCGCCGCGGTCCAGCGTTACATTCCATCCGATGCGAGACAACAGCTGCAGTTGTCCCTCCGGAACGTGAACCATAAGGAGATCCGGCTCAAATAGTGGCCTGTACTTATCAAGCGAGGTGACAGGAAGCAGTCCATAAGGTTGATTCCCTACTCGGAGTGCTGGGAGCGGACCACGCGCCCTGACGTAATCAGCAAACCAGGAGCGCCACCGTTCAAGATCATTCTCCATTTCGATTCCATCCATCATCTGGAACAGAAAATAGCCCCAAGTAGCCGGCCAAAGCACATGATTGATGATTTTCGCGTCAATCTGATCCACTCCGTTTGCATATGGCACATGCTGAAATGTCGCATCCGGAATGCCAAAAGCGGAAGCCGCTAACGAACCATTTGCCTCCGGCACTAACGAGGTGTTGAATTCCACCGCAAAGCTATTCCAATGTCCGGTATCCTGCTCGCCATAACCAGACTGAACCTCTTCTGTATTATTCGATGGGGTGCCAGTCGGAATAAATCCCAAACCGTGGGTGTAATGATGGGCATCCATCAGAGCGGCCAAATCACTTGCAGATTCCTGTTCATTCAGCGAAACCTTTACGCCCAACACTACGAGCCGGTCAATTCCTGACAACAGCTCCGTTGTCAGGCGAATACGCAGCGCCATGCCGATTTTGACGGCTTGCTCAAAGTCTGCCATCCAAAAGATGCCTTCGTCCAGAAATAGTCCGCTATTTCCAAGCTGCATGTCAGATACCGGGGTTGGAGAAGTGGCAATGGTATCGATAATAGGATTGCTGTGTGCCACCATCGCTTTCTTTTCTCCCTTGTACAAAAATACAGTCCATCGGTCGGGCAATAAAGCAGCTTTGGCAGCACTTCCCCAGGCAGAGGATGCCGGTTCACCGGGACCGTTTCCGTCTGGTCTGGTTTTCTCTTTAATCCAAGACGCCCGCTCAACCCCAAATCGTTGAGCAAGTTCAGCCCATGCCTGCTTTGTATCTTCCTCTCTCTCGGCTTCGTCTGCCTTTTGCCAAAACGCTTGACCCCAGTTTATTTCAATTTGTGTCAATTCGCGGCGAAGGCTGTCCTGACCGATATCATCCGGGTAAATACGGACGAGTAAATCTGTGCCGTCTACGGTGGTGACAAATCGTGTCTCAATCCGTACGGGAAACAACGCGATTGGCAAATCTGTTTTTAATTGCCGCAGCAATTGTTCCAACTTGTCATGATAGCGCTGGATGACAGCCCTCTCAGCTTCAATGCTTCCCTCTGCATCAGCAAGCTGGAGCTGCAGTTGTTTCAGCTTTTGTGCAGTTGAAGCTTCTACCAATCGGGCTGCCTTAACCTCTGCTTCTGAAACAGGGATCTGCCCCAAAAGTAGCGAGAGCGCGTCTATTTGCCTCTTGGTATTCGCCGCTTTCTGGGCTGCCGCAGTAGCCTGTGCCTCCAGTTCCTTCAGTTTTTTTTCCAGTTCCATAAGCTGCAGTAGCATTTGCTGCCGAAAAATGGGGGGCAATCTGTTGACCGCTGCCCTTCTATTGGCCAGCTCAGCGGTTGCAGCTTTAACGGCTGCAGCCAACCGATCTGCCTCCGCCTGCTCTGCTTGAAAGCGGGTTTGTAAGGAAGGCAGCAAACTTGTTTGTTTTTTCAAATCATCAAGACGCTGCTGCTTATCCTCAGCCGCCTTTTTTGCCGCATCAGCTTCCTTTTCCGCAAGCTTGACTTGCTCCTTAAGCTTTGATGCTACTTCAGCCGCGGCACCCGCGGATTTTCGCGCGAGAAGCAATTCTTCTCGTAAGACTTGTAATTCACTATTCGGCATAAAGTCCTCCTGTGATACACCATTGGAATGGGTTGATTTTACAGCGTCCGCAGTAATGTCTCAAAGGGAATTAATCAAGGATTAAATCCATCTACCTGGTTGCATTCTATACCTCTACAACGGAAGTAAGTCACTTGCATGTACCGCAATTCGAAAAGGACGCTGCAAGGTAATATAGGCCAGAGCTGCAGAGTTTGAAGCTGTGTTCCAGTCAATGTTTGCAGGCGTTCCTGGCTTTTGAAAACTATTCTTCAAACCGCCTGAAAGCTGGACATAACGCCCTTCTGATAGATGGACGTCATTCCAAGATAAATCCCGCCATGTCAACGGCATTCCGGTTGATGACTGAGACACATCCAAACCGAACCGAGGCTCGGTAGGCTGCTGCTGCAGGATAAAGAACCAGCCGGGGTCGGTTGTGTCATTTCCTCGGGCTGTGCTCGAAGACAAATCAAACCCCAGGAAAGTAATATCTGGTTCCAATTTCCCGGAGAATTGGGGAAACTTTTGTTCATCCGTCGACGGGGAAGACTTCGGCTGGCGTACCTTTTTTCCGTTAACTGTCATCCACTCCCCTTTGATTGCATAAATAGTGGCGTTCGGATAGCGGCGGAGTAGATCTCCCCGTATCAGTAGCACCATTTGTTCTTGGGCTGCCGTACTTGACATATGGTCACCGAGTGCTTTGCCCCACTCGTGAATTGGCGGAATATCCTTCGTCGATGCTTGCCTCGGGATGCGCCCTCTTGCATCCCAAAACTGACGGAAGTAGGTGCCTCGCTGATCGGTTGGATATCTCCGCCAAAGCAATTCACGGCTCATCTCATGGTTAAGTCCAACCATAAAAGCTTCGATAAACCGGGGATTGGTTTCCAATAGCGTAAGGGTATTAGGCGGCACATGCTCAAGCCCTGGTAAAAGCCAGTCCTGTGAGTGATCTGCTAACGCCCGATACATCGGAGTAGGAAATTCGGGCGCTGCCATGATCGGCTCGAGGGGATCCGCGGGCCGCCACATTGGGTCCGGAATGACGATACGCGCCTGCATGCGATTCGTGACCGTCTTCTCTGGGTCAAGCCTATCCAATAAAATTTTCTTTCCTTCTTCAATCGGCAATCTTGGCGGATCCTTCGGGTCCCGCAGGAGCGGGTCCACTGTACGGAGGATGGCTTCCTGAATGATAATAGCAGCATCCTTAAACCCTTCTAATGTTTTTTTTGCATCCAATTTACTCAGTGCCTCTTTATTGGCCTGTTCTAATCTTCTCCTAACCCCGCTACTGTCGGTAATACCCTCTAGCACGGCAGCGCCGCGAAGGCTCTTGAGCGGCTGCTTCAGCCTATATTTAAGCGAGTTTATTCCCTTGATCAGATCTAGCTTCTGACTACTCCCGCCACCATTGACCCGTCGGGCTACAGGCCCGTTCGGACGGGTAATCCTGCGGAATGCGGCGGAAGCAGGGACCTCAGTAATTGTAGTCCCCCTTTCTTTGGACACGATCGTCTGCTCCTCCCAAAGAAGGCGCGAATGAGCAGCTCCGGTTAACTGGAGCAGCGATTCTGCGGGCAGATTGCTCATGTGGCTTTTATGAATTGCTGTGCCGACCGCACGGCCAAGCTGCGCCTGGCGGAGGGCTTGGTTGGCTCGGTCTATCTCGCCTATCTGTTCCCAGGCTGAAGCCATTAGCTGATCCTGCTTTTCCTGAACAATCTTGGTACCTACACCTGCGGCAACACGAAGTCTCGGATCCAGATTCAGCTGTTCCAGCCATGGCCTAGAGGTTGAATCGATAGATTTCTTTGCTGCATGCCACCTGCCGTAAATCGGCGGAACGATTACGGAATCGCTCAAGTCTGATATGGTCGTCAATGTTTGTGGCTTGTTCAGCAAATCTTTTAGGGCTTCCCTAAAATTCTCAGGTACACCATTCAAGCCAGGGGAGGTTCCTTCAGAAACACAGAGCGCCCCCTCCAGACCAGGAACTTTACAGGAAGGAAGATTGTAACCAGGAAAGGTGACATTTAGCGGTCTTACCCCGACCAAATCCGGGTCCATCCGACGTGGCTCAAGTGCCCATACAAGGGACTCAAAATCACCGGCTTCTCCAGTCGCAAACTCCCAATGATAGTAGACAGGAAGCCTTAGGTCAGTTGTATCTGAAGCGTTTTTTACATCCCAGGCCGGCAGAAGGCTGCCGTTTTCATCTATCTGCTCGCCTAGTCCTGCTTTCACGCCAATGTCAAAAGCAGGAACAACGCACGCGATATAGGACGTACTCGGAAGCAGATACCGCGGGCAGATGAGTCGTGAAAGGTTCAGCTTCGGATCTCCTTTCAACATGCCCTTCAGCCCTTGATCGCCTGCCGCCTCACCATTCACCTGGGTATGCGCACAGGCCCAGGATTCGCCCAAATCAGGCAGCTTTTCCTGATACGGAGACTTTATAGTAAGAATGGGAAGTGTTTGTGATTTAGGTATTTCCAGCTTCGCTTCTTGTTTGCTTAGAACAAGCAGGATAATCCACGGCCGCAGGCGATTGCCTTTGGCGGCAGCCGGTGTAAACATCCAGGGAAAATCAGGACGGTCAAACTCGATCGACGCAAAATAATTCGCCTCAAAACCTGTCGCGAGATGAGGAGGGTCTGTCCGCAGTACCTGGCGCTGGTCGAATCCGGTGACATCACCAGGCCCGTAAAGTCGGACTTGAACTCCCGCCGTCACTGTATTGTTTACTTGTAGGCTGACCGGCACTTGCACGCGGCTATCCATCGCACCGATCAACGAATCTTCTTTGGGGATAGAACTTGCCAAGCCTTCCCTCATCCATGGCAAAAAGGTATATCCTGTCATGATTTCACCACCTCATGGCTTCCGACCACCTGAACTCGCCTGCTCTTGCTGGAGTTGGTCGTATTGTATTTAACCCGTGCAGCCTCTGCCTCGGTATATGTGATTTTGCTCGTTGTTCCAAATAATGAACCATTTGGGGCTTTCATATCATCGGCGCTCACTACGCTGTACCCCTGCTCTTTCATCATAATTTTTCGAGCAGGTCCGGCAAACCGTCCCTCACCAGTATGGTTCAATGGCGAGTTCGCGGCAGAGCCAAGCTCAGTGAGAATCGTGAAGGTACCTGCATCCATTGTGTGGTACCCCAAACTTCGGGCTACCTTTTCCGTTTTATCGATGACAGCTGTTTCATATTCAAAATCGGCGGTCATTGCCGTACCGTACGAGAGATCCTGAAGTGGAGCCCGAATGCCGGAATGAAGCTGCTCGAATGCGGGCCTTGAGAGCTTCTCAGTGTCGCTCATTTCAAAAAACATGGCCGGTGCAAATGCATCCTTGACAGCGGTGAACTGGTTAACTTCGGAATCTCCAAAAGACATCGAGGTTATTGAAAAGGTTTGTCTGCCTCCTGCAGGTTTGGAATTGCCAAATTTCGTAATCTCTAGTCCAAGCGGAACCACCTTCTGGCTTACTGACAATTCGCCAAGCGGGTGCACCAGCACTTCCGGTCCTGGCAGAAGCTCCCTCAACGTCACGAGCATTCGGCCATCTTCTTGAAGCCCGGCGCTCCAATTGCGCTGGTCAGCCAAGGCCGTTTGCAAAGCGGCAAGCGCATCAACCGGAGGCAGTGCGGGAGCGTGCTGTGGATCCCCGATTTTTACCTCGAAAGCAATCTCCCGCTTCCCCAGAAAATCGAACAAGGCCTTTCCATGAGCATGAATAGGCTTTGGCCCTGAAAGCGTCATTTCCAGCTGGACCGCGAATAGGCTGTCACCGTTTCGCTTCAGGGCAGCTGCCCCTCCGATATCGACGATGAAGCCAAATGGATCAAATTGAATCAGGGCATCAAAGCCAAGATACGCCTGGACACTGAACCTTCCGGCGAACGTGTCTTCTTCAGCATACAAATCCAGTCGAGCACCGACTTGATAAGTGTTGGAGGTGACGGCCATGTAAGCTTCAAGCCGGAGTCGCGGATTGTCAGAATCGGCTAGCGAGATTGTCATTCTGTTCAGCTTAGGGAAACCTGGAGGCGGCTGGAAACGAGGATTAAATCCTCCTGCCGCGAGCGCAAACGACGGACTGGCGCCAAAGTTCAAGCGCATCGCCATGTCACCGGTAATCACAAAGGCAGCAATGCGGGAATCAAACAGCGTGGCATCTAGAGAGACGTCACCTTTATCGAAATCAATGGCGCCCATGACATCCATCTGAAGCTTGGCAACGGCCACTTCCTCCTGAGGCAGCACGAGCTTCATCCGCCCAAGCAGCACCAGCCTTACCGGGTTGGGAAGCTCGAGAAGAATACCCAATTCGGCTGTTAGAACAGGCGGTGTTCCCCAGGAAAGCTTCGCCATCGGGCCAAACACGAACCTGCCTTGCGCAGGTGGAAAACTTGATTTCAGATCATTGATAATCTTTGGGGCGTTTTCCACCGGATTACGCGGAAACATGATGGAATCAAGCGCTCGGTTCTTGATTCCTGCCCTTAAGACATCGAGTGACATCGTGCGGTTCGCCCCGAAAAGCCCGCCGAGCCCGTTCAGGGTGAACCCGAATCCAAGCTGGATAGGCGGGAATTCCGCGGCGAGAATGACAAGTAGTGAGAAACCTTTGGAACCATCCGGCAAACGAGTCGTCAGGAGGCCAATCGCCTTGATGGAGATGCCACCCTTGATTTCCAGCTGCAGGATGCCAGCGTACTGCTCAGTTGAATGGTCAAAATATAGATAACCGCCCCCTGCTACTACGCTTGCATCAATTTTCAAGCCAATCCCGGCTGGAGGTTTAAAATCAAACCGCAAATCGAGGTTGCCGAAAGTGCCCGGCGGCTCATCATCATGAAGAGCGACCATGGACAACTTGGCTCCGACCTCGGCAATACTCGCCGCAAACGGACCTAGCGTGAACTTTCCACTGACAGCCAGGATCAAATCAATGCTATTTTCAGAAGCGTCGATTCCATAAAGCAAGTCCTGGATTTCTACCAATCCGATCGTCTGATTTACCGGAAGGGTTCGGATCAGACCGGCACGCCCGCCAAAAGTAAGACCTGATTTTGAAGACCATGTCAAGGAACCTCCAAACTTGAATCTTTGCGGATCATTGCCCAAAATTTTGGATAGAAAGCCATCGGCATTAGAAAGATCAATAATTAGTTCAACGTTATTGACGTCAATTTCAAAGGCAAAATCGGCATCCGCAGCTGAGCCTTTTGCCAGAAGGCGGAGTGTATAGTCAGAGAGCTCAACGCGGTGGGACTGTTCCGTACCGAGCAAGACAATCGGGTTTTCCGGATTGACCTTCAGGGCAGCTTCCGCATCTCCTAGCGTGCTGGCAGCTGAAAGCCGTGCCTTTACCTTACCAGGGCGTACCTCGAGGCGGATCCCCTGGTCTGAACTGAATCCCCCGATAAGGATAAGACTAAGTTCACCGAAATCAAAGGTGGGAAGAGTGCCGCTGATAGCAGGCCCCACAGACAAACCTACAGGCGCAGCTCCCCGGTTGCCCTCCTGCGTGATCGGGAGAAAAGAAAACCCAAATCCAAACAGTTGCTTGGAAAAATCGGCGCCGCCAAGTACGTGCAGGCGAAGTTCCTTCACGGCAGAACGGTAGGGATTGGAAGCATCATAATACTCATCAAGTAAGGCTTGATTGGGGACATAAAGGTCCGCGGGGTAACCCAAAACCTCCAAGAATCTTTTGAGGCCCAGCAATAAGCGTTCCGCGTCAAACACCGGCGTCCCCCAACCATAAACTGCCTCGATTAACTCTGCGGGGCGAGTAACAGCCAGCTGAAGCCGATCCCAGAGGATGACTGACTTTGTATAGTTGATGCGACCAGGGGTAATGCCTACATCAATGATTTGCGATTCAATGATACCCAGTAAGGAGAGTGGTGCGTACAAAGTGGGTCGGTAGTCATGCAGGTAACTGACAAACAAATCTTCGATGAGTTCCCCGGGAAACTCTTCCCAAAATTTAGATTGATTGAAAGGAAAAGCTAGATCCTGCATATTCAGATCAGTGAGGGCACGCACCTTTGACACGATTCCAGGAAGAAGATGAAAAAGCCCCTCAGCCATATCCACAAGAGAGTTTGCATCCCCTGTCAGCACCTGATCCATTAACAATTGGACATCTTCAAAATCCTGTGTCACGGCAAAAAGGTCACGTACATCCTCGATTAGGTACGCACCAGGGGCGGATTGCCAGCCGTGCTTCTCTAGAAGAAGTGTGAAGCTCTCTGCACTTTCCAGACTTTGTCGTAGCGGATCCAATACAAAATTAAGCTCTTCCATCATTGAGAGCAAAAATGAAGGGTTGGTCATGTTTAACCTCCCTATATTATTTTATAGGTTCAAAAATCTCATCTTGAGCACTGCGCGGCTTTAGTTCAAGCGGCTTTGGTGATGCAGGAGAGCTCAGCCAGCTATACACTTCAGATCTCCCCATTACAGGAACGGGCAACTTAATTGGTTTCGAATGCAGGTGTGCATACCTGTGTGTTTTTCCAGGTAATCGTGGCCAACCATGTTCGGAAGTAGTGGTTTTGATAACAGGCGGACTGAAAGTCTGCCCCCCCGGCCAAAGGGCCGAGTAATCTGTGCTGTAATTCACAGGATTGTAATCTGTGCGTGTGCCCATATGTACAGGGTGTGACAACGCCCAAAACTCGACACACCTACGCTGCAGATCTGTCTTCTTAAACAATCCTGCAAACAGATTTTTGCCGGTATCAATACGTGAACCTAGATAAAGAAAGTCATCAACTGTATAGATTAGGAGATTGTCAGCACTTGAATCTGACAGGGAGTTTGCAACTGGGAACAGGAGTTTTGTTTGACCAAATCTGCCCATTAATTCAATGATGCGCTGTGGGCCGAGGACAGTACCAAATTTCCCAATATAACGGTTATGGGGATCATGGACTAGCCGATCTTCAATTTGGTTTTGTTCATTGATAATCAATGCATAACTGTGTGCCTCCACTTCAGGCACAAGCCACCAATTTGGGAACCAGCTATTGGTTTCGGCTTCATGAAAGAACTTTTTCCAACTTTCCCATATAAACTCATCGATATTAAAGGGTTGATCAAGGAGCATATCGAACAATTCATCCACATGATCCGGATATTGTTTCGCCCATTCATAGGCTTCCAACTGAGGGCAAACATCATGGTAAATCAGGAAATTGCCTGTTTCAAGGAAGGCAAAAATCGCTTCAATTTCATTGGTGCTAATATAATCAAACACTTCCTTCAGAATGTTCAGGAAAGGCCCCGTTATAGGGGGCACTGCTGCCCCGCTAATGATTTTCTTCCAGTTTTCAAAACGCTTTAGATCGCTCATCTGATACCCGGCATTTCGTGAAACCAAATGTGCGAGCAGGGACCAGGCCAGTTCCGGATGTTTCTTGTAAACCTTAAGGTAATAGTAGGTCCTCGTAACATTATTTAAGTTTCCTAGATATCGTTTGGAGAGGATTTTTTCCTTTACTGTCTCTATACCAGGCCATGACAAAGGTACCGCCCTCCTTACTAACTCTTTAATCCAAATTGTATAGTGCCTTTGTATTAACCGAAAGGTAATAATTTCCTATTTTTATAATTTTCTGGAAACTCAAGAGACAAAGGGACGGTTCTCGTGCCTCATTTTGGTAGAAGTCATTTTCGGGATTTAAGTGATTACCAAGATTTCTTCCAATATAAAAAGGCAGTTCACAATTCGAAGGGTAGAAATTTGGATTGTGAACTGCCCCCCTATATAAACAGTTCTGACAAAATAATAAAAACAGAGTAGAACTAAGTCGCCTACTCTGTTTTTTAAATTAATTCTGCTTAATGTTTTATATAGTTAGAAACCTCAATTAGGTTAAGATCCGGGTCCCTGAAATATACTGAATTGATTCTTCCTAATGCACCAGTTCTTTCTATCGGCCCCTCAATAATGGTAATTCTATGCTTTTCTAGTGATTCTATTATTTCTTCTATAGGAGTATCCGTAATAAAACATAAATCAGCTGAGCCGGGTGTAGGTCTTATTGCTTTTGGCTCGAACTCCCTCCCACTTTGATGCAAATTTATTTTTTGATTTCCAAATTTAAGTGCTTTTCTGCCTTCACCAAAGGTTTGAACCTCCATACCCATAACTGAAGAGTAAAATTTACATGTAACTTCAATTTCTTTAACTGTTAAAACTAAATGATCTAACCCCTTAATATTCATCACACACACCTCTTAAAAACAATTCATTTTATTCAAAAACGTACTGAATCTATGCTGATACTTAAAAATCTTTCATGATTAGCTCAAAAATATCACAATTTTTTCCAGCTGCCAATATAGAAATTAATCTTGATTTTTCTTTAATCCCAAAGAGTAAGAGTAAAAGCGCAAAAAAATTTCCATAAAATTTAACAATTTGTTAAGAAATGATAAATTACGATTTCTATATATTAGGAGAAAAGGAGGTGTGTGCAGGAATGTCAGATGAACCACAAGAACTACCTCAGGAAGAACCTCAAGAGCAACCTTTAGAACGGAATCAAGAAAACATCAAAACTCTTAAAGATGAGATTAAAAATGAAATTAGAGAAGAATTAAAAGAAAAATTCATCCATTCTCGCAAGAAAAGAAAGCATCGAATAATTTATTCTGTTTGTGTCTTTGCACTCGGTGTTTTAATTGGCTTTGGCGGCGGAAGGGCAACTCATTCAGAGCATCACTTTGACCAAGTACACAAGGGACACTTTGAACATGGTAAATTTCAAAAATGGCATGATATGCGAAAATAGTTATATAAATAAATACAGCCTGGGAAGAAGTGCTCCCCTTCCTAGGCTGTATTTATTTGTATTTTAGTGTTATTTTAGGTAGCTTTGATATTTTAATTTGCCCATACCACAATTAGAATTAATTAAGTTTTCCTTGAAATTGATCATTTTTTTTCATTTCATGAATCGTCTCTTCAATTTCCCGGACAAAATATTTAAATACCTGATGATTCCCTGAATCACTAAAGTTCTTTTTATCAATTGAATTAAGCAGCCCAATAACTGCTTTAAACTTTATATCATCCAAAAATGGGATTTGGCTTTCCCCGTAGATTTCACCTTCAACTTCCACCTCCCCTTCGTCATTCTCCAGCCTAAATCTGAATTTTTCCGTGTTATCAGCGTTCAATTAAGCTCGCTCCCCTATTTAGATGCATGGGGACGGTTCTCGTGTCTCATTAGCGCTCGAAAATGAAGCACGAGAACCGTCCCAGTGTTTCACCCTTATATTTTTTTAATGATTTGCAAAAATATACACAGATAACTATCAATAATTAGGGCAAAATAATATAACTGAATACTAAAGAAAGAGGGTCTTAGGATGTTTTATACCTATAACCTATACAGTTCGGATCAATTGGGATTTACTAACTCTTATCACATCCAAACCGAATTGCCACCGCATAAATTTCGGGCCATTATGATGGAATTTCGGCGTGGAGGAAATAATGATCCTCAGGCATTTGTGAAATACATGCGCGAACATTTCCCCGATAGTTTTCGTTTGTTCGAGTATGATGATGTTGTGCAATATGATGCCGACCAAGAAAACTCGGTTATCCTTTCCAACCTTTTAGACCAAAATAATCAAACTATTTAGGGCTGTTGAAAAAATAGGTTCAACAGCCTTTTTACGGCTGCGAGGAAACCATATAGGAGTGGAATTAGAAATGAAAGGAAAAAGTGTCAAGACGATTCATGTTCTGTTATTACTGGTTGTAATCACCGTTTTAATTTGGTCACTTATCAAACCTGCAAGCTTCATGTCATGGACATTGGAAGCCACTCCTGCCATCATCATATTAATAATCGCAATATTAACGTTCAAAAAGTTTCGTCTTACTACCCTCTCTTACGTCATTATCTCTATTATGGCGATATTGATGTTTGTCGGCGGCCATTACACCTATTCAAAGGTTCCTCTATTTAATTGGATAAAAGATACTTTTGATTTCAAAAGAAATCACTACGATCGATTTGGACATTTTTTAAAAGGCATGTCGGGCATCGTAATTAGAGAATTATTATTAAGGAAAACCCCATTGAAAAAAGGGAAATGGTTATTTTGGATTGTGACAAGTATTACTCTAGCCATTTCTGCTATGTATGAAATCATTGAATGGATAAGTTTTATTATACTCCAGGGAGGAAAAACAGCTAAAAACTTTCTAGGCAACCAAGGTGATATATGGGATGCACAATGGGATATGGTATTAACCTTAGCTGGTACCATCATATCCTTACTACTTCTTTCCAAACTACATAATAAGTTGTTGCGAAAAGAATTAGGAAAGTGATGCATGGGGACGGTTCTCATGCATCACTTTCGCTAGAAAATGAGGCAAAAGAACCGTCCCCGTGTTTCATTCCTTTTTAATATGTTCCTCTATTTGTTCCTTATGTTTTAAGTCATGCTCGATCATTCCTGCAAAGTATTCTCCTATTGTCATGTGTTCTCTACCTGGGTAAGGTTCGGTGAATGTTTCTTCGGGGACCTTTTGTAAAAAGGATACAAGTTCCTTACGAACAGTGATAAATTCCGTAATAAGTTCCTCTTTGGAAATACCTGATCTAGCATATTGTGATGCATTTTTATTTACAGCTTCTACATCTATAGTTAACGCTGGAAATTCCTCATTAAGATAAATACAGGCTACTCGATTGGTTATTAAAAATTTGTCCCATGAAATAAAATGGGAAATGACATCTGCAATCCCCCATGCCCCTTCTTTAAAAGGCATAAACCAAAGATCATTTGAAATTTCCTTTAAAGAATCAACCCATTCTATTAAACTTATTTTTTCTTTAATAATTTGATCTTTTCTCATTTTTCCTCCTTCTTCTTAACTCTAATTTTCTTGGTTGATAAGTTAAGAATGTTGCGCCTCTAATAAATGGCGAATAAGTCTTTGCTCATTTTCTCTTGCATCATCAAGGTGAAAAGCATGTGAAGATTTCTCAGACCAATATAATGATTTTCCTTTTGGGGCATCAAGTACTTCAAAATAACGAGTGATTAGTTCAGGTAAAACATGTTTTTCTTTGCTACCGTGGATAAACATAACAGGTACATTTAAGGCTGGCACCTCACTGAAAAAATCAAATGTATTGATATCGTGAATCATTTCATCAGTATAGGAAAGCTTAAAACCTCTCACAAGGGAGTTATAAATATCCATAAGAGAATAATCCGGCGAGCGCAGCATGATTTTTAACCCCGAAAAAAAGGTAGCAGACTTTTTGTCACCCGCATCATAAAACATAGTACGATATTTTAACTGCCATTTCCTGATAACAGCCCACTGTTTAAAGTCCTTCGTATAAGGCGGTTCTCCTACCGCCGCAAGCTCCGCTAGCGCCTGTTTGTTGTTTGTCTCAGTGGCCATCTCAATCAGCCACTTATAGCTTAACTTATCATTTTCAACCCAGCTTGTAATCTGGGAAAAACCCGTATAAGAATAGTATTTTTCCGGATATTTGGACGCAAGGCTTAGTCCGATCACACTTCCCCAGGAATGAGCTGCTAGATGCAGTTTGTCTTGCTTAAACCGAGATCTTAAATAATCTGTGACATCTCTGGCATCATTGATAAATTGTTTCAATTGCATGGTTTCTTTTGGTATATCTTTGGAAAAAGATTTTCCTGTACCGCGTTGGTCCCAAAAAACCACGGTGAAATGTTTAATTAATTCTTTGGTGTTCATGACCAATGTGTAATCAGTGCCTCGATTTGATACACCAGGAACAGGCATACTGGGACCTCCATGTATAAAGAGCAATACGGGACTTCCTGGTTTTTCCGTCTGAATAAGAATGCTTTGATTTATACCGCCAATGGGAATAGTTTCAATTTGGCTAATTCCCTTTTCCGAGATCGTATAATCACTTTTTTTTAAAAGTTTCATTCGTGTTTGAACCCTCCATCTTTGCATACATTCAAAATATATGTCTTATAGCCTAATTATAACTTAATTGGGGTTTTCTGGATTAACAATTTTTCCAAAATAGAATTAAATCTCGAACATAAAAAAACTGCCAGAAGATTTCTATCAGTTTTGAGACACGGGGAGACACGGGGACGGTTCTCGTGCTTCATTTTTGCTAGAAAATGAGGCAGAAGAACCGTCCCCGTGTTTCTTTTTAGGGAAAATAATAGAAAAATAGAGTAGTCTTCTAGGGTGGATTACTCTTCTTTGAACGGAATCTCGCTCAATTATTTTTTCTTATGTTCTCTTTCCCTTTTAACATATAACGAATGCCTTTACTCGCTTTAATATTTTTCTTCCCGGGTAAAGTTCATTGAATTTTTCTTTTGGGATTAAGTCAGCTAAAATAATTAGAAACTTCACTAATGTTTACGGTTACATATTCACTTGGATAGTTCACAAATAATAAGAAAAATTCTCATTAGAAGAGGCGATACTACCTTAAAGTATCGCCAGTCTTCATTCTATCAGTTATTATTCCTTATAAGTTTTCATACTGTGATGACAACTTTTCCTTGAGCATGCCCCTGTTCAAAATACCTGAAAGCTTCTTCGACTTCACTCATCTTAAAAGTTTTATCAATAACTGGTTTTATTTTTCCGGCTTCAAGGAGTTCTTTTATATAAATTAAATCATTTTGGTTTTGCCTTTGTAATAAGCTAGTCATTTTTTTCCTTCCAGTAAGCGAGAACCAAGGCCCTAAGGTCATTGTTTGAAACAGCTGTGCACCCGAACCTCCGACGTGAACAAAAGTTCCATTAGCATTTAAAGACCGCTTATAAGCTGTAATCGGATGGTGTCCGTTAACACCGAGAATCAAGTCATACATCTGTCCTTTTTCGGTAAAATCCTCTTTTGTATAATCAATGACATGATCAGCCCCAATGGAACGAAGGATTTCTAAATTTCTCGTACTGCAAACACCTGTTACTTCTGCACCAAAAGATTTGGCAAGCTGTACCGCGAAAGTCCCAACACCACCAGAGGCACCATTTATCAAAACCTTCTGTCCCATCTGAATTTTGCCTTTATCCCTAAGACCTTGTAAGGCTGTAACTGCCGCCATCGGTACCGCAGCAGCTTCCTCAAATGTTATATTTTCTGGTTTTAATGCCAATGCATTCTCAGGAACAGATACATATTCAGCAAAACCACCCCAGCCAGCTCTGGAAAGATCTCCAAATACCTCTTGGCCTGGCTGAAACTGTTTAACATCTTTACCAACTGCTTCAACCCGACCTGCAATGTCACCTCCGGGTATGGAGTATTTTGGTTTTAGAAGACCGAAGGCAAAACGGGCTAAGAAGGGCTCTCCTTTCAGAAGTACTAGATTACCATAATTTAAGGATGCTGCATGAATCTTTACCAGTACCTGATGGTCCTCAGGAATAGGTTTATCTACTTCTGTCTGATTAAGAACATCAGGTGAACCATATTTGTTATAAACGATGGCTTTCATTAATTTCCCTCCATATCCCTAAGCCTTTATTTTGAGGAACTCGTTATCTTTAGAGGAGCTTCAAATGCTTTTTTTTGTAGTCAAGGCAGCAAGCGCAGATTCATTGAATCCTTTAACGATGAGCCATACGGCTAAAATCATTTCATTAGCAGCTACTGGCAGCGACAATAAAACACCCCAAACCGAAACTTGTTGGATGACTCCGAACATTTCTAACAACGCTGCTATAAAAACAAGCGTTGCCCCTGTCATACCCAAGATGGGTATGAATCTTGGTACGAGCTTTGATTTATAAAATATATAACTGTACATCATCGTATTTATGCCCAGCATGAAATTGGGACCAAGCATAAATGTCCAGTCATGTATTGCTTTTAGTACAGTACCTGAAGCATGAAAAGAGGCAATATCCGGAGCACCCGCCGCTGCAAATTCTCGGCTTAAGGTTAATAGGGACAGGACGCTTATTACACCAACCGTAATGATAATCGCTTCAAGAAATCTGAAACAAACATGCCAAAGAGCAATCGTTTCATTGTACCTTCTTAAAAAAGGAAACATAGTCGTTGCCGTACCAACCGCTGAAACGACAAGAATTAACTCCATAAGCGCTCCCGTTATCACCTGGCTTGCGTGTTCCGAACCTTTAATCAGGTAATCAGGACCCGTTAAGATAGGATTATATAAGTTTAGACCAATTACCGCCGTAACTGCCGCAAGAATAAACAATACTCCCACAATTTTCGCAGCTTTTTTATTTGAATTCATTTACTTATCCCCTTCTCTTAATAAATTCAAAAACGGTAAAGCAAAAAACCATCAAATTTCTTACTTATTTGTGTTTTCCCCATAGAAGAATACCTCTTCCAGCGGTAAGTTAAAGGCGCGAGCAATGCGAAAAGCAAGTTCTAGTGATGGGGAGTAGTTTCCCTTTTCGAGTGCCACGATGGTTTGTCTTGTAACGCCTACCTTGTCAGCCAGTTGCTGCTGGGTCATTTCATTATGGTCAAATCGTAATCGTCTAATATGATTGCCGACAAGATGTTTACCCATTATTAGACTCCTTTCCGATAGTGATAAAGTTTCGTAACGGATCCAGTCACATCGGAAATGAACCCCGAAATGATCAGGATCATGAACATGAACTGTGACGGCTGAAAGATAACCAGCGATCCCATTGCAAGTAAAAAGCCGAGTATAAAGACAAAAAAAGAATTTCGGTTCGCTTTCAAGTCAATTAACTTATCCAGTTCATCTGCGAATGTTGGTTCTTTTTCTCCAGTTGTCATTCTAAATAGGATATTGAAAAGAATGCTGATAATAATGTGGGCGACAATTGAAAGCAAAGTCAGGATGAGGACGAATGAACCCCAATAGCGAAAGGTTTCCAGCGACTCAAGCCCACCTTCAGGGTGACGTGGGTACATGTACAAGCAATAAGTTCCGAAAATGAGTATGGCGCTGATTAACGATACGATGCTTTTCTTTTCTTGATAGGTCATGGTTTCCCCCTTATTTTATTTTTTTCTATATTTAGTAAAATATGTTATACATAATGTAATATAAACTTTACATAAAGTAAAGTATAAATTACAAAAAAATACCGGATATTGCTAAATGGGCAATGTTCCGGCATGTGCTCTTACATTTTTCTGTCTTTCTAAAGAGGATTAGGGCAAATTTAATTAAAAATGTCCGCTATGTTCGTATCATCATTTTTGAAAATATGAAAAAACAAAAAGCCACATGTGGCAATAGATTTTTTAAATAATTACACTTAAATTTGTTTTCCAAAAGTAGAACCCTTGATGCATGGAAATGCACGGGGACGGTTCTTTTGCCTCATTTTCGCTAGAAAATGAGGCAAAAGAACCGTCCCCATGCTTCATTCAAAATGAATAGATTCCGCCCGATTTAATAAAAAGTCTGACGGATCTTTCCCGTATAAATATAATCGGTGCATCGGTCTTGTCATCGATACGTACAACAATTTGATGTCCAGGTCTGCTTGTGAGTATGGTTCTTCCAAGCAAACAAGTAAAACGGCATCGAACTCCAAGCCTTTTGATAAATAAGAAGGCAAAATCACGATATGCCCCTTCTTCATTTCTTGTTTTTCTTCTAATAACTGAATTGGAAGTTGGCTATTTTCCAAGAGTTGTTGTATTCTCTGGCATTCTTTATCGGTACGTCCAATAATCGCAATGGAGTGCAGCTCTTCCTCTTTGAGTGAGGATATATCGTGTTCCAGCAGCATCCTAACCTGTTCCAGATTCACAGGATCAATTTTTTTATAGCTCGGTTTTTGGCCATGACGAATGACCGGTTCGACCTTCGGCAATTCCTGATCAATCAATATCAGGATATCATTTGCCAAGTTCATGATTTCGACGGTTGTTCGGTAGCTTTTTTGCAAGGCTTGATAATTCGCATTTGGGAAAATCTCCTTCAGTACAGGTGTCCAGCTATTCAAGCCGCGATAGGAATGGATGCCTTGTGCCAAATCCCCCACGATGGTGAACAAGTCTGTTTCAAAGCCTTCTTTTAATGCAGCAAATTGAAAATAGCTGTAATCCTGTGCTTCATCAATGAAAATACTGCGCATTTTATGTTTTTCATCAATGCCTTCTAGCTTTGCCTGCATATAAAATAGCGGGGCTAAATCCTCAAGCTCGTATGCACCCCGTTCAAAGATACGCTGACAATATTTACTTAGAACCTTACATTCTTGATCAGTCAGAGTGGTGGAATGCTTTTGAAGCAAATCTGGAGATGTCATTAATTCCTTATACAAGGTAAAAATATCTTTCATGTCAAATGCATCCATATATTTTTTTACAGCGACCTTTGCCTCCTGATCGATCCTCTTTTTCCGTTGATCTTTCCTCTCCATCAGAGTGACCACTTTTTGCTTTCTTTTTTCTGGATCCTGCCTCCAGTTATAAAGGACTTTTTCAAGTGCTTCTTCGTATTTCTTGTTCAGTTTTGATAACATAATTGATTTTTTCCTTTTTAGATCATCTTCTAAAAGGTTTTTTATTTTTCCAAGCCTTTTGTAGATTGGTAAGTACGTATATTCTTTTAAAAATAGTCTTTTAAGCTTTTTCCCCTTCATGAGAACGGAAATTTCAATCACAAAATCCTCTTCTGGGGCAAGATTGCTTTCCAATTCCTTGATATATCGGTTGATTAATTCTTTAAATTCAAGTGAGCCTTTATAACTAGATACCCATTGCATCGATTTATTGGATCCGTTATTTTCAAGGAGCTTCATCAGCTTGGAGTTAGGTGAAAAAAGTTTTATTTTCTGGCCTAGACAGCTTCTCATAAAATCGATATAGGTGGTTTGATTGATTTTGTTGACACCGAGTTCTGGTAAGACTGCAGAAATATAATCAATAAACAGTCGGTTTGGCGCGAGTATCATTAATTTTTCTGGAGGAAATTGAAATCCAAAGGAATAGAGAAAGTAGGATATTCTATGGAGTGCGATCGTTGTTTTCCCGCTTCCGGCCGCTCCTTGAACAATGATGGGGTGCTTCAATGATGCCCGAATCACTTCATTTTGCTCATTTTGGATGGTCGCGACAATTTCTGTTAAGCGATTGTCCGCTTTACCTGACAAAGATTTCTGCAAAAGTTCATCGTGTGTGGTTAAATCGATGTCACTGATTTCTTTTAATAATCCCTCAACAATGTCATATTGCCTCTTTAAGGATAGATACCCTGTTTGGGTCTCACCATATGCTTCATAGGACACCTCTCCGAGCCGACCATCATAGTAGACATTGGCAATCGGCGACCGCCAATCCACAATTATAGGTTGCTGTGTGACCCGGTCAAACAGTGACACCTTGCCGATGTACAAAATTTCCTCTTTTTTCGTACTGTCGCTAGTGAAATCAATCCGTGAAAAATATGGTTTGCCAATCACACTCTCCAGTCTTTTCAATTCACTTTCGGCTAATTCAAGAAAACTTGCATTGGCGAGGAGATCCGTGTAACTCGTACTGCTATCCTTAGAATTCAGTTCAGCAAAGGATTGCCTCATATTTTCAACGAAAAATTCTCTATTCCCATGCGAAATTTCCAAAACAGTCCGTATATATTCCTTCGTAAACTCTAAGCGCTCCAGTTCTGCTTGATAATCTTTATGGCCACTTACAGAAACTTGATCTTTAGTTCCCATCCTATAATCACCTCACTAAGTGACGCACGGGGACGGTTCTCGTGCATCACTTTCCCTAGAAAATGAGGCATAAGAACCGTCCCCATGCATCAATTTTTAAATTTGAAAATCTCATCCACAGCTTGGTGGTATCCACCCGATTTTTGAAAAGATTCTCCGATGCTTGCAGCAGCTTTTTGGTAAGATGGTTGTTTTAATACTTGATCCACAGCTTCACTGAGTTGATTTGCAGTCAGGTTTTGCATTTGTAGTGTAATACCGGCCCCGAGTTTTGCAACTTGCCCTGCGATGATTGGCTGATCCGCGCTTTGCGGGATGACAATGAGCGGAACCCCGTTATAGAGACCCTCATGAACACTGTTCATTCCGCCATGAGTGATGAAAACCCTCGTGTATTTCAATACTTCTGTTTGTGGAACGTAATTTTTGACAATGAAGTTCCTAGGAATCTCCCCTAAATCGGATAAATGCGTTTTTTCCCCAATAGACATGATAACAGTATGGTCAGTGTTTCCAAATGCCTTAAAACAAAGCTTATAAAAATCTATTGCTTGGTTAAAGACAGTACCGAGTGAAATGTAAATTAGGTTTTTTCCCTGAATTGTAGGTAGGTCGAAGTTTTCTTGCATTGGTCGTAAAGAAATGGATGGACCCACAAATTTGTACGACTGGTCAAATGTTTCTCCAAAGGGTTGAAACTCCCTGGTTGTATAAACGAT
The DNA here is from genome assembly GCF_018343545.2 of Neobacillus citreus. Taxonomy (GTDB): domain Bacteria; phylum Bacillota; class Bacilli; order Bacillales; family Cytobacillaceae; genus Neobacillus; species Neobacillus citreus. The sequence goes on along the minus strand of NZ_JAGYPE020000003.1, from coordinate 121,535 downwards.
GGTAAGTGGTGCCGGGTTACAAAAAACTTCGTAAGGAGAATGGATCTCCACATCATATTTTTCTTCCAATTTTTTTGTGAGGTTCTGATACTCATCATGAATTTCCGTTGGGATATTTTTTGAAAGATGGTCCAACGTTTGATCAAATGATGCTTTTGTCTGTGCAAAAGAAGTACAAGAATTAACGGCCGGAAGTTTCAGGATCTGTGCAAGTATACGTCCACAGCCAAACATGGAATCGTGGATGATATAATCAAACTGTTCCCCTTCGATTTGCTCCAGAACACTAGGGATCATGATATCTGCCGTTCGCAAAAGACCGTTGATTCTTTCGAGTAAATACTTTCTTCCACCTGAAATAAAAGCTTTTATAAATTTATCACCATCAAACGTTCTTACGGTAGCTCCCGTCTTCTCAACACGTTCTCGAAAAGCCTCTATCGTAAAGTATACTACCTCTTCTCCACGCGAAACAAGCTCCCGCACAACTCCAAGAGTCGGATTAACATGTCCTTCAGAACCACCATTAATAAACAAAACACGTGCCATTATTAACACTCCTTTACTAATGAGGCATGGGGACGGTTCTCGCGCCTCACTTTATCGACCAAAGTGAGGCAAAAGAACCGTCCCCATGTTTCATTCTCTCCATCTAAATAGAGTTAAATCATAATGTTAATTTTTTGACCATATTGTACCAGATTACTCCGCCATGCTCTGATTTTGAAACGCCCATGTTGTTATAGCCAAATTTTTCATAGAAACCAATTAAGTCTTCTTTACATGTAAGTGTGATGGTCTCACGTTTTTTTGCAGTTGCTGCTTCTTCAATATGAGCAAGTAGCGCTGCCGCTACACCGCGTGTTTGAAAATGCGGAGTAACCGCTATTCCAAGGACACTTTGATGTCCGCCGGTCAGTGGATTAGCCTTAATTTCACGAAATAAGTCATCTGTAATATATGGTGTTTCAATCACAGGTCCATTAACAAAACCCACAATCGCACCTTTCCTTTCAGCCACAAAGAAACTATCTGGTATTACACGAATCCGCATTTCAAACGTTTCTTTCGTCGCAGCCTCTTCTATTGGAAAACACAGGCTTTCAATGATAGTTATCTCAGATAGATCTTCCATTTTAACATTACGGATATTCAACATTTTCAATTTGCCTCCAAATTCCAATAACATCTTGATGCTAATTCCCATTTGCCCCTACAAAATATAAGACTTCCACTTTATAAATTATTATTATCTCCATCTACTACTATAATAGGTTTTTGTTCAGAACAAAAGTAAAGTTTTAGATTTTCGAGGCACACGTGAGGCACGGGGACGGTTCTCGTGCCTCACTTTCTCTAGAAAATGAGGCAAAAGAACCGTCCCTGTGCATTCCCTGTGCATTCAAAATTGTACAAGCACTTTTTTTGAATCGGAATATACTGAAACCGAGTTTGAATGTTTGGGGGTGAGACTATGAAACCATGGTTCAACACTGATGGTATTAGTGAACGGGAAGATCGTTTGAAAAGTTCCATGCGTATGGTTTGGGAACAGCACGTATATTGGACAAGGTTGGTCATCAATAGCATAGCTTTTAATTTACCTGATTTAGCCGCGAATACCGCACGACTTCTCCGGAATGCCACAGATATGGGAAATTTATTAAAGCCTTTCTATGGAAATAAAATAGCAGCACAGTTCGCCAACTTAATAAGGGAGCACCTGGTTATTGCTGCTGAACTGGTTACAGCTGCGAAAGCAGGCAATCAAAGAGCTGTGGCAGATGCACGGAAAAGATGGTATGCGAATGGAGCAGAAATTGCCGAATTTCTAAGTAGAATCAATCCATTTATATCAAGAAAAGAATTCCAAGAAATGTTTTTTGAACATCTAGCCCTTACTGAAAGGGAAGCAGTATTAATACTCCAACAAAATTTTAAAGAAAGTATTGCAGTATTTGACAAAATTGAGTTGGAAGCTTTAGAAATGGCGGACACCATCACCTTCGCCATTGTAAAACAATTCCCTAGAAAGTTTTAAATATACCATGGGGACGGTTCAGCCAGCTCATTTTTAAGAAAGAATAAGCATTGGGAACCGTCCTTCTGGCATTTCCTTGGCTTTTGCTGCAAGAATTATATATATTGAAGTAAAGAACTTGGCGCTGGAGAGGTAGCAATGGAATTACAGAATATTAATACGATACTCATCGCACTTATTACTGTTTTAAATATATTATTTGCCATTGTGGTGATGTTTGTTGAGAGACGAGATGTCAGTTCTACCTGGGCGTGGCTTTTAGTCTTATTTTTTCTGCCCATTCTAGGGTTTTTGATTTATATCTTTTTGGGCCGCCAGTTAAAGCAAAAGAATTTTTACAAACTATCAGAAGAAGAGAGACGTTTTTTAAATGAAGCTGTAAGTGTGCAGATGGACCACCTAACTCGTTCTGATTTTCTACATAATCCTTTGCTTCAAAGGTATGGGGACCTAATTAAAATGAACATGAAGTCGTCGAACGCCTTACTTTCTAACGATAATGATGTACAGATTTTTCATCACGGAATAGACAAGTTCGATGCGTTGTTTCAAGATATTCGAAATGCAAAAATCGAGATTCATCTGCAATATTACATCATTCAGCGTGATTCCTTGGCGGTAAAGTTACGGGATGAACTGACAAAGAAAGCAAAGGAAGGAGTCCGGGTTCGCGTCCTCTACGATGAAGTGGGTTCACGGCGGATGAATCGTTCTTTTTTCAAGGAACTGATCGAGTGTGGCGGCGAAGTGGAAGTGTTTTTTCCTTCTTTTTTAAAATTAATCAACTTCCGGATTAATACAAGAAACCATCGGAAGATCTGTATTATTGATGGCGAGATTGCTTATATTGGCGGATTCAATATTGGAAATGAATATTTGGGGCTGGATAAAAAGTTCGGAAATTGGCGCGATACTCATCTACGAATACTGGGCGAGGCCGTCAATCATATTCAAGGGAGATTTGTGCTGGATTGGAAGCAGGCAACGGACCAGGAAACAATCAACCACGAAGCCTTTTCTATGAATCTGGAGCGGCATAGCGGAAGCAGTGCCATCCAAATTATCGCCAGTGGCCCAAATTCCACAACCGAACATTTGAAAAATATGTACTTGAAGCTGATCATGTCAGCGCAAAAAAGTGTCTATATCCAAACACCTTATTTTATTCCAGATAGCAGCTTTATGGATGCGTGCAAAATCGCCTTACTTTCCGGAGTAGATGTTCGGATCATGATTCCCAGCAAGCCCGACCATCCCTTTGTGTACTGGGCAAACTTGGCTTATGCCGGTGAGCTTTTGTCATATGGTGCGAAGATTTTGTTATATGAAAATGGGTTTTTACATGCCAAAACGATATTGGTGGACCAAGAGGTAGCCTCTGTCGGGACCACTAACATTGATATGCGCAGCTTCAGGCTAAACTTTGAAGTCAATGCCCTTATCTATGACGAAAAGATTGCTCACGATTTATATGATTTATTCATGGAAGATTCCAATTATTGTTCCGAACTTACCCTTACAAGGTATCAGGGACGATCCGGTTTCGTGCGAATCAAAGAATCCGTATCCCGCCTTCTGTCACCGATTTTATGAATCAGGATGATAAGAAGTGTGTTCTGGGTGATGCACGGGGACGGTTCTCGTGCATCACTTTCACTAGAAAATGAGGCCAAAGAACCGTCCCCATGCATTTTAACTATTTTCTTTTTTAAAACATCGGTAATAATAAAATTATAGTGCACTCTAAGTATAGACTATAATAAAGACAAGAACTTAACCATATTATTATTCTATTATATGATAGATTAGTTATATAACGTCAGAGGAGAACGTTCTTGTATTAACCATTTTTAAATTCATTTATATCAATAAATAACGGTTTTCCTTGTCCCAAAATAAGAAGGTGAACTGATAATCAAAATTCATCAACAGGTCCTAAATGGATAAAAGTTGTCATAAGACTTGGCCTGCCATATAACCAGATGTCTTTACCAGGCTTATTCTTTAATTTATTTACTTCTTATAGAATATGATCATTTATAAATATTGCTTTATTATCAGCTTCTTTTTGTGTTATGGAAAGTACATATTTTAAGTAATTCGCAAATGAAGCATCAACCACTGTTAGCGACATACTCGTCCTCCTAAATTAGTGGTGATAGTTCTTCTAACAATTGGTTTTCTGCCTAGATATCCTGTTTACTTGATACATGGTAAAAGAGAAAAGGATGGTTACTTTTCTCTTTTTTGGAGACCGCATTTTCTATTAATGTTCCTTTAGTGAAAGTTTGGATGGGTCAATATCATCCAATAGTTGAGTAATATCCTCCAGTGGAATATAGACTATTGGTGCAGGAATAATTCCACCAAAACCGGGAGCAATAACAGTGAATGTACTAGCCAGTATAAGAAGATCACCCTTAACTTCTACTACTGAGCCAACTGTTAATACACCAGCTTTTGTAACGACACCAACCATGTGTCCAAGTTTGGTATTTAAAATCTTTCTTAGTCTCTCAATTGCTCCATCATTATGGCTACGACTAGAACTCATATATATTTTCACCCCTTTCAATGATTTAGGAGAGGTTGTCCCCGTACTCTATATAAGATGCAATGATGTAAAAATTGAAAGGGCAGGTATCATAACTTATTAGACTGATTTCGTACAGTTTCTCCATTCCCAAGCCATTTTTGAGATGATACATAAAAGAAAATGACAGATTGGTCCATGCAACCCCTCACATGTCATCGATATTTCCGAATTCCAGTCAGCCTTATTTTATTTTTCTATCTCCGCTCTTTTTGTATTTAGCACCTCATTTAGAAACAAAGTTAATGATCAATTCGTCTAACCTGAAAAGGGGTGCTGTCTATGAAAAATTGGGCTATCTTTATTTTGATTATATTTGCCTTAACAGGTTGCCGGTCCACACCATTTGATGGGCATGCGGTAATTGATTGGGTTGATTTTGTAAAATGGGATGGTATTGAGTACGATGGAATTTACTCGGGTGTTTTGGCTGACGAAGAGTACCTTGGAGATAAAATTGGGACAGTGAAGTTCAAGGTAGCGGACAATGTGACGAACCCAAATTATAAAATTCGTAATGGAGATGCAGCGTTTCATGAAAAAGGCACAGAAATTTATGCGATTAAAGGTGTTCCACAATTTATTGCCGTCAAATCTAACCGCGAAATTAATGGGTATCGTGTTTATTATTCAAGAGAGGATTTCGATTATAAATGGCATTTTAAAGATATGCCAATCGAGAAAGTGAACCGAATAGAGGTTTATCTCGCTTACCAGCCGGAAGGGCCAAAAAAATTGGTAAACTTAGATAACCCAGATGAGATAAAGAAATTTCTTCAAGTTTTAAATGAAGGTGAGAGTAGTCCAAATTTCCAGCCAAATATGGATAAAGGTGATCCCATTGTTTATGACATGGTCTTTTATACGGATCAACCTATTGCCTATAAATATGATTTGCAGTTTGATGGTATCACCTATTATTGGCATCCATGGGATACAGCGATATTATCAAATGGAATCGGTGATTTCCTGCCAAAACAATAAAAATATAAATATAACAGATGCACGGGGACGGTTCTCGTGCATCACTTTCATTAGAAAATGAGGCAAAAGAACCGTCCCCGTGCATCATATTGTCGGCCAACTAAAATCATGTCTATAGTAAGTTTGCTTTAGCTTATTTAGGTCATATTCCCATTCCCCTATTGCATATCTAAATTTTGTTTCCCCATCCTTTTGGCCTTTTCTAAGTTTCACATTTTGAGCAATTGTATAGGCTACTTTTTTTAGACCAAGCTGATTCACCGCTGTCTCAAGAATTTTCCAGCGTTTTTCACGCGTCGACCCGGTAATTTGGTAACCTAGCTTCTTTAATTCACTCTCATCTTTAAAAACAGATTTTTCATCCTCGTATTTTCCGCCCTTTAAATCTGTACTTGGCCACGCAAAATGAATCAAAGCTGGATTTAGTGGTGCAATCGATACAGAGTCTGCCTGAGCGGATGAAGGTGTGAAAATTATTGCTTACTCATGAATAAAGCCGACTACCGTGTTTTGGGGATAGTCGGCTCTTATTCTTAAATCAATGAAGCTTCAAACTTAAATAGTCTTTCTTACATCCTTTCAACCATAATCGCCATGCCTTGGCCGCCACCGACACATAGTGTCGCGATTCCGTATCTTTCTTGACGGTCAATCATTTCATGGATGAGCGTTGTCACGATACGGGCACCAGTTGCTCCAACCGGATGTCCAAGCGCAATTGCTCCCCCATTCACATTTACCTTATTTACATCTAGCTTTAGTTCACGAATAACAGCCATTGCCTGAGAAGCAAAAGCTTCATTTAATTCAAAAAGACCGATATCTTCTACTTTTTTCCCAGTCCGTTCTAATAGTTTCGTAACTGCCGGAACAGGACCGATCCCCATTACTTCAGGAGAGACACCTACAGCTGACCAATCCACGATCTTAGCAAGCGGTTTTAGCCCTAAGCGTTCAGCCTCGCTTTCTTTCATTAAAACTAATGCAGAAGCTCCGTCATTCCTACCGCAAGCATTGCCTGCCGTAACGGTTCCGTTTGCCTTAAAAGCCGGCTTTAGGCTTGAAAGTTTTTCCAATGTTGTGTCAGGACGCGGGTGCTCATCCGTATCAACGATTCGTGTACCTTTTCTTTCTTTCACTTCGACTGGCACGATTTCTGCCTTAAACTTTTCATCTGCAATTGCTTTTGCAGCTCTTCTTTGGCTTTCCACTGCGAAAGCATCCTGATCTTCTCTTGAGATTTGATATCTTTCAGCTACATTTTCAGCCGTAATCCCCATTCCTAAGTCTTTTCCATATATTTCTTGAGGCTGCTGCCCTGCTTCTGTATTTGAATCTACTATTATTGTACGATCCCCGCCGAAACGTGCATTTCTGATATAGATCGGCCCCCTGCTCATATTTTCCGTACCGCCCGCAACGACGATCTTAGCCTGATTTGAGCTGATTTGCTGGACAGCTGAAGCAATTGCCTGCATCCCAGAGGCACACAATCTATTAACAGTAAAAGCAGGGGCAGTTTCAGGAATACCTGAACGGAGGGCTGCAACCCTTGCTACATTTGAGGATTCGGTACTTTGTCTAACCTCTCCAAAAATAACCTCTTCCACTTGGTCAGGCGTTATATTTGCTCTTTTAACGGCTTCCGTAATGGCAATACTCGCCAAATGGCCTGAACTGATTTCTTTAAATGCACCGCCATAACGTCCAATTGGTGTTCGAACAGCACTCACAATCACAATATTTTCACTCATGTTTTTCCTCTCCTCTACACATTACGAAGTTTTCGATTCTAAATAATCCAATCCTTGATCCTTGTCCTTGCCTTTTAAAATAGAAGGTTTAACAAAAATGGTAAATAGTAACCCGAAAATAAATACGGCTCCAGCCATAAACAAGATAGATAGATTATAGCCTGCCAATTTATCTCCTCCAGCTAAGCTGATAATATACCCGGTTAAAAGAGGAGCAACGATACCAGCGAGATTACCTGACGATGTTAAAATACTTGTCATTAATCCGCCCCGTTCACGCATTTCATTAATCATAATGGTTGGCCCGATTGGTAAAATGGTATAGGCAAGACCTTTTGCTATACACAATGCCGTAATAACCCAGATTGGATTTTGGAAAATCATTATAGAGGCAAACAATAATGCACCCACAATCATGGAGCCTCCAACAACGAATACCCTAGATGAGCGCCAATTTTGATTTTTCTTAAATAAATAATCAGATAGCATGGAAATACCTGTATAAATGACCACGGAAACAATCCCAATGACCATAACGCCATATCCCATTTGCGCCGGCGACATTTTTATGGATTCTACTAAATAAATAGGCAGCCAAACCGAAAACCAAACAACAAGGATATAAGTTGAAAAATAAGCAAGCGTGGTAAATAAGGCAGTTGGCGACGCCAAAAGTAATAGGAAATCTTTTAATTTGAGTTTCTCAATCTTCGCTTTCTTATTCTTTTGTACTTCCTTATAGACCTCAACTGGATTTTCCTTTGTGAAGAATTGAAACAACAAGAACCAGACAAAACTTACTGCACCCAGAATGGCAAATGCGATCTTCCACCCAAAAATGGTAATTAAAGAAACGAGGATTGGCGCAGCAATCATGGCCCCAACAGTACCGCCGCCAACGATCATGGAATTAGCAAAACCTTTTAGTTTCGGCGGGAACCACTTATCTGCATGGTTATAGGCAATTGGACTGTACGGTCCTTCGAATGCCCCTAACAAAACTCGATAAACGATTAAAAGCGGTAATGCAGCAATGGCCAAAACACCAAATTGTAAGGCTGTCCACGACAGCATGACCACTGCAAGTATTTTTTTCGTTCCATATTTATCCGCAAGTGCTGCTCCAAAGATACCTGTTACGGGATAAAGCCAGTAATAACTACTTCCTACTAGTCCCCACTCCACAGGACTAAGATTAAACTCTTTCATAATTGGTGCAGCCGCAAGTCCAATGATGGATTTATCTGCAAAATTTACGACTGCCCCTAAGAATAATAGCAGAAGAATAAACCAACGCATCATCAATCTCCTCTTTTCTTTGATTAAAGGTATTCGTTTTTCAACTGTGCCGCGATAATATTTTTTTGGATTTCGGAGGTTCCTTCATAAATTTTCGTTATTCTAGCATCCCGATAAAAACGTTCCACTGGGAATTCCGCAATATAGCCAAGGCCTCCGTGAATTTGTACTGCTTTATCTGCGGTACGATTATAAACTTCGGAACCAAGAAGTTTTACCATAGCTGCTTCCTTAATGACCTTCATCCCTTGATCGACCATCCAAGCCACACGATAAGTCATGCTCCGTAATGATTCGATATCAAGAGCCATATCAGCCAAATAATGTTGAATGATTTGCTGTTCAAAAATTGGTTTGCCAAATTGGATTCGCGAATTGGCATGTTGGATAGACATTTCCAACAGCTTTTCGCAAGAACCTAAGTTACGTGCTGCAAGTCCTGCCCGTCCATTGGCAAGAATTTTTAAAGCGTTTACATATCCTTGACCTTCTTGACCGAGCACATTTTCTGCTGGGACTTCACAATCTTCAAAGAAAATTTCGGCTGAATGGGATCCACGGAGACCCATTTTCTTTTCATTTTTTCCAATTGTAAAGCCTGGAAAGTCTTTTTCAACAATAAAGGACGTAATGCCTTTTGCACCTTTAGAAGGATCTGTCACAGCCATGACGGTAAAGACATCGGCGATCGGGGCATTGGTAATATAATGTTTGCTCCCATTCAGTATGTATTTGTCACCTTTTCTTACAGCAGTTGTTTTCAGATTTGTTGCATTTGAGCCAGCACTTGGTTCCGTTAAAGCAAACGCACCAATCATTTCTCCCCTTGCCATCGGCGGCAAATACTTCCGCTTTTGTTCTTCATTCCCCATTTCGACAATCCCTACGGAACCAATCCCCGTATGAGCACCAATGACAGTGGTATAGCCATTATGGGTTCTTCCTAATTCCTCATAAATGGCACATTTCCCCACCATACCAATACCGATTCCGCCATATTCCTCCGGGATACTTAATCCGAACAATCCCATTTCCTTGGACATGTTCATGATTTTTTCAGGAATTTCATTATTCTCTTCAATGTCCATTGCCAATGGATCCACTTCACTATCAATAAAATCACGAATACTTTGCTTTAAAAATTGAATGTCCTCTGAAAATCGAAAATCCATCTTTTTCACTTTCCTTTCTTAATTAAATATCCTTAAAATCCTTTGCCCTGTTGATTTCGACTATTTCATCCGATGGAGAGTTAATTGGATGAATCAGTTCCACATATAATACATTTGTTCCGTATACGGAACAAATATCCCAAAAAAATTTCTATTCCCTAAATGGGTAGGCTAATAGCTACTTTAAGAGATTCATATTATAATTTCACACAGGGAATTGCGTACCACTATTGGAACAATAATACTATTCGTTCAATTAATTCGTCAATAATATTTTTAATTTTTCTAATAAAATAAATCGTTAGACAATTAAGGGTTTACAATTTATAATTTGACACATTATATCTTTTTGTTTTTTCTGAAAATATACATAAGGAATAATTGTAAGGCATATTTGCTTTTTCCTTTAACCCTGTATAATTGAGTTACGGGAGATTATTAAAAAGGAGTTTACGTTATGGATACACCCAATGAAAGAGAAAAATCGGAGGTCCCTGCGCTTGAAGCCGCAATTAAGATTTTGGAATATTTAAGTAGATATAAGAGTAAAGAACGCTCGTTGTCGCAAATCTCAAAAAATTTATCAATCAACAAAAGTACTTGCCATAGAATTCTAAAATTACTAAATCACAATCGATTCGTTTCGTATGATGCGGACTCAAAACAGTATAGTCTTGGCTCCTATCTTATCATTTTAGGTTCTCGCGCATCAGAATTTATTGATTACCTCAAACTGGCTCAGCCCCACCTTAAATGGGTGTGTGAGGAAACGCGGATGACAAGTGTTTTACTTGAACCCATCTCAGATAATCGCTTAATGTACGTCGCTAAGGAAGAACTGGATGTTCCAGATTACCATGTTCATGTGTCTGTTAAAATAGGGCAGCATTTCCCAATAACGAGTGCCTCCTTCGGTAAGTGTTACTTGGCCTATTTGGAAGAACATAGAATGGAACAAATTCTTGAAAAAGTAAATTTGAAACAATTTACCGATAAGACAATTACAGACTTAGAAACGTATAAGGAGAGCTTAAAAGAGGTTCGTAGTAAGGGATTTGCAGTAAGTTATGAAGAACATACACCTGGGGTATTCGGTATTGCAGCCCCCATTTTTGATTATAGCGGCCAAATTGCCATGGTTATTGCCTGTCTCGGTTTTGCTACAAATGTAGACGAAGATTATGTTTCTATTTGTGGAGACAAACTTAAAAAAGCAGCAAGAAGTATTACAGAAGCACTGGGAGGAAAAGAACCTATCTTTAAAGTATGATAAATTCCATATTTCATAAACTTCCCTCTGCTTTTTATAGTTGTGTTACTCCAAATATAGATTGAGAATTTCCGACTTATGAATAATGCCAACCCCCCTATTTTTGGGATAGTTGGCTTTTATTCTTTATGTGACGATAATGAAATCACTAGCCTCTTTTTGGTAATATCTATTGGTTTATAGTCTCAAAATCAATCCCATACATAATAAACGGAATAAGCGATTTGATAAATTCTTCCGGTGGTACCTCTCTGTTTCTTCTCCATTCTACTGACGCTCCGTAGATTCCCCAACTTAACATGACAGCTGTCCTCTTTAGCGCATCATTTTCGTCCATTGAATGCCTTTTTAACAACATTTTGTAAAAAATAACTTCTAGTTGATCCCTGATAATGCGGGCGATGGTGTCTTCATAGCCTCTATGGCAGCGATTGGATAAGGAATTTTGAAAATTTGTAATGGCTACGAAAATACTAACAATGGTATCTTCATTTAGTTCGTTTTGATCAACCTGATCGGAATTCAAATTGATCAATAGGACTTCTGATAGGACCTTTTCTAATAAGTCATATTTATCCTCGAAATGATAATAAAAGGTCGCACGATTGACCATGGCCTCTGTTGTAATATCTTTAATGGTAATATCCTTGAATTCCTTTTTTCCCGAAAGTTCAATAAACGAATCCATGATTAATTTACGTGTCCGAAGAATTCTGGGGTCCGTTTTTTCCTGATCCATTCAAAAAAACCTCCTACTTTTTCGACAATTTTTCAAATATGTTGTATATACGATAAATCCAATTATCTATTGGTATTGGTGTTTTTCATTATGTACTACAATCCAATTGTACAACAAATATGAAATCAATTCTAAATAGGCAGCTTTTTTAACAAATACAAAGGAGGTAGTTTGATATGAAAGAAAATAATAACATGATTTGTGACTTAGAAACCGGTGTATGTGGTGTAGTTGAAGAGGAAAATATGGAAATCATTGATTTCAATCAACCAAAGAAAACCGTAAATGTATATTATGTGACGGACCCGATATGCTCCCATTGCTGGGCACTCGAACCAGTTCTTCGCCGTTTTGTAGAGCAGTATGGACAGCATTTTAACTTCCATACGGTTATGGGCGGGTTGCTGGAAAAATGGCATGATGGACCTATCGATCCTGCAAATGGAATCTTTAAACCTGCGGACGTGGCTGGTCACTGGAGAGAAGTTGGTGAAATTTCCCGCATGCCAATTGATGGGTCGCTCATGATTGACAATCCCGTTCAGTCATCCTATCCCCCTTCTCGCGTCTTTAAAGTGATTCAAAAAAATCATAACGACGACGCATTGGCCTTTGAATATTTACGACGTGCAAGAGAAGCCCTTTTCGCCTTTAATCAAAATATCTCAGATGAATCCATTTTGATAGAGATTGTCAACAAGCTTGGACTTGATGGAAAAGTTATTGTAAATGAAGCGGAACAACAAAACGGACAGCAATTATTAAAAGAAGATTTCATGTTGGCACGAAACCTCGGTGTTCGTGGGTTCCCAACCATTATCATCGTCAATGAAGAAAATAAAGGCGTTAAAATTGTCGGTGCTCGTCCATTGGAAAACTATGCTGCCGGGTTAAAGCAAGTTCTAAATCTGGAAGAACTGCAGCCAAAACAGCAATCACCTCTTTCGACCTTGCTTGAAAAAGAGAAACTTCTGTTTTCAAAAGAAATTGAAGTGATGTATGATGTTGAAAAATCGGAGATTAACAGCTTTATTAGCAAAGAACTTTCACCAAAAAGCTATCAAGTGAAGGAAATTCTTGGAGAACAGTATTTTACCACTACTACAAAATAAGGGGGATTAAAGATGGCATACGTATTACAAGTGGATTTCAACATGAATGGTCCATTCGGGGATGAAATGGCAGAGGCATTTACTGATTTAGCGAAAAGTATTAAGGAAGAACCTGGCTTCGTGTGGAAAATCTGGACAGAAAGCCCTGAAACAAATGAAGCAGGTGGGATTTATATTTTCGAAACAAAAGAAACAGCAGAACAATATTTAGATATGCATTCTAAACGGTTAGCCGGATTTGGTATATCTAAAGTAAACGCAAAAATCTTTGCCATCAATTCTAAGCTTACTGAGATTACTCATGGTCCTGTAAAATAAATGAATAAATAAGATGCACGGGGGCGGTTCTCGTGCATCACTTTTACTATAAGAAATGATGCACATGAACCGTCCTTGTGGATTTTTCATAATTCTAACGCTTTATTTACTGCTTCAATAGCATGTATGACTGTTGTATCGAACAGTGGAATTACAGAATCCTCTGGTTTCACCAGTAAACCAATTTCTGTACAACCTAATATAATCCCTTCGGCTCCCCTGTCCACTAAATTTTTGATCACTTTTTTATAATATTCTTTCGAGTTTTGCTTGATCGTGCCTACACATAATTCCTCATAAATCACACTATTGATTCGCTCTATTTCATCTTTATCGGGGATCACTACCTTTATCCCATTTGCCTCAATTCTAGATTTGTAGAAGTCTTCTACCATAGTATATTTCGTGCCAAGTAACCCAATCGTATTAATCTTCAGAGTCTGTATTTGTTTAACTGTTGCGTCTGCTATATGTAAGATCGGTATATGTATTTTTTCATTAATAGAATCGATGACCTTGTGCATGGTATTGGTGCAAATCACAATGAAATCTGCTCCGGCTTTTTCCAAGGACAGAGCGACTTCAGCCAATGCGAGCCCCGCGGATTCCCATTCTCCACTAGCCTGGTAACGTTCGATTTCATCAAAATCAACACTGTATAAAATGCACTTTGCCGAATGTAATCCTCCCAATTGGCGCTTAACTTCCTCATTGATGATTCGGTAATATTCTATGGAAGACTCCCAGCTCATTCCGCCTATTAAACCGATTGTTTTCAAATGCTTCTCCTCCATTTAATGGATAAGTATTCAAATTGTTTTTTTAAATCTCGCCATTCCGTTAGCTTCTGAGCTATGTTCCATTTTGCTTCTAGTTTTCGAAAGTTTCATGAGTTCCCTTTGGAAGTGCATCTAATTGATACAGCACATTTGCATCTGATAACTCGCACCAAAGCTCTTTAACCTTTTTTCCCTCAAAATAATAGATCATTATGCCTGTTTCCTTAATCCTTTGATTGGTAGAAGGAATATTAAACCAGCCACCTTTATATGTGCTGTGACCTGTATACCTTACAACCAGCTTATTATCTTGTTCAATAAAATCGTTTATTTCCCATTGATCGTCTTGAAAACAGGTGCGGTACCACCCCATAAAGTCCTTTAGCTTCTGACGAGTAGAATCACCACTAGACCCATGATAAATAAAATCTTCTGTGGTTACTTCATCTATAACGCTTAAATCTCCTTTTGTAAAAAATTCAAAAAACCACTGCTCTACTACTTTCTTTTTCTCTGAACTAATCATAATCTGACTCCATTTCTCTCTATCTAAACTTTAAAAACGCTAAACTATTATTTTCGTTACTAATGAAATAATTTCCTTCTTACCCTCACCAGAAAAAAATTACCGCGGCGGCACCGTCTAAGGCTAGAAAAACAGCGGTTACTCCAATTTCTGATGGTTCTAGCAGGCGTTTCATGCATTGTTTTCCTAAGATATGATGGTTTAGGGCTTCCTCATCCTCTGCTACCAATTTAGGTATTTGTTTTTCAATTAATTCTGTTCGTACTGGTCCAGGCATAATCGCATTTACCGTGATGCCACCCTTTGCCGTTTCAAGTGCTGCTGTTTGGGTGAATCCAACTACCGCAAATTTTGCAGCGACATAGTCAGATTTATAGGCGTCAGGAATTCTGCCATGAGGGGAAGAAATGTTAATGATTCGTCCCTTGTGTTGTTTTTTCATCGTAGGAATGACGTGTTTTGTCATGAGGAATGTCCCGGTTAAAATGACGCCAAATAAGAGATTCCATTTTTCTAAAGGGAATTCCACAAATGTTAACGCAAAAATTTTTGCCATCAATTCTAAGCTTACTGTGATTACTAGAGGTCCCGTAAAATAATAAATTGGAAAAACTTCAAAAAGAGTGGCGCGACCGCCACTCTTCTTCTTAGCAAAATAATGTACCGTAATGTTCTTGATAAAAAGCCTCAACTTATACAACATTAATGTACCAACGTAAATATCTAGGAGGTTTCAACAGTTTACGGTCCTCTCGGAATACTGTTCTTTTATAGTACGGCGAACAATTTTCCCTGTCGGATTTTTTGGCAGCTTTTCGACAAAGTCTACCGACTTAGGTATTTTATAGCCAGCCAATTTATCACGACAATAATCAATAATTTCTTGCTCTTCGACTACTTCTCCCGATTTCATCTCAACCACTGCATGCACTTTTTCGCCCCATAGTTCATCAAATAACCCAATGACTGCTACTTCGTACACTTTTGGATGACTTGCAATTACGTTCTCCACTTCTGTAGGATAGACATTTTCCCCTCCGCTGATGATAAGGTCTTTTTTTCTGTCTCCCAGGTAAATATAACCTTCCTTATCCATTCTGGCCATATCCCCTATTGATAACCAATCTTCTCGGTGTGCTTCGCTCGTCGCTTCAGGGTTCTCCCAATACTCATCTAATACTACGCAGATGCCTTTAACATAAATCTCTCCAATCTCACCTACGGGAACTTCATTTCCACTTTCATCCAGAAGACGTACTTCCTGACCTACTACAACTTGACCGACTGAACGAGCTTTTCTCGACTGATCCACAGGTCGCAATAAGGTTACGATACCTGCTTCAGTAGCACCGTAAAATTCATATAAATCTATCCCTTCAAAAAATTTAAGGGTCTCTTCTTTAGTTTTTGACATAATTGGAGCTGAACTACTCAAAAGCATCCGAAGAGAAGACACATCATACTTATTTTTAATTTTTCCAGGTAAATTCAATATCATAGTAAGCATAGTCGGAACCAACGAAGTAAAAGTAATTTTCTCTGTTTCAATAATACGTAATAACTCTTCTGGATTAAAGCCAGTAGAAGGAAAGACGACACTTGTTCCACCATTCAAAGCCACCATTTGTAGGAACCAAGTGGAATTCCCATGGAACATTGGCATTATTAACAGCATTTTATCTGTACAATTAATTCCCCCAAATTCCTTGGAGAACACGAGATGATTTGTTACCAGTTTTCGGTGAGTAATCACTGCTCCCTTTGGAAATCCCGTCGTACCGGAAGTATATCCTATTAAAAGAGGATCGTTTTCTCTAACATCCACCTCGGGATTATCTGATGATGAGGATCTTAACCACTCATCATAATTAATGTCTTTACCCTCTTCACCTAAACCTACATAATGTGCAAGACTAGGTGTATCTTCTTTAATCTCTTCGACTATTTCAGAAAAGGATTCTTCGTATATAATCGCCTTAGCTCTAGAGTTATTAATTACATACTTAACCTCCGTGGCAGTAAAACGAAAATTTACCGGAACCACAATAATACCTGCCTTGGCCAAACCATGGTGTACCTCAAGCCATTCTGCACGATTGTAAAACAAAACTGCACAACGATCCCCTTTTTTCAGTCCCATATTCATCAAGGCATTAGCTAATCGATTAGCTCTTTCTTCTACTTCAGCATAGGTATATCTCGTCTCACCAAAAATTATTGCCGTTTTGTTAGAGTATTTTGCAGCAGTAATAGATAGTAATTTTCCAAGTGTGAATTCCATTATGAACCCCCCTCACATTTATACTCTATTAGAGACCCGAAAACTTATATCTTCAAGGTTTTCGGGTCCACCCATTTATTGATAATTTAGAATTAAAAATTCGCTAAGAGGTTAACTACAATGAAGGCGGTTTCATATAACTTTGTTCCAAACTTTTACTATCTCTATTTGTTGAAAAACTTAATAATACGGATAATAGGGCAGCAAGAAGCATTCCAAAACCTAGTATATAAAACCCAGAACCAACATTTGAACCGTCACTAGCTAAGGCTACAATTGGTGGACCAATGACCCCACCAAAATTGCCAAATAAATTTATGAAACCATTATGCGAACCCGTGTGTTCTGGGGGGATATTATCCAAACACCAAGCCCACCACGCCCCAAATGGTGTATAAATCCCAATCGCACTTATGCAAAGCAAGAGGTAACTCAAAACCGGATCATGGATAAAATGACTCACTAAAAGCGCTGTTCCACCTAGTGTAAGTGGCCAAATTACATATTTTCCACGAGTCATATTCCTATCAGAAAGTCGTGAATTCAAAAACATCGCAATAGCACCCAGTAGTGGTGGGATGGCACTTAACATTCCTACGGTTGTTAGCGTGCCGCCGTTTATTGACTTTACCACTGTAGGCAGCCACAACCCATATGCGTATAATCCTGTCAACCAAAATAGGTAAATTAAACCGAGGACCCACAGACGGGATGACAATATCGATTTTATAAAGGGTTGTTTTTGAGTAGGACCATCATTTATTTTAATACCCCTATTGTTAAGAATGAACTCTCGTTCTTTCTCAGATAGCCTTTTATCCTCCATGGGGTCGTCAGCTAATAGGAAGATTGCAAATACCGCTAAGAGTATTGGGGGTAGGGCTTGTAGGAAAAACATCATTTTCCAATCCCATGTATCAATCATCCAACCTGCCAATGGAGACAAAATAACACTGGATAAAGGAATGGCTAAAAGGAATAATCCTGAGATTTGTGCACGTTCATTTACTGGAAACCATTTAATTGTCAAAACCATGAATGAGGGCCACATAGCACCTTCTGCCAATCCCAACAAAAACCGAACAGCTACTAGACTCTCATTTGACTGCATGAATCCAGTCAAGCAGCTGAAAATCCCAAATAACGTCGAAGCAGTAATAATAACCCACTTTGCACTAAATCGTTGGGCGATCCATCCTCCTGGCATTTGCGTTAAAATATAACCCCAAAAGAACGCCGACAACAATAAGCCCATTTCTTTTGATGTAAGACCCAATTCACTAGTCATGCTTGGTGCAGCCATTCCGATATTCGACCGATCTATAAAAGCAAATAAATATACTAGGAACAAGAACAATCCTATACGGTACCATCTGGTTTTTGGTGGTTGGTTACCTGATTTCAATCGCATATCATTCCCCTCGATAAGGTTATTCAGTTACACTTTTATAGTTAATAGGTTGATCCTCTGGAACTTGGGCAAGCCCCCTTGCCAAGTCGGGAGAAACGACATTTGCATCCGTTTCTACATTAACCAGTGCTGGAACACCGGCTTCGATAGATCTTTGCAGAGCATCTGGTAACTGCGACAGCTCTGTCACCCATTCTCCATGTCCCCCGAATGCTTCCATAATTAAGTCGTAGCGCGTACGATTTAAAGTAGTTCCAACTGTGTATTCTGGACCAAAGTCTAATTCCATTGCCTTTCTTTCAATATTCCAGCCTCCATTGTTACTAACAACGATTACGATTGGAATTTGGTGTCTCACTGCAGTGTCTAATTCCGATAAGGTAAATCCTAATGAGCCATCTCCAACTACCAATATTACTGGTGATTCTGGACGGGCAATTTTGGCAGCTATAGCTGCAGAAATGCCAATACCAATTGTGCCTAATGCTCCAGGATCTACGTAATGTCCTGGCAAGTCACGACCAAACGCAAGCCTGCCATAGGAAAGGATATCTCCGCCATCAGCAACTAAGGTTGTATCTTTCGTCAAATACTTATTTACTTCGTAACAAAGTCGAAGCGGATGGATCGGCGAAGATGTCAACTCGGCTGCTTGTCGATCTAATCGATCCCTGTTATCGCGATCCTTCTTTTGCAATTTCTGTACCCATGAAGTAAACTGTTTAGATACATTAGGATGATCTTGTAATGCCATATCTAGTTCCAAGAGAAATTTTCGAACGTCACTAATTACAGGTACATCAATAGGACGAGTTCGGGCGATTTCAGTTGGATCCGTATCTACCTGAACGAATATAGAATCTTTTGAGAACCGCGGCTCATAACCATAACCTAAAATAAAGTTAAGTCGTGCGCCGAGAATAATAACTACATCCGCAGTTGCCATTGCGAGCGAACGTGCTGCTCCCACATGCAGTGGATGTGTGTCCGGAAACACACCTTTGTTCAGAGATGTCGTCAAAACAGGTACTCCATGGCGCTCTGCAAAATCGATCAATGCTTCGTGAGCACCAGAAAAGAATGTGCCACCTCCGGCAATAATTAATGGTCTCTCTGCATTCCGCAAAATTGATGTCACTTTTTGGACAGCAGACAGATCAGGAGCTGGTGGGTCGACGACTAATGTGTCACTTACCTGTTCCAACCACTTTGGATCTGCCTCGGCTTTAAATACACTTGTCGGTATATCTAAGAAAACAGGTCCTGGCTTTCCACTACTCGTTGTTTGAAACGCTCTATTAACCCACATAGGGATTTTCTTTGTTTCAAAAATGAGTTCCGCAAATTTTGTAATTGGCTTCATAATACCCGCTTGATCAATTTCCTGCATCGCGCCCATTCCCATTTGAGGAATAGGTGCATGTGCTCCAATTACCACCATAGGTGTGGCAGCCTGAAAAGCTGTAGCAACACCGGTTGTTGTATTTGTTACTCCAGGGCCAGCCGTTGCTAATACAACAGCAGGTTGTCCCGTAAGACGAGCCCATGCATACGCCATATGAGCGGCAGCTTCCTCATGCCGTACATCAACAATACGGATTCCATAGTCAATCAAAGCCTTGTATACCAAACTAATGTGTCCACCATTAAGTGAAAAGACCTGTCGTACTCCCTTTTTATAGAGAGCCGCAACAAGCAGCTCAGCTCCATTCATGAATTTTCCCTCCAAAGTTTATAATTAAAATTACATTGATAACAAATCTAGCAAAAGATGAAAAACTAAGTTAAATTTAGTCAACTTCTCATCCAATATGGCACCTGCAGGACAATTCTCTTCAACTTTACAAATTAGCTCTAATAACTAGGGATCTGATTGGTAAACACTCGACTTACCTTCCTTTCCGATTTTAAAAACTTCTGGTGCGATTTCTAAACACATTTCTTTTCCTAGACATACGTTTTGATCAATAGTGACCTTCATGAAGAATCACCTCCTTTCAAGAAAATGCCTGCTTCACCAAGCATTCTTTCTTGCTCTTAACTTCCAATGAAAATAAACATATGAGCTTGTTAATTTAGAGTCGCCGTTTTTTATAAATTTAGAGTTTTCAGATAGTTTTGGTCGTAAAAATACCTTGATGTGTAGTAAGCACTCTCTAGTTGTTTCAGTTCGATCTTTCGAGTATTATTTGGGCAATTATAAAATAGTCTTAAACCATATTAATAGAATTGGAGTTAAGAAGCTTGTAATAGTTCCGGTAATAATAAATGCTATACTGCCAATTGCACCGGTTAATTCCCCCTCTTCCATGGCACGTACTGCTCCTAGTCCATGATATGAAACACCTATAACTAAACCTCTTGAAATAGGATCTTTAATCGAGAAACGATCCAAAAAGTATCCGACAGTTAGAAATCCAAATATTCCCGTGAAAAAGGTTATTCCGACAGTAATGGATGGGTCTCCTCCCATAATCTTAGATAGTTCCATCGCTATAGGAGTAGTAACGTGCTTCGGTACAATCGAGTACACCAAACTTGGAGGAAATCCTGCAGCGTAAAACAGCCAAAAGTTACTTAAGATTGCGGTTAAGGAACCAACGAAAGTACCTAAGAAGATTGCTTTCTTAAATTTTATTAAAACGGCCACATTTTTCTTGATAGGTACTGCTAGTGAAATGACTGCTGGACCTAAAAACCAAGATATGAGTTTTCCACCCTCATAATAGTCTTCATATGGAAATTTAAATCCTATTAAAACAGAGCCTACCATCAAAATGCTTAATATCATTGGGCTTGTCAATAAGGAAGGAATCTTTCCATTTACCCAAACAGCAATGCAGTAAACACTTACGGTTAATATCAAACCATAACCAATAGTGTAAGGATGTATCCCCATTCTTTACAATCACCCTTCCACTTTTTGGTCATTATTTATTTGTTTTTTATCCTTCTGCATGTAAATGGATGTAATAGCTGTTAAAGACATGACCAATATTGTAGAAATCAAAAACATGACTAACAACATAACCCCGTTATTTTTTAAAATATCTCCGGAATATAACAAGGCTACTCCATCAGGTACAAACATAATGGGCATAAACTTAATTAAGCATTGAGATCCATCTTCAATAAAATGTAGTGGAATAATATCTGCAATCAATAAAATTGCTAGAAGAACCATTCCCAATACACTTGCAGGAATTGGTATATGGATCCAAACAACTATTTGCTGCACCAGCCAATAAAAAATACAAAGCACCAAGATTTGTAAGGGGATTAGCAAAAATTTAAGTATTCTCATACACTTTTCCTTCCAATTAATAAATTATTTAGCTTGTTTATGAATTTTTTACCATCACTGATAATTGGTATATTAATTGTACGTGTACGACCTTTCTTACTTTAATCAGTCTATTTAATCTTTGAAAATCTTGATGGATGACCATAACTAAATATAAAATGTAGTCTTACCCCTAAAATTTTTAATACATTTGCATTTGCCGTTGCAAGTCAACGTGCAGCTAATACTTGTAAAGAGTGGGATTGAGATGAACCGGTGATCAGGTGACTAGTATAAATAAAAAACAACATTGATATAAGAAAGAATACTCTCCACAATTTGTAAAATGGTAGTTTTCTAATTTATAAGACCAGTGAGGCGTAAAGTATGTCCGTTCTTAAGGTTCATCCCGCTTTTGTTAAACTGCTGCTCAATCAGGAGAAATTTGTTTTCGAAGTCTTACTAAACCCTTAGATGAGTTTTATCGCTTTTTTTGCTGAAATAATCGGCAATACCCATTGCACTAATAGGTAATTCCAGTTGTAAGTAATCATATATTTGATGCGAATCAGGTACTCCTAATCTTGTTAATTCACCTTTAATACGATCAAACATTTGATCAGCAATCCATGTGTGGTCCTTATTTAGTTGTACAGCTTTTTCTCCAATTTCTACATAAAGCGGTAACCATGACTTGATTTGTTTAAACACTTCTTCTACATCTGAGGCAACGCCAAAATGTCCAAAATAAATGCGATCTACATTAAGTTTTTTTATTCTTTCAAGAGAATGCAAAGTTCCATCTGGTTTAAATTGATTCGGAGAAGTTAAAGGTAAAATTAATTTAATCCCAAGGTCTGCAAGAACTACCTCGCAGTTCATTCCTAGTGTATCACCCGTAAATATTCCATTACTAACTGAATCTAAAATGCAAAAATGGTGATCACTGTGACCCGGAGTATCAAAGAAAGTCAGTGCGCGGTTCTTACCAATCTGCAATGTTTCGCCATCTTCTTTAATGATGATTTTCTCTTCTGGTACGGGCAGAATTGGTTCAAAAAAACGGTTAAAATCATCGCCATAAACTGCTTTTGCTCCCAATTTTAGTCTAGAAGGATCAATTAAGTGACGAGCACCTTTAGGATGAACAAAAATGGTAGCGTTCGGACAGTCTTGCAATAATAATCCAGCTCCTCCAGAATGGTCAAGGTGAATATGAGTAACAATGATGTTTTTCACATTTCGTGGATCAATGTCTAATTCTTTTAATCCATTTAATATATGAGGCACAGACTTGCTAGAACCGGTCTCCACTAGTGTAATGTCATCCTCAATAATTACATATGTACCTGTACGATTAGATAATCCTAGGTCAAATACGTCGATTAGATGAATACGATTGCCAAGATCATAAAATTTAGTTATCATATTTATTTCCATTCCTTTTGCTTCGCTCAAAGTATAAAAGCAGTAAAATTTGTTCGCATTAAGTGTATTATTAATCTAAACAAAACGAGGACCAGTGCCAGATAAACATATATAGTTTAATAGTGTGTTTACTTAACCTATTGTTCCACTGGTCCTCATATATAGACTTACCCGAAAGTCTTATTCCCAGATATTCATCCCTCCTGCAAGCGGAGGAAGGTTCATTCACATATGTTCATGGTAATTCTAATAGCTCCCTAGGCTGGAAATTTAGACCCCCATTAGTCATCTTCCTCGATTATTATTGCACCAACAGGGCAATTCTCTTCTGCCTCACGGATTAAATCTGCTAATTTGGGATCTGGATTATAGGCTTGCGACTTACCATCTTCACCAAATTTAAAAGCTTCTGATACAATTCCGATACACATTCCATTACCTATACATACGTTTTTATTAACTGTAACCTTCATGAAGAATTACCCCCATTCAAGAAAGAATTAAAAGTTTTTTGTATAAATCTAGTTATATTTTTATATAAACATCAAGTGATTTTAAAAGGCGGCCTACCATTGTCGATTCCCAGCTTAATTGATCATGTGCTAATTCTAAATGGTTAATTCTTTGCAAAAAGGTGCTGACAGCAATTCTTACTTCTAATCGCGCTAATTGATTTCCAAGACAATAATGAGCTCCATGACCAAATCCAAGATGCGGATTTGGATCCCGAGTAATATCCAATTGATCTGGATTTTCAAATTTTTCCTCATCCCTATTAGCAGATGCATTTACAATTAGTAGTCGCTCACCTTTTTTTATGACTTTATTACGTATTTCGATGTCTTCGGTAGCAACTCGAACCACTGATTTGGCAGCTCCATCATAACGAACAAACTCCTCTACAGCTGTGTTAATTAATGACGGGTTCTCTTTTAACAATTTCATTTGATCAGGGTTTTTAAGAAGAGCTAGTAAACTATTAGCAATCATTCCTGTCGTTGTTTCATGTCCAGCTTGAAACAAAAGAATACTCTGAGCAATTAATTCTTCAGTACTTAAAATCCCTCCTTCATTTGCTTCAATAAGGGAACTAATAAGATCTGTTCCTGGGTTTCTTTTTCTTTCTTCGAATTTTTCTTCAAAGTAAGCCGACATCTCTTTAACAGCAAGAAAAGCTTTCATGTGTCGATCTTTTACCGATAAATCAATGAAAACTAAAGTATTAAGATCATGTGTCCAGGTTTTGATTTTATCAAAATCTTCCGTTGGCAGCCCCATCATTGCTGAAAGAACATTTGACGGAATTGAGAATGCATAGTCTGAGACAATATCTATACGTTCTCTTTTTTCAATTTCATCGATAGCTTGATTTACTATATCCTGTATTGTATCTCTCATTGCCCCGATAACTCGAGGAGAAAAGGCCTTTTGCAATACCTTGCGAATACGAGTGTGATTTGGCGGATCGGTTAAGGGCATCCACTTTTTCATTACTTCAGCAACATATTTTCCCTCTGTCGGCATTTTATCCATTACTTGTTTGCTAATACGATCTGCGGAAATTCGAGGATCTTGTAAAAGTGCATACACGTCATCATATTTAGTGATGATCCATCCTTTCCAACGATCATTCCAATATACCGGATCTTCTTGACGTATTTGTTTAAAATAGGAATAGGGATCACTGACAGCTTGAGGATCCAACAGGTCATTAGTAATTGCAATCATTAAAAATTCCTCCTTTAAATAGGTTTAATTTTATCTTGCTAAAATAATAATTGAACAAATGTTACCGCTTAAGTTCGAAATACCTCCTCCTCCCATCGTCTCTGCAACACCGACAAGTGGGAGTTTCCCGTTTTTCTCTATTTGCCTATTTTCTGCTCTTCCATGAAGCTGCAAATATATCTCATAAAGCTGTGCTACTCCTGTCGCTGCTAATGGGTGACCTTTGGACAATAATCCTCCACTTGTATTCACTGGTTTAGCTCCAGTTAATTCAGTTACACCATCACTAAGTAATTTACCGCTGTCACCAGGTTTGCAAAATTGCAGACCCTCATAAGCTAAAAGCTCGGCGATGGGATATGCATCATGCACTTCAGCAAAATCAATGTCATTAGGTCCCAATCCTGCATCTTCATAGGCTTTAGAAACAGTCTTATTAATTAACTTTTGACTCCAAACGCTTTCCTCAGGTTCGTAAACGGTATCTCCACTCATCAACACCGAGGACTTTACACAAACAGGATTTGAAATTCCTAATTTTTTCGCATAATCCTTTGACACTAGTATGGCAGCAGCTGCACCATCACCAATTGGGCAGCATTCTAATAGTTTAATAGGATCCGCGATTGGTCTTGATGACATAATTTCTTCAAGGGTCATTTTTTTACGATATTGAGATTTTGGATTTAAGGTCCCATTATAGTGATTCTTGACCGATACTTGAGCAAGTTGTTCTTCAGTTATGCCGTACCGATCCATATATCTGCGACTCATTAATGCATACTGAGCAGGTAGAATTAATCCTTGACTAACTTCATAATCTTCCAAATTTAAGGGTATAGGCCCGCTTATACTTGTTGATAATTGTTCAATACCAACAGCCAAAGCAACGTCTATGGCTCCCATAGACACTTGCAGCCATGCTTCCCGAAACGCACTTGAACCACTTGCGCAGGCATTTTCAACATTTGTTACAGGGATTCCTGTTAAACCAATTTCCATTAAAATTTTTTGACCGATTCCCATTTCCCCGTAAACGCTCCCAATAAAGGCAGCTTCAATTCTTTGTTTTTCGATCCCGCTATCTTTCAAAGCTTCAATAATTGCAGTGTACCCCAGCTTACTAATTGGCGTTTCTGGAAATTTTCCGAATGGTGTCATTCCCATCCCAATTACCGCAACATCTCTCATTTTTAAACCTCCTCTATTAACTTAAATTCAAATGCGTTGATGGTTTCTCCACCCTTTGTAGTGATGGTAGTACGGACTCCTTTCACACGTTTGTTACTATCCAGTTGTTGTTGACTCTTAACATTTACCCTTGCTAGTAGACGGACCCCTTCATCTAAATCAACAAAGGCTAGTGTATATGGTGCTTTATAAAACGGTGAATCTGTCCGAATAGTTGTATAGGAAAATATGCGGCCATATGAATTAATCTCAATATTCGTCAATGAGTCCAAACAATTAGCGCATATTTCTTTTAATGGAAAATATTTTCGTTCGCATTTAGGACAATAAGAACAATTCAGTTTAAGATTATCGTCCTGAGAATCAGGGACGATCAACTTTTCTAAGTTATACAATCAAATCACTCCAATTCATAAAATTCAGTTTAATGGGTTTATTAAGATCGTTCTGGATATGTAGGCTTAAAAGTTATGCGTATTTATAAAACCCTTCTCCTGTTTTCTTACCCAACATTCCTGCCTCCACATATTGCTTTAAAGTACGAGATACCCTAAACCGTTCCCCATAAGCTTCAAACATGTCAGAACTTAACATTAAAAATATATCTAGACCGATATGGTCAACTAATTCTAGGGGGCCCATGGGATGATTTAAACCTGTTTTTACAATTCCATCGAGTGTTTCTTTATCACATACGCCTTCTTCTAAAATCCTTATACCTTCTGAAATTACAGCTGCCGCGATACGGCTCACTACAAATCCCTGCACATCGTTCACTACATAAGGTTTTTTGCCAATTTGCTTTGTAATATCTACTACCATATCAACCGTATTCTCATCCGTTTTTAAACCGCGAATAATTTCAACTAATTCCATACGATGCGGTGGATTAGAAAAATGCATTCCTAAAACCCTACCAGTATTTTCACAAGCACTAGCAATGGAAGTAACACTTATTTGTGATGTATTCGTTGCTAGAATCGTATCTTCTGGCACCAAAGGTTCAATTTCACTAAAAATACGTTTCTTTAACTCAAGATTCTCCGGAACCGCTTCCACAATCAACGAATATTCAGCAATTTGACTGTCAATTTGTTCACTTGTTGAGATATGTGCAATAATTTGTTCAATTTCAGTATTGTTATAGTTAAAAGACAAATATTTCCTAATATATTGAAATGCTATCGTTAGTTGTTCTTTACTTTTATCAATCAGCAGAACATCACAGTTTGCTTCCGCAAAAACTTGAGCAATGCCGCGTCCCATTGTTCCTGCACCCACAACACATACCTTTAATCTATTCACTTTAATTCCCCCAAATTTTCATATTGTTACGACCTGCCTTCAATCCATTTTGCATCGTAGTTACCGATCGTAACGGATTAAATCGAATTCCATTTGGTTTTAAACAGTCTCAGATTTTTAAAGATTTATTGTTCTTCTTCAACCTCGAGTTCTACCCACCACCTTTATTAAATTTACAAACATTTATATTGTTAATAATTAGGGATTTTAGCTTACTAAATTCCCCACAATTGACCACTACTCTCATTAAATATATAAACATAGTAACCTGGTGATCTGATCACTAAGTCAAGCTTTAAATTGGATATCTGCTGTTTTGAAGAAGGTCATACGGGATATCATCTTTAGATAAGTTGCCAACTGGATTTGGTATCTGTACGATTCTTCTATTTCCACAATTCATATGTTGTAAATTAAACAAAAAAATATCTTTTAGTTTTTTATATGATGTTTTAATTCCAGTATTCACCCAACTCTATGATCGAACAGAATGCAACATGGTTATTAGGTGATCTGATCACTTTAGACAAAAAATATATTTCACTTTTTATCGATACTGTCTAAACAATGTATTAAATTATAAGGACCCATTTGAAAATATAAAAGATTTAAACACTTACTATGCAAACTAATTAAATCAATGTGGTTATTAGGTGATCTGATCACTTAATTTTAAAAAATACAATTTCAGCTTTTCTTCTCTGTGCAACGAGTGCTACCGCCCCCTCTCCAGAATCCTACGAACATCCAATAAATCTGTTTACATTAATAGATGGGTAGTCTATTTAGTTATTATAATTATAATAACTTAGTCAATTTTCTGTCAATAAAAAATATTCTTTATTTTAATAATCTTCTATTCTCTGCAACCTTCTGAGTTAACAGATTATTGATGGTTTTTATACAGTAAATATATTAAGAATGAAAAAAGATTAAGTTCTTTCAAAAAGCTTGCTGGAGGAAATGACCGTTAGGTGAAATCAGACGTTACCCCCTATTTAAGATCTAGCTAGGGTAGTCCCCATTATATGTCATTTATCACAATATACGTTGCTTTTATCGGGCCGTGTACTCCGACAACAAGGTTCAATTCAATATCCGCTGAGTTACTTGGGCCCGTGATAAAATTGATACAGGAGGGAATATGTCCCGTATTTTGGTACATTTGCCGCATTTTCAACGCTGCTTGAGTCATTCTTGGAACAAGCGAACTTTTGGGAATCAACATAATAGAGGTCGCCGGCAAAAAGCTGACAGTTCTTCCCCTGTCTTTGTCACTGAATAAAACGACCGTTCCAGACTCAGCAAGCGTTATCTCACTAATTGTGATCCCGACATTTGCACGCTCTGCCTGATGGACATTCTCTTCCCCTAATGTATAATCCCATTCAAAAACATCAACATGTTCAGATGGCCACTTTTCTTTCCACAGGGAATCAATACCCCATTTGGAGAATTGTTCATCCTTCCATGTTACAACTGGACCGCCGCCATATTCAGCGACCACATCATATACCACTGCCGGAAGTTCGGCCAAATCAACGGTAAAAATCTTTGTATGGATTTTTTTACAATGCTCTTTTAAAATCTCCAGCAGTTCATCCTGTGCAACATCCTTATAGATTTCGTACTGAGGCTGATACTTCCATTTCGGCCTTTCCATCAGAGCAGAAACCCGCGGACGGTTCAACCGGCTGACAATTTTATTTAAAAATTTATCTCGATTATAGATAGTGCCAATCATGACTTTTTGTCTCCTTTCTCCCGATTTTTAAACCAATCTCGGAATCTCTCTTTACTTGGTGCTGGAAAATCTCGAATTTCCGTCCAAGCCTTTAATAGTCCTGGACCTTTAGAAATTTTATCCCCTGAGATAAATGGAGACATAGCAGCAGGTGCAATCTTTGAACCAATTTTATAAAGAGTTAGTGATGCAGCACCTAACCCAAATGTCTTCATTAATAATTTTTCCGAAACAGGTGCTTTTCCTTCCTTTTCCACAATTACTTCCCGATGTTTATGCAGCAGGTTGTGAAGCGGAATTTTCACTGGACATACTTCTGTACAGGCCCCGCAAAGGGTGGATGCATATGGCAGCTCCTTGTATTCATCATAGCCCCCTAGCAGCGGTGTAAGAACGGCACCAATTGGTCCGGGATAAATGGAACCGTAAGAATGTCCGCCAATATGACGATATACCGGGCATACATTAATACATGCTGCGCAGCGGATACATTGCAATACTGACTGGAATTCACCACCAAGAATGTCGGATCTGCCATTATCAACAATGACCAGATGAAATTCTTCCGGTCCGTCGACATCCAGTTCTTCCCTCGGCCCAGTCAATACGGTGATATAGCTTGTCAGTTTTTGTCCAACTGCATTTCTTGTCAGCATACTGACGAGCACTTCCATTTCTTCAAAGGTTGGAACCAGCCGCTCCATTCCCATAACGGTGATTTGTGTTTTCGGCAGTGCCGTCACCAAGTCGGCATTCCCTTCATTTGTGACTAAACAAAAGGAACCAGTTTCTGCAACCGCAAAGTTACAGCCAGTTATCCCAATATCCGCTGCTAAAAACTTTTTCCGAAGAGTAACCCGTGCCTGATAAGCAAGTTCTTCAGGATTGGATGATTTCGTGTATCCTAATTTCTTTTCGAAAACTTCCCTGACCTGCTCTCTATTTTTATGCAATGCCGGTGCTACAATATGGGATGGCGGATCGTGCTCATCAAGCTGTAGTATGTATTCACCGAGATCTGTTTCAACAACTTCACAGCCTTCCTCTTCTAGCATTGCATTCAAG
Source organism: Neobacillus citreus (assembly GCF_018343545.2). Classification (GTDB taxonomy): domain Bacteria; phylum Bacillota; class Bacilli; order Bacillales; family Cytobacillaceae; genus Neobacillus; species Neobacillus citreus. Next base: position 91,512 of record NZ_JAGYPE020000003.1, on the reverse strand, counting down.
CTGATTTCTTCAGTCATCATCGATTTAGATTTCACAATCTTTTTCGCGTTTTTCTTTTGCACAATACTTCTGATGTATTCATTCGCTTCTTCCTTTGTCTGGGCGAAAAAGACGTGCCCTCCGCGTTTAGCAACATTTTCACTTAATTGCTCTAAGTAATAATCCAAATACTCAAGAACATGTTGCCTGATTTCTTCCCCATGATTGCGCCATTCCTGCCAGTTGCCCAAGTCCTCGGTTGTCGCTGCCTTGCGCTTCATGCTCATCCCATCTTGTGCAGAGGCAACTGCACCACGCATGAAATCATCATGAATTCCGTTATCAACACGTTCCGTAAACTGTTCCGTGCCAATCTTAATTGCCATTAGAAATCCCCCTATTATGATTTCAAATAAGTAATTAACTTAATAACTATTCAATACTTCTGCAATATGCAGGACCTTAACCGGTTTCCCTAATCTTTCAATCCGGCCGCCGATGTTCATAAGGCAGGCAGCATCTGCACCGACAAGGTAATCTGCTCCGGTTTCTTCAACATGGCGGACTTTCTCATCAACCATCTGCTCAGAAATTTGTGCCATTTTTACAGCAAAGGTACCTCCAAAACCGCAGCATTGTTCCTTACCTGGTAATTCAGTGAACTTCAAGCCTTTAACATTTTTCAATAGAATCATTGGCGGCTCTTTAACTCCTAATAATCTTGTCATATGGCAAGAGGTGTGATAAGTAACATTCCCCTCGAACCTGGCCCCGACATCCTCAATTTGTAAAACTTCCACGATAAATTGAGTTAACTCAAATGTTTTTTCTGCCAATGCCAATGCCTTTGGTTCCCAAACAGGATCTCCTGCAAAAATATGAGGATACTCCTTAAACATAAAAGCACATGAACCGGAAGGAGAGACTACATATTCGGCATCACTAAATGTTTCAATCATCCGCTTCATGGCCTCCTTTGATTCCTTTACATAACCACTATTATATGCCGGCTGGCCACAGCAAACCTGCGACTCAGGGAATTCAATTTCACAGCCCAATCTTTCAAGCAGTTCAACTGCCGCCTTGCCAACATTTCCCTGAAACATATCAACCATACACGTTGCAAATAGAGTAACCTTCATTTTTCTCTTCCCCTTAAAAAATTCTTTTTCACCTAGCAGGTCATCTGATGACCTAATTATTTAATATTCTATATATTACAACAATTTACCATCTTTAGAAAGGGTTTTCAGAAAAAAATGCTCTTAAAATTAAATAAGTAGTTCACTTTTTGTTGAGAAACAGTTGAAATAAAAGAGTAAAAAAAGTCCAAATAGCAATATTTGGACTTTTTCTTAATTGTATTTACATTCATTGCACCCCGTAAGGAAAATAACTATACCTAGTAAAAAACATAAACCCCAGCTAGGAACATATCAATTTTCTTCCACCATTTCATCGTATTGGTCAAATAGCTCCTGCGCACTAACTAAATGTGCAACTATTCGTTCCTCAGCTTTGGTAACATTTTGTTCCTTGATTGCTAAAAAAATCTCGCGATGTTCTGCCAATAATTTTTCTGGCATGTCTGGAGAGACATAAAATTTATCCCTGATAGCCCTCAATGCCTTTTGCATTATATTCGAAAGTTGTTCCATCAACGATATCAAAATTTTATTCTGACTGGCTTCTGCAATTGCAAAATGGAAGGCCCAGTCCGCTTCCCCACCAATATTAATAGATGTTAAATCCGATTCCATTTTGTTAATAGCTGTTTCAATTTTTTTTAAATCTTCGGCTGTTCTTCTTTGAGCAGCGAATGCTACCGTCCCCTTCTCTAAGATCTTACGAACATCTAACAAATTTGTTATGTCTTCTTTTGTAATGAGAAGATAATCGGGAATCGACTGGTTTAGAATAGAGGAATCAAAATTACGAATGAATGTCCCTTCTCCATGCCTTGTTTCTATCAAACCAATCGTTTTTAATACACTCAATGCTTCACGTATTGTTGATTGCCCAACATTAAACGAACTTGATAGTGAACGTACCGATGGTATTTTATCTCCAGGTTTTAAATCCCCATTAGATATAATTTCTTTTAGTTGTTCAACAACATCCTCATATAAATTTCTAGGCTTAACTTGCTGAATTTCCCACACATCCACCACTCCTTTTTTGTATATACCTATCTGAACCTAAAGTTATTAGGTTTTTGATGCTAGGTAATATATGTGAGTTTCTTTACAAAATCAGTTTTACAATGAATTTTTGGGCAACTATTCCACAAATAATTTATGTCTATTAGAAAATTAAATTTTACATTAAACATCTTTCTTTTTATATTTGTTCAATAACATCCTCAACTTTTTTCGTTACTCCCCTTGCTCATTTATTCACATTAACTGATTTATAAATGGTTATTAGGTGATCTGAACACTAGGTTACTATTTGAGTATATGAGCCAATGACCGTTTCTGTCAATATATATATACTGAAGATTATAATAATTAATTATATACTAGGTGATCTGTTCACTAGGTTGCCATGTGGTTTTTTGAAAAATATAAAAACATAAGACTTATATGTTTTTATTTATATAGAGTAATTGTTAGAATAAAGGAAGCATGATTAAACAAATAAATAGAAGGAAGTGCTCGCCTTGGATCAAGAGTTCGCAGGTCATACATTGTTTCAATCTGTACCATTTGGAAATGAAAGGTTAGAAAGCCGGTTAGTAATGGCTCCTATGACAAGGATGTTTTCGCCAGAAGGTGTACCAGGAGAAAATGTTGCTCAATATTACCGCAAACGTGCTGAGAATGGGATTGGACTCATCATAACTGAAGGAACAGCAATCAACCACCCAGCTGCAGTAATGAGCCCCGATATTCCCCGTTTTTATGGTGAGGACGCCTTAAATGGCTGGGCAAATGTTGTGCATGAAGTCCACCAGGCAGGTGGCAAAATCATTCCACAAATATGGCATGTAGGTGCAGCAAGAAGAGCAGGCAGTGAACCAAATGTTGACGCCCCTCCTGTCAGTCCGTCTGGATTTACTTTAAAAGGCCAAAGAAATGAGAAAATAAAGGCTTTAACGAAAGATGAAGTCGCTGAAATGATAGACGCCTACGCCGAAGCCGCAGCAAATGCGAAGCGCATCGGCTTTGACGGAATTGAATTGCATGGAGCACATGGATACTTAATCGATCAATTTTTTTGGGAACTAACAAACAAACGTACAGATGAGTATGGCGGGGATATAGGCGAGCGTTCAAAGTTTGCAGCAGATGTTGTTCGTGCTTGCCGGAAAGCAGTCGGGCAAGATTTTCCAATTGTCTTTCGTTATTCACAATGGAAAGGAACAGATTATCAAGCTAAATTAGCTAACAACTCTAAAGAGCTTGAACAATTGCTCACTCCTTTGGTTGAAGCTGGCGTAGACATTTTCCACTGCTCGACAAGACGAATCTGGGAACCTGAATTTAGGGATGAAGATCCATCATTAGGCTTAGCCGGCTGGACGAAACGAATTACTAAAAAGCCAACGATTGCGGTCGGTTCTGTTGGAATTAACCGCGCTTATCTGAGCAATCAGGATAATGATAATGTCACAATTGTAGACAATCTTAAAATTATAGATGAAAAAATCAAAGCAGGCGAATTTGACTATGTAGCCGTCGGCCGTGCCGTGCTAGCTGATCCAGAATGGGCAGTAAAACTCAAAAATGGCAACCTTGATCAAGTAATGCATTATACGAAGGAATCCGAGAAGCAACTGATTTAATTACCGTCAAAAACCGTCCGTTTTATCAACCTGCAAATACACTGGATAAGCCCTTCTTTATTGGAAGGGCTATTTTAAGTCCCCTTTAGTACCACTAGATTAGCAATACATAACCCCAAATCAGGGCTTTTAACGATATTCCTATAATTGATAATTTGAGACGATATACTTACTCTTTATTATTAAGATTGATACGTTCGAGGCGTTCGTTATCAGGCAAATCACCTTCGTCTACCCGATCATTCTCTAAATTTTTCCTAACACTTATTTTATACTCTCCTTCTTGATAAGAGTCTACTCTCCATGATTTATCGCTCATATACTATCTATCCTTTCATCTTCAATTTTTTACACATGATATCAGGTTGTACGACATCCACTACGTATTCATTTTGCCCCATTTCTTATTTTTTGCAGGAATATAATTAAAAATTATTGCAAATAGCAAGGTATATGCTGGTAATTACATAAAGAATGAAGAATGGGTGATAATGAGGGGAAGAGATAAACTTTAGTGATAAAAGGAGTTCATATGTCAGAACATAAACCGAATTTTCGTAAAGAACCGATTCAACCATCCCATGAAAATGAACCCGCTTTTAATGTATTTCTAGATGAGAAATTAGTGGCAGAAATACGCGGGCGTGATTCTCAACATCAAACAGTCATCCCCATGAGGGAATTAAGCGATTATGAAGAGGACAAACTTCATGAATTTATTGCTGCAATGTATAGCGAAGACGAATATTGACCAACAGCTAATTTGGCATGAGTTCTGTATATAACTAGACTCATGCCTTTTATTTTATTTTAGTATGTGAACAAGATAATAAAGTGGTTGGATTTGCAACTTTTGGTCCTTTTAGAGCATGGCCCGCTTATAAATATTCCATCGAACATTCTGTTTATGTAAATAAGGAATACAGAAAAAAAGGAATTGGGACTTGTTTATTGAAGGAATTAATCGCTATTGCCAAGGAAAAGGAGTATATGACTTTAATTGCTGGAATTGATGCAGCCAATGAAAAAAGCATTGCCATGCATAAAAACTTTGGCTTTGTTCATTCAGGTACAATAAAAAAGGCAGGTTTTAAATTTAATAGATGGCTTGACTTAGCATTTTATCAATTAGAACTTAACGGACCTAAAAATCCTACAGAAGAATAAAAATAGCCAATACGATACATTCCAAGGACGAATATTAACCCACAAGCTACTCGGGCATGAGTTCCATATTGAACTGGACTCATGCCTTTTAATATGCCTTAATTAACTTGTAATAAAAGTATATATACTTTTGTAATTCTACTTTAAAAAGCGCTTCCCCGCTCTCCTTTGACTTACAAAAAAAATTACGATGCGGGTAAATCTTTTGCATTTCAGATAAATTCAGGAAAACAATAGTGTGATAAAATAGGAGAAAAACCTGCTAACGGAGGATTCTATGATTTGGATTTTGGTTCTAGTCTTTTTGTTTGCTTTTTTGATGGGCGTTTTTCAGGTTCCCATCTGGATCATGTTTGGCGTATTAGCTGTTGCGGTTGTTTTTATCCTTGTTCGAAACCAGCTTATATTTGGTAAAGACGCCGAAAAGATAATGTCGTACTTAAATAAATCGAAATCTCCACATTTGCAATTCCTATACCATAATCTTCACGGGAACCTACCAGCAGCGGAACAAGCCATGGGGAAAATCCGTTCCAAAAAATTAAAACAAAACTCCGAATTGATGCTCTTAATGGAGTATAAACAATATGAAAAAGCAAAAGAACTTCTTTCGAAAATGGCTGGACATAAAACAAAGTGGTACACTTTGGCGGATATCGCTATTAATGAAGGTGATGATGCGTCATTCAAACAATATAAAGATAAGATTGCAGACACCTTTTTCCTAAAGATATTGGAAGTCGATCAAGCCGTTTATGATGGGAAAAAGGAAGAGGCGGTTGCGCTGCTGGATAAAATGCTTCCTAACCTTAGAGGTTATAAATTACTAACCGCCTTCCAGTATCGAAAGCAAATACTTGAAGGAAGAGTCTGAACGAATTTACCAAATACGGAAAGCCCGAAAGCATATGATTTCGGGCTTTTATTTATGTAAAATACAAAACCCCTTTTTGTCCTCATTTTCACTGTACGTGACAATAGCATTCACAGCCCTCTCCCGCATGCTTTGAAAAAGCCACCTATTTTTCAGGTGACTATAGAGATGTTTTTTCAACTTATAGTCACAATAAATAATGTCTACACTTTTGGTAAATACTTTAAGAAGTTTTAATTTGGATTCGATCTGTAAAAGGAGCGGAAATAATGGAAAATATAGCTGATAATGTCCATATAGGTGAACTAATAGCCATTTCCAAGGTTTTTCAATTAAATCCGTATCAAATGGTAACATTACTAGAAAACGGTGAAATGGAAGTATTCGAAAATAAGGAAGCTTTTTTTGAAAAATACGGGAATAAGGAAACTTATGAGGAATTATCAGATTGGTGCGAGTTAAATAATGGAAAAATCTTTACTAAAACAAAATAGGACCGGAAAGGAATACAACCTTGCATTAGCCGTCAATGACCATGGTGGTCCAGAAATTGTCACCCCCTCGAAGTGTCCTCCTTGCACAAATCGTGGTCGTTAATCCCAAGCCTGTTATCATTGAAGCACGAGAACCGTCCGAGACCACTGAAAAACACTTCCAAATAATTGGAATGTGAATTTTTTAGGATTATAACTTAAATAAATAGAAAAATCCCCCAATTTGGTATAATGGAATTGTCGAGAAACCATAACCAAGAGGGGGATTTTCCGTGCTTAAAGACAAAAATATGCAATTAAGCATCTATTCATTATTATACGATAAAATTCCAAATAATCATATGCTCAGAAAGATTAATAATGCCGTTGATTTTAGTTTTATTAATGAACACCTAAAGGATTCTTATTGTAAGTATTATGGAAGACCTGCTAAAGAACCTGAACTAATGGTTAAACTTTTATTACTACAGAAATTTTACAATTTATCGGATCAAAGAGTTATTGAAGATGCTTCCTTGAATCTTGCCTTTATGTATTTTCTAGACATCAATCCGGATGAAGAAATGCCCCATCCAAGTTTATTAGCCAAATTCAGAGTGCATAAATTAGAAGATGGAACACTGGATGAATTCCTTACAGAGGTTGTGAAACAATGTGTGGAAAAAGGGATTGTAAAAGGAACTGGAGTCAGTGTCGATACTACCCATACCGAGGCGAACACATTTAAGGCAACACCCGAAAGAGTGATGAAGCAGCTGGCTAAAAAAATCTTCAAAACTATAAAAGAAGAAACCGGTGAGGTACCTGAATCCATCAATCAAGATATCCCTGAATACAAAGAAATTGAAGATCACAAAGAGGCTAAAGAAACGATGAAATCCTTTCTGGAAGAGACGATCTCCCAGGTGGAAGAACAGGTTGAAGTTGAGAAGAACCCTAAAGTAAACGAAGTACTTGAAATGGCAAAAGAAATCATAAGTGACCCTAAATTTATAGAGCAGAAAGGCGTTCGCTCAATCGTTGACCAAGAGGCCCGGGTGAGCCACAAAAGTAAAACCCAGACTTTCTTTGGGTATAAAACGGAATATGCGATTACAACAGAAGATTTTATTATAACAGCTGTAAGAGTTAATAATGGTGCTTATGTAGATGGAACTCAGTTTGATGAACTTATCGAGCTAACCAAGAAAAGTGGAATCTCAATTAAGGAAGTATTCGGAGACCGAGCATACTTTAAGAAGCCTATTTTAGATAAAATAAAAGAATTAGACGCCACAGCCTACATACCCGTCAACCCTATGGCCTATAGGGTTGACGAAGAATTATTTAGCTACAATAAAGATTCTGATGAATGGTTTTGTGCGCAAGGAAATAGAACAGAAGGGAAAAAATACAAAAAAGATAAGCGTGGCCGGGAATCCTATAAATATTATTTTGAAAAGGAAAAATGTAGGACCTGCCCCTTTAGAGAAGAATGTATAAAGGGAACGACTGTAAGAAGAGTCTTAGAAGTCGGAATCAACACCCCAGAACTCTATGAGTATAGCCAAAAACAAAAAACAGAGGAGTTCCGAGAGAACTACAAAAAACGGGCTTGCCAAGAATGGAAGAATGGGGAAATGAAAAATTTCCACGGGCTAGATCGTGCCAAAGGGTACGGTCTAAAAAGCATGTCCAAACAAGCGAAATTAACCGCATTAGCGGTAAATTTAAAGAGGATAGGAAACATCCTACCCTCTTAAAACTCCTCAAAACCCCTAATTATTAAACCTTAATGTCTATTTATTGAAAATATTGGATATTCCCCATCTGTTTTCCGCAGTAGATTGCATGGCCAGCCTTACTATGTTAAAAAAAGTCGACTTTTTCAGTGGTCTCGAACCGTCCCCGTGCCTCATGAAAAAAGGCGCTAATCCTTTATGGATCAACGCCCTAGTTAGTTTCACAATCTTACCTTACATTGCAGTGATTCCGCCATCAACAATAAATTCGGCACCAGTTGAGTAGCTTGATTCATCAGAAGCTAAGTAAAGAACTAGGTTTGTTACTTCTTCAGGCTGCGCAACTCGTTTTAATGGAATATGTTTTGCGAATTCCTCTACCGCCGCTTTTGTATCTTCTTGCACGACCATAGGAGTTGCAATCACACCTGGATGTACAGAATTCACGCGGATGCCATAGTGTGAACATTCCACCGCAGCTGCTTTTGTCATGCCGCGAACAGCGAATTTTGTATCTGTATAACCAACAGCACCGCCAACAATACCATTGATGGAAGATATGTTCACAATAGACCCACCGCCTGCTTTTTGCATGGATGGAATAACTGTTTTCATTCCTAAGAATACTGAAACTTGGTTAATATCCACGATGCGACGGTATTCTTCTTCTGTAGTTTCTAGAATTGATTTCGCCATTGTAATACCAGCGTTGTTTACTAAGATATTGACTGGTCCAAATTTTTCTTCTGCCTTAGCAACAACATTGGCCCAATCTTCAGCACTCGTAACATTTTGTTTTAAAAACAATGCATTTTCACCTAATTCACTTGCGAACTGGCTGCCTTTTTCTTCATTTAGGTCAGTTAATACAACTTTTGCGCCTTCCTCAACAAAGCGTCTAGCGTGAGCTGCACCCATACCTTGTGCAGCACCAGTGATAATTGCAACTTTTCCTTCTAAACGAGCCATAAAAATTCTCCTTTTCCATTACTATATTTTTGTATATATTTGCTATGTGCAAAGTACTTTAAGTATTTAGATTGTCATAAAATTGATGATTAGAGACTAAAATGACAACTTTTTATTATCAGAGATATTAGCTAATAATTTTTTTTGAATTTCAATGTAATTTGTAAGTTCTTCCTCAGAAAGAATACTAAATAATTCCGTATGAATTTTTTCTCCGATAGCTTCAGCTTCTTTTCGAGCTTCGATTCCTTTATTTGTGATTCTTAGATAAACCGTCCTTCGATCACCTTTATCGTAAGTCCTTTCTATTAAATCAAGCTTAACAAGTTTTTCTGCCATATTCGTGATCGTACTTTTCGAATATCCTAGTGCTTCGGTTAAATCAATTTGTTTTAAAGGTCCTCTAGCTTCTATTTCAGCTAAAACAACAATTGTTGATATACCAATGGGATAAGAAAATTCATTTGTAAAACGAACAATATTTTCATTGGTTATCTGTTGAATCATATGGGTAAGATTGAAAATATTATTATAACTGTCCATTTAAAACCCCTTCTAGCTAACGTATTTGAATCGAACCTCTATCAACCATAAGTCTTTGTTGTGTAAGATATTTTTATCTAAAGAAGCTGAGAAAGTTTATCTATAAACATTATAGTATTAAAATGTTTATATGTAAACTAAATTCAAACGCAACCTTGTAACTTTGAGTCTAGTAGGGATTTATGATTTTCAGAAAAATATTAATAAAGCTTCTTCAATTACAGGACCTTTGCACCCGTTACTGAGGGAATAGGTCCATCCTTGTGTGTTTACCAGCTAGATCACAGCTTTGATTGCAATCGGATTCCACGAGAATTTGTCCAGCTGGTAAGTATGTTGAATAGGATTAATTCCTATTCAATTGATAGATGAGTTGCACAACACCAGAGGAAAACGTTCTTGTATCAACCAGTTTTAAATTCAACCTCTGTTTAATATCAATAAACAACGCTCTTCCTTCTCCAAGAATAACAGGGTGAACCGATAATCTAAATTCATCTACAAGCCCTAAATTAATAAAAGTTGTAATAAGACTTGCCCCGCCATATAACCAGATGTCTTTGCCAGGCTTATTCTTTAATTTATTAACTTCTTCTTGAATATGATCGTTGATGAAGATAGCTTTATTACCAGCCTCTTTTTGCGTTCTGGAAAACACGTATTTTTCTTTACTATGAACTAACTCCCAAATTTCTTTATCGGCATCAGAATCTTCAATAGTTGGAGTAAATTGTCCCCATAAATCGTAGCTTTTTCTTCCATACAGAATTGTATCAATTTGATGTAAGAAATCAATAAATCCCATCTCTGAATCCATGATGCACCAATCAATTTCCCCATTTTTTCCTTCAATTAAACCATCTAATGTAACAGCTAAATCTAAAATTATTTTTCTTTGTCTTACGTTATTAGACATACCTCTTCCTCCCTTTAATCATTTAGATATTGTTTCTACAGTTAACATTTTTATTTTTCAATATTGGCAGCATTTATTTCTAATTATAGTTACTTCTTTATTAAACTGCACCGTTATTTAGTTGATATTCTTTATTCTCCAGTCTATCCCATCTTCTGGTCGAGCATTGAGGAAGTCAATTTGTTATGTGTTGTCTGTGAAGAAAATCGACCCAGTCCAGATCATTTAATTCTTTGTAATGATAGTCATGAAAACTTAAAACAACGATGACAAGCATTGCTGCATAGAGATAAAAAAAAGAAAAAAATCAACTTTTAATTGAAGGAGGTTTTTATGATGGGTATTTTAGCGAAAATCAACTGTAAATTAAAAGGTCACGTTTATGAAGAAACAAATCAGAGACCCGATGGATGGGGGTATATTGCTACTTGGTTTGTATGTAACCGATGTGGCGATGAAAAAGTAGTCACGGAGCGCGAGGAGGAAGTTTAAGGCTAGTCATCAACTGAAGGTGCCTACGGATCCATTTTTAGAAATGTGTTAAAAGAAAACTTTTTGAATAACTGAGGAGGATTTGGGATGTCCCGATCCTCTTTAATCCCCTGTTTGTTTAAGTACATTAATTCCAAAATCTGAGAGCCACATTAATTACATATTACGTATTTTTCATTTATTTTTCATTCTTTTATATACCACAAAAATAAACCGGTATGTTTCGAAAATTATATTAAGATTAGTATAAATCTCGAATGCATCCTCTAATTTTCAAAAAATCTGTTTTAATTGGAGTGGTAAATATGAAAAAAAACGAGTCTGATTTGCCTAAAGAATGGATTGAGTTAGTAAAAGAAGCAATGGAATCTAATATTACTAAAGACGATTTTAAGATTTTTTTAGAAAAAGAAAAAGAGAAAAGGAAAAACCATAAATTATAGAGTTTATAGTTAACTTACATAGAATAAAAATAAGCCTATACATATAAGATTTATCTTAATTCTTTAAATGTATAGGCTAGTTAACATTAAATATCTAGTTTACGAGTACCGATCCATTTCACCATTTCAGGATCCCTGTGAGAAAAGAACAAGCTTTCATTCGTATCTAATGCAGCAATTTTCTCCATATCCTCTTGGGTTATTTCAAAGTCAAAGATATTGAAGTTTTCGATGATTCTTTCCTTACGAACAGACTTTGGAATCGCAACGACACCTCTTTGTGTTAACCAACGTAAAGCCACCTGGGCAACAGATTTATTGTGTTTTTCGGCTATTGATACTAAAACTTCGTTCTGGAACATGTTATTTTTTCCTTCTGCAAACGGACCCCAGGACTCGATTTGAACATTATTCTCTTTCATCAATTTAGCACTTTCTATTTGCTGACAGAAAGGATGTGTTTCAATTTGGTTTACAGCAGGAACCACTTCATTATGAATAAGGAAATCGGTCAGACGATCCGGATAGAAGTTGCTGACTCCAATTGCTCTAATCTTTCCCTCGCGGTACAATTCTTCCATCGCACGCCATGAACCGTAAACATCGCCATATGGCTGATGAATTAAGTACAAATCCAAATAATCCAGTTGCAGTCTGTCCAGCGATTTTTCAAATGCTTTCTTTGTGTGTTCATAGCCTGTATCCTGAACCCATAATTTCGTAGTAATAAACAGTTCCTCTCTTGGCACACCGCTCCGCTTAATAGCTCTGCCAACTGCTTCTTCATTTAGATAAGAGGCAGCGGTATCGATAAGACGATAGCCTGCCATAATAGCGTCATAAACAGCTTGTTCACATTCTTTTTCATCTTGAATTTGAAAAACACCAAAACCGAGTATCGGCATTTCTACACCATTGTTTAAAATAACTTTTTGCATTAAAAATTCCTCCTCTGTCTCTTATTTACCCACTCTATTAGCGAATTCTGCCGGGTAGCGATCTCCCGAAATTTCAATCTTTGATATTGCGTCGTTCAAATCTTTCAGTTCTTCATGAGTCAGCTCAACTTCCGCTGCCCCAAGATTTTCTTCTAGACGTTCCAGTTTCCTTGTGCCTGGAATTGGAACAATCCATGGCTTCTGAGCAAGTACCCATGCTAGAGCGATTTGAGCAGGAGTTGCATCTTTCTCTGCTGCAATCTTCTTTATCAGTTCGACCAATATCTGATTCGCTTCGATATTTTCCGGTTTGAAGCGAGGAACAATACTGCGAAAATCGGAGCTAACGAATGTTGCATTTTTATCAATTTTTCCGGTTAGGAAGCCCTTGCCCAGAGGACTGAACGGCACAAAGCCGATTCCAAGTTCTTCAAGGGCAGGCAGCAGTTGTTCTTCAGGACTTCTCCACATCATGGAGTATTCGCTTTGAATGGCAGCGACTGGCTGAACTGCGTGAGCGCGGCGAATCGTCCTACACCTGCCTCAGAAAGCCCCCAATGTTTAACCTTACCTTCCTTGATTAGGTCTTGTACTACTCCGGCGACTTCTTCAATTGGGACATTTGGGTCGACACGATGCTGATAGTAGAAGTCAATGGTGTCAACTCTAAGGCGACTTAGCGAACCTTCAACTGATTGCCTGATAGTCTCCGGCTTGCTGTCAAGGACCTGCTTGCCATTTTCCATTTGGATACCGAATTTAGTGGCAATGACCACTTTTCCCTTGAAAGGCTTAAGCGCTTCACCAACCAACTCCTCATTCACATATGGCCCATAAACCTCGGCTGTGTCGAAGAAAGTAACGCCTCGATCAATTGCTGCATGAATCAGCGAAATCATCTCTTTCTTGTCCGATGCCGGACCATAACCATGACTCATTCCCATACAGCCAAGACCTATAGCAGAAACTTCTAAGCCGCTATTTCCTAATTTTCGCTTTTGCATATTTTATCTTCCTTTCTTTTTTGCAAAAAGATAAATTAATGTCTTTTAACCCGCATCCTCATTATGTAACAAATGAAATCACGCCTGGTATCACAATCATGTCAAATGATTGCATAATCCTCTCACAACCATTTACGCAGAACGTAAATTAGCTTTATAATGGGACCATCATGGATGAGGAAAGTAAAGGAGAATTCTATGTTTGAACAATTATATAGACAAAGAGTTGAGCTCACAAAAATCATAGAGGGTCGCACAGGACGGGACGGTACTCAAATGACTGCTATACCGACTTTATTTTTCTCGCGTTACTCTGATGAAACTGGCCCAAACTACGGAGTTTACAAGCCTTCCGTATGCATTATTGTTCAAGGGATGAAGGAAGTTTTGTTGTCACAGGAACGTTTTCAGTACGGGCCTGCTGATTACCTTGTCGCATCCGTTAACCTGCCAATTACCGGACAAGTTACGGAAGCCTCTTGCGAAGTCCCTTATCTGGCACTAAAACTTGAATTTACTCCGAGTGAAATACTAGAGGTGTTACGAGAATTCCAAATGGGAGTTGATAAGAAGGAAAATGCTAGACGAGGTTTGTATGTAAGTAAAATAGAGCCATCTCTGTTAGACGCGGTAACCAGATTAGCTCGACTCCTAGATCATCCAAAGGATATCCCGGTACTTGCTCCTTTAATTAGGAAAGAAATCATCTATAGAGTGCTGCGAGGAGAACATGGAGGAATGCTAAAACAAATAGCCATCGAAGGAAGTTCCACCAATCAAATCAGTGACGTGATTGAACATATCATGAATAACTATGAAAAGTCTTTTAAAATTGAGGAACTTGCGGAACTAGCAAATATGAGTGTTTCTTCACTACATCGGCATTTTAAAGAGGTAACAGCAATGAGCCCGATTCAATTCCAAAAACAACTGAGGCTTCAAGAGGCTCGGAGTTTGTTATTATCCGAATCAGCGGACGCAGCAGATGTTGCATTCCGGGTTGGCTATGAAAGCCCCTCACAATTCAGCCGTGAATATTCACGCATGTTTGGTTTACCACCTAAAGAAGATGTAAAGCGGTTGAGAGATCACCATGACAAAACGATAAACCTATGAATCCCCTTCCTTCTGGTGGGGGTCCTTTTTTTCTTTTCGTGGTGCAAATAAAATTTTCTCCTAATCCTAAAGATCGTAATCTATTCCCAAATTAGTAATCTTTGAAGGTCGAGAACCGTCCGACGCCGCTGAAAAATAATCCCTTTAGAAGCTGAATTACTACTTTACTACGGATCACAGGCAAAATAGGTGGCTTATATTTTACTTGTGCCTCACTTTTCTTGCGCTCACAGGAAAAATAGATGCTTTATTAAAGACATTTTCACCCCAAGCCGGGGTAGTTTTGTCCTTAATAAGGTGAACTAAAGAGTTTTTTCAGTGGTCTCGAACCGTACCCCGCTGCTTCACCATTCTACCAATCTTTGAAGCACGAGAACCGTCCCCATGCTTCAAAGGCACGGGGACCACCCCCCGTGCCTTAATTTTGCTTATTCTTTTACGACTAGCTTGAGTGGTGCAGGGATGTTTTTAGGAACTTTCTTTCCTTTGAGTACGTCTATGCCGGCATCGATTGCAAGCTTTCCGATTAAATCTGGCTGCTGCGCAACGGTTGCTTCCATTTTCCCTGCTTTGATTGCATTTAGGGCATCGTCGTTACCATCAAAACCAATGACCATGATGTCTTTACCAGAACTGTTGATTGCTTCAATAGCCCCTAGTGCCATTTCATCATTATGAGCAAAAACGGCCTTAATATCAGGGTTTGCTTGAAGCAAGTTCTCCATAACGGTTAATCCTTTGGTACGGTCGAAATCAGCAGCTTGTTTTGCCGTTACCTTTAATTTCTGATCCGCGATATTATGGAATCCTTTTCCCCTTTCCCGTGTTGCAGAGGCACCTGGAACACCTTCAAGTTCAGCTACCTGAACATTTTCCCCAAGCTTCTTGACAATATAATCTGCTGCCATTTCCCCGCCCTTTATATTATCTGAAGCCACTAATGTTGCCACTTTCCCTTTTTCTGCCGAACGGTCCAGCGTAACCACCGGGATTCCGATGTTGTTAGCTGATTGGACGGCTGTGGAGATGGCTGCAGAATCAGTTGGATTAATTAGCAGAAGGTCCACACCCTGCTGAATTAAATCCTCCACATCATTAATTTGTTTGGCAGAGTCATTTTGAGCATCAACTACTTTTACTTGTACGCCTAATGCCTTTGCCTCTTTTTGAACACCATCTCTTAATGAAACGAAGAATGGGTTATTTAAGGTTGAAACAGATAAACCAATCTTAATATCTTTTAAATTCTCTTTTTTCGCCGGCTTTGCCCATTCAGGAGGCTGCATGGAACAGGCGCCCATTAACAATAGTGACAGTGATATGAGTAATACAGCTAATTTTTTCATAAAAAATCCGCTCCTTATGCTGACTTCTTCCGGTCAAGTAATACAGCGATGGCAATAACAATCCCTTTTACTACCATTTGGTAGAATGAAGATACACCTAGAAGATTTAAGCCGTTGTTTAACGTACCAATAATTAAGGCACCAATCAACGTTCCAAAAATTCTGCCCTTACCGCCGGATAAGCTTGTCCCGCCTAATACGACCGCAGCAATGGCATCCAGTTCATAAGAGGTACCTGCTGTTGGCTGTGCGGAATTCAAACGTGATGTTAAAATGGCCCCTGCTAAGGCAGACAGTAAACCAGACAGACCGTAAATCATCACCTTCACATTTGACACTTTAATACCGGAAATAATAGCCGCCTTTTCATTGCCGCCAATCGCATATGTTTTTCGTCCAAATGGTGTTTTATGGAGAATAACATACAATAATACAAACATGATGATCATCGTTACAGCTGGAACAGGTATTCCCAAGAAATAACCTCGGCCAAATAACTGGAATAAAATATTATCACCAAGCCCAGTGATGGGATTCCCTTTTGTATAGACAAGTGTCAGTCCTCTAAAAACCGTCATCGTTGCCAATGTGGCAATAAATGGAGCCATTTTCCCTTTGGTAATCAGAAGACCATTCACCATTCCCATGATTCCGCCGAGTAAACAGCCGATGATAATCGCTAAGATTGGGTCAAAACCAGAGACAATCATCCCTGCCGTTAAAGCACTACCTAAGGCAAGAATCGACCCTACGGATAAATCAATTCCCCCTGTTAAAATAACAAATGTCATCCCAAAAGCAATCAGAGCATTAA
>NZ_JAGYPE020000003.1:0-74809 GCF_018343545.2 Neobacillus citreus | reverse complement strand
AAGAATCGACCCTACGGATAAATCAATTCCCCCTGTTAAAATAACAAATGTCATCCCAAAAGCAATCAGAGCATTAATTGCGACTTGGCGCAATAAATTTAATATATTTAAAGGTTCTAGGAAACTTGGGTTTAGCACTGAAACAATCACAAATAAGATTATAAGTCCTAAAAGCGGCCCAAGCTTTTGTGTTACCTTATTCATAAATTTCCCCTTGCCGGCTTTAGCAGTTTCATTGATTGCGTTCATCTCATTGACCTCCCGTTGCCAATGTCATAATTTTTTCCTGGGTTGCTTCATCATTTTTTAATTCACCAGTAATTTTCCCCTCATGAACAACGAGGATCCGGTCACTCATTCCCAACACTTCCGGTAACTCTGATGAAACCATAATGATCGCTACCCCTCGGTCCGTCAGTTCATTCATTAGCTGATAGATTTCTCTTTTCGCCCCGACGTCTACCCCTCTTGTCGGTTCATCTAGGATGAGCACTTTCGGACTAATGCCAATCCACTTGGCGATCACAACTTTTTGTTGATTTCCCCCTGAAAGATTACCAACGGCAAGATCGCCAGATTCCGTTTTTACTGTCAGGCGCTTGATCAGCATATTAACAAAATCAGTTTCGCTAGTTTGGTTAATAATGCCCTTCGGTGCAAAGCTAGATAAAGACGGCAATACGATATTGTCCTTGATTGAAAAATCCAGAATCAATCCTTCATCTTTTCGGTCTTCTGTTATAAAACCAATTCCAGCCTTTACGGCCTGGTCAGGTTTTTTGATGACGATTTTCTCACCGTTCAGCCAAATCTCGCCGCTGTCAAATGGATCAAGTCCAAAGATGGCCCGCATAATTTCCGTTCTTCCAGCTCCCATTAATCCGGAAAAACCAACAAGTTCTCCGGAACGGACTGAAAAATTCACATCCTGGAATACTCCGCCTTTAGTTAATCCTTTTACTTCTAGTACCATTTCGCCCGGTTTGGAATCCCGTTTAGGGAATCGGTCCGTTAATTCCCGGCCTACCATTTTCTTTACTACCTCATCAAAGTTAGTATCGCAAATGGCCTTCGTATCCACCGTTTTCCCATCCCGCATGACCGTAATCCGGTCACATATGGCGAAAATTTCCTCCATCCGGTGTGAAATGTAAACAATTGATACCCCTTCTTTTTTCAATGAAGAAATGATTTCAAAAAGCTTGCTGATCTCTCTTTCAGTCAACGCTGCTGTCGGCTCGTCCATGATAATAACCTTGGCATCCGTCATCAACGCCTTAGCGATCTCAATCATCTGCTGTTCCCCTACAGAACAGCTGCCAGCCTCTTTATCTAGAGGAATCGTAACCATCAACCGGTCAAACTGTTTCTTGGCAAGAGCCTTCATTTCCTTCGTTCTAAGCAGTCCTAGCGGGCTCTTCAATTCTTTTCCGATAAATAAATTTTCTAATACCGTCATATCCGGCCAAATGTTTAATTCCTGATGTATAAACGTGATTCCATTTTGCTCGGCTTCTTTCGGGTTTTTAAAATAGGTTTCCTTTCCATCAATCATGATGATGCCTTCATCACGAGAATGAAGCCCTGTCAGGACATTCATCATCGTTGATTTGCCAGCCCCATTTTCACCCATTAAGGCGTGGACTTCTCCATCCAGCAGTTCAAAATTAACACCTGTTAACACTTGATTGGATCCAAAGGCTTTATGGATGTTCTGCATCGAAACTCGCATATTTTTCACCTCATTCTATTAAAAAAACACACCTGATTGTAAAATACAGTTTGCATATGGTGTAATTTCACCAGTGCGAATGACGGCCTTGGCCTTTTTCGTAAGCTGTTTAAAATCCTCATGTGTAACCCGTTCCATATCGATTTCGGCAAATTTGTTTGTTAAATATTGTTCTATTTGTGGATTTCCCGCTTCTATTTCAGAAGCAACAATACACTTTTCAATGACCATATCATCTGCAACTGCGTCCAACACTTCTTTAAAGGAAGGCGTGCCCGGTTTAAGTGCTAAATCAATTCTAGTAACATTTTCTGGAATCGGTAATCCTGCATCAGCGATGACAATATAATCGGTATGACCAAGGTCAGTTAATACTTTGGTAATATGGCTGTTTAAAATTCCATGGCGTTTCATTTACATACGCTCCTCTACTTCTTCACGTGTTGGCATCCCGCCCTGTGCACCAAACTTTGTAACCGATAGGGAGGCGGCGCGATTGGCAAATCGAATACTTTCTTCAAAACCTTTTCCCTCAGCAAGGGCAACAGCAAAGGCGGCGTTAAAGGTATCGCCTGCACCTGTCGTATCAACGGCCTCAACAGGATACGAAGGAACAACTACCTCCTGTTTGCCATTATGGAAGCGGACACCGTTTTTTCCTTCGGTGATAAATACTTTGTTTGGATATTCTAGTAACGCATCATGCAAATCTTTATGATCAAAAAGGACTGATGCTTCATGCTCATTCGGTGTAATATAGGCTGCCTTTTCGATGACTTCCTTGCGAATTGGCCGTGCCGGCGCTGGGTTTAATAATAGTCGCACACCGAATTCATGGCATTTTTCGCTGACATATTCCACTGTTTCTTCAGGAATTTCCTGCTGAATCAGGACGATATCCGATTCGCGAATGATATCAAGTGCCTTTTCTACCAATTCAGGTGTTACATAATCATTGGCACCCTTCACTACAATGATGCTGTTATCACCTTCTGCAAGGGTAATATGAGCAGTTCCGCTCTCCACACCTGTAACCGGTTCCACATAAGTCGTAACCACTTGATTCTTTTTAAAATTTTCAAGGATAGCTTTTCCGAATGCATCGTCCCCGATACACCCTACCATATATACCTTCGCACCTAATCTGGCAGCGGCAACAGCCTGGTTGGCTCCTTTGCCGCCAGGAACCGTTTTAAACGATTCTCCCATAATCGTTTCACCTTTACTCGGTCTTTTGGGGGCGGTAACTACTAAATCCATCGATGAACTTCCGATTACCGTTATTTTAGCCATTGTCCTCAACCTTTCTAGTCGTTTGCCTGTCAATAAAGGTAACGGGCAATTGAATATTTTTTTGCTCAATGAGCTCATTATTAATAATTGCAATTAATAGTTTTGCTGCTTCTTTTCCCATATCATACGCCGGCTGCCGAATCGTCGACAACGGCGGGAACAGCAAGCTGCTAAGCGGGATATCATCATAGCCGATGATTTGCAGCTCATCTGGAATGGAAATGCCTCTTCTTAATGCCTCATGCAAAATAGCTGCAGCACCAAGGTCATTGCCGGCAATCACGCCATCTGTTTCAGGAAATTTATCAAATAGTTCCTGCGCTGTTTTTTCAGCATCATCAAAAGTAAACGATGCAGTGGTCATAACATTAAAATTTACATTGGAATGGCAAAGCTCATCGATCGCCCCTTTAAATCGATCCTGGGCTGTCTTCAATTCCATAGGTCCTTTAAGCAGAGTAATCCGCTTACTCCCCCTTTTAACGATTTCTTGTGCCGCCATTTTTCCACCGGCCAATCCATCTGCATAAACAGAGGGATGTTGTCTGGAAGTCCGGTCAAGAAATACGACTGGGAAGCCAAGACTCTCATAGTAGCTTGTTTCAGTTTGATTGGTTGCTGAGATGAGACCGATTACATTATTTTGTTTAAATGTATGGATATAATCAAGTTCTTTTGCTGGGTTCTCATCCGCATTTCCAATGATCAACCGAAAACCGTGCTCCTGCATCGTGTCTTCAACCCCACGTGCTAACTCAGGAAAAAATGGATTTCGAATATCCGGAAGCAATAAACCAATTAACCTTGATTTTTTTTTATATAATGACCTTGCCACTTCATTAGGTTTGTAATTTAACTCCTGAATCGCTTTATTGATTAGTTTCCTAGTATCCTCATGAACATATCCTTTATCATTTAAAGCTCTGGAAACTGTTGCTACAGATACTCCAGCTTTTTTGGCAACATCTCGTATTGTAGCCATTTAGTTTCACCTCTTATGTGTAACCGATTACACATAAAGATTAACATATCATATTTTATAATGCAACAAGAATGATGTCGAAATACCCCGAATTTTTATTTTGCAAATTTATATTAAGGATATGATTAAAACCAAATAGTCCTATCATCATCACCGTTTTTTCTATACAACAAACTTGATTAGTGCAACTTGCGACCAAAACACTCTATATGGCAACAGGTCGCCGCGACCGTATTGTTGAACCCTTGCCCCCATTAGCATAAGTACATATCCTCCTATACTTTATGCTATAATTTGGAGGGAAAATAAAGACAGAGGTGACCATTCTTGGCAATTCATGTTGTATTATATCAACCAGAAATTCCGTCTAATACGGCAAATATAGCACGTACTTGTGCCGCAACGGATACAGCCCTGCATTTAATCCGGCCACTTGGTTTTTCAACAGATGAAAAAATGATAAAACAAGCAGGTTTAGATTTCTGGCAATCTGTAAACATAACGTACTATGACTCGTTGGATGACTTTTTTTCAAAAAATCAAGGTGAGTTTTACTATATTGAAACGTTTGGTGAAAAAGCACATTCATCCTTTGATTTCAGTGATGTTTCAAAGGAGCATTATTTTATGTTTGGAAAAGAAACAACGGGTTTACCAAAAGATTTACTAAGAACAAATAAAGATCACTTTTTGAGAATACCAATGAATGATCATGTTCGTTCACTGAACCTTTCGAATACAGCTGCGATATTGGTGTATGAGGCTTTGCGCCAACAGGGATTTCCCAAGTTAAAATAAAATCTTCCGTCTTGGAAGATTTTTTAAAAAAACTATAAGATTAAAAGAGGTTCGGATATGGCAAGATACAAAATCGGCTATCGCACGTTAAAGACAGCCATTGGCACGGCAGCAGCGATCATCATTGCTCAATTTTTCGGCTTGAATTTTTATGCTTCTGCCGGCATCATTACAATTTTATGTATACAAAGCTCTAAGAAAAAATCTCTCAAAACTGCGTATGCCCGTTTTGTTGCTTGTATTCTCGGCATCGGCTTTTCCTTTATATTCTTTGAAGGGATCGCCTACCATCCTCTGGTCATTGGATTATTACTACTGCTCTTCATACCGGTTACTGTTCTTTTCAAGGTCTCGGAAGGTGTGGTAACGAGTTCTGTCATCATTCTCCATATCTACTCAGGGCACCAAATAACGGCGGGAATCGTTCTAAACGAGGTCTCTCTTATTGTGATTGGAATTGGAACTGCCCTTCTGGTCAACTTGTATATGCCCAGTCTAGATTCTAAGCTAAAGCAGTATCAAGTAGAAATTGAGAAAAACTTCCGCAAAATCTTTGAGGAAATGGTTTCCTATTTACGGACAAATGAAAGCCGTTGGATGGGGAATGAAATTACGGAGACGGCCGGCTTGCTGGAAGAAGCTAAAAGTTTGGCGTTTAGAAATGTAGAGAATCATTTTTTACGTTCAGAAAATTACTTTTATCATTATTTTCAAATACGTGAAAAACAATTTGAAATCATTGAGCGGGTTTTACCCATCGTGACATCCATTGAGCCATTAGTCAAACAAAGATATATGATTGCAGATTTTCTTGAAGTAGTAAGCAGTTCCATTCATCCAGGGAACACGGCACAGCAGTTGTTAATGCGTTTATATGAGTTACAAGACCAATTTAAGAATGAACCTCTCCCGGAAACCAGGGAGGAATTTGAGGCCAGAGCTCAATTATTTCAATTGATAAAAGAGATGGAACAGTATCTACTGATAAAGAAAGCTTTAAAAGTGGAATCGAAAGGAATTTCCAATCCTTCTTTTTGATTCCGAAAGTGCCAATGCTAGTTCCTTTTGGTGAAATTTACGAGGAACGCAAGTGATTTCACTTGCGTTTTTTGATGTAAAATTATTACCTGAATCCTTGTACCTGAATTTCTAGTCAATAGATAATATTATTATCCTTTTTTACTTGATATTCCACTTGAACGCTTTTAATAACCCCTTGTTTGTCGATAATCATTTCGAAAGTTAATTTCTTTTTTTGATATTGATATGATAGCCTGATAGGGTCACTATCTATTAATTTAAATCCCATTTCCTCTAAAAGGTTTTGAGCTTTAGTTATATTTTGATTTGGTTTAATCCCTAATATGTCATATTTTGGATTTGTGATTTTGATATCTTTTACATATTGTTTGGTCTCTGAAAGCCGAGCAAATATACCCAAATTCTTATAGTACATATTAGGTCCACATCCCATACAATAAGAGACTTCACTATCCTCTTCTCCAAATAACTCAATAACTTCCTTTTCTTTCATAAATAATTCTAATCCGTTTACATTTATCTTATTTGCCAGATAAAGATAATCATATTGCTTTCCAACAACTCCAGCAATAACCACAACTAATAAAAAAAAAGCGACCATATAAATTTTCTTCCTCAATTCCCCACCCCCATTACCGAAAAATCCCACCTATTTTCACTTTAAATTTTAAGACGTTATAAAGGACAAAAAGTTACTCTGACTACAATAATAAACACTGTTGTCTTTATCTTTATAAGCTGAAAATATGCAAGAAGTGAATATAGACTTGCATATTTTCGGCGCAATTGATCGTCAAAAACTTGTAGAACAGCCTAAATAGATGTCTGATTATAGTAATTATCAACCATTAATCAGATAGTAAGTTGCTATTTTTGTAAAGGCTAACATATCTGAATCATTTTAATAAACTTTCTATTCAACAAAAGACAAAATTTAGAATAAAATATGTTATTATTTGACAAGGTTATATTATGCATTTTTTACAATAATGAGGGGGAAACAGTGGTAGGTAATTTGGATAAATGGTTTGTTAATTATATTTTTTATCGTTATGGTTTTTTTGGATTTTTATCATTAAGCATTATAATCTGCCTTGTTTTTCCTCAAAATGATAATTTTTTTGTGTTTTATAATATTACTGTAATTTTTTTAGGTATTGGTTTCTATAATAGACCAATATTTTTAGTTTTTTTTACGGGATTGGTGAGTTTTTGCAGGTTTTATTTTGTTCCGCGGCAAGAAGAAAGCTTATTTTTCATTTATTTAGTAAGTTATCTTTTCATAACTTTTATTTCATCGGCTATGATGTTGTATGTTCAAAGAGTTAAAAAAAAGAGCTTAGATTTAACCACCTCCCTTGCGAAAGCCTTGGATTCAAGAGATGCATATACCTTTGATCATTCTGAAAATGTAGCGGAATACTCTGTGCGAATCGCTGAAAAGATGAATCTATCTAAGGACTTATGTAATCACATTCGCACAGGAGGACTATTACACGATATTGGGAAGATTGGCATCCCTGAAAACATCTTGACGAAGCATGATAAATTAACAACGGATGAATATAACATTATTAAGCAGCACCCGAAAATTGGATATGAAATACTAAAACATGTTGACCGGTTTAAGGAAGATGGTATTTTAGACATTGTTTTATATCATCATGAAAGATATGACGGTAAGGGCTATCCAGCAGGATTAAAGGGCAGTGAAATTCCACTGGGTGCTCGAATCGTTGCTGTTGCTGATACATTTGATGCCATGACTTCCAGGCGCGTATATAGAGATGAATTAGATTTGGAACACACCCTTAATGTAATTCGTCAAAATAAAGGGACGCAATTCGATCCCGATGTTGCCGATGCGTTTCTAAGCCTATATAAGAATCAAGATTCTAATTCAAAGAGTAATCTTATACCAAAAATAAATCCAGTAGAATCAAAGTAAAGAGTGGGTTGAATAATTACATTGTCAACTAACGAAATATAAGAATAACCGGGCGAAAATGCCCGGTCCTTTTTGTTTAGAAATATACTTGCTTTTTTCTTTCCTTTTTTCGAGGATTCGTTTCACTAAGGAAGATTTATTTGCCACGAAACGCCGAAACGGTCATTTACCCAACCAAACTTTTTACTGAACCCATAATTGTTTAAAGGCATAAGTGCTTGTCCACCTTCATGGAGTTTCTCATAAAGAAAATCAAGTTCTTCTTCAGTATTACAAGTAAGAAAGATTGAGAAAGAAGGTGTAAAAGAGAATTGATGTTTGACAAAACTGTCAATACACATAAATTCTTGGCCTTTCAAGGTAAAAGTAGCCTGCATGACGGTGCCTTCTGGACCAGCTGCATTAGCCCCGTATCTAACAATGCTTGTAATTTGAGAATCCTCAATGATAGATGTATAAAAATTCATCGCTTCTTCTGCGTTGCCTTCTTGAAACATTAAAAACGGTGTTACCTTTTCCATTTTTATCCACCTCCTAATTATATGTACTAGATTTTATTATAGTTGATTTTATTATTGAACTAAAGCATCGAGATCGGTTTAATAGCAAGTCAAAAACAATATTTAATGAGGACAGTTTTATTTTTTTAAAAAATAAAACCGTCCTCGTTAAAAACCATTTTTTGTTGTCGTCCCTATTTAATAAATTCCTTTACGGCTTCGATTACTTCATTTGTAGTTCTCATTTGCAAGGCTTTTTCTGCTAAGTTTTTCATTTCTGCTTTAGAAAGACGAAGAATTTGGGAACGTGCTTTCAGGATCGATGTTGCACTCATGGAGAACTCATCGAGTCCAAGGCCTAAGAGATGTGGAATGGCTGTTTCGTCCCCTGCCATTTCACCGCACATACCTGCCCATTTACCTTCAGCATGAGCAGCATCGATAACCATTTTAACCAATCTTAAGATGGACGGACTGTAAGGTTGATAGAGATAGGAAACACGTTGGTTCATACGATCAGCAGCCATTGTATATTGAATTAAATCATTTGTACCAATGCTGAAAAAATCCACTTCCTTAGCAAACTGATCAGCCAAAACAGCAGTAGATGGAATTTCTACCATGATGCCAATCTCGATTTTTTCCGCTACCTGCTGGCCTTCAGCCAAAAGCTTTTGCTTCTCTTCTTCTAGAAGTGCCTTTGCCGAACGGAACTCATCAAGTGTAGCAATCATCGGAAACATGATTTTTAAATTTCCATAAATGCTTGCTCGAAGCAAGGCTCGAAGCTGTGTTCGGAACATATCCTGCATTTCTAAGCATAAGCGAATCGCCCTAAATCCAAGGAACGGATTCATTTCTTTTGGCAGTTCTAAATACGGCAGTTCTTTATCGCCGCCGATATCAAGGGTGCGAATCACGACAGGCTTTCCTTCCATTCCCTCTAATACAGTTTTAAACGCAGCAAATTGCTCCTCTTCTGTTGGAAGCTGAGTGCGACCCATATATAAAAACTCCGTTCGGTATAAGCCGACGCCTTCGCCTCCATTTTCGAGAACTCCGGTAAGATCCTCAGGTTTTCCGATATTGGCAGCGAGTTCAACATGCTCGCCATCTTTTGTGATGGTCGACTCGTTGACCAGCTTGGCCCACTCTGCCTTTTGTGCTTCGTAAGCGGCCTTTTTCCCGTTATATTCTTTGATGACCTCTTCAGTTGGATTGACAATTACCTTTCCATCTAATCCATCAAGAATAACAACATCGCCATTTTTAATGTCTTCCATGACCGTTTTGGTTCCAACAACAGCTGGAATTTCCATGGATCGAGCCATTATAGCCGAATGAGAAGTGCGTCCGCCGATATTGGTTGTAAAACCTTTAACAAACTGACGATTTAATTGAGCAGTATCAGAAGGTGTTAAATCCTCTGCAATCATAATCACTTCTTCAGAAATCAAACTTGGGTTAGGGATTGTTACCCCTAAAAGATAGGACAATATCCGCTTAGCCACGTCGCGAATGTCGGCAGCCCGTTCCTTCATATATTCGTTATCTAATGCTTCAAACATCGACACAAACATGTTGACAACTTCTTGTAATGCATACTCTGCATTAACGTGTTCATTTTGTATTTTATCTTTCACTTGATTAATAAGTTCCGGGTCATTAAGAACAAGCAAGTGGGCTTCAAAAATTTCAGCCTTATCGTCGCCGAGATTCAAAGAGGTATGCTCTTTGATTTTCTCAAGGTCACCCTTAGACTTCTCAAGCGCCTGTTCAAAGCGAGTTATTTCGAGATTAAAATCTGTTACCGAATTTTTCTCAACTTTCAAGTCTGGATTTTCTAAGCGGAAGGCTTTTGCAATCGCAATCCCGCTTGATGCCGCAATACCTGAAATCTCTTTTGTTAATACTTCTTCCGTTATCATTATACGAGACCTCCACTTTTTAGAGTATCTTCTAATAAACTAAGTGCTTCATTTTCATCAGAACCTTCAGCCGATACCTTGATTGTTGCACCTTTTGGAATACCTAAAGACATAACACCCATAATTGATTTTAGGTTTACTGATTTGCCGTTGTATTCTAATGTAATCTCAGCATTAAATTGGCTTGCTGCTGATACTAGTATTGTTGCTGGGCGTGCATGAATCCCTGTTTCATCTATAATTGTGAACGTTTTGCTTACCATAATAAAATCAAGCTCCTCTAGTTTTAAATTCCTCTTTAGCTTATTTCCTAGGAACGACTGTTCAGTCAATTGTGGAGTTTTGGCTAAAGAATGATGTGATGTCGTCAATCGACTCTAATTCTTTTAACATTTCAAGGTTTTTCGTTTCATTGAGCAGTTCTGTCAATTGCGACAGCGCTTTAAGATGGGTCGTATTATCAGTTGCTGCAATGCAAAACAGCAATCGAACCGAATAATCATTGTTGTTTAAAAAGTAAACTGGCTTTTTAAGCTTTAAAAAACTCATCCCAATCCGATTAACTCCCTTTTCCGGACGGGCATGCGGGATTGCTACCTCCGGACCAATGACGACATATGGACCTAATGTATCAATATTTTCAATCATCGCATCAACATAGGATGTTTCAATTGTCCCGTTTATCAGAAGAGGATTTGCCGCTGCTTTTATTGCCTCTTTCCAACCAAAAACCTCTTCCATTATCTGGATGGTTTCAGCTTGCAATAAATCTTCTAATAATGGCTGTTTCCCTTTATAAACATTTTCTTTTTTATAAAATATGAAGCGACTTAATTCCTTTTTTAAGCCTTCTTCATCGTAAATTGTAGTGAACTTTCCAATGGTTTGAATTAGTTCTTTCAAGGAAATATCGTGATATTGAGTGCCAAACAGCAGGTGATAAACTTCCTTGACTAAATTATGCTTCTCATTTGGTGTCATAATTGGCTTCACATAAAAACAAGGTAGTTTTGTCTCTAGCTTTACTGTCGAAAAAACTAAATCATAATGGTCAAATTGTCCTTCCTGAAATTCTCGCAATGATAAGGTTTTTTCAACTACAATCTCTGAGAAAAGTGATTCCAGCTGGTGTTTCACCATTAATGACGAACTAATCCCGCTTGGACAAACCACGATGGCTTTCTTCTTTTCCGGCATCTCCTGTTTTGGTCTTTCTAACAAAGCTCCAAAGTGGATTGTGATAAACCCTATTTCCTCCTCAGGTATGGTGATTTTCAATAATGTTCCAATCGGATGCAGTATTTCCTTTACAAGCATGTATAGCTCTTTATGCACATTCTTAATTTGATGAAGCAGTGGATTCTCAACGGGAATCCGATACTTCATACGAAAAAAGGCAGGCTTAAAATGCTGGTATAACGTATGGACCACTTCATCCTTTTTTTCAAAAACTATGCAGGCCTTGGTCTCAAAATCAAAGACAAGCTGTTCGCAAAGTTTAAATAATAAATCCTGTTCACGCTTGGGTGGAGAACTTTTCCTAAAAGATAAACCAAGAAATTGGACCGTTAAGAAACATAACTCTGATTCCTCATTCTCGAGATGGAGAAGTTGACTTAACGTTAAAGCCACTTTATGCATCGGATCTTTTTTTAATAGAGCAACTTCATCCACGTGAAATTGGACAAACTTTTTTTTCTGCAGCCGGTAATAATAAAAAATCAAAAAATTGGCTAATTGATGTAAACGTTCTTCTACAAAATTAAGAGAAAACTGCTTTTCAATTTGTTTAAGAATGGTTAAAACTTCTCGAAAACCAATTTTTTTAGTTTCTTCCTTTAATAGATAATCCAACAGTTCTTCAAAGTAAGGGACCTGGATCAGGCGGGATATGTAGTGCATGGCAAGAGCTCTTTTATCGAACTCTGTTCCAACCAGATGATAGCCATGCTTTCGCGAATAGCGGATTTCCACCAAGAAAGAGCCATTTATTTTATTTGCCTTTTTTATATCTGAAATCACCGTGTTCTTACTGACTTGTAAAAGCTGCGTTAAATGAAAGGATGAAATGGTATCATTTCGCATAAATACATAAAGGTAGATAACCGCCAAGCGTTCTTCTTCGGAAAAAACAAAATTCCGCTCATGATGATTTATTTCCTGATCGCGAAAATATTCCAATACAGCATCAGGCACTACAATATAATGAATACCTTTGAATTGGATGATGGGGAGGTCTTTCTCCTTTAGCCATTGATTCACTTTATCCAAATCATAGGATATTTGACGTTTCGTTAATTGCGTTGCATCCATAATCTGAGTCATGTTGACACTCTTCACTTTTAAAAGATAATCCAATAAAAGCGACGGACGTTTATCAATCATCATTGGCTTGCCCTCCTATTAACATCATAATATCAACCGCTTTCATTTGGATTACCGATTGGGAACAAATGATGTACGGATCAACTTACAAAATTGCGCTGAACTTCAATTAAGACAAATACTTATTTTAATATAGACGATTCAAACAATAATATGAACTGCAGCAAAAGAGGCACACCGTTGTCGGCATGCCCCTTATATGGTGCTAGCAATACTAGTTATTCATTATTTTTTTAATTTCTCTTGCCCGTTTTTTAAATCCAGGACATCTAATTGCAAATTCTTTTGGCCAACTTCTAAATTCTCCAGGCGGCCATTAATTTTTTGTAATTCATTGAGGATTAGTTTAAAGTTCTGTTCCATTTTAACTCCCCCAGTTAATTTGTTAATTCACTGCCACCCCAAAAACCGAACATACTTTCTTGTGTTTATTATAACAAAAAAGTAGAATTTCTGTCATGTGGAAATAAACATCAATAGCCGATAGTCAGTAAAACTAAGTGCCAGGAACTTGGAATGCTTCTTTAGCATAGCTGGACACACATGCCCGGCTTTTTCGATTCCTCATGAGTTTTTTCGCAAACAACTTCATCCCAAAAATCCCAATATAACAATTTTGGATTTTCCGTTTTTTGTTCATCGGCATATGATAAAGTAACGATTATTTAAAAAGGACAGGAGGAGTTGGAATGGATGAAGAGAGCAAGGAGAAAAAAAGTAAATCCCTCTGGCGACCGTTATTGGCAGCACCGCTTTTATTTTTTCTCCCCCCTCTTAGCATCGGCTTGTATCTAACCCACCCCTTCCCTGCAAAAACTACGAAAAGCCCGAAGGATTACGGAATGGTTTTCGAGGAAATCGAATTTCACAGCAGAAAAGATCAAGTTAAGCTGGCTGGCTGGTGGATTCCTTCAGCTTCAAAGCAAAGCAAAAAAACAGTCATTACTGCACACGGTTATATGAATGAACGTTCCATGGAAGGGATTGGGGGACTCAAGCTTGCTAGAGTTCTTTCGGAACAAGGATATAATGTGTTAATGTTTGATTTTCGAAATGCCGGTAAATCGAAAGGAAGAACTAACGGGGTTAGGATTCTTTGAAAATCACGATTTATATGCAGCCATTGATTATGCCATTCAGAAAAAAAATCAGAAACACATTGCTCTTCTTGGCTGGAGTATGGGTGCTTCCACTGCACTTATTGCCGGATGCGAACATCCTGCAGTGTCTGCCATTATTGCCGATAAGTATACCATTTTAAAACAAAAATCGGAACATTTGGTTTTATTTAGTGAAAACCAGGGTTATAAGTTACTTTATATTTATTAAAGGCTGTGGAACCACTAACATTGGATGTTCCCTTTTGCTTCTATGCTACCGATCCGATGACTTTATCATGCAATCGGTCGTATATAAAGGTTATATGTTACCGAACCAGCATTTTTATCAAGCGTTCAGTCGCATATAAAGGCTATTTGGAATGAACTCCATTCTTTTTACGCCCTTGCGCAGGCTTTCTCATTCGCAGAATCTCTAAAAACCCGTCGGCAAATTAGTTGCCGGCGGGTTTCCCCTTAAATCCTTTCAATTCACAACAATCTTAATGTGAGTAAAGCGGTAATTCTCCTCTTGTTCCATGAATTTCTTCGCGTCTTTTCTTAGTTGCTTTCGAATCTACTTTTCTGCCTATAATAACTACACCGTAATCCCGATAAGCTGTTTCTCTCGACACAATTCCATCAAGAACATCCTCTAGAACTTGCTCCTCGGGGCGCTCTAATGGGTCCCCATAGCCGCCTGATGACGGAACTAAAATCAAGACAGATTCCCCTGCTCCAAAACGGTAACCATTTAGTTTGGACGTTAGAAATTCCGGGTTTTCACTGTCAGGATTTTTAATTAAGTTTGCCGGTGTCCCTGGCAGCCCGCCTTTATATCCCCACGGACGAACTGTGTGCTTATCCCCTTCCATCGTCATAAAACCGTCAGTTATAAATCTATTCCACCGGACAATGCCGAGTCCTCCGCGGTAACGACCCGCACCGCCTGTATCCTCCCGTAATTCATATTGTTCACATACCATTGGGATATGCATATCAAGATCTTCAATGGGGTTATTCATTGTATTCCATGAACTGAAGTCTACGGCATCTAGTCCATCTTTTCCAGGACGTCCTCCATAGGAACCTTCATTCACTTCAATGTACACCCAATATTCATTGTTTTCATCCAACCCAGCATAAGAAGCAAATTGGATATTGGCAGAGCTGCCCGCACAGGTTTGTTTTGGTGCTACCGGAGCAAGCGCCTTAATGATTAAGTCTGCTACCGTATTTACCTGATTTGCACGGCTGAATGTTGCTGCTGGTTTAATCGGATTAAAGATACATCCTTTTCGTGCTTTAATGGTGATTGGACGGAATGCTCCTTCATTTACCGGCACATCGTCGATCACATCCGTATCCATAAAGATGGAGCGCAATACACTATGAGTACTTACGCATAAAGCACCAGAGTATGCTGAGTTAAACGCCGTGGAGACTTGATCGCTGGACTTGGAAACATCTACTTCTAGCTCTTCTCCCTTAATGGTTACCTGTACGTGAACTGGCAGACGCTTATCCAAATGCCGGCCGTCATCATCCAGCCATGATTCTGCCTCGTAAACGCCATCAGGGATTTTGGCAATCTGACTCCTCATAATGCGTTCTGTATAGTTCATCAATTCCTCATTCGCCAAAAGGACTGTCTCTTTACCGTATTTGTCCATCAATTCAATATAACGGCGAGCCCCTAAGCGGCAGGCAGCAACCTGCGCTTCCAAATCCCCAATTACCTGGAAGGGGGTGCGGACATTCTGACGAATGACTTCAAATAATGTTTCATTTCGAACTCCTTTGTCATATAGCTTAACCCCATTTAAAATTAAACCTTCTGCAAAAACATCGGGAACATCCACCATTAGACCAGGCTGAGCACCGCCCATATCTAAGTGGTGTGCGGTTGCCCCCGAATAACCGACAAGCTCCCCTTGGTAGAAAATAGGCTGGCACAAGGCAACATCCGGAGAATGGGATGCGCCCGCATATGGATCGTTATTCCAAATAATATCTCCGGGATGCTGATTATCGCCAATTACTGCCTGAAATCCACGGATATATCCAGGTAAACAACCTAGCTGCATGGGTGTGGAATCTGCCTCAGCCAACGTATTGCCGGCAGCATCGAAGATCCCTGCGCCAAGATCTTCCGACTCACGAATCAGGGATGAATATGCCATCCGGTACATGACGTGTGCCATCTCCTTGGCAATCGTTTTTAAAGCCCCTCCAATGACTTGCACGGTTACAGGATCAATTTTAGTTTTCGTCAGACTATTATTTGGTGTAGATAACATCTTAAACCCCCACTTTCGCAAATAGTTTTTCAACCAATTTCGCTGGACCGCCTTCAATTACCTTATGGGCTACAAATAATGTTCCGTTTTCGGATACAGCAGCCTGCCATTTTGGCGGTACCGTGGTCGTTGAGTCACGCTGCACGATAATCGCAGGGCCCTCGACTACGTCATTAGCCAATAATTTGCTCCGATCATATCGCGGCGTTGAAACCTTTCTGATTTCACCATCTACTTCAAAAATCGAATCGCGAACGTACATTAATGCCTCATTCGGATTGAGACGCTCACCGCTTGCAATCTTAGGCAGACGTAATGAAGGTGTTTTTCCTGTTGCAACTATACGAAGTGTAATTAATTCAACAATATTATTTGGGAAATGATGATCATATTCTTCCTCATGAGCAGCATGGAAATTTTGAACGATTTCCTTCATGGATTCCTGGGTAACAGGGCCATCCGGAATGGCTGCACGTAATTCAAACCCTTGACCTGCATAGCGGCATTCCGCAATCCGTTCAATTTCAATATTCTCAGGATCTACGCCATCCTGGATTAATTGGGCTTTTGCCGTATTGGTCAGTTCCTCTAGAGCCGCATTAATGGAATCGATCATTTCATCATCCGCTCTATCAAAACGGGTAATTAATGATTTAATATAGTCATATTTAATGTCACCAACCAATAAACCTGTTGCTGCTGTTATTCCAGGGTAGTTAGGGACAATAACCAAATTAGTACCGATTGTTTCTGCAAGATCGACAATATGAAGCGGGCCTGCACCACCGGCGCCAAATAATGCATATTCACGCGGGTCAATTCCTTTACTTACGGATTTAGCACGGATACACAGAGCCATATTATTATTGATGATTTTTAAAATACCTAGCGCAGCTTCCTCTACAGACATATTAAGCTGCGAAGCAATTTTTTCTTCAACGGCTTTATAGCTCAGCTCAGAATGCAATTTTAAATCCCCGCCAAGAAATTGCTCTGGGTCAAGCCTGCCAAGAACGACATTCGCATCTGTTACACATGGATTTTCTCCTCCCTGTCCATAACAAGCTGGACCAGGTGTGGAACCGGCACTTTTCGGACCGACTCTAAATGCTCCGCCGGCATCGATATGGGCAATGGAGCCTCCACCCGCACCGATTGTCTCAACGTCAATCATCGGAACAAGGACCGGATAGCCATTTACTTCACAATCCCTTGGGTTAATAATTTTCGGCGTATTATTTGGGATAACGGAAATATCTGCAGAGGTCCCGCCAATATCAACACTGATGATATTTTCAATGCCTTCCAATTCACCAAACCATGCGGTCGCCAATACAGCGCCGGACGGTCCGGATTTTAACAATGTAACTGGCTTATCCACTGCCATCTCGCTTGTTGCCATACCGCCTGAAGATTGCATAATATGCAGCTCGCCTTTCACTCCGGCATCATCAAGGGCATTGACAAGATGATCGATATAGTTATTAACCCTTGGTGCCACATAGGCATTCATGGCTGCCGTGCTAAATCTTTCGTATTCCCGCATTTGCGGAGCAATTTCACTGGATGTAAAACATAAAACCTCTGGCCACATTTCCTTGACAATTTCCTTCGCTCTATTTTCATGGGCATCGTTTAGGAAGGAAAATAGGAAGGAAACAACGACAACATCTACATTAGCTTCTTTCAGTTGGCTTACAGCCTGCCGTACTTCTTCCTCATTTAAAGGAACCTTAACTTTTCCATCTGGTGCTGCTAGTTTTTCTGTGATGGGGAGACGATTTCTGCGCAATACAAGGGGGTTGGCCTGCCAAGGAAGATCTTGTTGAATGGAGAAATTCTGTGCTTTTTTATGACGGGCAATGTGTAAAATATCACGATAATTTTTTGTTGTCAGCATTCCAACTACAGCGCCATTTCGCTCAATTGTAATGTTAGTGGCAACCGTAGTGCCATGGAGTACATAATCTACCTCTGAAACCGGTACTCCTGCTTTTTCACACAGTTCTTTAATTCCCCTGATAACCCCTTTGGACTGATCATCGAGTGTACTAGGTACTTTGTGGACATGGATTTCATTGTTAAGTTGGTCAACCAATATTAGGTCGGTGAATGTACCGCCTACATCTACACCAATTCGAATCATATTTCACGGCTCCTTTTCAAATAAATAGTTATTGTCATTTACCTCCTCCCCAATGAGGGAGAAAATCGTTTCACCTATTGTCGTTGAAAAAAATTGTAAATTCTTCGATGGTGTCAAAGGCTTTGTGGTAAAAAAAGCTTCATCACTCCCTTCAAGGGCAAAGTGGTTTCTTATCAGGAAAGGATTCCCCGAAATGCTCAGTGTTAGTAGACTGAATATTCTGATATGATTCTACAGAATCCTTCCTTTTCTTCAACCCTATTCAGCTATTATTCTGCGACTTCCTCTAGTTCGTCCATTATTTCTACTTCTCTTCGATCCACAAGGTCTTTTGACACAACTGGAGGATGTATGCGCATCAAGCCGATATACGAGACAAATGATATCGTGACCCCTAAAAACCAGGAAATCTCATATAAAGCTTTTAGTGATGGGACAAAGGCACCGATTAAAGCAATGACTCCGCTAACCAACGTTGCAGCAAATGCGCGGTAATTATATCCCTTATAATACCTGTACTCACCGTTTAACGTATAAATATCAGCAACCGACAGTTTACGTTTGCGAATAATATAGTAATCGGCAATCATAACCCCAGCTATTGGACCAAGTGCACCGCCAATCAAATTAAGCATGGTAAAAATTGTTTCTGCGTTTTCTATTAATTTCCACGGAACGGTGAATAATGCAGCCAGCATGGTGAGGTAAAAGCCCCGTTTAAAGGTAATATATTTTGGAAATAGGTTAGCTAAATCATAAGCTGGTGAAACTAAGTTTGCAATAACATTTACCGTTATTGTAGCAACTGCTAGAATAATAGCCGCAATCGCAATGACGATTGGACGATCAAACTGCTGCAGAAGGACAATGATATCCCCAATCGGCTTACCGAAGACGATGGTGGAAGCAGCTGTTGCCGTTACCGTAACAAACGTAAATATCGTAAAAGTGACCGGAAGTCCATATAATTGGCCTTTAATCTGATCTTTCTGTGATCTTGCAAATCTAGTGAAATCTGGGATGTTGAGAATTAGGGTGGACCAAATTCCAATAATCCCTGCTACCGCGGCAATAAATGGAAATAGTGCAGACCCAAAGGTTTCATATTTTCCCGGTTGAGAGAAAATTACCTTTAACCCTCTGGAGGAGTCAATCGCCCACCAAAGAATTCCGATTAATACAATATAAACAATTGGACCGGCATAAGCCTGAAATTTCTTAAGTGACTCCATCCCGCGTTTTAAAATAAGGAAGTGAATTCCCCAAAAGATCAGGAAGGATAACAAGCCAGGAAGGTTAATCCCGATAAATGACCAATCTCCACCAAGTTTAGCCCAGCCCGGCCAAAGAAGTGTAAATGCTATATTAAATGCGGCACTCCCTGAATAGGCTTGAATTCCTAACCATACGATCGCCACGATTCCTCGCAGCAAGGCTGGAACGTTTGCACCCAATACCCCAAAAGAGGTTCTTGCAAGAACGGGAAAGGGAATTCCATATTTTGACCCGGCATGCCCATTTAGAGCAAGGGCGCCGTAAAGTATGAGGGAAGCGAGCAAAACAATTCCAATGACTTGCAATGGTGAAAATCCAAGAACAACTAATCCTCCAATTGCCGCATATGTTGGGATGTTATTGATCACTCCCATCCACATTGAGGCAAAGTTCTGCGTTTTCCAAGTCCGTTCTTCCTTTGGGACCGGCAGTAAATCATCGTTACTAAGCGAATTGTTAACCTCTTCCACCTGTTTAGGCTCTATAATGGCCATTTACCAAACCCCTTTAAATTGGTTTTTTTGAATGAATTTACTATTTTTCGCTATTCCATATCCAACAAGAATAAGTATTGCCTTTCTACTTACATGTTCATCTCCTCTTTACCCTGTCATCTATGTTTTTATACCTAACATATTTTTTTGAACATTCGTCAAATCGAGTTAGGTTAACTTACATAGATTTTTTCGGATCATTTGAATCTTTTCATTTGACACTATTATCCGACTTATACATAGATTAGGAGATTTATGGAATTAGTTTTTTCATTCTGCTAATTGTTTAGGAGTTATAAATGAATGGAAGAATTGTTGTTAGCGTTTACAAAATACGGTCGTATATCACATTTCCATCCATCTGATGCGTAAATTTCTATAACAACAAATGGTGCAAAACCTGTTTCCTGGAATCCTAAATTCCATTTCTTCTTCATAAAGCTTTCTCAAATTACACAACCTATCTTTTTTTGCCAAAAAACATGTTCGCTAATTGCCGGATATTTTCCTGCCTTTTTGCTTATTTCATTAAACTTGTTACTTCTTTCCTATTTACGGAAGATAAACAGAAGATAATTAAACTACTTTATTAAGATCAGAATCATCTTTATCAACATTATCATCATTTAAATCATCTAACATTTTAGCTTTTGTTTCTGTTCCTAAAATGAACGTAGATACCATTCCAATTAATAAAACGCCAGTTGTCATTAAGAATACGCCGATAAATCCGAAGATTGGATACATGTACCCAATATAAATCGGTGCTAGCAATCCTCCAATTCTTCCAAATGCGGAAGCAGAACCTGTACCTGTTGACCGAATGATAGTAGGATATTGTTCAGGTGTATACGTATACATTCCTGCCATTGAACCTACCATAAACAGTGATGTGAAGAAACCTGAGATAAGGATCGTTGATGAAGTATGGGCTTGGCTTAAACAAAAAGCTGAAATGGCCGCTAATCCTAAATAAGTACAAATGAGCTTTTTCCGGCCTAGCACATCATTTAAATAGGCAGCGGAAAAATATCCGGGAATTTGCGCAACGTAGATGAGAATCGAAAACAAGAATGATTTAGAAATTTCAAAACCCTGTTTATATAGTAACGTTGGCAGCCATGTAAAGAAACCGTAATAGGAAAAGATAACCGAGAACCATAGAATATAGATCATAATAGTTCTTTTCACATATTTTTTGTTCCAGAGGGTAAAGAAGCTTCCTTTGGTCACTTGGGGCGGAGCTATTTCGGCGGGCTCCGGAAGTTTCCCTGTATATTTCTCGACGCCTTGTTCTAATTTTCTCATTTCTTGCTCAGCTTGTTCCAATCTGCCGCTAGATTCCAGCCATCTAGGAGATTCAGGCAGCGCCCTTCTCCAGTAAAGAACTAAAAAGATTGGCAATGCTGTTATAATTAGGGCAATCCGCCAGCCATTTTCTGAGGCTGGAACAACAATATAACCAATAATGGCAGCCGCTACATAACCAAATGAGTGAAACCCAGTCAATGCCCCTATATATTTTCCACGATATTTACTTGCTATTAATTCGGCTAAATAGGGAGCAATGATAGCGCTTTCACCTCCGGTCCCAATACCTGCAATGACACGCATCCAAAAGAAATGTTCCCATGCTCCTGAAAATGCACTAACTAAGGTTGCTAGGGAATAAATGATCAGTGTCCACATAATAATCTTTTTTCTGCCTATTTTATCACCCAGCCAGCCGGAGAAAAACGCTCCAAACAGGTAACCAATCAAAACAGAACTTCCTAGTAACCCTGCTTGTTCTGAAGATAAACTCCATAAACCAATAATGGAAGGCAATACGAACGCAACCATTGCGATATCCATGGAATCAAATGTATTACCTATTCCCGTTTTTACCAATAAACCCTTGTTGTATTTGTTATCTGGAATTCTTTCAATTCTAGCTCCGATATTGGCCATAGTTGTCCTCCCCTTAGCTTATCTATCTATTACTGAAAAATTTACACCTACTAGATTTGTTCTCTTATTACGAAATTTTTAGGATTCCGAACACTAAGAACGGACGAAATTCAATCTTAAAGGGATTCATTCGAGCTGAATGCATTCTATTTAAAGGCATTCAGCCCGCTTTATTGTCTAAATCCATTTAGTAAAACCTTGATTTGTTGATTGAAGTGTTATTATTATTTAATTTCTTCAAAACCAGACCATTCCAGAATATTTAGAACGTTCGTTTCAACACAGTCTAGCCAATCTTGAATATTGACCCACTCATCCGCTCCATGGAGGTTGCCTCCTTTTGGTCCATAAATGATGGCCGGCATATTCATGTAAAGCAGCGGGAAGCG
This sequence comes from Neobacillus citreus, assembly GCF_018343545.2. Lineage (GTDB taxonomy): Bacteria > Bacillota > Bacilli > Bacillales > Cytobacillaceae > Neobacillus > Neobacillus citreus. The sequence goes on along the minus strand of NZ_JAGYPE020000003.1, from coordinate 52,551 downwards.
GATATCACTAAAGGTAGGCATTCCGTAAATTTCTGTTGTTCTTCCAACCACGTCATCAATATTTTTCTTAACCATTTGAACAAACGGATGGTCCGGGCTGATTTCTGCTGGGCTTGTATGCCATTCATAGCTGATTTCCGGCGGGTTTTGCGATAGCCATTCATCGTTTTCAGCAACCGCTTTAATGGCATTTTCGATTTGTGCCTTCACTTCTTCTACTGTTTCATTTGGAGGATAACCGATTGTTCCAGTCAATTCACATTCGGCTGGAACTTTATAAGCCCATTCCCCTGCATTGATCATCGCAGGTGTTAAGTTACTTGAACGAACTTGCATATCAGAGGCTGCAAAATATCGTTCGAATGGAGCGTAACTGACCGTTTTGACTCGTTCATTGTCTAATTCTACTAAAGCATCATATATTTTCATTGCTTTTCCGATTGCGTTTACACCAACCTGACCATTTAGGTTGTGAGCAGCCAAACCTGTTACTCTTACTTTAAAAATTAAACCGCCGGCACAAGCAATTTGCGGTCCTGCACCCGTTGTCAGCGGATGCGGGTAAATACAGGCATCTGCTGTGAAATTCTGCTCTTCAAGGTATTGAACCATGGCAACGGCGCCGCCGGCTCCCCCTACCTCTTCATCGACAACGGCAATCGTTGTAATATTTCCCTTTGGCTTTAGACCCATTCCTTTGATGACCTCTAATGCTGCGAGGACGGAGCCGTAACCGCCTTTATTATCAGCTGTTCCTCTTCCGTACATGAGACCGTTTTCAATAACGCCTTCAGTTGGAGGGTAACTCCAGTGCACTAAATCACCAATAGGCACTGTATCAATATGGGTAAAAAGTAAAAGCGAACGGGCATCTTCTGATCCGGCCCATTTACCGACAACATTCGGACGGCCCTTAAACCCAACGCGTCGCTCTACTTCAGACTCCGTATATTCAGGGTGCTGCCGAACTTTCACAGGATCTGCTTCAAATGTATCGACCTCAAGGCCCAGGTTTAACATGACCTTTTGAATATGTTCCTGTACAGGACCCTCGTAGCCCGTTTCACTTGGGATTTGGATTAATTTTTGAAGACCTTTAATTAATTCTTCACGATTTTCTTTCATATAACTACTTACTTTTTGACGAATTCCACTTGATAAAACTGTTTGCATTTCAAATTCCTCCATACTATTATTTTGTTTAAATGAACAAGTGCATTCATTTAATAGACACCTTTTATAGTTGCCTATTTAAATGACATTTTGTACAATTACTTAGAAAATTCACATCCTTCCGAATATTTGTTAAACTGATTTTATAATGATTTTCAAAATATTTCTAATACCTATTTATTGATAGGTTAATATGTAAAAAGTATTAAGGTTAGATTTCGAGGTGATGAGATTGGAATTGAGACACTTAAAATATTTTATTGCTGTAGCGGAGGAACTGCATTTTGGCAGGGCTGCTCAGCGTTTACAAATGGCACAGCCGCCGTTAAGCCAGCAGATTAAACAACTGGAAAGTGAATTGGATGCAGTACTTTTTGAACGGACAAAACAGCGGGTTGAATTGACCAATGCGGGAAAAGTTTTTCTCCAAAGAGCATATGAAATTGTCAATCATATCAACTTATCATGTGAGGAAGCCGGGAGAATTCATCGTGGCGAAGCGGGGCAGCTTATTTTAGCTTTTACAGGAGCTTTAGCTTTTGATCTCCTTCCATCATTGGTTCGGAGCTATCGCGCAAAACATCCAAATATAAACATTGTGTTACGTCAATTGACAACAAGTGAACAAGTGGATGCCCTTCATGGAAGGACCATTCATGCGGGCCTATTAATCCCTCCAATTGACAGTGATTCTCTTAATGTGGAAATACTTCGAGAAGAGTCGTATGTTGTTGCCCTTCCGATTACACATCCATTGGCTTCCCTTCAGGGAGCAATTGACCTATCTCTTCTTGCAAATGACCTTTTTGTTATGACTCCAAGGGAAGCGGGTACTAGTTATTACGACTCAATTATCAGTCTTTGCCAGAACGCAGGATTCAGCCCTCAAAAAGCACAGGAAGCATTAGAACTGCCAACCGTCACTTCACTCGTTGCGGCAGGAATGGGCATTGCCATACTACCATCTTCCATTCAATCCTTAAAAAATAACCAAATTGTTTACCTGCCGCTCCAAGAGAGTCTAACTACCTATAAATTTGCCGTCGCATGGCACAAACAAGAAAACTCACCCATCATATCATCCTTTATTTCATTTCTAAGAGAACATTTTAACCTAGAAGTTATTTCGAATTGATGCATGGGGGTTCATGAGGATGGTTCTCGTGTCTGGTGAAGCATGGGGAAGCATGGGGACGGTTCTCGTGCCTCACTTTCGTTAGAAAATGAGGCAAAAGAACTGATCGAGACCACTGAAAAAACACCTCTAGAAGGTTAGGACACTTCCGCCTCTTTTTTAGGCAATTTTGTCCGAAGGTTGCATAAGTTCGGACACTTCTGCCCCTTTTTTCAAGCGATTTTGTCCGAAGGATGCACAGGTTCAGACGATTCTCGTGCCTCACTTTCACTAGAAAATGAGGCAAAAGAACCGTCCCCATGCTTTATTATTTATTCTCCATTAACCGTTTCAACTTTGTTTCGGTTGCCGTGTTGTCAGCCGGAGTGTAGACACTGCATCGTAAATCATTATTTCCTTGTACTTGTAAAGAAGTTAGATTAAAGACCATTTTCCCGGCTTTGGCATGACGAAAATCAATCTGCATTTCTGGAGCTGAACTTACTTCGCCTTCATTCCATAATAGGCGAAATTCTGGGTAGGTCTGTTCCATATCCTCAATAAATTGTATGTACCATTTGTCAGCTACATATTGTCCGTAATAGGAACGAAAAATGGCGATAAACCCTTTCACGAAATGCTCCCAATTGACAGCTAAACTTTTAAATTCTTTTCTTGAAAATAGTAATTCAATCAGATTCCGATCCTCTTTTGGAATCTGTTCGAAATCTAAAAAAACCTTCGCAGCGGCCAGATTCCACCCTACAATAAATAACCGTCTATCCGTAATAATCGTTGGACAGTATTGAAGTTCCTGGAGAATTCTTTTCAGGGACGGGCTAATGATTGTTTCTTCTATATTAGAGATGACAGGATCCGCTCCTTCTTCCAAAGCCAATGCATATAAATACTTTTTTTCATCTTTATTTAGCTGTAAGGCATCTGAAATGGCATCTAATACGGAAGCCGATACTTTAATATCTCTCCCCTGCTCTAACCATGTATACCAGGTTGTACTTACACCCGCTATTTGAGCAACCTCTTCTCTTCTAAGACCCGGAGTCCTTCTCCGTGAACCTGATGGCAGTCCAACCATTTGCGGAAGCAGTTTTGATCTCTTTGCTTTTAAGAATTCCGATAACGCTTGCAGTCTATTTTCAGGATTCATATAATGTCCCTCCTATTATGGTATTCATTATACTATGATAAACAACAACTTGTAATAGGATAAATATACGGTAATATATAGTAAAAAATGGTTTGTAGGAGGAATGATGATGAACAGAGTAGTGATTACTGGAATGGGGATTATTTCCCCTCTTGGAAATGATCTTGATACATTTTGGCGTAATTTGATTGAGGGAAAATCTGGAATATCCTATATTGATACTATTGATGTTTCCAATTCTAAAACAAAAATTGCTGGCGTTGTACGGAACTTCAATCCAGAAGAGCTCTTGGGACAAAAGGAAGCAAGACGATTGGACCGTTTTGCCCAATTTGCTCTAGCTGCAGCTGATCAAGCTCTGGCGGCTTCTCAATTACAGCTGGATGAGATTGACCATGAACGTTTTGGTGTATATGTTGGATCTGGCATTGGAGGAATCCAGACCTTTGTTGATAATGTGAATGTATTAAACGAACGAGGTCCCGGAAGAGTCAGCCCCAATTTAGTCCCAATGATGATTTCGAATGCAGCAGCTGCTCAAATTAGTATTAAATATGGTGCGCATGGTCCCTCATTGTCACCAGTAACGGCGTGTTCCATTGGTAACACGGCGATTGGCGAAGCATTCAATACCATTCGCTATGGTGATGCAGATGTTATTGTTGCCGGTGGGACGGAAGCAGCGATCACCAATTTATCTTTGGCCAGTTTCGGCAATGCCAAGGCGTTATCAACTAGAAATGAGGAGCCTACACTCGCAAGCCGGCCGTTTGATGCGGATAGAGATGGTTTTGTCATGAGCGAAGGAGCAGGAATTTTAGTATTAGAGTCATTAGAACATGCTCTTGACAGAAATGCCCCGATTTTATGTGAAGTAATTGGATACGGCGCAAGTTCTGATGCCCATCATATGGTCGCTTCCCACCCTGAAGGAAAAGGTGCCTATTTAGCTATGAAAAATGCTTTAAAAAAAGCAAATATATCAATTGAGGAAGTGGACATGATCAGCGCCCATGCAACGAGTACACAGGTCGGCGACATTTCTGAAACAATGGCCATAAAGAGGTTGTTTGGAGATCATGCCTATCAAATACCAGTTACCGCTAATAAATCAATGCTTGGTCACATGCTTGGTGCTGCTGGCGGAGTAGAGGCCATTGCACTGGTGAAAAGCCTGCAGGATGGAATCGTCCCTCCAACTATTAATATAGAAAATCAAGACTCAAATTGTGATTTAGATTATGTAGCAGAGGGCGCAAGGAAGGTTCCATTATCGATTGGCATTTCCAATTCATTTGGATTTGGAGGTCATAATTCGGCCATTGTATTGAAAAGATATGAATAAAATTGATTAGTTGGAAAAAACTGAGTCAGACCCCCTGCGCGTTAAAGCTAGCTTGCTGGGGGTCTGATTCGAAATATTCTTTCAAGAATTCCAAGACTAAAACCTGAGTATCTTTAGTACTCATATTGATGCCAAATAACAAAGAGGTATCGCAGAAGACTACTTAACAGTCTTTGTGCAACCTGTATTTATTTGGGTATAAATTTTGTTTATTTAAATGATTGAAAGTAAACAATAACAATGAATAAAGTTTAGAAAATGCTAGTCTTCGTAGATGTCGGGAGCATGTTTGAAGGTTTTCACAAAATCTACCAAACATCTTTCACAAATATCAAATTTCCACCTTTCTTCATCATACATTGATCCATAGCCAAATGTTAAATTAACGGAATGGAATTCATCTTGTTCGAACCCGAAGTCAGTTATTTCTTTAGACTTCCCACATTTGTTCCAAGTGATTGATTTCAGAATTTTTTTGGTTACTTGTATTTCTTCAAATTCTTTCATATAAATCCCCCATACAATGATTCGATTTTTTCAAGCATCAATCTTTCATTCTACTAGAATATAAATCACATCTTTTCAATAAGTAATTGAATTACTAAAAGTTGAGGTTAATTTTCCTTATTTAATTAATTTCGCCAACAAATCAGTATGGTGATAAAAAAGAACAAGCTATACAATATAACGTTAACATTAGGAAGAGAAGTATGATTAAACTTGAAAAATATTCTTCTCAACGCTCCTTTAAGAATTTATAAATAATCAATCCCTTAACAGGGATTCGACCTGATTTAAGCTAGTAAACCGCCGATTACCATAGTATTTTATCCCTTTAACAAAGATGGCAACTTTCTTCAACAAATATAAAAAGGCGAACCATTTGGTACGTCCTTTTGAAGTTCTCGCACTATCCAATTATTATTGTCGCTCCGTCAAATTGGGTCAGGGTGAATCCGTTAAAATGCTCATTATAAGTCTTACCTGACCTTTTGTATCAAAAAACAAGTTAAAAAAAAAATATCTGATTGGCGGATATTCCTATAATTGATAATTAAAAACGATTTACTTACTCTTTGTTATTAAGATTGATACGTTCCGGAAGTTGGTTTTCAGGTATATCCCCTTCGTCCACTCGATCATTTTCTAAATTCTTCCTAACACTTATTTTATATGGTCCTTCTTGATAAGTGTCTACCCTCCATGATTTGTCACTCATACAATCGATCCTTTCATCTTAAAATGTTATACACGCATAACCAGATAGTCCTCTGACTTCATTTGTACAACAACCGCCTTCATTCTTTTGCCATATCGGCCAACTGCTTTTAGCCACCCATTCATAATCCCCCATTTCTTTAATCTTATTTTTGGGAGAAATATCTTTTATAATTAATAAAATAATTTGGTGTATTATGGTAATTACATAAAGAAGTGAGGGAGTTCCATTATGAATTAGAGTTTACCTTCTGAAACCACCGTCGTAGGACGTGCAGGGTCAATGTTTGAAACAAGTGTAGCTTTTCCCTTTCGCCTGGTACTATCAAATAAAACTCCTAATTCTTAGAGCATCCTAAAAACCCATCAATGATTTAATCAATAGAGTCCGGATATTAGAATAGATGGGTGCAGCAGCTTATTAATTCTTTTTGTCCACTGGTCGTTTGAAGATGCGGGAAGGGGGCTTCAATTTCATCACTTTCCGGTGAATATTATTATGAGTATCTAAATTTTTATATTTCTGTGCTAAAAACATTATTTCTTGGGTAAAAAACAATTCATAGAGGATGCGATATTAATTTTATAATTAGGATTCCTTATTATTAATCTACACTCAGCGTATAACTATTTGAGTCTCTTTGATAATCCATTCCATACAAAATCTACTTCATCTGAACCACTTACTGCATCCTGTGCAATCCCCCTTTTTTCGTTAACTCATAATTTTTTCCGCAAACAATTTCGTCCAAAAAATCCCAATATAACAATTTTGGTTTTTCCGTTTTTTGTTCATCGGCATATGATAAAGTACCGATTACTTAAAATGGACAGGAGGAGTTAGAATGGATGAGGAGAAAAAGGAGAAAAAAAGTAAATCCCTCTGGCGGCCGTTATTGGCAGTACCCTTTTTATTTTTTCTCCCCCCTCTTAGCATCGGATTGTATCTAACCCATCCCTTCCCTGCAAAAACTACGAAAAACCCGAGGGATTACGGTATGGATTTCGAGGAAATCGAATTTCACAGCCGAAAAGACAAAGTTAAGCTAGCTGGCTGGTGGATTCCTTCGGCTTCAAAGCAAAGCAAAAAAACAGTCATTACTGCACACGGTTATATGAATGAACGTTCCATGGAAGGGATTGAAGGACTCAAGCTTGCTAGAGTTCTTTCGGAACAAGGATATAATGTGTTGATGTTTGATTTTCGAAATGCCGGTAAATCAAAAGGAAGAACGACGGGGTTAGGATTCTTTGAAAATCACGATTTATATGCAGCCATTGATTATGCCATTCAGAAAAAAAATCAGAAACACATCGCTCTTCTAGGCTGGAGTATGGGTGCTTCCACTGCGCTTATTGCTGGATGCGAACATTCTGCAGTCTCTGCCATCATTGCCGATAGCCCCTTTAGTGATTTAGAACCGTTTTTAAAAGAAAATCTTTCTTATTGGTCCAAATTACCGAAGAAGCCCTTTACATCAATTATTTATCACTCCATGCGAAAACTCCTTAAAATTGACCCTAATGAGGTTTCCCCAATCAATCATGTAAAGAACGCTAAGGGAAAATCTTTCTTATTCATTCACAGTAAAACAGATAAAGCCATTCCTTATACCGAAAGTAAAAGTTTATTCCATTCGGTCTCATCCAGTAACTATAGAGAATTATGGCTGACGGAGGGTTGTCAACACATTCATTCGTATCCTATGAATAAAAAAGAGTATACGCGCCGTGTTGTCCAGTTTCTTGATAGGTACTTAAGATCTTAGTAAAATTCCCGTGTGTCAAAATATTTCTTTTAAATCAACGGAGAATTCCTGCAGGAATTTGGATGTTATAATTCCGAGATTATCCATCCCGGCCCTCTCCTTAGAACATTCATTTTCTTTATTTTACCATTATTTTTATAGGTATAGCGTCCCTAAATAAAACAAATGGAGAAAAACGGATCGCTTTTCTCCACTTGGTATTTGTATTCTAATGTATAGATTTTCAGGGTCAGAACTTTTCTATTGAGTCGAGTTCATCGAGTTTATCTCTTCTAAAATATGATTAGAATAGGCTTGGCAATAGTTCATAACGGCATCCACGACTACTTGAGAAGAATATTCCAAGTAATTCTCCATATAATTTCTATTATTCGGTTCCAGGAAGATCCCGATAAATCCAATCAATAAATCGTTTACTAGCTTGGTTTGGAAGTAAACACTTTCGGCATGTGGTACTTGCTCTTCAATGGTTGAGCCTTGATATACTAACTCCTTAAACCTAGGCATGTTTTCGGCAATGAAATTCGATTCCTTCACTTGATTAGGAACATTCACCAAAGTCGATTGGAAGCTTTCATGAGAGAGAAACTTCTCCTCTTCAATACACTCCATTAAGAAAGATACGGCAGTATTGGTATATGCATATTGAAGTGTAACATTTACCAATAGTGACTCCAGGTACTCTTCAGGAGAACCCACACTGTCTCTTGCTTGTAAAAAAATCTTCCTAATCCCTTCTTGCAACTCCACTTTATCCCAATTGGGCTCCCTAATAATCGCATTAAAAATGTCCGCTGTGTTTTTCGATAGCACCTCTATTGACAATGCAGCCATCTCCTCGAAGTAGTTTATTTTCGTTAATATGTATAAGCCTAAGATTAGGCTCATCTTTTACAAATATGTATTAGCTTAAGAACATTTCTGTCAATCTTACAAAAATGATGACAACATACTTAATTATAACGCAGACATCAAATGACATAAACTTGAATTTAAAAATAAGTGTGTGGAGTAATAACTTTTTTATGAAAGTTAACAAGAAGACAGTACCCATGCATCAGATTTTTGTGGCAGTAGAACCGTCCCCACGTTTCATGTAAATGAAAGACAAGGGATTGATAAAGTGAGGAGCCAATGGAATTAAACAGAATACAGCTTCTACCTTAGATAAAGTGGCTATTGAAGTGTTTGGAAACGCCACCAATTTTTAAAGCTTCAGCTTTAAACCTTCATGTGTTGCTTTAAAACCTAACCGTTCATAAAACCTTAACGCATCTGGTCTTTTTTTATCAGTTGTCAGTTGTACTAAATGACAACCACGTGCTTCTGCACGTTGAATTGCCCATTTTATAAGTTCAGTACCTACACCCTTACCTCTTACAGAAGCGGATGTTCTTACTCCTTCGATAGTAGCTCGCCAACCGCCTTGATGTGTGATATAAGGTGTAAAAGTAATTTGTTGTACCCCAATCACTTCATCACCGTCACAAGCCACTACTAACTCGTTATTAGGGTCAGATGTAATAGCCTCAAATGCTTTTATGTAACTATTAGGAAGTGGATGCTCATAACGCTCACGTTTACTTCCCAAAACATCATCAGCAAGCATTGCAACAATACTGTCTAAATCTTTTTCAGTCGCCATTCTAAACCTTATTTCTGTCTTCAATCAAATCCCCCTCTTATTCGTAAACCTTTTATTAACTTCTATGCTAACTGATTTGACTCCATAAGTTAATTGCTATTATTTTATCACATTTAATACGTTTTACTTATTGATAGATTTTCTTATTCAACTATTCAGCCCCTGTTAGTGCAATAAACCCTAAGAGGATATTTCATCCCAGTAATCAACGTCATTAAAAATCCGTATGAAAAACTGATTCTAACTGTTTTTCTTGAATTTTAGATGGCAGCCTTCGCATAATTGAATTACGAATGCTAATTAGAAGACGATTATCTAACTGTGCTGCTTTTCCTATTCGCCATGACAAATTAACAATCTTTTTTGTCTTTGAAATACGTAAATTTTCAAATTCAGTAAATGCTTCTTCCATATTTCTATTACTCTTTAAAACCTGGCTTAGTATGAGTGCATCTTCGATTGCTTGGCCCGCCCCTTGGCCAATGTTGGGGGTAGTCGCATGTGCAGCATCACCTATAAGCAGAATCTTATTGAAAGCAAAACGATTCATAGGCTTTATATCAATGATGTCATTCCATATTAGGTCGTTGTCATTTGTGCATTTGATTATTTCTGGTACAGGGGAATGATAAGTTTGAAAAAGATGATACAAATCATTCGTTGTAAAATCTAAGAGGTCTTTGCTTTGATAAGGCGCGTTGACACATGCAAACCAATATATTTGATTGTTATTTAGAGGAACAATACCAAACCGCCCTTTAGTACCCCATGTTTCGGTAAATTCTCCTGATAAATCCTTTTCTTTAGGTACGTTAACAACAGCACGCCAACACGTATAGCCTGAATAACGGGGCTTTATGTTCGGGAAACAAATTTTCCGTACGGTGGAATGGATACCGTCTGCTGCTATGAGCGCATCTCCTTCTAGGGTATTCCCATTTTCCAGATAAATTGTAACTCCAGTTTCACTTTGTTCAAAATGGATGATCTTTTTTCCAAGTTCAAGTGTACCAGGTTGAAGGTGTTGGACGAGGGCCTTTTGCAATTCCGCACGATGGACAGTAACATAAGCGACACCGTATTTCTGGTTAAGGCGTTCAATATCCATTTCACTTATCAGATTACCTTCTTGATCCAGGAATTTCGTACTTTTTATTAGATTGCATTTCGCTTCTAAGTCATTAGTGATCTCCAAACGGGCAAGTCCTTTCCAAGCGTTAGCTCCAAGACCCAGCCCTGCCCCAACCTCTTTTAATTCTTTGGTACGTTCAAGAACTTTAACCCGAAATCCTTCTTTTTGTAATGCAATTGCTGAAGTTAATCCAGTTATCCCGCCTCCTGCAATAATGAAGTCATATTTCATTTTAATATCCTCCATTTTACTTACCAATTTTCAATACTAGTTGTAGTGATCGCAGCTATAAAAATGAAAAAAACACCCATCTTAAATAGACTTGAACCAATTTGTTTAAAAAGAGCCTTTTTTACTATCATTTACCCAAAGGCAAATAAACAGTAAATGTCGTACCTTGATCAGGCTCACTCACGACGCGGATGAACCCGCCGTGGGCTCTGACAAAATGATGAGCGATCGATAATCCGAGCCCCGTTCCGCCTGTATGCCGCGAACGGGCCTTTTCCACACGATAAAATCGATCGAATAGGTGGTCCAGCTCTTCGGCTGGAATTCCGATGCCAGTATCTATCACTGAGACACTTGTATAGACTTCATTCCGATCCAAGACCTTGTCTTCAATTACAACTGAAATTTTTCCTCCTTCCGGCGTGTAGCGGATTGCATTTGACAACAAATTGATGAACACCTGCGTAATCCGTCTTGCGTCGGCCATCACCGTTACCGGCCTCTTGTTCGAATAGAAGCGCAATTCCAGTCCGTTCTCTTCAGCCTCCATTTTCACATCTTCAACGACTTGTTCAAGTCTTGCCGACAGATCTAGCGGTTTGCAGTCCAACGCCAACCGGCCCGCCTCAGCCAACGACAAGACATGAAGATCTTCCACAAGCAGGCCTAAGCGGATCACTTCGTCATGGAGTCTAAGCAGCATTTCCGGAGGGACGTATTGACCTGCCTGTTGAGCATTTTCTAATTTTAGTTGCATGATAGACAGCGGAGTTCGAAGCTCATGAGCGATATCGGCTACTAACCGCCTGCGGGCATCCTCAGCTTCCCGGAGGCGAAGTGTCATGTCGTTGAATGTCTGGATTACTTTACCGTATTCGTCTTTTGATTGTACAGGAACGTTCACGTCAAGATCCCCCTTTGCAACGCGTTCGATAGCGCCAACGAGCTTTCTAAGCGGGATTGTCAGCATCCCCGAAATCCATAAACTGAATAACAGCCCGGTTGCTACAAATAATACCCATTTTCCAAGCCAAAATTGCTGCATCTCACCTAAAACGTAAGTCTTCAAGATCTCGATTTGTTCCCAAGGCGGTGCGTTCAAATAGGATAATCCCATTTCTTCCTTACGAAATTGATCAAACAAAAAATCAATGTAAAAGTGATTGGTAAGGATATGAAAGGCGCCGAGGATAACAACGAGCACTCCCATGCAGACAAATATTTTTTGGCGTACCGTCAACGTCATGATTGTTCACCGAATCGGTAACCGAAACCGTATACCGTTTGAATATAACGAGGATTGGCCGGATCGTCTCCCAGCTTGCGGCGAAGATTCCGGATATGGGAATCCATAGTCCTTTCGTATCCCATATATTCGTCCGACAGTGCAGTTTTTAATAATTGCAAGCGGCTGAAAACCATTCCGGGTCTCGCAGCCAATGTGTATAAAATTTTGAATTCCGTTGGTGTCAGTTGGATCTCCTGGCCGTCCTTGAATACCTGACATTTGGCCTCGGAAATGATCAGGTTGTCTCTTTCTAAGAACATCATCCTGTCTTCAGGTCCGCGCAAACGGCGAAGCAAAGCACGAATGCGCGATGCAAGCTCGCGTAGGCTGAACGGCTTCGTCAAATAATCGTCTGCCCCAATTTCCAGTCCGACGATTTTATCCGATTCATCCGATCGGGCCGTGACCATAATAATACCGCAATTTGATGTATGCCTAATTTCGCGGCATACCTCGATGCCGCTTTTTTCAGGGAGCATCCAATCAAGCACGATGATTTCAGGCCGTTCAGACCGGGCAATCCTGAGCGCTTCCTTGCCAGTACAGGCGGTCAATACTCGAAAACCTTCACGTTGCAGATAGGTGTACATTTCCTCAAGCATGCCCGGTTCGTCCTCCACAAGCAACAATTTCGTTTCCATTCCAATCACCTCTTTCCACTTTTGTCTGCATCCAGTGCTGGAGTACACCACTTACCGAAAATTATACCGTGATTTAACATGTTCTGGAAGAAATCCACAGAAAAAGAGGAAGATCTGCATAAGTTCTCGACATTCATTGTTTAAACTGACTGTGAAACAAGAGTAATAGCAATATTCAGTTTGCAAGAACAACAAAGAGGAGGAATTAATAAATGAAAATGAAGCTAGTTACATTCGTAATACTTTGTACATTTCTACTTGTGCCGACACTGGCCTCTGCTGAAGTGGCCAACGGTAATATCGGATACGGATTTACCCCCGGGAGACTCTGGGCCACGATGGACGCGGTGGTAGGGCTGATCGGCACAATCCTCGCTGGGCTGTCACTGGCCCGGTCCAACGGTCGTTTCGGTACCGGCAGCGGGCGACGTGGGGCCATCGTCGCCATGGTGGTGGGGTTAATTGTCACAGCTTACGCTGGGGTTCACGTGACCATATTCCCTGGTGGTCCTGGCACCGGTGACGGGCGACTCGGGGCCATCATTGCCATAGTGATGGGGCTGACTAGCATGATCCTCGCTGGGTTGACTTTGGCCCGCTCCCGTCGCACCAACTGACCGGACCTATAATTGTATGTATATACTAATATATTAATCTATATGGAATGTCCAGTATCCTTGTTCTCTTTATTTTTATTCCAAGACAGTAACACCATAGACAGCAAAGAATTCTTGATTTAGCTGAATTCAAAACACCTGTACATCCGTAACATTTAAACCTTAAACATGCACCGATTACGTCAAACAGGTTTACAGAAAAATAACTAGGGATGGAATGTAAATGAAAATAAGAATAATAGCAATAATCTTGTGTGGTTTTATCATCTTTCCCCTATTCAGTTCAGCGAGAAGTGATGAAAGCATGCAAGAAGAGCGATCTGGAACTTCAGTCTACTCCGAAATAGATGCGTATATTGCCCGTGAAATGAAACGACAACGTCTTCCGGGGCTGGCTCTCGGGATTGTACAGGGTAATCGCATTCTCTACCTTAAGGGATATGGTCAAGCCGATTCATCGGGTCGCCCTGTAACACCTGAAACACCTTTCGGATTAGGTTCGATTGGCAAGTCGATTACCGCTATTGCCGTTCTGCAACTTGCCGAATCAGGAAAAATTGACTTAGATGCGCCTATACAGCGCTATCTCCCCGCCATGTTTATAGGAGCAGAGTTCATTACTGTACGTCAGTTGCTTAATCAAACAAGCGGGTTCACCCAAATCTCAACTTTTAGCAACACACTGTCAAGTGCCAACGATCAATATCAAGATGCCATAGAGAAAAACGCCTTGTCTTATGCGGAAAAGTTTTTAAAGCAAACCAAGCAAACCGAACATCCCTACACTTATTCGAACGCAAATTATGTACTTCTTGGCTATATTGTACAACGAGTATCCGGCCAATCCTATGGAGATTATGTAAAAGAAAATATTTTCGAGCCCCTGTCTATGCAAGACAGCTACGTTACGCTTGATGAAGCGGCCACACACGGACTGGCTACGCCCTACCGTCGGATATTTGGATACAACGTTCCCTACGATGGCCCCTTTGTTTATATTGCAGGGGATTCGCCGGCGGGCTATATGTATACCAGCGCGAAGGACATGAGCCATTACTTGATTGCCCAGATGAATGGAGGCCGATTTGAAGATGATTCCGTGCTCACTTCGGAAAGCATACGTCTAATGCAGACCGAACCTGTTCCAGGAACGTACGCCATGGGATGGTCGTCAGATGATATTAACGGTTTACGGGTTATCGGTTCGCCCGGTGGCTCATTAGGCTTCCAAGCCCAAACTTTTATGGTTTCGGAACAACAGCTAGGAGTTATTGTATTCGCTAACGTCCTAGACGCAATCGATGCCGAATGGCCCGATACACATGTTATTACGACTACCCACATTGCCTCCGGGGTCATAAATTTGCTGAATGAACAGCCGATTGGAGAATCAGGTCTAAGCATTTCACAGAAATACATGCTTATAAATGGATTACTATTCATACTAAGCGCATGGCTATTATATACGACCGCTCGAACTGCGAAGTGCTGCCTTGGGCCGTGGAGTCCTGACAATTCTAACCATACTAAAATATCTATCAAAGTATTATCAAGAATTGTTCTAAATTTTGCAGGTCTGTTTATGATCCTGGTGTTGAGTATGACTCAAGTGGTACCGGTATGGCATATGGCAACCATCTTTCAGCCGGACGTATTCCTATGGCTGAAAATAGTGACTGGACTTATGGCACTGAAGGGAAGTATGGAAATTATTCGGTTGGTTCGTTCGATTTGGCATAAAAAACATCTGAGTTGAAGAATAAAGTGGAATTGTTTCCTGTTCACCACCTTATTCCCTAGTCAAGTAATGGCGGGAAGGTGCGCGTGAGAGATTAAAAGATTGAAGTTTGAACTAAACTGGACATTGTAGATTTGGAGGTTGACATTTAACTGACTAGTTCAACGAATACCCTTGACGTGGCGAATAAGATTATTTGAGAAAATCCCGGGGTTTGATTTAGATCCCGGGATTTTTACCTTAGCTCAAATTTAAACAAACTCACCTGTGGTATCTAGTCAAAAGCTTTGAGTGAATAATATTTTCTGAATGGATACTATCTCTTAATCTAAGTTTTGGCTAATCTTTAAAACCTCGTTACTAACGGAATAATCTCTTGAAATAAGAGTAAAGAGATTCTCAGTCTCCATAATCAAAAGAAAATCCTGGTTCCAAGGGAGCCAGCCTTTTTCTGTACTGTGAACAGTCGTACCTTGTGCAAAAATACAGCACTGAATGAGTTGTAAAGGTTGGAGTGCGTTTTATGGATAACCAAATATTTTTTACAACGGAATATTCCCATGCTTCTTCGCCGGTCTTGTTTCCTTCTTTGTCCGGAGCATTTCCAGCGACTCTTTCAGCTTCTTGCGTGTTTCGCGAGGATCAATGACATCATCAACCATACCACGGGAGGCTGCTACATATGGATTCGAAAACTTCTCACGGTATTCAGCAATCTTTTGCGCCCTGGTTGCAACAGGGTCTTCACTTTGTTCAATTTCTTTTGCAAAGATAATATTGGCAGCACCCTCCGGTCCCATCACAGCAACCTCCGCATTCGGCCATGCGTAAACCATATCTGCCCCAATTGCTTTCGAGTTCAACGCAACATAAGCACCGCCAAAGGCTTTTCTTAGAATAACGGTAATCTTCGGAACGGTCGCTTCCGAATAAGCGTAAAGAATTTTTGCTCCATGACGGATAATCCCGCCATGCTCCTGATTGATCCCAGGGAAAAATCCCGTTACATCTTCAAACGTGATTAACGGAATATTAAAAGAATCACAGAAACGGATAAACCTGGACAATTTATCAGAAGAGTTGATATCTAAGCCGCCTGCCATTACTTTGGGCTGATTGGCAATAATTCCTACACTATGGCCATCAATCCGTCCGAAACCAACTACAATATTTTTCGCATAGTTTGCTTGGACTTGAAAAAAGTCTCCATCATCCACTACCTGCTCAATCACCTTGAGCACATCATAAACTTTGGTCCCTTCAATGGGAACAAGATCGATCAAATCATTGTTCCAGCCATCGTCTTTTTCCGCCTCGAGCACGGGCGGTTTTTCCATGTTATTTTGCGGCAAATAGCTCATTAATTTCCTAACCTCATCTAATACCTCTGGCTCAGACTCTGCGGTGAAATGAGCAACTCCGCTAATACTGGAGTGAACCTTTGCACCACCCAGATTCTCAGCCGAAATTTTTTCGCCGGTCACTGCTTCAATTACCTTAGGACCGGTAATGAACATCTTACTCGTCTTCTCCACCATAAAGATAAAATCTGTAATCGCTGGGGAATAGACGGCGCCGCCGGCACATGGGCCGAGAATGACGGATATTTGCGGAATCACTCCGGAATAAATGGAATTACGATAAAAAATATCTCCATAACCGTCAAGGGAGACAACCCCTTCTTGAATCCGGGCACCGCCAGAATCGTTCAAACCAATGACTGGTGCACCATTTTTGGCTGCTAGATCCATAATTCGTGCTATTTTAAGTGCATGCATTTCACCAAGTGCACCGCCAAAAACGGTGAAATCCTGGGAAAATACATAAACAGGACGGCCGTCAATTTTCCCATAGCCGGTGACAACCCCTTCCCCTGGGGCTTCGATTTTATCCATTCCGAAGTTCGTGGCACGATGTTGGATAAACGGATTTAATTCGACGAAGGTATCCTCATCAAGCAACAGGTCAATCCGTTCTCTGGCTGTCAGCTTGCCGCTGTTATGCTGGGCATCAATCCGGTCGTCCCCGCCGCCAAGTTCTACCTTACGCTTGCGATCCATTAGGTCATCTATTTTTTCATAAAGGGTGCTCATCGACGTTACTCACCTGACTTTCTGTTAATTGCCTAATGATATTTACAATTTGCTCCATTCATTTTGAACGTTTACCGGAATAATCCTTCATCATCCCTATTTTTCAAACTGGCTTCCTCAAATGTTTTTAACAATTGTTTTGCAGCCATTGTTGCTGACATTTCCCCAGTTCCCAAAGCATTCTCAATGACTGGAATAAGTCTGTTCACTTCCGGGTGATTAAAAAAACTTGACCTAAGGTAATCCTCAACCATGGTATAAGTCCAATTAATGGTCTGTTTCCGGCGCCGCTGCTTGAACACACCAGATTTAGATGTTTTGCTTTGGAATTCTTGAATCACTTCCCAGATTTCAGCCATCCCTTCACCTGTTAGGGCAGAACATGTAAAGGCCTTTGGAAACCATCCTTCTGTTACCGGCTGTAAATAATGCAAAATTCGGTTAAATTCAGCCTTTGCCGCCAATGCCCGCTGTTTGTTTGAACCGTCCGCTTTATTTACAAGAATGGCATCAGCCAGTTCAATGACCCCTTTTTTGATTCCTTGAAGCTCGTCGCCGCCGCCCGTCAGCATGACTAATAAAAAGAAATCTACCATCGAACGGACAGTCACTTCACTTTGCCCGACCCCAACCGTTTCAACAAGAATGACATCAAATCCGGCTGCTTCACAAATAAGCATAGTCTCCCTGCTCTTGCGATTTACGCCGCCAAGCGTTCCTCCTGAGGCAGAAGGGCGGATAAAGGCATGAGGATGTCGGGAAAGCAATTCCATTCTGGTTTTATCACCAAGAATGCTTCCCCCTGTAACGGTACTGCTCGGATCAACGGCCAAAACCGCAACGTGTTTACCTTTTTCACAAAGCATGGTTCCTAATGCTTCGATTAATGTACTCTTGCCTGCACCGGGAACGCCTGTTATGCCAACCCGTATTGAATTTCCGGTATATGGAAGCAGCTGCTTCAACACTTCTTGAGCCATTTCCATATGTGCTGCCTGATTGCTTTCAATTAGAGTAATCGTTTGTGCTAGGATCGTTCGGTTTCTCGAAAGAACACCTTGAACATAGTCATTCACTTTTAACCTGCGCCTCCGCGGTGGAAGTGAAGGTGTTAAATTGTTCGTATTGCCGGCCGCTTCAGAGTGAACCTTTGTAACACCTTCAAGTACATGGGAAGCGAATGCAGCACCCCCGCCTTTAGGAACCCATTCCGGTTTCTTCTCTTTTCGATCCATGATTAGTAGTCATCCTCAAGCCGGCGGTTGATCTCTTCGATCACTTTTTGGGCGGCAACCGGTATGACTGTCCCAGGGCCAAAAATCGCTGCAGCTCCGTTTTGCAAAAGGAATTCATAATCCTGTGCCGGAATAACCCCGCCGACAACGACGACGATATCTTCACGGCCCAGTTTTCGCAATTCTTCTATTAATTGTGGTAATAAGGTTTTATGGCCTGCAGCTAAGGAACTCATGCCGACAATATGGACATCATTTTCCACGGCCTGCCTGGCAGTTTCCTCCGGTGTTTGGAACAGCGGTCCAATATCGACATCAAAGCCCAAATCCGCAAATGCAGTAGCAATGACCTTTGCCCCGCGGTCATGTCCGTCCTGCCCCATTTTGGCAATCATAATCCTTGGACGTCTGCCTTCCTGTTTTTCGAACTCATCAGCCATTTTCCTTACTTTTTCCACCTGTTCATCTTCACCAAACTCGGCACTATATACGCCTGAAATAGAGCGAATAACCGCCTTATGTCGTCCGACTGCCTTTTCATAGGCATCTGATATTTCCCCAAGGCTCGCTCTTGCTCTAGCTGCCTCAATCGCTAACGCCAACAGATTTCCTTCACCAGTTTCTGCAGCCCTTGTAATAGCATCGAGTGTTGATTTCACTCTAGCTTCATCACGATTCTCCCGCAATTCTCTTAATCTCTGAATCTGAGCTTCACGAACGGTGGTATTGTCTACTTCCAGTATATCCAGCGGATCTTCCTTATCTAATCGGTAATGGTTGACTCCAATGATGGTTTCCTTTCCTGAATCAATGTGAGCTTGGCGCCGGGCTGCTGCCTCTTCAATACGCATTTTCGGCAGGCCTGTTTCGATCGCCTTCGCCATACCGCCAAGTGCTTCAATTTCCTGGATATGTGCCCACGCGCGATTTACTAAATCCTGGGTCAGCGATTCCACATAATAAGACCCGCCCCATGGATCTACTACCCTGCAAATCCCTGTTTCATCCTGCAAAAACAATTGGGTATTACGGGCAATCCTGGCTGAAAAATCGGTTGGAAGTGCGATTGCTTCGTCCAGTGCATTCGTATGAAGCGACTGGGTATGACCTAATGCGGCCGCCATCGCTTCGATGCAAGTTCTTGTTACATTATTAAACGGATCCTGCTCCGTAAGACTCCAGCCCGAGGTTTGACTATGTGTCCTTAACGCCATCGATTTTTCATTTTTCGGATTAAACTGCTTGATGAGCTTTGCCCAAATCATCCGGGCTGCACGCATTTTTGCTACTTCCATAAAGTAATTCATCCCGATTGCCCAGAAGAATGATAAACGCGGGGCAAATGAATCGATGTCGATACCGGCTTTTAATCCGGTCCTTACATATTCCAACCCATCCGCAAGTGTGTAGCCTAATTCAATATCCGCCGTGGCTCCCGCTTCCTGCATGTGATAACCGGAAATACTGATACTGTTGAACTTTGGCATATGCTGTGAAGTGTAAGCGAAAATATCTGCAATAATCCGCATTGATGCTTCAGGCGGATAAATATACGTATTCCGAACCATATATTCTTTTAAAATATCATTTTGAATCGTGCCGGTCAGCTGTGACTGATGAACACCCTGTTCCTCCGCGGCCACTATGTAGAAAGCCATAATTGGAAGAACGGCGCCATTCATGGTCATCGAAACCGACATTTTATCGAGCGGAATGCCGTCAAACAGAATCTTCATATCCAAGATCGAATCTACTGCGACCCCTGCTTTTCCGACATCCCCGACTACTCTTGGATGATCGGAATCATAACCGCGATGTGTAGCAAGGTCAAAGGCAATCGAAAGCCCCTTCTGACCTGCAGCCAGGTTACGGCGGTAGAACGCATTGCTTTCCTCCGCTGTAGAAAATCCTGCATATTGACGTACCGTCCATGGCTTTGTTACATACATGGTCGGATAAGGCCCTCGTAAAAATGGGGCGACCCCAGCAACATAGCCTAAGTGTTCCATGCCGGTCATGTCGTTCTGATCGTACAAAGGCTTTACATCAATTTGCTCCATTGTTTGCCATTTAAATTCGTCTAAAGCCGCCCTTTCCATAGGCTCCTTAATAGCAGATGGAGATTTTTCCATATAATCAATCGTAGTAAAATCCGGATTCGTCCTCATCGTCCAATTCCTTTCCGCTGTTGAAGGTCAAACAGCATGTTATAACAATTCGATCCCAGATGGACAAACTGATCCACACCGGCCTGCTTGAATAATTCTATTGTTTCTGAATCCGGAAGACCTGCCAGGAAGAGAGTGATTTCCGGATTTTCCTGCTTCAGTTCACAAGCCAATTGAGGGACTAACTCGAGATATATTGCGTCGCTCGAGCAAATGACAACGGTTGAAGCTCCCGTCTCAAGTGCAGCTTTTACAGCTAGATCGACCGTTTCAAAGCCCTTATTCGTAACCACCTCAAACCCGCCGACCTCAAAAAATCCTTTAGCAAAATCGGCACGCGGTTTGTGCTGTGAAATGGGGCCCAGATTAGCAAGGAATACCTTTGGATACGAACCGTTTTTTTCTTTATGAGTGTCTGCCTTTTTCCGTAAAGCTTCAAAACTTTCAGCTCCACGATGCAGATGTAACGCTTGTATTTCCGGAGGAATTTCGCTAGATTCTTTGACAGCTTGAACCCATTCCCCTACTGTTACACCCGCTTGAATCGCATTTATGGTAGTATCCACAATTCCATCTTGTGATGTTCCCAATCGTAGAAGCAGTGTTTCCTTTTCGGCTCCACCGCTAGCTCTTCGATGGGAACCAACCGCTGCACAACGGGATTTATATACAGAATCCCAGTCCAAGTTACTCTCTGATAGCTTTTGTTCCATTAAGTTCGGATACATATTGGTCCCTACAAATCTATCTTTGCGCCGTCCAATATTGTTGAATCTTCTATCAGCGATTTCTTTGATTTGCTCCTGAACATAACCTTTCTCAACAGCTTTGAACATCCCGCCCTTCTCTTCGACAAGCTGGAATTGTTTCCAAGCTTGTTTAGCAAGAGAATCAGTAAGAGATTCAATGTACCACGAGCCTCCGGCAGGATCCGCCACTTTCGCTAGATGTGCTTCCTTTTCCAAGATGATTTGTGTATTTCTTGCGATTCGGCGTGAGAATTCATCGGCAGGACGAACGGCTTCATCAAATGGTGAGACATGAAGACTGTCAACTCCAGCAATAATGGCTGCAAAAGCCTCCGCCGTTCCGCGCAGCATATTGACATAAGGATCATACACAGTTTTGTTCCAGGAAGAGGTCCTCGCATGAATATTCATTTTCTGCGATTCTTGATTGCCTCCAAAAGCATCGATGATAGTAGACCAAAGTAAACGAGCTGCCCGAAGCTTGGCGATTTCCATAAAGAAATTAGAACCTATTGAAAAAGAAAAGAGCATTCTTGGCGCAATCTCATCGATCGACAGCCCTCTTTGCTGCATTTCACGAATATATTCCACACCAAAAGCTAACGCAAATGCCAACTCTTGGACAGTATTGGCTCCGGCATTATGGAAAGATTCTCCCTGAACCTGAATCGTCTTCATTTCCGGGGATTCATGTTTTGCCCAGAAGGTTAGCTCTGCCATTAAGTCATATGCCTGTCTTAATGAAAAGGGAATCGTCCCTTCTTTTACCAGCGTTCCTAATGGATCCATGCCTACACAACCGTGCAGCCGGCTACTATCCATTCCCATCTTTCGAGCATGTGCGACAAGCATACAATAGACCGGAAATCCTACACTCCCCGCTTGAATAAACAGTGGAGTTTGTTCAAGATTGATCCCCTCCAAGGCTTGATTTACATCTTGAAGGGAACTGATGGATACTCCGCCTCTGCCTACATTTTCGGGTAAGGCTTGGTCGGGATCTTTTCCTAAAGCAGAGGCATGATCAAATACTAGATTTAGCATCGTCTGGCCACGGTTCAAGTCATGTTTGGCAGCCTCATTAAACTCTGATGGGGTGCTATAGACATGCTCTTGAGCAACCTCCCAAGGTTTTTCCTGATAACCTAATGCCCGCGTTCCACGTACATATGGAGCAGATCCAGGTCTGGAAGACAGATAGGAAAGATCCCTAATATCCTCTTGAAAATACATGGGCTGCAGCTCAATACCCTCATAGGTTTGCGAGATTAGTTTCTGTTCAAATGAGGCCCCTTTTAATGTCTTTTCCGCCGCTTGCCGCCACTCCCGATAGGAAGCAGCGGGAAACTCACTGAAAAGCTGGTTTTCTTCATTTAACTCTTGCTTTTGAATAACTTTAGACATCCATGATCCCCCCTCTAATTTCAAAGTCTCCAGGCTATTCCGTTTTTACCAGGAAGAGTGGCTGACCATGCTCCACTAATTGGCCATTCTTAACAAGGATTTCAACGATCTCCCCAGTAACTTCCGCTTCAATTTCATTAAATAGTTTCATAGCTTCGAGGATACAAACAATGGTCGATTTCTCGACTTTATCGCCAATTTTTACAAACGGAGCTGCATCTTCACCGGGAGCTTGATAGAATGTTCCCACCATTGGAGAAATAATTTTATATATACTTGGATCATTCGCATCGATTGATCTTGTGCTCTTTTCCTGGACAATTTCCGATTCGACCGCTACTGATTGAACAACAGGTCTTGGGATCTCCTGTTTCACCGGAACAGGGGCTTCCTTAACGGCTAGGGAAACAACTTGAGCAGTTGGCGGTTCAATCCTGACATAACTTTCTAGTGCGTTTTCCTGTTTCTTTAAAGAAATCTTTGAACCAGCATCCTCCAAATCCACTTCCATTTCCTGAAGGGATGATTCTTCAAAAAGCTTGATCATTTCTCTAATTTCATGCATTTTCCACATGTTCATTCTCCTCTTGTTCGAGTATTAGTCTTCAATTTTGATAGAATACAATTCTAAAAATTTCGTATTGAATTCACCCTTCACAAAAGCTTCGTGCTCTAATAATTCAAGGTGAAAAGGGATGGTCGTTTTAATTCCACTTATCACAAATTCGGATAAAGCCCGCTTCATCCGGTCAATTGCCTCATTCCTGTCCTTTCCCCAAGTAATGATTTTTGCCACCATCGAATCATAAAATGGTGAAATTTGATAACCGGGATAAACCGCACTATCTACTCTTACCCCATAACCTCCCGGCGGAAGATACATTTCCACCTTGCCCGGAGATGGCATAAAATTCTTTGCCGGGTTTTCTGCATTAATCCGGCATTCAATTGCCCATCCGTTTATCTTTATATCGCTTTGCTTGAATGAAAGAGGATAACCCGAAGCTACCGATATCTGCTCCTTAATCAAATCGAATCCGGTGATCATTTCCGTTACAGGATGCTCGACCTGTATGCGGGTATTCATCTCCATAAAGTAAAATTTTCCATGTTTATCCAATAGGAATTCAACGGTTCCTGCACCATGATAGTTAACGGACTTTGCCGCAGCTACAGCTGCATTCCCCATTCGTTCACGGAGCTCCTGGTCAAGTGCCGGTGATGGCGCTTCTTCTACCAGTTTTTGATGGCGCCGCTGGATCGAGCAATCCCGTTCCCCAAGGTAAACCACATTCCCTTTTTTATCCGCCATAATCTGGATTTCAACATGACGCGGTTCCTCTAAATACTTCTCTATGTAGACCCCCGGATTACCAAAAGCTGTTTCTGCCTCTTTTTGCGCCTGCCGGATAGCCTTTCTTAAATCGTTTTCATCGTTAGCCACTCGCATTCCCTTTCCGCCGCCTCCAGCTGTGGCCTTCACGATAACAGGATAGCCAATCGCATTTGCTACCTTGACTGCTTCATCCAGGTCCTCGACTAGACCTTCTGTGCCGGGAACCGTAGGTACACCTGCACGTTTCATCGTATCCCTGGCGACCGCTTTTGCCCCCATCTTATTGATGGCGTCAGCATCAGGACCAATAAATGTAATATTGCACTCACTGCAAAGCTCTGCAAAATCTGCATTTTCCGCTAAGAACCCATAACCAGGGTGAATGGCATCGGCATTCGAAAGGACCGCAGCGCTGATTAAATTTGTCTTATTTAAATAGCTGTCTTTTGACGCTGTCGGCCCAATACAATAGGCTTCATCCGCCATTTTTACATGCAGTGCCTCTTTGTCTGCTTCAGAATAAACGGCAACAGTTTGAATTCCCATTTCCTTGCAGGCTCGAATCACTCGAACCGCAATTTCTCCTCGATTGGCAATAAGTACTTTTTTAAACATCAATATGTCCTCCCTCTTATTCTGGCTTAACTATAAATAACGGCTCCCCGTAATCCACCACTTGACCTTCTTGTACAAGAACCTCAACGATAGTGCCATTTACATCCGAGGTTATCTCTTGGAATAGCTTTAATGCTTCCACCTTACAAATGCCGACAACACTGTTTGAGCGTATCTTGTCTCCATCCTTTACGGGTTCAGTTCCTGAAAAAGAAAACACTCCAAGACAAGAAGAAACAATCGTGTGCAAGGAAGAATTCTTTTCTTCGTCTTTTACGGCCGGTTCAGCGGGTATGAATGGAGAATCTGCATTTTCAACAGCTGATGCCGCTTCGTTTAAGGCTGTTTGTACCTCCCGAGGATATTCAGCCACTTTAGGAAGAGGCTTTTTCATTGAGATTCTTACTCCCCCATTCGTTAAGGTGAATTCCTGAGTGGAGGATCGATCGATCAATTTAATCAATTCTCTTAGTTCAAGCATTTTTAACATCGATTTACACTCCTTTAGCTTTTGGTTTCGTCCGCTTACACAACAGTTGAATAAAAACTTTCATTCTCTCAATCAATTTAATTTTCTTTCCGATAAATGCAGTTCTTTACGCTCAAACCGACTAGTTGGTCTCAAAACTTTATAAAAGACCACCCCATATTCCGGGATTTCCTTTTTGTAATGCATACCGACGGACTAGTTGGTCTGTCGAGTTTAAAAAAATAATCACGTGCCAAATGGAAAAATGTATCAGTGAACAAATAAAGGCTTTTAATTGTTATGTTAGGACCGACTAGTTGGTTTCTATTTTCAAATATTCTGAATAAAATGTCAATACCCTTCTTTTAAAAAAAAGACTGACTAGTTGGTCTGCCTAAATCGCAATAATGGCAAAATTTTAGACAAACCAACTATTTTCACTTAAAAAAGTTATCTCCTAATCGCAATTCTTCGGGATAGGAGTTTAGGAAGAACTTAGAAAACTTAGGATTCTCACTTGCTGCTTTTGTTAAGATGGAATGTAGGATAATATCCGAATATATATCTGCAATTTCGTCTATTGTGTATCGTCCGTTTTTTTGATACCACTTATAAATCCAGTTGATCATTCCAAATATCGCCATAGAAATGATAGGTACCGGCAGTTCTTTACGAAACTCCCCACACTCGATACCATCGTGAATAACTTGAAACATTAAATTTTTATACTGATCTCTTTTAATCTCAATGTTATTAAAGTATTCCGGAGGCAGATACGAACTTTCCTGATAGAAGATTGTCACTTCATTTTTGTACAGATCAATCATCGTAACAAAGGATTTAATGATATTATGAAGCCTCTCGGTTGGGGTATTCCACTGCTCGCAAGCGGCTTGTCCCTTTTCCAATACGTAGGAAATAAATTGATCGTGGATAATATAAAGCAGTTCATCCTTGGATTTAAAATTATGATAAAATCCTCCTTTTGAGGCACCGCACTCTTTTACAATCATATCAACTGTGACTCTGTGAAAGCCGTGTGCTTCAAACAATTGAAGCGATGTATCGATAATTCGTTCTCTTAAAGACTTTTTCGTCATTCATCATCACCCTATTTTATTTTACCATTCCTTCTAGTAATTCAGTAATAACTGATTTCAAAATTTCAAGTATCGACAAAAATATTAGCAAGATGTAAAAAACAGAAAATCTATATTGTAAAACTTCTCTACCCCAATAAATACTAAATAATAAAAAAAAGACCGAACATGCTGTAACATGTCCGGTGGTGCATGGGGACGGTTCTCGTGCTTCATTTTCACTAGAAATTTGTGACGTTTGCTTTTAAACACACCTTATCTTCATATACATATTATTTGGCCTACTTAAAACATTCATCGACGATAAGATTTCTAAAACCCCACCAATATGTCAACTAAGTTGACATTTTATTATATTTTAATTAAAATATAATTAGTGAACTTGATTAACAATTAGAGGAATAAGAAAAGCGATCATGTTTAATATAGTAGAAATAGTCACCTATGCTGCACATGGTTTCTACAAGATATAATACCTTAGAACAATAGATTAACAGCTTAAAGGTTTGATTAAACCAAAAATAATGGTATGAAGAAACATGAGTCGATTGTTTTGGAGTGGGGATTTGATTTAATCATGAAGTCCATTAAACCCATTTAAAATCATGTATCTTAAGAATGGAGAATATAGCATGTATGAAAAACTTTATTTTATTTATAATCCGTTAACTGGCTGTAAAGATTGGGTGTCTGAAAGAGAATTTAATGTTGGCTCACTAAAACTGAAAAGTATATTCGGTGTTCTTTATTTTAGCGATTTAAAAATCATGTTACATTTTAATGCCCCTTTCAAGACTGCGATTGTAAAAGAATATAGGTTAGCAAATGAACAATCGATTGCCCTACATCATGTATGCCGATTGATAAGTCAAACAGAATTGATGGAATTTCTAAACCTGGAAGCGAAAAACAAAGCTCAAAATGATAACAACGATGTTCCCTATCCATCTAGTGTAGAATTGAGAGATGGTTATTTTATTTGGAATGAGCATTCAGGTTGTTATGAACAGGAAGCAGTTTTAACGACCGTCTGATGATACCTAATAGGCGTAATAATCCACCTCAAGGGTGGATTATTTTTTGGGGTTAAATACAGGTGAATGGTTACGATTAAACCCATTTAATATCCAATCCAACAATTTTCTGGTGCACGGGTCTGGTGCACGAGGACGGTTCTCATGATCTAAATGTTGACTCAAGTTATAAATTAACCAACCTTCCACTCGTACAAGCAGACAAAAATTGAAGCAAAAGAACCGTCCCCATGCCTCATCCGGATACCCAAGCAGATTTATTGTACGAGCATAGGATACAATGAATCTGTTTTTGAAAGGAGCAGCTAAATATTGTCGTTTTTAAAGAAGTTTGTTGATGCTTTGCCTCTGCCTTCCGTGATACAACCTGTTGGTCATCGAGACGGAATTCCCTTCTATGAGGTAACGATGAAGCAGGTTAGACAAAAGTTACACAGAGACTTACCGCCTACTACAGTTTGGGGTTATAACGGAATGTATCCTGGTCCTACATTTGAAGTTCTCAGGAATCAGCCTATTTTTGTCAAGTGGGAAAACGAATTGCCATTTGAACATCTTCTGCCCGTGGATAGAACGGTTCATGGTGCAGAACCCAGCGAACCCTCTGTTAGAACGGTTGTACATTTACACGGAGGTCGTGTACGACCGGAAAACGACGGATATCCAGAAGCCTGGTTTACGCGAAATTTCAAGAATTTTGGCACTAAATTCTTGCATGAAGTTTACTACTATCCTAATTGTCAGCGTCCCACAACGCTCTGGTATCACGACCATGCAATTGGGATTACCAGATTAAATGTATATGCAGGGCTTGCCGGCTTTTATTTGATTCGGGATCAGAAAGAGGAGAAACTGAATCTCCCTCGGGGAAAATATGAAATTCCGTTAGTAATACAAGATCGGTCATTCTATCCTAATGGTGAATTATTCTATCCATCACAGCCAGGCCATCAACCGCCTCCAGCACAACAGCCGCCTCCACCGTTTTTCCCAGCCCCGGAGCCACCTCCACCATTTGATGAAAGAGCATTGCCCAATCCATCTGTCGTTCCTGAGTTTTTCGGTAATACCGCTTTAGTTAATGGAAAAGTATGGCCCTATCTTGAAGTCGAACCGCGAAAATACCGTTTCCGTATCCTGAATGGCTCTAATTCCCGGTTTTACCGATTACGGCTAAGCTCCGGCCAAGATTTTATTCAAATAGGAACAGATGGCGGATTTCTAGAGAAACCTGTTAAAGTTTCCAATGCCACAGGGCTATTACTTGCTCCAGGGGAACGTGCAGATGTTATTGTCGATTTTTCAAAACATCGAGGTCAAAAAATCATCCTAACAAACGACGCACCAGCACCATTTCCTAATGGCTCACCTGATACCCCTCCCCTTCCGCAAATTATGGAATTTCGAGTTCGTAAAAAACGCTCAAAATCAGATAAAAGTCAAATTCCTAAAAAACTAAGCTGCTTAGAAAGACTCGAACCAAATGGTGTGACGGTTAGACAGAACTTCTTAATGGAAATTGATGATCCAGAATTTCCTGCCCGCTTGAAACTTTTACTGAACGGTATGGAGTGGAATGAATTACCGATTACTGAAACCCCTTATAATGGTACCGTGGAAGTATGGGAGCTGTACAACCTGACGGGTGACACACATCCCATTCACTTGCACCTCGTCCAATTCCAAATCCTTAATCGTGAACCCATTACAGTAGATGAAAATGGAAATATCGCTATTGTAGGTCCTGCACGTGAGCCAGATCCTAATGAAAGAGGTTGGAAAGATATCGTTCGTGCCAATCCTGAAGAAGTCACTCGTATTATTGCCCGCTTTGGACCATTTACTGGAATCTATCCTTGGCATTGTCATATCCTTGAACACGAGGATCACGAAATGATGCGTCCGTATGAAGTACTCCAAAATCCAAATTTCGACCCGTGCATTCCGATTCCAGAAATGTGTCCGGATGATTCGTTTACTCAATGCTGTCAAGAGGAATACGAACAATGTGGATGTAAAGAAGACCATGATGAGTCCAGTTCCCATGATGAATCGAGTTCCTATGATGAGTCCAGTTCCTATGATGAATCCAGTTCCTATGATGAATCCAGTTCCTAGCACCACGTTAATAATATTAAGGAAATAGGAAAAAGAAAGACTAGCTTAAAAATCGGAGCTAGTCTTTTCATATTTCTTCATTACAGGAATGCTGCCCTTTAATTTGCCGACAAAACCTCTCTTTATAATTCACAATAAGTGACTAAAAATTTTATAGTTTTTTATTTGTATAAAAGAATCTAGGGTTTCAACTACAGTATGAAGGTAGACCTTGAACATCTGAGAATATGAAACTAAAAAACAAGACGGTACCCCTTGCCTCAGTTTTTGAGGCAAAAGAACCGTCCCCGTGCATCATTACCTAGACTCTAACAACTTTTTAAACTCAATAAAGTAATCCAACGTTTCTGGATTGTTCAGGGAACCCAAGTTAACAGCTTGCTCAATTGGTACTCCCATTAATATTTTTTTAATCGGCACCTCTATTTTCTTGCCGTTTAGTGTTTTTGGTAGTTCATTGACACTAATAATTTCATTTGGTACGTGCCTTGGAGAACAGTTTTGCCTAATAGATTGATTAATCCTCGTTTTCAATTCATCTGTAATACTGAAGCCTTCCTTTAAAACGATAAATAAAGGCATGTAGGATTGTTCGGCACTTATTGGAATATCTACAATCAAACTATCGATTACTTCTGGAATACTTTCAAGGGCACTATATATTTCACTTGTTCCCATTCGAATACCTCCACGGTTAATCGTTGCATCTGACCGGCCGTAAATGATCGCTGAACCTCTATCAGTAATCTCGATAAAATCCCCATGTCGCCAAATATCAGGGTAAACACTAAAGTAGCTCTCTTTATAACGTACTCCATTCTCATCATTCCAAAAATAAATCGGCATCGACGGCATCGGTTCGGTAACAACAAGTTCACCGATTTCATTGATTACTTCTTCTCCCGCATCATTAAATGCCTTTACCGCAGACCCCAAAACACGAGCTTGTATTTCCCCGGAATAAACTGGCAGGGTCGGACTTCCCCCTACAAACCCAGAACAAATATCGGTTCCACCACTAGTAGAAGTCAGCCATATATCTTCTTTTACCTGCTCATAAACCCAGTCAAATCCGCTTTCAGGCAGTGGTGAACCTGTGGAGCCAATGCTTCTTAAATGAGAAAGGTCAAATTGTTCTTTTGGTTTAATTCCTGCTTTCAAACTAGCCATTAAAAAGCTGGCACTGGTGCCAAAGGTTGTCATTTTTGTAGATTCGGCAAGACTCCACAATGTTTCATCATTTGGATAGTTTGGATTGCCATCATATAAAACAATAGCCGCACCTGTCAGTAACCCGCTAACGGTTACGTTCCACATCATCCAGCCTGTTGTGGTGTACCAAAAAAATCGATCGCCCTTCTTAAGATCCACTTGAAGACCAAGGAATTTTAGATGCTCAAGGAGGATTCCCCCTTGACTTTGCACAATCCCTTTAGGTTTTCCGGTGGTACCGGATGAATATAGGATCCAGAGTGGATGATTAAAAGGAACGGGCTCAAATGTTAAAATGGCATCATCATTTTCAGAAATAACTTGGTCCCAGAGGACTGTATTATTCAACTCGGATATTTCCGGCTGCGTTTCTAGATAGGGAACTAGAATTGTCTCTTTTAGTGATGGAAGTTCAGCTTGTATCTTTTTTACAAGCTCCATTCGGTCATATCTCTTTCCCCCATACTGATAGCCATCAACAGCAATCATGACAGTTGGTTCAATTTGCTTAAATCGGTCAATGACGCTTTGGATGCCAAATTCAGGTGCACAGCTCGACCAAACCGCTCCAATACTAGCACATGCCAGAAAGGAAGTTAACGTTTCAGGAATGTTGGGTGCATAGCCTACAACCCGATCTCCACTTTTGACCCCTAATGACTTTAAATATGCAGCCATTGCTGCTGTTTTCTTTCTTAGTTCAGCCCAGGTAACTTCCTGTACTGGTCGAATTTCGGATTTATGAATGACAGCCGCTTTTTCTGGATCTTCATTCCTGAATACATGCTCTGCATAGTTTAAAGTGGCTCCCTCAAACCATTTTACGTTCGGCATTTTATTTCCAGATAAAACAGCCGTGTAATCTGTTTCTGATTTTATATTAAAAAACTCCCAAATAGCTGTCCAAAAATGTTCAATTTCTGTTACAGACCAATCCCACAACTGATTGTAATCTTCAAATGTGAGCCCTCTATTTTCCTCCAGCCACATCATAAATTTCTTTATATTCGACTGGTTTATCGTTTGTTGTGAGGGCTCCCAAAGTAACTTCCCTTTCAGCATTTCAGCTTCCAAACCTATCCCTCCAATTAAAGATCAAGCTATGAATCAATAAAAAATTCACTATTTTACTAGGAATACAATCCTAACCCTTTAAAAAATCAGCTTTGCGCTTTTCAAGAAAGGCAGCGATCCCTTCTTTTCCCTCTTCACTGCTTGCTCTTGAAGCGAGCAGCAGGGATTCCTTGCTCATTTGTGATTCCAATGTTTCTTGGAGCGAATGATAGAATAATTTTTTCGTTTCACCGTATGCATTCATCGGTCCTTTTGCCAAGCTTTCTGCAACGCCCAGGACGACCTCCCATAATTGGTCATCCGGAACGACTTGATTGACAATTCCCCAGTCACATGCTTCTTCTGCAGTTAACTGTCGATTCGTATACATTAACTCAAGGGCACGACGCATCCCGACAAGACGAGGTAAAAAATAGCTGCCTGATCCATCTGGTGTTAATCCAATTCGGTTATACGCCATCACAAATTTTGATTTCTCCGATGCATAGACTAAATCACATGCGCATGCAAGACTCATTCCGGCACCTGCTGCTACTCCATTCACCGCCCCAATGAACGGTTTATTCATTCTTGCAAAAAAGGAAATCGCTTGATGTAAGTATGCCGTTACCGATTTCAGATGAG
Source organism: Neobacillus citreus (assembly GCF_018343545.2). GTDB lineage: Bacteria > Bacillota > Bacilli > Bacillales > Cytobacillaceae > Neobacillus > Neobacillus citreus. Next base: position 20,241 of record NZ_JAGYPE020000003.1, on the reverse strand, counting down.
AACTTATCTCGTCCCCTTCCTTTGCGAAACTTTTTAAATCACCGCCAACTGAAAACTTATTACCCGCTCCAGTGATCACGACTACTCTAATGGCATCACGCTCGGAACAAACAATCGCTGCATCCATCAGTTCCTTGGCCATTTGCAAATCCAGTGCATTTCCTACTTCCGGACGGTTTAACGTGACAATTCCAACATGGTTTTCAACGGATAAACTAATCACTTTATTTTCCAAATCGATTCCTCCTTAAGTTTAATAGATTATTTTTTTTCAAAATCAGACTCTCTCAATAATCATGGCGATTCCTTGACCGCCGCCAATGCAAAGCGCAGCTAAGCCATATTTTAAATTCCTTTTCTTCAATTCAAGGGCTAATGAATATGTAATTCTCGCTCCACTTGCACCAAGCGGGTGCCCCAAAGCGATCGCTCCCCCGTTCACATTTACTTTTTCCTGGTTAATTCCCAATTCCTTGATGACGGCTAATGATTGTGCCGCAAAAGCCTCATTCAATTCAAATAAATCAATATCAGCCAAGGTTAAGCCTGCTTTTTCTAATGCCCTTTTGCTTGCCGGTACAGGTCCAATCCCCATGATTTTTGGATCAACTCCTGCTACTGCCCAGGAAACAATCTTCGCTAACGGTGTTAAACTATTTTCAATTACGTAGTCTTCTGAAGCTAATACGACCGCTGCAGCACCATCATTAATTCCACTGGCATTACCTGGTGTTACTGTACCGTCTTTCTTAAAAGCCGGTTTTAATTTTGCTAAACCTTCTAAACTGACACTCTCTCTAATGTGTTCATCCACTTTAATAATCGTTTCTTTCCCTTTTTTATCACGGATGATAATTGGGACTATTTCATCTGCGAAGCGTCCGTTATCTCTTGCTTTTCCTGCTTTTTGCTGTGAGTTTACCGCAAACTGGTCCTGTTCTTCTCGTGAAATGTTATACTTTTCTGATAGATTCTCTGCGGTCATCCCCATTCCGCAGCCAACATATTGATCAATTAACGTTTCCCATAGCATATCCACCACCACTGGTGCCTTGCCAGGGGAGCCGAACCGCGTTCCCTTTAAGATTTGCGGAGCTAAACTCATACTCTCGGTGCCTCCAGCCACAATGACCTTTGCTTCCCCTAATGCAATGGACTTTGCCCCTGTTACCATAGCCTGTAATCCTGAACCGCAGAGCCGATTCAAGGTAAGGGCGGATGATGAATCTATTAAGCCGCTTTTTAAGCCAATATGTCTGGCCAAATAGGCGGAATGGGCTCCAGTCTGGACGACATTTCCAAATACTATTTCATCAACATCGGAAGCAGGTATGCCACTTCTTTCAAGTGCCCCTTTAGTTGCTGCCACGCCTAATTCCAAATCACTAATATCCTTTAATGAGCCTCCATACGTTCCAAAAGCTGTTCTTGCTCCATCAACAATATAAGTTGTCATGGTATCTCCCCCTGTGTATTCATTTTTTCTTTTATTTCTTCTTTCTATATGTAGAATCCTGCAATTTCATTAAGAAAAAAGGGGACGAAAAAGTCATCTTATCTTGACCTATGTCCCCTGCGTTAATAAAAATTCATCTAAATAACCGTATTATTCTCAGTCTACTTTTTCATAGTGCCCTGCATGTGGAACGTGTAAATAATAAGGGCCAATTAGAGACTTCATTTCCTGATAATCTGTTGAATTTTTAAATCCCGTTACGTGGTCTTCTACTGTTTCCCATTTAATGAAAACCAAATATTTATTTTCTTGCTCCATGCATCGATGTAGTTCATATCCTAAGCAACCCTTGGCAGACGATACGATAACAGCTGCCTTTTTAAAAGCGTTCTCAAATTCCTGCTCCGTTCCCGGTTTCACATCAATCAACATGATTTCCTGTACCATAGAGTCGAATCCCCTTACAGTAACTTCTTATACTTTAGCCAAATCCAGTTCAAACTCTGTTCCCCAAGCACTCAATGCTTCCCAAACCTTTGGTTTGAGCGGAAGTACCTCATGCCATGGACGTGGCTCGAATATCCCAAGCTCTGGAACAAATACATCCATATCAATATACAACTCCACAACATTTTCTTCCGGATCATGATGGTAAGTCGCAATATTATGTCCTGCAGTATGGCGGGAAGGGCCCCAAAGAGTTGGACGACCATGCTTGGCCAATAAATCTGAGCTGGCATACTGATGACTTGCATCCTTTAATTGAAAAGCAATATGGTGTAAACGCGTCTCATCTGAAGCAACAACATTTAAAACATGATGATCTGTATTGCATGTTAAGAAATTAGCGAATCCTACTCCAATTTGGTCAGTAAATGAGAAGCCTAATGCATCCCGATAAAATTCAATGGTCTCCTGAAAGTTTTTCGCATAAAATGCCACATGCCCTAATTTAAGAGGAACAATGCCTGAAGAACCAAAGCCAACAGCCGATTGCTCCATCTCTGTAAATAATTCAATGACATTACCGGCTGGATCCTGTAATTCTAGTAATCTTGAAACACCCGGCTTGGCATCTATTTTCAAGCTAGAAGCAATTCCTTTTGCATGTAATTGTTCCTGTACCTCTTCTAAAGTGAGATTCCCGTCTAATTGATAGCCATATCTGCGAACCGCCTTTTCTTCTGCTGGCGTGATCACAATATTATGATGGTCGAAACCGTTACTTAAATAGGTAACTCCGTCCTTCTCCTCTGTAATCCGATATCCCATTGTATTGGTATAATAGTCGACCATGGTTTCACTGTTTTTTGCAAAAAAATCCAAGTACACTAAACGAAATATTTTTACGTTTGACATTGCATATTCCCCCATAAGGTTTATTTTTAAAAAGTTTATAATCCCAAAATTATTATTTTTTTAAAAAAATATTGTATAATGTACTTCTAGACTTTCCCAAGTCTACCAACTGTTTCTGGTTTGCCCCAAACAAATCAGAAACGAATCATAAAGGATTCCCGTCCTTTATGATCCTTCGGCAGCTGTCTTAGAAGCATATCGTTATCTAACAGCTGCCTTATTGATGAACTGCCCCATTTGTTTAATTAAATCTTCAACAAGCAAGGATAATTCAGCCAATTTTGCAGCGCCCCCAAACATATAATAATCAGGGCGAACCACAACAGCCTCTAAGCCAGTTGTATGAAAATACTGTTTGTATTTCCCCTCAATATCTACTACCTGATCAGCTGATTCAATTTGTGGATTGTAAGCTTCCGAAACTGTTATAAATTTCGCACCTAGGTTCTCAAGGAAGGTGATCTGTTCCTCCTGTAAAACGCTCCTAGGATCATCGACTGGACTCATAATCAGCCACCCGTCTCCAACGACATCGTCAAACAATCCAGTCTTGTCCTGATAGTTTACCTGACTCTGGAAAGATAGTTTCCCCGTGTAGTTCCCTGGTTCCCCAAGAATGCCATCAGTCAAAAATGGAAATTCTGGCATTGGCGGTACCTTGCCGGTAAAGAATGCCTCATCCCGAAGTGCAGCTGCCTCTGGATCGGTTACACAAATCACTTTTCCTAAAAACAAGGCTGCTTCGACCACATCACGATTATGTGGTTTCCGTTCTTTCGTATACATATCAAGGAAGTTGTCATCCACTTTTCCACTTAAGACCAAATCTAGCTTCCAAGCTAAATTCTTGGCATCACGAAGTCCTGCACACATCCCTTGACCCATGAATGGCGGTGTTAAGTGCGCCGCATCGCCAGCCAATACCAGCCTGCCTTTTCTCCATTCATCCACCCATAAGGCTTTAAATGTATAAATCGCTTGCCGTTCTAACACAGAATTCGCAGGAGTAATATCCCAAGGCTCCAATAACTTCCATGCCACTTCTTCCTTGTTCAGATCTTCTTTTGTCTCTCCTGGAAGGGACATGAATTCCCAGCGTCTTCTTCCGGGACCACCTGAAACAACGGTAGTGGGACGAGCCGGATCACATAGTTGTAAATTCATTGGTTTCCATTCCCTCTCGGTTTGAGGAATGATATCTACCACAAGCCAATCGGCTACAAATCCAAGATCGGTTATCGTATGTTCCATATTTCTTCGGACAAAACTATTCGCCCCATCACAGCCAACCACATATTTTGCGCTGACGGTGGTTTCTTCTCCCTGCAAATCCTTTACAACTAACTCTACATGGTCATCAAATTCGTTTAATGCAACAGCTTCTTTTCCCATATTCACGTCCACTGTTGCCTGTTGGCGGCAGGCTTTGTCTAATAATCCTTCGAGCTGCGGCTGATTAAAGAATAAATGACCCGGCCATCCCGAAACCCCAAATTCAGAAAAGTTCAATTCTAAAAGAGTTTTCCGCTCGGCATTACACCAGGTGTATAAATCGTTGGCAACCTCCGTGATTCTCTCAATTTCACTTGCAGGAATAACCGATTGTAAAATCCGGGCAATTTCATCATCAAAATGAACGGCTCTCGGCAACGGGTATTCGTGAGGAAATCTTTCATATATACCAACCTTCCATCCCTTATGTCCGAGCAAGGTGGCTAATAGCTTTGATACAGGACCATAACCGACAATAGCAACATCATGAATTTCTTGATTCATCTACCAAACCCCTTTTCAACTATTAATAATTGGATGAACCCTGCGTGTAAGCGGATACATTTAAAACAAGTCTGTTATAACTGAATGTTGATTTTACTGAGTTTGAAAAATAGACGGAAGAATTTCGTTTATTTTAGGAAATACTTATTTTTACTTAAAAATAAAGGAAGTTTTTCCGGTTATACCATCTAAATCTTTGGATTTTGGGCTATTTCGAGCAGTTAACCGAAATATATTCGCTTATCTCTGCTTTTTAAGCTTCCTTTTTATAAATAGCCGTAAATACTTCGCCTATGAATTTTCATACCTACGCGAAAATCAACAATCAATAATAACAGAGCCAACAACTAAGTACTTATGATGCTTTTCAAAATGTAATGCTAATTGGGTTAAAATAAAGGGAGGCTGGGATCTGGATGATGAAAGCGGCTTATGTAATTCCCAGCAATATGTGTTAAGTAAATTAGGAAATGGCAACTTTACTTGGTACTACCTTGTTCACTTGCTCTCCAAGGTCGATGGTTCCATCTGCACTTCTGATTTGGCAGCGAATAACATCACCATCTTCAAGATATTTACCATTGTTGATTTGGCTTTCTACAAGTAAATCTAATTTCTGTTGGTATGGGAGTGCTAGGCTTGAAATTTGGCCAAGTACATCCGGAGAGAGATTTAAGGCTACACCACCTGTTGTGCCAGTGATGATTAAATCTCCTTTTGATAGATTCATAATTTCTGATAGTTCAGTAAGTGTCTCTGCTGGTTTGAAAAGCAGTTGGTTTGTGTTGGCCGCTTGGCGAAGCTCATCATTGACAAAACATTTTAATTCAAGGTCATGAATGAGAGCGATTTCATTTTCGTCTAATAAGTATAGGTACGGCCCTGTAGGTCCAAATGTTCGGTAGCTTTTCCCTTTTAACCATTGACCTTCACAAAGCTGGACATCCCTTGCAGATACATCATTCATAATGACAAGACCGGCAACATATTGATGAAGGGTTTCATCTGTCACTTCTACGGCTTGAGAAATCTCAGTTCCGATCACTAATCCTAATTCAATTTCATAGTCTAACAGCTGCACATGTGATGGCCGGATAATTTCCGAATACGCCCCGCAAAGTGAGCTATCTGCCTTGCTAAAAATCAGGTTAAACGGCGGGCGCGTTGCTTCCAAGCCAGCTTCAGCACGGTGAGAAGAGTAATTGGCTCCTTGGCAGACAATTCTTGCCGGCTGTGTCACCGGGCTTAGGACAGTCACTTCATCTAGTGAAAAAGTCACCCCAATTCCACTTTCTTTCACTTTTCTAGCCTCTTCTGCACCTTCTTCTAAAAATTGCGCTAAAGTGCTATAAGTATTTTTTAGGGCAATTATTTGATTGTTTGAGACAACACCCCAAGACTCTTTACCTTGCTTTTCGAATCTTACAACTTGTAATCCCATTTTTTTGCTCCTCTCTAAGTCGAACTATTTTTTAGTAAAAAGTTAGCTTTAAAACCCGTATATTTTATCTAAAATTCTTTTCACACGTAAGATTAAATCCGTCATTTTTTGCCGGGCCAACTCTTCATCTCTTGCCATTACGGCATCGTAGATAGCACGGTGTCGATCCAGCACTTCTTTTGTTGGCGTATCATACGGTGATTCCGGATAATCCTTGGCAGCCTGTATCGTTTTTTCTCGGCTTTTCACTAGCGCTTTTCGAAGTGTTTTAACCGTGTTTATAATGAGATCGTTGTAGGAAGCCTGCAGGATTCTTTCATGGAAATCATAATCCGCACTTGCCCAGGCCTTTTCATCCCCAAGCGATTGCTCCAGACGCTCAAAAGCATCTGTTATTTTTAGCATGTCTTGATCAGTTGCTCGTTTAGCTGCCAATGCCGCCGCCATTGGTTCAAGGCCCAATCTCACTTCTGTCAAATGCACTAAAAAGTCGGTATTATTCTCGTCCTCTATGACCCAAGTTAATACATCAAGATTCCACCATTGCCACTCAGAACGAGGAAGGACAATCGTCCCAGCTTTTTGATTGGATCTCACAAGCCCAAGTGTGGTTAATCCTTTAAAGGCTTCGCGCACTACGGTTCGACTTACCTCATATCTTTCACTTATATCTTCAGCCTTTGGTAATATCTCACCTTGAGCGAATTCCCCTGTTACGATTTTCTTGCCAAGCTCATGGACTAACTGATCACTTCTATTTTTCATTTTGAAACCTCCTCCTCCCCTGGCATGGCTTTTTACCTTCTAAATAGAATACATAATATGAAATTGGTTTGGAGGTTATTTTGCAGAATAAACCATGTCGCCGCTATTAAACTTGAATTTTAACACCTGCCTTTTTAAAGGGTATGCCTGAAACCGAAAATATTAAATATTACTTATCTGAATATTATAATAAGTAATATTTATTATCTCGTCAATATATTTTCTGAATTTTTATTTTTAAATTTGAACAAATGAAGAACTCATTCTACCCGTGAGCACGAGAAAAGTAACGCACTGGTAAAAATAAGCAGCTTATTTTGCTCGTGCAGCCCAAGAAAAGTATCGCTCCAGCTTGATAGGATCTCAGCGTATAACTATTTGACTCTCTTCGCTAATCCGTTCCATACAAAAATCACTTCATCTGAAACACTTGCTGCATCCTGTGCAATCCACCCAGTTAGATCCCTTAGTCTTCTTTCATCCTTTTGCAAAGGAACAATTCCCTTTCCAACCTCTAACATAATCAGGACTATTTTGTTCTTTCTATTTTCCTCCTCCTTAAGGAGGGTCTTTAATATTGTTCTAAATCCCCTTCGAATCTCGTCATTGTTTTCACCATTCTGAAGCTCAGACGCAATCCATTTTTCCCAGCCCTCCATTACTAACGTTGAACCATTCTCCCATTTTGCCTCCCAATCTCCCACACTATCTCCCACATAAGCAGATACCCAGCTGCATGGTCCATTATTTGATTTTACTATTTTTCTTTTTCCTGAAAAGGCACCGCCAATAACGAGCTGCATACCCATTCCCCCTTCTGCTGCTCAAAAGTTAATCGAATACCCTGTCCATGTGAAATGGTTAGATCCCAAAAAGACCTGGAGGACACATATTTTGAAACAAGGTAGCGGATGACACCTCCATGGGTCATCACAAGTATTTTCGCAGGGCTAGTTTCCATCGCTTGCTGAAATAACTCATAAAAAAAGAAATCAATTCTAGATTTGAATGTTTCAGCTGACTCTCCATTCGGTATCGAATAGACCTCCCAATTCTCCAGCCAGTTCCGATAAGCTATCTGATTCTTTAGCTCGTCATACGTCTTTCCTTCCCAGTCTCCAAAATTAATTTCTCTTAATCTACAATCTATTGAAACCTGTGACGGAATGCTTAAATATGCTAAGGTCTCCTGACAACGTAGTAAATCACTCGTAAATACATGGTCAAAGTTTAATCTCGATAACACTTTCTGTAGATTATTTAACTGAGATAGTTCGCTTCTTATTAATCCGATATCAGAATGGCCTAAATACCTTTTCTCCTTATTCCAATTTGTTATCCCATGACGAACGAAATATACATCCATGTGATCACAAGTCCCCATAATTCGCCTCCTTCAATCGCTGTACCTAATAAATCTCCATTCGTCCCTTTAAAGGTATGTTTGATCCATGCTCCAAATAAGCCAATAAATACGATGTATGCTGGAAGTAAATATAGAAAGTCACGAAAGAAGAATAATAGTACACATACAGGGATTGCTGCATACAAACAATCAAGCCTATTTACGTTTTTCTTCCACTCCCATGCTAAGCCATGTTGTTTAGCGGTAGGTAGAAAAACCATTAAAACAGCGGCTCCTAAACGAGAAAACGCCATGATAAAAAGAAATGAATATAGGAAGAAACCAGATTCAATCAACGAATAAATCAATAATATTTTCCATGCTAGTAAAAAAAGCAGTGAAATGATACCAAAGCTTCCTACATGTGGGTCTTTCATAATCTCCCATTTTCTCTCTAGGGGAGCATTTGAACCTACTGCATCTGCTACATCCATCCACCCATCTAAGTGTAATCCTCCCGTAAGATATACCCATAAAGAAACGATGAGCAATGTCATGATAGGGATTGGAAGATAAGACTGAAACATACACAAAATGATCGTGATTATAGACCCCAGCACTGCACCGACAAGCGGATAACTCCTTAATGCCCATCTACTTGTCTGTTTGGTCCATGGACATTCAATGGAAAGAGGAATTCGTGATAGAAATTGAACCGCAAGTATAAATCCAAAGAACATTTGCTTCATCAAATTTCTCCCTTCCAATACATAGGAATCCCCGCCTGGACCTGAGCGGCAATGTCTGATTGCTGCACAATCGTTTGATGGAGACGCTGTAAGGTATACATATATCTTTGTACAGCTTCATCAGTGGAAGGAATCCCCTCATTCACATCATTCGAAACAATTATAAGGTGAAATTGCTTTTCACGTGCAAGACATAACCAGCGATTCACACTGTTTTCTATCATTTCCATTCTATGTTCAAGCTCGAACATGACATTACTTAACCATATGGTCAAACAGTCTATTAAAATAACATCACCATTTTTAAATTGCGACAGAATCGGTTCAAGGTGAAAGGACTCTTCAACCGTTTGCCACTCCTTCCCTCGATCTTGCTTATGAAATCGAATCCTTTCCTCCATTTCATCATCACTTTTTTTCGCTGTCGCTATGTAATAAAGAGAACCCCTTTGATTTTCCTCCTTCATTTTATGAAAAAACGAAAGAGCCGTTTGCTCTGCTAAATGACTTTTTCCCGACCTGGCACCACCTGAAATAAAGAGGATCATGACTCATTTCTCCACTTTTGAAGCACAGCTAATAACTGTTCATTTTCAAAGTTTGAACGTATGGCAATTCGTAAGAAATCACCATTTAGTCCTTTAAAGTTGTGAGTGTGCCGCGTAAGTATTCCGTGCTCTAATAAAAAGGAATAAAGCTCACCGGTTCGTTGCGGCTGTTCCTTATCTCGCAAAAGATAAAAGTTTACTTGTGATGGGGAAAAGTAAAATCCTAATGAAGTTAATCTCTTAAACACATTTCGAGATTCCTCATGCAACCATACTCTTGTTTTGTTAACAAAACTACGGTCTTCAAGTAATCTCGGAATTAACGCATCTACTAAAGAGTTAATACTCCAAGGAATTTGTTCGTTTTTCAATACATTTATGATAGTTGGATGAGCCATTATAAATCCGATTCTCAGCCCAGGGATGGTATACATTTTTGTTAAAGAACGTAATAATATTAAATTGGGGTAAGACGATAACCATGGTGTAAGTGTAGGAATGGAAGTCGGCAGAAAATCGACAAAGGCTTCATCCACTACTACATATGTACCAGTTTTTCCCCCTACTTCCAATAATAGCTTCAAATCTTCTTCCGCTATTACCGTCCCAGTTGGGTTATTAGGGCGGCAAAGAAACATAACATCTTTTTCGAAAAACTTTTGTCGTATCAATTCGACTGGTAATGTAAATCCACTTTCATGACCTACTAAAATATCTTCCACATCAATATGGTAATGATGACAGGCTCGTTCATATTCCAGGAAGGTAGGGTGAGCAATGAGTGCTTTCCCTTTTTCGAAAAATTTTGCTACTAAAAAAATCGCCTCTGCTCCCCCATTTGTTAATAGGACCTTGTCTTGGTCTATCCCTTCATGTGCTGCTACCGAAGCGCTGCTTTTTGAATAAGTTGGCTCTGGATAACGTGTGATCGTCTTATAATGTTCTTGTAATGCCTCCTGCAGCCAGGAAGGAGGTCCAAAAGGGTTTAAGTTTGCGCTAAAATCGAGTAATGCTTTATCTCCTTCAATATGGAAGAGTTTTTTTATTGTTTCAGGTTGTCCGCCATGATTTGGCCATTTCATCATTTTCACCTCATTTTCACGATCTGACTGACAGGAGTAAGCCTACAACTATCAGAAAAAATACAATCCATCCTCCATGCATAATTCGAATCGCTTGTTCGATATCGGAGCGCACCAAATTCCTTAAAGGATCTCCCATTTGTGCACGAACTGACTTTTTTCCCCGATAGTAATTGATTCCACCTAGCTGAATTCCGATTAACCCCGCTGCCATTGCCTCTGACCAGCCACTATTTGGACTGGGGTGTTTTCTTGCATCCCTCCACGTTATGCTCCATCCATTGCTCTTTTTAGATCCTTTTATAAAAAAAGCTGAAAGCCACATCGAAAGGGCTGTTAGCCTCGCGGGAATCCAGTTTACTAGATCGTCAAGCTTGGCTGATGCCCATCCAAATTGCATGAATCGCTCATCTTTATGTCCAACCATAGAATCTAACGTATTGATTGCACGGTACACCATCGCAAGTGGTGCTCCTCCAATGATTGCCCAAAATAATGGCGCTGTTATGCCATCGACCGTATTCTCGGCAACAGTCTCAACAGTTCCTCTAACAATTTCACTCTCCGGCAAGCTTTCCGTATCACGACCTACGATCATACTAAGCTTTAATCTTGCTTCTACTAAATTCCCATTCACTAAAGGAACTAGGACTTCTTTTGCAGCAGACGAAAGACCTTTTATCGCAATCGTAGTGGAAATAAGATAGATCTGTGCAAAAACACCAACAAATGGATGTATTTGATAGGCAACTAAGACGATAAAAAAGGTAAGGAAAAAAACGAGTAGAACAACAGTTGCGGTAAGGAAAATCCCTTTCCAGACTCTGCCTTCTCCTCTATTCCAGCTCTTTTCTAAAAATGTGATGAATTTTCCCATTAGGACAACAGGATGCGGCAGCCACCGAGGATCACCAATCAACAAATCTAATACAATCGCTGCAAATAAAATCGTGCAGAATATAATTGTTGGCTCATAGACCATTACCATCATTTCGATTCCTTTTGAAAGTCCGTTATGAGCTTATTAATTCGGTCTAACTGGATATTTTCTCTCACAACCTTGGCTAATACATCGAATCCTTCTTCTCTTTTTTTGGAAAAAGAGGCTCGGTTCTTGATCGGCTCTAAGCCTTTCTTTAACCTTATCTCATTTAGAAAAACCTCACGGAATCGATCATTATGGAAAATACCATGAAAGTACGTCCCGATGATTTGTTTGTCTTTCGTTATCGTTCCTTCCCTTCTGTCAGCTAACTGAACAAAATGGTTACATTCTTCTTCAAAGTACGATTCACCCATATGAATCTCATAACCTGCGACTGGAATGCTTTCCCCGCCAAAACTGGCCATTCCATCAGAATGAACAGTTGTCTTATGTGTGGTTATGGAGGTTTGCATCGGAAGGAGCCCTAGTCCTTCTACACTTTTATGTGATGATTCAACTTCGTATTGATCCTCGATGCGATTCCCTAACATTTGGTACCCGCCACAAATGCCAACGATCATTGTATCCTTTTGTGCTAAATCCAATATCCGATTGGCTAGTCCTGTGCTGTGTAAAACCATCATATCCTCAATGGTATTTTTACTCCCAGGTAAAATCAGTAAATCCGGTTCTCCTAAGTCTTCTACAGCTTTTACAAAGCGAACATGACAATCCTTTTCCTCAAAAAAAGGATCGATATCAGTAAAATTAGATATCATTGGATGCCGTATAACCGCAATATCAATTTCCTTTGCAGCATCGAGTTTAGAGGAATAGTTGTTTAACACAACTGAATCCTCTGCTTCAATTAGCAGGTTATCGATATAGGGAACAACACCTAAAATCGGAACGCCAGTATATTCTTCAAACCAGGATAATCCCGGCTGTAGTAATGCTACATCACCTCTGAATTTATTGATGATGACACCAATTACTCTATTTCGATCTTCCGGTTCTAGCAGCTGCAAGGTTCCTACTAAACTGGCAAATACTCCACCCTTTTCAATATCTCCAACTATAATCACGGGTGCGTTAGCGATTTGGGCAACCCGCATATTGACGAGCTCCCGATCATTTAAATTAATCTCAGCTGGACTACCTGCTCCCTCGATAACAATTCGGTCATAACAAACAGACAATTTCTCATATGAATCTCGAATTAATGCTAAGCCTTGTTGAAAAAAGTCCTGGCGGTACTCTCCTGCCTTCATATTTTTAAATGGCTTTCCATGAACGACAATTTGCGATTCGCAGTTACTGCTTGGTTTAATCAAAATCGGATTCATATCCGTTGTTGCAAGAATACCAGCTGCTTCTGCTTGCACACCTTGTGCACGACCGATTTCTTTCCCATCAAAGGTAATATAAGAATTTAAAGCCATATTCTGTGATTTATAAGGGGCTGTTTTAAAGCCATCCTGAACAAATATCCGGCATAAAGCAGTAACAAGCGCACTTTTGCCGGCATCAGAATGAGTACCTTGAATCATTAAAGGAACAGCTTTCCCCATAAGCATTCACTCCTTCATTTTGGGATTTGCCCCTTAAAATTCAATTCCTTTTACAGCTGGTATGCCCTCATCGTAGTAATGCTTTTCCACTTCAATAACAGAAACTAGATCAGCGATATCTCTAATTTCCTGCTTGGCATCTCTTCCTGTCAAAACGAGATGAACATGGGACGGTTTATTTTGGATTAGATCAATTACTTCATTTAGTGGTAAAACATCTTCAATAGCAAAGGTGTCAATGGCTAACGCATTGTTTATTTCATCTAAAATCACTAAATCATATTCTCCGCTCATTACTGTTTCCTTTGCCTTTGCCCAACCTGTCCTTAACGCTTCTCTGTGCTCCTCAGGGGTTTTTGTCCACGTGAATCCTCTTCCTAGCTGTTCCATCTCAACCCCAAGTTTACTTAAGGCAATTTGTTCCCCGTACGAACGCTCTGGTGATTTAATAAATTGATAGATTTTTACTTTTAACCCTCTACCAACTGCTCGTACTGTTAAACCTAAAGCTGCTGTCGTTTTTCCTTTACCGTGACCTGTGTACACAAGTATTAAGCCTTGTTTCTTTTTGTTAACTTGTTCCATGTGTGCCTCCTATTTTTATGATGTTTTCATTCGTCATTCTTTTGAAATTCCTGCCGAGTGAAAGGTTGCCATTTCTTTTAGCATTAAGGTAGAAGATTGGATAATCGAATGTGAAATGGCTGCTCCTGTTCCTTCCCCAAGTCTTAGTCCTAAATCGATAATGGGCTTCTTCCCTAATAGCGAAAGGGCGATTTGATGACCAGGTTCAATCGATTGATGCGTGACAATCATATAGTCATCAACACCAGGAGAGATTGATTTTGCAATTAAAGCTGCAACGGTGCAAATAAATCCATCTACAAGAATCGGTGCTCTTTTGCTCGCCGCTGCAAGCATTGCACCTGCTATTCCGGCTATCTCTAGTCCCCCCACTTTAGCAACGATATCGATCGGATCATTTGGATTTGGGTTCCTTCTTTCAAGTGCCTGTTTAATAATTTCGGCTTTATGTACTAATGTTTCATCTGAAATTCCAGTCCCTTTACCTACTAGTAAAGACATATCTCTATTGCTTAGAACAGCTAAGATGGCACTACTTGAAGACGTATTTCCAATCCCCATCTCGCCGAGTATGAGACACTGTGCCCCTTTTTTGATGATTTGTAAGCCTTGCTGATAGCCTACTTCAATCGCTTGTTCAGCTTCTTCTCGGCTCATCGCATCCTCACGATAAAAATTGCCAGTACCATATCGAATCTTTTTATTTATGAGACTCTCATGTTCAATATCGTTTGCTACTCCAATGTCAATTACCTCAAGTAAGGCACCTATTTGCCTGCTAAAGACATTGATCGCTGCACCACCGTTTAAAAAATTCCGAACCATTTGCTCTGTCACAGCTTTAGGATAGGCAGAAACACCTTCGTCGGTAATTCCATGATCCGCTGCAAAAACGAGGACTCCAGGCGGTGTTACACTTGGAAATGCTTCATTTTTCATTTCTGCTAGCTCTATCGCCAATTCCTCCAGCCTCCCAAGGCTTCCGATTGGCTTTGTCAACGTATTAATATACTCACTAACCTGTCTTCCCATTTCCTTGTTAACTTTTGGAATCAATTCGAAATGTTGCTTCATCCTCTTCTCCCCTTACTAGCTTTAAATTCCATACATTTTTCAATCCAATTCTCAACCAGCGCTGGATTGGAGCCAAAGTGAAAATGGGTGTAGCCAGCTACTAAATTGTGTTGTAGATATCCTTCCTTGCTTACCCCCCGCATCCCTTTCGTTTCATAGGCATGTGGAAGATCCTCTTCGTTAGGCAAAAAGGAGGAATAATGAAATTCATGTCCTCTTGCTTTTTGATGTTTAAGAATATAATTGTCATTCAGACCACTAATCTCCCTGTACCCCAAAGCTGCTAAAGATGTTTTCATTTGTACCTTGCCTGGGATTACCCCAATCATTTGATACTTCTTCTTTTCCGTCGTTTCAATGGACTCGGTCAAATACATGAACCCGCCACATTCAGCAAGTGTAGGTAATCCAGCTTCAATTGAATTCTTGATAGAATCCTTTGTTTTTACATTACCTTCCAGCACATGAGCGAATTCCTCCGGGAAGCCTCCTCCGATATAAAGGCCATCAACATCTTTTGGTATTTCTTCATTAGCCAAGGGAGAAAAATAAACAATCTCTACACCATTCGCTTCCAACAGTTCTAGATTCTCAGGATAATAGAAATTAAAGGCTGCATCCTTTGCAACGGCCATTTTCATGATCTTTTCTTTCTTCTGTTCAAACATGGAGGATTTTTCACTTACAGGTAGCGGCTCAGCTACAGCTAATTCAAGCAGCATGTCCATATCAATCGTCTCTAAAACCAAGTCTCCTAATTGATCGAAAAAAGGAGCTAGTTCTCCTCGTTCAATGGAAGGAATAAGGCCAAGATGTCTTTCCGGGATTTCAATGTCTAGCTCTCGTTTCAAATAGCCGATAACTGGAACATGGCATTCCTGTTCAATCGCTTTTTTGACAAGCTGAAAATGACCTTCGCTCCCGACTTTGTTGGCAATTACGGCTGCAATATTGGGCCCTTCTGCAAACATTTGAAACCCCTTCACGATCGCTGCTGCACTTCGGGCCATACTTTCACAATTGACAACGAGCAGTACCGGGCTTTTGGTTAATATACTGATCTCTGCCGTACTGCCTTCATTCGTTTCCGGACTTTTCCCATCAAAAAATCCCATCACTCCTTCTATAATCGAAATATCAGCATCACGACTTCCATGTGTGAAAATATCCAAAACTCTATCATGTGTAAGCATCCAACTGTCTAAATTACGAGAAACTCGATTGGTGACAGCTGTATGATAAGAAGGGTCAATATAGTCAGGGCCGCATTTAAAGCCTTGAACCGTTAGACCGCGCTTTATTAACGCTGCCATTAAACCAATTGTCAGTGTTGTTTTTCCAACACCGCTTCCCGTACCTGCAACTACAATTCTATTGATGGACATAGCTATTCCTCCACTTTCTGCTGATTCCTGCTTTACCTCTCTTCATAGGAATTATACGCTCCGCCATACTTTCCCCTTGAAGGATGATTTGTGGTACTCCATAAACGGGGTGTTCCATTACAATTGGTGTAGTACCGTAGATTTGTTGAATCAAATCTGCTCGAATGATATGCTTTGGAGCTCCAGCCGCTACTAATCTCCCATTATGTAACAATAGCAACCGATCACAATACAGTGCAGCTAGATTTAAATCATGCAGAACCGCGATTACGGTCATATCATCTTCTTGCTGCCATTCTCGAATCCGATCCATCAAAAGTACTTGATGACCAATATCGAGATAGGTGGTAGGTTCATCAAGCATCAACAGCTTTGGCTGCTGTGCCATCGTCTTTCCAAGTGCCACTCGCTGCCGCTCCCCCCCGCTTAAGCTTTCGAGCAGGCGATCACTTAACTCAGATAACCCCATTTTCTCGATAATGGATTCGATAAGTGGTCCAGTCTCTGTTTTTTCTTCTCCGAGCCAATTTTGAAAAGGAAACCTCCCCATTTCGATAACCTCTCTTACTGTAAATCCTATTGGAGGTAGAGATTCCTGCTGCAATACTGCCAACCATTTGGCTAGTTCCTTGCGGGTATAAAGTTCAATCCGTTTCCCATTTAATTCAATTCTTCCAGCCGTCGCACGGTCCACTCCCGACAATAGCTTTAGCAATGTAGACTTGCCGCTTCCGTTCGGTCCAATGATCCCCAAGCATTCTCCACGTTTAATAGAAAAGCTAATTTCATCAAGCACCGACTGACTGTCAAACCGTTTACTTAAGCTTTCCACTTCAATAAACATCCATCAACTTCCCCCTGTCATTTGCTTGTTTCGACGAAGCAAGTACGCAAAGAATGGAGCACCAAGAAATGCGGTCACAACCCCGAGCGGAATTTCCGTTGGGCTAAGTAATGTACGGGCAATCGTATCTGCCCAAAGGACATATATGGCACCGAAAATCACGGACAATGGCAGTAATAATCGGTAATCCGGCCCAACTATAAGCCGCACTAAGTGTGGAACGACAAGTCCGACAAAACCAATCGTTCCTACGATTGACACTGCGGCAGAGGTGATTAGAGTGGAAACGACCAACACAACGAGCCGTGTACGTTTAATATTGACACCCAAATGTGCTGCCTGCCGCTCTCCTAATGCAAATAAATTTAATGTACGTCCATATGACAGCAACACCACTATTCCAATTGCTAAATAAGGCATGAGCACAAAGGTAAAGGACCAACCTCTTAAGGCTAAACTCCCCATCAGCCAAAAGACGATTTCATTCACCACCTGATCGGACAATGAGACCATAAACGAAACAAGTGACCCAAGAAAAGCAGAAACGACAACCCCAGATAAAATGATTGTTTCTAGTTTAAACTTGCCATGTACATTTGCTAGGCGGAGTACAACAAGCAAACTAATCATCCCTGTCACAAATGCAACCAGTGGTATGGTCCAAATACCAAATAAAATAGTATGAAACCCGAATAAAATTAGGAAAGCCGCTCCTACCGCTGCCCCAGATGCTACCCCTAATGTATACGGATCTGCCAACGGGTTGCGTAATACTCCTTGAAAGCCAGCACCAGCAAGTGATAAGCAGGCTCCAACAAGAATGGCAAGAAAAACCCGTGGCAAACGAACTTTTAAGATGATTTGCTCAGCTGATTCAGGCCAGTTGGAATCTATGAGGCTATGTAAAAAAGGCAACTGGTGTAAGAGAATTCCCCAAACTTGCGAAAGCGGCAGATTAGCAGAACCAAGCGATAAACTAATGACCCCTGAGAAAAGAAGGAGAACGAAACCCGCTCCCCCCCATATTGCTAATCTTCTTTTCATTTCTGAAACGATTCCGGATAAATCGCTTCAGCAATTTGCTTCAGTGCATCGGTTATTCTTGGTCCAGGTCTGGACATAATATTTCCTTCGATCCCCGTCAGGTGACCTTCTTGAATGGCTGTAATCTTATCCCAGCCGCTTCTAGATTTAATTAATTCCTCTAGCGGTTTGCCAGACTTATCATCAACAACATTAGCGGAATACAGGATGACATCCGGGTTATCCTGTATGATCTTCTCTTCATTGATGGCATTCCAGCCTTTCATATCTGAGGCAATATTAACGCCTCCAGCCATCGTAATCAGTTCATCCATAAACTCACCCTTGCCAACCGTCCAGCCTGGAGAAAATTCAATATATACTTTTTTCTTATCTTCTTCCTTAATTGTTGCAGCAGCTTCTGTTACTGTGCGAATATCTTCCTTCATTTGTGCCACGAGTTCTTCTGCTTTTTCCTGAGTATCTGTAATGATACCTATTTGGATAATATTATTTAAAATATCCTCCAGCTTTTTCGGCTCAGTTTTATATACCTTAAGGTCTAGACCACGAAATTTCTCGGCAATATCATCCTTCATTGAAATGCCACCGATCACTAAATCCGGATTAGCCGCCATAATGGCTTCCTCATTTGGCTTTGTCACCCCGCCTACTTTTGGCTTTGCCGCTGCTTCTTTAGGGTAGTCATCATAATCTGACACACCGAAAATTTTATCGCCCAGTCCTAAAGCAAAAAGAATTTCTGTCTCCGATGGAGAGGTAGATACAATACGTTCCGGCGCCTTATCAAAAGTTAATTCAGCACCCGTTGCATCCTTCACTGTAAGAGGGTAAACGGTTGCTTTGTCTGTTACCTCCTTAGTTGCTGTTTCGAATTTTCGGTTTTTATCTGCACCTGAAGATTCTTTTGTTGTCCCACATGCGCTGATCGTCACCATCATTACTACAGTCAAAATTAATGCCAAAAACTTTTTCATTGCTCCATTCTCTTCCCTTCGTTTATAGTTCGAGATGAGCTTGATATCTTGAAGTCTTTCCCATAACAACGAAAAAAGCCCTGCTTCCATTCGGAAACAGGGCGCGCGAAAATCAGAAAAAAAAACAAATTTATACTGATTATGCCGATCCTTTTCCGCGAAGGATTTCGTTGGCAAGCTTAATAGGCAGGTTTCCTGGCTTACGGGTAACATGACTTCCTCTCCTTCCCATTCCTTAGCTGGAACAGTGGTACTGCGAGGTTATCCCCGAATAACAGTGGCGGGACCGCGCCGGATTCACACCGGCTTCCCTTTTAACCTTATCCAATGATAAGGCACCTACTAGCTATGTCAGATTCAATTGGTCAAGCAAATTACTCAACTAGTATTATAGCAAATACTTCATGATAAGCAAATATTTGGTTTAGGGATCAAGGTTCTTAATGTGTTCTTTCTTGAACTAAATTCCCGGTAGGACAGTAGGTGTAACTTCACAAATCTGATTAGATTTTACTATTCTAAATAAAGCAAGTGGAGAAAAACAGATTGCTTTTCTCCACTTGCTTTTATATTTTTATTATTTTTTTCTGAAAGATACACTCAGTATGTTGTGGGTTAATTCCACAATCCCTTGTTATCGAGCTTCCTGTCCGTTAATCGGCGAACCGGTGGAAGTATGGTCATTTACCCAATCAAGAGATACCTTCGAAACAGCTGACCAATTTGGAATTTTGTTGCGATGTTGCTCTACCCAACTCATACAATATTGTGGGTCTATGCTCTTTTCACTACATTGTTCTAAGAAAGACTGGATGTTTTGCTCCGTACAGTTTTCCCATGAACCACACGTTTCAGCCCAAATACGTTCCATTTCCTGTTTGATATCGTTTACCATATTTCATTCCTCCTTCATTAAATCCGACAAAATAAGTTTGTCCAAGGAGAAGAAATATATTTACAGAAGTGGAGCGAAACTGTTTGGTAAGTAAGTAATGACATATTAAGTTTACTATCTGCTTATTACTCGCTCGTGCAGCTTGATCATTGACTCAACCAAGACCTTGTGTTTTGAGGAGAAAATTACCTGGAAATCTAGATATTTGTATTTATTCACGACCAGGAGCTTTTTTTATTTTGCTGTTTTCGAAAATATTGTTGTTTTTGCTACTATGCGACCAGACCGCTGATTTTCTCAAGAGTTGTGGTCATAGTCTTTCATAACGACCGGGGCTCTATCATTCCTCTCCATTCAGGCGTTATGAGCTTTTTATAACAACCGAGGCTCTTGCTTTTCAAACCGTTCGGGTGTTATGAA
>NZ_JAGYPE020000029.1:23649-65569 GCF_018343545.2 Neobacillus citreus | reverse complement strand
GTTCATGAAATTATTCCGCAGCTTCAGCAGTTTGACTGTGTAGCCATTGGTCCCGGGATGGGCCGGTTTACTGGCGGAGAGGAGTGGCTCAAATTACTAATTGGGTCAATGAACGGTCAGGTTTTGATCATTGATGCGGATGGCCTTTATTTCATACGAAGCTTGATGGACTTGGTCCGCCAGTATAAGGGACCTGTCGTTTTCACTCCACATCCAGGTGAAATGGCAAGGCTAGTCAATAAGTCTGTCAAAGAGGTGGAGGAAAACCGCATCGATATTGCCCGGGAATATGCGAAGGAAAGCCATGTTTTTTTGCTTTTGAAGGGCCACCGGTCCATTATTGTCTCACCGGATGGACAGGTCTATATAAACCCGCTTGGTCATGACGCCCTCGGAAAAGGAGGCAGCGGGGACGTTCTTACTGGTCTGATTGCCTCATTTCTTGCCCAAGGTGCCGAACCCTTACACGCCATGATAGCCGCAAGTTACCTTCATGCAAGGGCCGGACAAGAAAAAGCAAAAGTTCTCTCTCATTATGGGGTCATGCCCCTTGACATCATAGAAGGAATAAAAGAACAACTAAAATAATGAGTCTTTCTTCCTAAAAATACTTTTAGTTTTTAGGTAGGAGTACAACTTATTTACTATATAAAATGGAAAAGAATGCATATTTCTGAGTATTTACCTTGTTTGTTTTTTTAGTAAACTAATATTTAGATAGTAGAAATATCCAATTATGAAAATAAGTCCTTTTGTTCCTTGTTGTAGGAAAGGAGATATATGAAAATGTACATCGAAGAAAAGGATAACAAAGAGAGCGGAATGACAAATCATTTAAGCCAGCTGGCATCGATTGGCCAAATTGCTGCAGGAATTGCCCATGAAGTGCGAAATCCATTAACAGCGGTCAAAGGGTTTTTACAGCTTTTGCAGCAGGATCAAAAAAATGAATACCTAGAAATTGCTCATTCCGAATTGGATAACGCCCTGAAAACTTTAAATAATCTCCTTCAGGTTTCTAAGCCCGATCTGGAGGACGAAGAATTCCAAACTATTTATTTGTCAGTCGAATTGGAATCCATCATTAACCTATTCCAGGACAAGATGTATGAGATTACCATCCAAACTGATTTTCAAGATACTGGTGCTGCTATTTACGGCAGGAAAAATCAATTTAAAAAGGCTTTCTTTAATTTAATTAAAAATGCAATTGAAGCGATTGACGGGGAAGGCGCCATTACTCTAAAACATTACACAAAGAATAATGAAGTCATTGTGACGATTCAAGATACAGGAGTTGGCATTCCCGAGGAGAAGCTTTCACTATTAGGCACGCCCTTTTTTACGACCAAAGATCAGGGGACAGGGATGGGACTTGCTCAGGTGTTCTCAGTCATTTATCAGCATGGCGGCATGATTTTGGTTGACAGCAAGAAAAATCAAGGAACTAATTTTACGATTAGGCTACCTCAGCAGCAGCAAAAAACACAACGGGGTGTGAGAAAATTGGATGTTATGTTTGACGATAAATATTCAATAAAAGAATACTTTTTGGAAAATCAAAAATTATTTGAGGACCGTTTGCTGGCTGAGGCGACGAATGTAAGTGACAAAATTGATGATATACATAATGTCGGAATTAATTTACTTAACAATGCCCATAAGTTAGTTCTATATGTCGTTGAAGGTCGGGAACATGAACTAATCTCATTTGCCAAGCAGGAGGGGATGGCTTGGGCAAAGCATTCCTTGACCCTTGCGTTTAAGTTGGAATGGATTCAGGCGATTCGCCGAACACTTTGGGATTTTCTCTATAACTTTGATGCTTTCAATAAATTGGAGACTGATAGAATTACATTCTTTTCATTGGAAAAAAGTATAAATGAATTAATTGATCAGTTCCTGACACACTTTTTTATAACGTATACGAAATATAAGGATGAATTGCTGGAGAACCAAAGAAAGCTTGTTGAAAACCTATCTGTTCCAATTATTCCAATTAATAAAGAGATTTGCATTTTGCCCTTAATTGGAACACTTGATGATCTGCGTATTTCAACGATTCAGAATAAAGTGCTGACTGAAATTGAGTATCGGCAAATTCAAACGTTAATTATCGACCTTTCAGGTGTGGCCTCGATGGAAAAAGAAGCCGCACGGAACTTTGTCCAAATCATCCAAGGCTTTTCGATGATGGGCTGTAAAACGATTCTCACCGGTATGCGGGCGGAAATTGTCAAAAGCCTTATTAGCTCGGGAGTCGATATCAGTCATAAGGTAGAGTTTAAAGGAACGCTGCAATTAGCCTTGAACGATATTGTTTTTCACAAGGATTTGCAAGAGGTATAAAGTTATCTAAAAAAGTACTCGGAGGAGTACTTTTTTATGTGCGCTTGGTAGGGCACAAATAAAGAGGATGCTTCCATGGGTAAATGCAATTAGATATTTTATGAATATTATAAAAATTGACTATTGACCGAATTATCTGCTAAATGGCATAATGGTTACATACTAAATTGTCGACAATGTTGTATGCTTGATTTGATCGGGAGGAAATATGGAAACGAATGCAAAGAAGACAATCGCTATTAAGATTGCTGAAGAAATTACTGCCAGAATAGGAAAGCGAATTCTACACCCGGGTGAACATCTGGTCGAGGCTGCTATAGCAGAGGAATTTAAGACAAGCCGTTCACCGGTTCGCGAGGCCCTCCTTATGCTAGAACGGGATCGGCTGGTGCAGAGAGTTCCCCATCAAGGGGTAGTAGTAAGAAGATTTACGAGAACAGATATTTATGAATTGTATGATGTTATTTACCGACTTGAAGAAATTGCGATGGAAAAAGCAATCGTCAAAATTGATCAAGATGGCATTGATAAACTTGAAAACGTTATCAAAATGCAGGAGCGAGCAGTTAAGGACTATGATCTTGAGCTTTACTATGAATTAAATGAAGAATTCCACCATTTAATTTTTTCCATCGCTAACAATAAGGTTTTAAGTGAAATGTATTTATCCTTAAGGCGATCTGCTCGTCCTTTTAGAATGCTATCAATGGCTCAAGGTTCCAACTTAACCTCTTCTTTAAATGAACATAGGGAACAGGTAAAGGCTTTAATAGAAAAAGACGTTAGTGCAGGAAAACGAGCGATATATGAACAGGAGATTCGTTCGCTTCGGTCACTGGAAATATTATTTCCAGAGTAGAGTGAAGCACAATAAAATGAAGGGATGAGAGCTTATGAAGATAGGTTTTATCGGAATAGGGAAAATGGGAAGGTGGATGTCCGAAAATATGTTGGATGCCGGCTACTGCCTTACCGTTTATGATACCAACGTTGAGGCAATGAAACCTCTGCAAGAAAAGGGGGCCATCGTTGCAACTTCCATTCTTGAATTAGCAAAACAAAATGACATTGTGATCACGATGCTGCCAAATTCCAGCGTCGTAGAAGCTATTTTAGCTGGAACAGACGGGTTGTTTCACTCCATGAAGAGTGGCGGGATTATCATTGATATGAGCAGTTCCTATGTATTCAGCACAAGAAAGCTGGCAGAGGAAGCGAAAAACTTCGGTTTAACCTTAATTGATGCACCGGTATCTGGAGGCGTCAAAGGAGCCAAGGCTGGAACTCTTACTATTATGGTCGGAGCCGAGGAGAAGGATTATTCGAAGGTGCTGCCAATTTTAGAATGTCTAGGCAAAGCAATTAATCTAGTCGGACAGTCCGGGGCAGGGCATGCACTCAAGGCGGTTAACAACTACCTGTCTGCGACATCCCTTTATGCTTCATGTGAAGCAATGATCCTGCTTAATAAACTTGGCATCGATTTGAATGTGGCGCTGGAAACAATCAATACAAGCTCAGGACAAAGCTTCTCCACCCATTATAAGTTACCGACCTTTATCCTGCCGGAAACCTATAACTCAGGGTTCTCTTTAGATTTATTACTAAAAGACGTAGGCATGGTCAATAACATCGCCAAGGACACAAAAGTACCAGTTCTTCTCGCTTCTTTAATCGAGCAAGTCTATGAAGGCGCTGCAAGAACGGGAGAACCTGAGCAGGACCATACGGAAATTATTAAGTTTTTAGAAAAGATTTCGAATGAACGCTTGCACAAAAAGGAGGTAGTTTCATAAGCACGTCACCCGAAAAAGTGAGAGGTTGTACGCATTAGGGTCGGTCAGCTTCACAATCTGTCGATAAAATGCTGATGGGAAGGAGGTTCTTATGACAATGAATGAAGCGCCTAAGTATGAGGTTTATGCGATCAAATACGCGACCCGTGACGCTACGTGCAGCAGCTATTTCCACGGCCCGGCCGATCCGCATGAAGATTTCTCCATGACCATGGATTATTTCATCTGGCTTATAAAATCGGATCAGCATGCCATTGTCGTGGATACAGGATTCAATGAAGAGGAAGCAAAAAAAAGAAAACGTACGTTTCTGCGCTGCCCGATCAGCCTCCTGCCGGAGTTTGGCGTCGAAGTTGACTCAGTTTCGCAGGTGGTGATTACCCACATGCATTACGATCATTTGGGTAATGCGGATAAAATCCCGAATGGCCAATTTATCGTTCAGGAAGCAGAGATGGCCTTTTGGACAGGCAAATATGCGTCCAGAAAAGAATTTCTGCACCATGTAAGACCGGATGATGTGGTTCATTTGGTACAGGAAAATTTTAAAGGCCGGGTCAAGTTTGTCAATGGAAGCAAGGAAATCCTGCCGGGAATCTCTGTACATAAAACGGGTGGGCATTCCGAGGGGCTGCAGGTGGTTGAGGTACCCACGGAAAAAGGAAAAGTCATTCTTGCTTCGGATGTGAGCCATTTTTATAAAAACATCCAAGAAGACCGGCCGAGTTCAATCGTCGCCAACCTTGCCCAGATGTATGATGCATTTGACTTTGTCAACGACCTGGACGAGTCTCCGGACCTGATCATCCCAGGCCATGATCCTGCTGTAATGGAAAAGTTCCCGGCAGTGGAAGGGCTAGAAGGTATAGCAGTAAGAATCGCTTAACGCTTTAATTCCATGCATTGCATGAAAAACATTAATAAAAATAGATAGGAGAAATGATCATGAATAAAGAGTTATTTGAAAAAGGACTAGAAATTAGAAGAAGTGTATTAGGTGCTGAATATGTAGATGGATCCATTCAGAATGCGGATGATTTTAATATGCCAATGCAAGAATTGGTGACACAATACTGCTGGGGAGAAGTGTGGGGCAGACCGGGCCTTGATAGAAAAACGAGAAGCATTATTAACCTTGCGATGATTACGGCGCTCAATCGCCCGCATGAACTGAAGCTGCATGTTAGGGGAGCGATCAATAATGGCCTAACAAAGGATGAGATTAAAGAGGTATTCTTGCAGACGGCTATCTACTGTGGTGTTCCTGCAGCAATTGACAGCTTCAGAACAGCAAAAGAAGTATTTGCGGCGATGGAAAAGGAATAGGGTTCATACTCAAAAGATCGGAATTGTCCGGTCTTTTTTTCATGAATTCTAGTGACAAAAAGTACTCCAAATGAGTGATTTTTTGTCATTTTAGGTAAGGTGGCCAAAATGGAGTGGCCACTTTTCTATTGCTTCTAAATGTGCGGAAATTGTAAATAGTATTCCATCTATTTAATAGATTCCATGATATGTTAAAGGTAAGAGATAAGGATTTATAATCTAAAAGTAGGAGGTTTTTAACATGGGAGCGCGTTTAATAGAACCAAACACTGGTCCAGTTATCCAAAAGGAAAAAGAAATCGTCAAGCAAATGATTGAGATTTATTGCCGCCGCAAGCATAAACATCCCAATGGTTTGTGCAATGAATGTCAGGAGTTGAAAAACTACTGTATGTTAAGGCTCTCCTTCTGCCGTTTTGGTGAGGAGAAATCATCCTGCTCCCATTGTAAAGTTCACTGTTATAAACCATCCTACCGACAAAAAATCAAAGCCGTCATGCGCTACTCCGGCCCGTGGATGCTGTTGTATCACCCTATTTATGGAGTAAAACATTTGATTAATAAAAAATAAAAAAGGACGAAGGCTTTATCTGAGAGCCTTCGTCCTTTTTTAATCAGTAGCGCAGCGTTAAAAGCTTATGCAGCTTGCTTCGCTTCTTTTGTTTCATCTTCACCCAGCATTTTCACAAGCTTTTTGGAAAGTGTAAGGAGAATCAAGCCAAGGACAATTACAGCGATACCAATGACAGAGAATACTTCAAAGTAACCCATTGTTTCAGTAAAGGCACCTAATTGGCCGGCAAGAAGGTTTGCCACAAAAGAGCTGGCCATCCAAACTGCCATTAATAAAGAGGCGAATTTCACAGGTGCATACTTACTTACAAAGGATAGCCCAACTGGCGATAAGAACAGCTCACCAATTGTATGGAGCAGATACGTGAAAACGATAAACAGGATGTTAGCTTTTGTTGTAATATGGTTATCATCACTGCCTGTTTGCATGATGGCAAATAATAAAACAATAAAGCCCGCTCCTAAAAGAATCATACCAAATGCCATTTTCGTTGGTACCGGTAAATCTCCCCGTTTGCTGTTTGAAAGTTTTACCCATAACATTGAAACAACAGGTGCTAAAAGAATGATAAATAACGGGTTAACAGATTGGAACCATGAGGTTGGAATCTCCCAGCCAAAAAGGGTGCGGTCTACGAACTTATCTGTATAGATACTTAATGCGCCGCCAGCCTGTTCGAATCCTGCCCAGAAAAAGACAACAAAAGCAGCTAAAATGAAAATCACGATTGTTCTGTTTTTTTCTACCTTCGTCATTTTTTGATTTTGTGTAGTGCCAGATTTTGAAGCCTGTGGTTTTCCAACTGGCTTTTTGCCAATTTCGCCTAAGAAACGATTGCCTAAAGCATTAAATAGAATTTGGCCAATAATCATTCCGATTGCAGATGCAAGGAATCCATATTTATAACCATATTCAATTACGCCATGTACATGTACCGCAAACCACTTATCAGTAATAAAACCAATGATTAATGGAGCGAAGAATGCACCTGTGTTAATGCCCATATAGAAAATCGTAAACGCAGCATCGCGGCGTTTGTCTTTAGCGTCATAAAGCTCACCAACAATAGTAGAGATATTCGGTTTGAAGAAGCCGTTACCAATAATTAATAATCCTAAACCAATATAAACGGCAGTGAAACTTTGATTAGAGAACAATACAATGTTACCAAGGGCCATTGTAATACCGCCAATCGTAACAGCAAGCCTCTGGCCTAAAAACCTATCAGATAAATAACCGCCAATTAACGGTGTGAAATAAACTGCACCGGTAAAAAATCCGTATAACATTAGGGCGGTGCTTTCTTTCATTCCTAATCCGCCGCTGACTAATGATTTAGTCAGATAAAGAACAAGAATAGCTCTCATGCCGTAATAACTAAAACGTTCCCACATTTCTGTCATAAATAAGAGGTATAGTCCAGGGGGGTGCTTCTTTGATTGCTTGGAATTCAGTTGACGATCCATTGTAGCATCCATATAATTTCCTCCGTTGATATATTATTATTTTAATATAATTATCTTAATTTAATAATAATTAAAACGTCAATAAAATATATGAAAAAGGCAAAATTAGAAAGATTGCCAATTAAGTATATATTGCAATAAAAGTTGTGGAACTAAGTGCTTATCGGTTTTCTATTTTGAAGATTGGAATTCTTATTACATGTTAACCAACAATTACTATTTCAATAAAACATAGAAAATTAAAAAAGGTGTCTGCACCATTAGGGCAGACTCCTTTTTATCGTTAACGAATTCCTTTCATAAATCCCTGAATTTTCGGAGCAAGCATTAGAAGGATGAAACCTAATACTAATGAAGCTCCTCCAACCGTACCAAAGTAGACCATTTCTGTTTCCGGAGTGTAGAATTTTACGATTTGCGCATTGATGGCCTGGGCTGCAGCACTAGATAGGAACCACAAGCTCATTGTTTGTGCAGAAAACGCAGCAGGAGCTAACTTCGTTGTTGCCGATAATCCAACTGGTGATAAGCACAATTCACCAAGTACGCAAATTAAATAGCTAAGCACCAACCATAATGGGTTTACCAAAGAATCAGTTCCGCCAAAGTAAGCAGGAAGCAAGATTACGATGAATGATAAACCAGAGAACAATAATGCTAATGAAAACTTCTGTGGAATATTCGGTTCTCTTTTACCGAGCTTCACCCAAAGCCATGCAAAAACAGGAGCTAATATAATAACGAATAATGGATTTAAGGATTGGAACCATGCAGGAGAAATATGAAGTCCTGCAAAATCAAGCTGGGTACGTTTGTCCGCATAGTTTGCTAAAATCGTTGAACCCTGTTCTTGAATCGCCCAGAACATAACAGACGCGATAAATAACGGAATATAAGCGATTAATCGAGAGCGTTCCACCGATGTTGTTTTTTTGCTTCGGTACATGACAATAAAGTACATAGTAGGAATTAAGATACCCAAAATACCAATTAGGTTAACAAATGTTTCAAATGTTAAATAGCCATTAGGAATCGCAATGGCGCAAATTACGGCAATCACGACAATGCCTAATCCAATATAAGTAAAGACTTTTTTCCTTTCAGCAGGTGACAGCGGGTTTGCTACTGTAGTACCTGCCAGTCCAAGATTTTTCTTCTTTGTCAGTACAAACATTACTAATCCTACGAACATACCAACTGCGGCGATACCAAATCCTAAATGGAAGCTTACACCCATTAGGGATCCAACGATTAATGGTGCAATAAAGCCCCCAAGGTTAATCCCCATATAGAAAATACTGAAACCTGCATCACGACGATTGTCGTTCTCTGCATACAGGTCACCGACCACGGTGGAAACATTCGGTTTTAGTAATCCAGTTCCAAGTACGATTAATACCATGGAGACGAAGAATAACGCTATGCTTCCGGGAATGGCAAGTGCAATATGACCAAACATGATCAAAATACCGCCATAAAACACTGCTTTTGATGTACCGAAAATCCGGTCCGCCAGCCAGCCGCCAATGATACCAGACATATAAACAAGCGATCCATAAATGGACATGATAGACAATGCTAGTGTCTGGTCCATGCCAAGACCGCCCTTGGAAACTTCATAGTACATATAGTATACAAGAATTGCTCTCATTCCATAATAAGAAAAGCGTTCCCAAAACTCTGTGAAGAACAGTGTGAATAAGCCTTTAGGGTGACCGAAAAAACCCTTCTGAGGTACACTGTCCACAATTTTCTGTTTATTTATGTTTGACATAAATCTACCTCCTTTTATTATTTTATAATACTTTTATAGTTTAGAATCGTCAAAAATATTTTTCTGGATTGTATTTACAAACTGTTTAAAAACATTGATTTTATCGTGTTTTTAGGAATTGCTTAATCAAAAAGAAAGTGTTTTTAAAATAGTTATTATTTTCAAATAAATAATATCCTTACCCTTGTCAGGTAATTTATCCATAATAAAAAAGCCCTCGAGATTTCTAGGGCTTTGATAGCAATTTTAGAATGGCATCATCCATGAGAGTGTGATCCTGCGTGGTAAGCCAAGCATCAGGAATTAGGACGTACCTGCCATGATTACCGGTTAAATAGTTATAAATAATTTGCGCTTCATCAAGGTCTTCTTTGTGGACAATAAGGGGAGTTTCATCCCTGGCACCTTTGAAAAAGGTCAAGATATTCGACTTTACCGTTGCATCGACATCCGTTCCCTCCAGCAAATACTTCTCAGAAAACAACACCCTGTTACCTTTGATTAAAAAGAGTTTAAAAGTGCCGTCATCCAAAAATTCAATCGTGACGATATTTTGATTGGCCTCCGCAAAATCAATGACATCCTCTTTATAATGAAGAAAACTGATTGCCTCCAAATACCCTTTATACTTTGCGGCCAGTTCAAAATCCAATTGCTCCGCAGCATCAGCCATTTTTTCCTCCATTTCCGCAAATGGGCTTAAGTCATTTCCTTTGATCAAAGCAATAATGCGGTTTAAAATCTTATCATATTTTTCTCTCGAGACTTTCCCAATGCACAAACCGATGCAGAGACCAAGAGAATGATTCAAACAGGGAGAACTTCCTGAGGAACGGCTGCTGCAGCTAATTTTAAAAAATTCCTTGATCCCCTGGACCGCTTTTTCCACTGCAAATTTACTGATAAACGGTCCGAAATAAAGATTTCCGTCATTTTCAATGTAAACATTCGTTACTTCAAGTGAGGGATAACGCTCGTCCATTTTCACAACGATATAGGAATAGTTCTGCGGGTTTTTCATCTTCCAGTTGAAAAAAGGTTTGATTTCTTTGATTAACTGGCATTCCAGCAGAAAAGCTTCAAACTCTGTGTCGGTCAGGATGTAGTCAAAATCCTTTAAGGTAGAAACAAGTTTTTGCGTTTTTTTGGAATGAGTCTTGGAATGCTGGAAATAGGACCGAACGCGATTCTTCAGATTTTTGGCTTTTCCTACATAGATGATTTGGCCGGCAGAATCCTTCATCAGATAAACCCCGGGTGTGAGGGGGAGATTTTTTACCTTTTCTTTTAAATCCATGTTTTTTCCCTTCCCAAATTTTCATTTCTATTATTTTATCATAGGTTGTTATTGGCGAATTATGACTAATATTTCCTGTATATTACGAATGTTTCTTTATATTAAAATGAAATCAAGACTTTACTATTTTAATAGAGAGGAAGGAAATCAGGGGGATGAAATGGAATAAACAGGCGTCTATTTTTGCAGTTATTCTTTTATTATTAGCTAGCTTTTTTACAAATTTAGGGATTGCGGAGGCCGCCAAACCAGACCGCACAGCGCCAACAGCGCCAACCAACCTGCGTGCCGCCAATGTTACAGATTCAACAGTGTCGCTTGCTTGGAATAGTTCCACAGATAACGTTGGGGTTGCCGGTTATGATGTTTACCAGGATAGTAGATACATAGGAAATACCGCGGCAGTGCAATTCGTTGTGAAGAGTCTTAATCCGAGTACTTCGTACAGCTTTTATGTCAAAGCGCGTGACGTTAAAGGCAATGTTTCTGCTGCAAGTAATACCTTAAAGGTGACGACGGCAGCAACTACTGTTGTCGATCAGCTGCCGGTGGTAAGTGACATCCAGGTTTCTCCGATTGCAGCAGATGGCAAAACCATCAGCGGAATTGTCACCTTGTCAGTCAATGCAAGCGATGACAAGGGAGTCAGCAAGGTAGAGTTCTACAGCAGCAATGGCGGGTACCTAATCAAAACGGCCACTGCCGCGCCTTATACGGCTAATTGGGCGACTGACCCATGGGTGCCGGATGGCGAGCAAATTCTGAAAGTGATCGTTTACGATACAGCAAACCAAGTTGCCCAGGTTTCGAGGACTGTTCTTGTCCAAAATACGGTGACACCAGCGCCAATGCCGGGTTCATTTAAAAAGGTCGGCTATTACGCGGGCTGGTCTACCTATTCTAATTTTCAGGTTTCTAACATTGATGCTTCAAAGCTAACCCATCTAAATTACGCATTTGCTAAAATTTCTACTGATGGAAAAATTGCCCTTGGAGATTCTTTTGCTGATGTGGAAAAGGCATTTCCGGGAGATACGGCTTACCAGCCTTACAAAGGGAATTTCTATCAATTAACGAAGTTAAAAGCTCAGTACCCACAGCTTAAAACCTTGATCTCAGTGGGCGGCTGGACATGGTCGGAAAAGTTTTCGGATGTCGCGCTGACCGAGGAATCGCGGACTATTTTTGCTAATAGCTGTTTAGAGTTTATTTTAAAATACGGCTTTGATGGAGTAGACTTAGACTGGGAATATCCGGTCGCTGGAGGAGAAAGCGATAATATCAATCGCCCAGAGGATAAGCAGAACTTTACGCTTTTATTGAAAAAAATTCGTGAAACGTTTGCTGCCCAAAGCGCTAAAGATGGAAAGCAATACCTGTTGACAATTGCCGGCGGCGCCGGTGAAGGTTTTGCCAACAATACGGAGTTAAACCTGCTGCAGGAATATGTCGATTATATTCAGTTAATGACCTATGACATACATGGTGAATGGGATACATTGACAGGGCTGAATGCTCCATTATACCGCGATCCTGTGTCGAAATTTTATTCCGAATGGAGCGTTCAGGATGCGGTGCAAACCTATTTAAATAAGGGTGTGCCAGCTAATAAGATTGTTATGGGTGTTCCTTTTTACGGAAGAATCTATAATCAAGTTACAAATGCAAATTACGGATTGTATCAGACTTTTACTGGCGGAGGAAAAGCGCTTAGTTACGCAGATATCGTCACAAACTACCTGAACAAGAGTGGGTTTATCCGCTATTGGGAACCAGATTCCAAAGTGCCGTGGCTGTTTAATGGCTCGCAATTTATCAGCTATGATGATGAAGAATCAATGGGTTACAAGACTACTTTTATTAAATCAATGGGCTTAGGCGGAGCGATGATGTGGGAGTTAAGCCAAGACCCAAATCGTGTATTGTTGACGAAGGTTTATAATGATTTGCAATAGATAGGAAAAAACACAGGTCCGCTGTCGGGCCTGTGTTTTTGATCTTTACGGATTTCGTTTGTATAAAGCGATTAATAGAACTAACATGACGATGTCTAAGCGGGCGTTAAAAGCGAATTGCAAAAGCCCTGTGTTAATTGTAGGCAGCTTCGTTAATAAAATAGCGGCTATCATAATTGCGATTAAGGGGATGACGGCATTTTTTACAGCTTTACCCGCTAGGATTAAAGCCCCGCAGCCTATTTCTAGAAGGATGACAAGCTTCAACATGAGCTGAGGATATGGCAGGCCCAGGCTCAAAAAATAGTTTGCTAAATCAGTGTTAAGCAGTTTCATTAAACCCGAGATGATAAACACGTATGCGACTGAATAGCGCAGTAGATTCATAGTTGAAAATGAAGTATGCATTTTTGTCCGCCCCCTTTGTAATACATATGCAATAATGGGGACAAACCATGACAGATAGTTTCTCTGGAATGAAAAAACAGCAGGCACTGGTGCCTGCTGCTTGCTAATATCCCTATTAATTAATCCACGATTAAAACAACTGGGGGCTTATTCAGAAATTGCATCATATTGGCCACGTCTGCCTGGACTTCACGGCCCTCAGGGGATGCTAATGACTGAGCTAGAATGGCTGGGTTTTCAAAATGAAGTTCTGCAAGAAGGTATTGGTTATCGCTCGTATTTTGCTTTTGCAAAACGCGGTGAACCTCCGCACCTGTGATATTAGGCAGTTTTTCTGCTAAAGGAATATGAACATTGAAATAATAGTTTTCGAAACCTTCTTGATCCTTCGGTTGATCATAAATAACAACTAATTTAGCCATCTTTGCTTTCCCCTTTCAACCTCTAAAAATAGTACAATCACCCTCTCATTATAAAGGGAGAAAGAACCAATTATTATTAAAACTGCTCGACAATTTGTGCAAAGAAATTTTTAAAAAATATAGGCATACTAGTGATTGACATTGACGTTGCGTTAAGGTGTATCGTTGTTGGTGAGGAGGTGAGAGGAATGGAATATACGGTGCAAAAGCTTGCGAGTTTGGCAGGGATTAGCACCCGGACGCTAAGGTATTATGATGAAATAGGGATTCTTAAGCCGGCACGAATCAATTCATCAGGCTACCGAATATACGGGCAGGCAGAAGTGGATCGGCTTCAGCAAATTCTGTTTTACCGGGAGTTAGGTGTTAGTCTCGACCAAATCATGGAGATTGTAACGGACCCTTCCTTCGATGGTGCCGCAGCACTCATGGAACATCGCCAAAAGCTCCTCGAAAAGCGGGAACAATTAGACTTGTTAATCGCGAATGTTGAAAAGACAATCGCGATGAAAGAAGGGAGATTCAAGATGTCTAATAAAGAAAAATTCGAAGGCTTCAAGAAGAAAATGATAGATGAAAATGAGAAAAAATATGGAAAGGAAGTTCGCGCCCAGTATGGCGATGATGTGGTCAATCAATCGAATGCCAAGGTCATGAAGATGACCGAGGAGCAGTATCAAGAGGTCACCGCGTTAGGCGAGGAAATTAAAACCACCTTAGCGGAGGCTATGAAAACTGGCAATCCGGCAGGAGAGTTGGCACAGAAAGCAGCAGACCTCCATAAGCGCTGGCTCACCTATTACTGGAAGGAATACAGTAAAGAAGCCCATGCGGGATTGGCGCAAATGTACGTCGACGATGAAAGATTCAAAGCCTACTATGATAAAGACCAGCCGGGAACGGCCGAGTTTCTAAGAGATGCTATTCAAATATATACTGGTATAAAAAATAACTAACCATTGAGGTCAGGCCAACACTGCGTAATATAAGAGAACGCAAGGGCCTGGCCTCTTTACGTTAACGGATTAAATTGCCATTTTCTGCGTTTTTTGCCACTTTAACGCTTTAAAGTATTATCCCTATTTTTTCCTCATTTAAAAAATTTTCCCCCAAATGACATTTTTAGATAGCGCTTACAGGGTGATTTATGTCATAATAATTTTAAAATTTATTATATTATAATATTTCAGAATGCTATTCATTTGAAAATAATAGTCTAGTCAGGCAGGTGTTTAGTATGGATCAAAATTCCATTCTTCGAATAAACGATTTAAAAGTATCCTTCCAATCCGGAAAAAAGCTCTTACCTGCAGTGGATGGGATTAGTTTTGAACTTAAGGAAGGCGAAATCCTAGGAATTGTAGGGGAATCCGGCAGCGGTAAAAGTGTCACCTCCTTAGCAACGATGGGCTTAATTCCATCACCGCCAGGAAAAATTGAAAAGGGCGAAATTATTTTTAATGGAACTGATTTAACGAATTTAACAGAAAAAGAGTGGCGGAAAATCCGCGGCAACCAAATCTCGATGATTTTTCAGGAGCCGATGACGTCCTTAAACCCACTGTTTACCATCGGGAATCAGTTGATGGAAGCCATTCGTTTACATACCGACCTCTCTAAGGCAGAGGCAAGAGTCCGAAGCATTGAATTACTTAAGCTAGTTGGAATACCAAGAGCGGAAGGGATTTTAAAAGAACATCCGCATCAATTATCAGGCGGCATGCGGCAGCGGGTGATGATCGCCATGGCGATGGCCTGCAACCCAAGAGTCCTGATTGCGGACGAGCCGACAACGGCACTTGACGTCACCATTCAGGCACAAATCCTTGCCTTAATGAAGAATTTAAATGAAAAAACGAAAACATCCATCATCCTTATTACTCATGATTTGGGCGTAGTCGCAGAAATATGTGAACGTGTCGTCGTCATGTATGCCGGACAAATCGTTGAGCAGGGCGATGTCAGAAGAATTCTAAAAGACCCGCAGCATCCCTACACAAAAGGATTATTGAAATCGGTCCCGGACTTGAGAGGCAAGAAAGAACGACTCTACAGCATTCCAGGAACGGTTCCGGTCCCAGGCACTGTTACCAATGGCTGCCGCTTCGCCGCCAGATGTGCGGAAGCGTTTGATCAATGCCATACCGATTCTCCACAATTATTTAAATCGGAAAAAGACGGACATGAAGTGCGCTGTTTCCTACATACATTGAAAGAGGAGAGTGACAATCATGTCGGAGTTACTTCTTGAGGTTAATGGTTTAAAAAAGTACTTTCCAATCACCGGCGGACTTTTTGGAAAAAAACAAGGGGAAGTAAAGGCCGTTGATGATGTTTCTTTTTATGTGAAAAAAGGTGAAACTTTAGGCATCGTAGGCGAATCCGGCTGTGGCAAATCAACGACCGGCCGCTTGCTTATGCGCTTAATTGAAGCTAGTGATGGAAAAATTGTTTTTGAAGATAAAGAGATTACAAGTATGTCGAAATCTGAATTAAGAAAGGTTCGCCGCGATATCCAGATGGTTTTCCAGGATCCCTATGCTTCATTGAACCCTCGGCATTCGGTAGAGCAAATTCTTGAAGAGCCATTAATTGTGCACGGAATTGGAACAAAAACGGAACGCCAAAAACGTGTTAAGGAAATGCTTGAGGTTGTAGGCTTGAGCAGCTATCATGCGAAACGCTATCCGCATCAATTCAGCGGCGGGCAGCGCCAGCGGATTGGCATCGCTAGAGCATTGATGACAAAGCCAAAGCTGATTATTGCCGACGAACCGGTATCCGCACTCGATGTTTCGATTCAAGCACAGGTCCTGAACCTGATGAAGGACATCCAAAAGGAGTTCCAGTTAACCTACATATTTATCGCTCATGACCTAGGTGTGGTTCGCCATATCAGCGACCGCGTTGGCGTGATGTATTTAGGAAGATTGATAGAGTTAGCTGATAGTGAGGAACTCTATGAAAATCCAAAGCATCCCTATACGAAAGCATTGCTGTCCGCAGTCCCGATTCCGGACCCGGATGTCAAAAAGAAGACTATTTTAATAGAAGGTGAACTGCCAAGCCCGGCAAATCCGCCATCAGGCTGTGCTTTCCACACAAGATGCGGGGAGTGCATGGATATTTGTAAAACTACTAGACCAATAGAACACAATCTTAATGGTCATTTTGTTGCCTGTCATTTGTATAACAAGTAATAGGCGGCATTGATGATAAATAAAAAAGCTTTAGGGGGTAAAAAAACGCTTATGAGCAAAAAGTCAATTAAATTGCTGTTGATTTCCTTATTGGCCCTCAGCATGTTCTTAGCAGGCTGCGGCGGCGAAACGACCAAAGAAACAGGCGGCAAGAAAGAGCCTGCTACTAGCGGCGGTTCAGCAAAAGATACGCTAGTCTATGGCCGTGGCGGTGACTCCACATCCTTAGACCCAATCACTACAACTGAAGGGGAAGCCTTCAAAGTGACTGAGAATATTTTTGAAACGCTTTTGCAGTATGGTGACCAAGATACGACTGTAAATCCTGGCCTTGCTGAAAAGTGGACAGTATCCGATGATGGATTAACTTATACCTTCAATTTACGCCAAGGTGTAAAATTCCACGACGGAACTGACTTCAATGCAGACGCTGTTGTCTTTAACTTTGACCGCTGGATGAACGGGAACGAAGATAAATTCCCGTACTACACAATGTTTGGCGGCTATAAAGCTGACGAAGGGCACGTCATTAAAGAAGTGAAAGCAGTTGACGAGCACACAGTACAATTTGTTTTAAAAAGACCACAGGCTCCATTCTTAAAGAACCTGGCCATGTCTCCATTCGGTATCGCAAGCCCAACGGCTGTGAAAAAATACGGCGACGACTTTAGAAAAAATCCGGTTGGAACAGGTCCATTCAAATTCGTAGAGTGGAAGCAAAACGACACGATTACACTTGAAAAGAACCCTGACTACTGGCAAAAGGGTCTTCCTAAGTTAAACAAAGTAGTCTTCCGTGTTATTCCGGAAAACACTGCACGTCTAAACGCTCTTGCTAATGGCGAAATCGATGTTATGGATGGCTTGAACAATTCTGACGAAGCAACAGTTAAAGGAAATGACAAGCTTCAAGTAATTGAGCGTCCATCTATGAACGTTGGTTACCTAGGCTTAACAACTACTCGTAAGCCATTTGATAACAAGCTTGTCCGTCAAGCAATTAACCATGCAGTTAATAAGAAAGATATTATCAAAGCATTCTACGGCGGAAAGGCTCTTGCAGCGAAGAACCCTATGCCTCCTTCCATTGAAGGCTATAACGATAGCATCAAGGATTATGATTACGATTTAGAAAAAGCAAAAGCATTATTGAAAGAAGCAGGCTATGAGAAAGGCTTTGAAATCGACCTATGGGCAATGCCTGTAGCACGTCCTTATATGCCTGAAGCACAAAAAGTTGCAGAGGTTATCCAAGCAGACTTAGCGAAAATCAATGTTAAAGCGAAGATTCAATCTGTTGACTGGGCTACTTACCTAGATAAGGCCGCTAAGGGCGAGTTTGACATGTTCATGCTTGGCTGGACTGGTGACAATGGTGACCCTGATAACTTCTTATACACATTGCTTGATAAAGACAGCATCGGCAGCAACAACTACTCTCAATACAGCAATGACGAGCTTCATGATGTATTGATTGCAGCGCAGACCGAAACAGAACAAGCTAAGCGTAACGAGCTTTACAAGAAAGCACAGGAAATCATTCATGAAGACGCTCCATGGGTACCGCTTGTTCACTCAACACCGCTGTTAGCAGCAGCTAAGGATGTAGCAGACTATCTGCCGCACCCAACTGGTTCTGAAGCTCTGACAAAAGTGTACTTTAAATAATCCATCTTGAATGGGGGAGGGAGTTTTTTTCCTCCCCTTTTATCAACAAAAGGTACAGTTTGCCGTATTTAAGGGATCGAAAAAGGTGTAAAACTACACTCTATTAGCGAATTTTTGAGTTCTATTAGCGAATTAATGCATTTTATTAGCGAATTTCGAGGTTCTATTAGCGAATTAACGAAACAGCAATCTTTTAGAAAAGAACTTTTGAAAAAAAGAGGTGAAACAAATGTTTACTTACACAGTTCGCCGAATTCTTTCCTTAATCCCTGTTTTATTCGGGATGACGCTCGTGGTGTTTGCGATTATCCATGCGATTCCAGGGAATCCTGCCCAGGTGATCCTTGGACAAAGGGCTACTGCTGAAGCGATTGCAACGTTAACAAGGGAATTAGGGTTGGACAGGCCTTGGTACATACAATATTTCGATTATATTGGCCAGCTTTTTCAAGGGGATTTAGGTACCTCTTTGAGAACTAGAGGCCCAATCAACGTGGAGATTTGGCCATATCTAGCGGCAACATTTGAATTGACTCTGGTTGCGATGATTATCGCTGTCATTGTCGGCGTAAACGCAGGAATCATCAGCGCCTGGTTCTCTAAATCATGGTTTGATTATGTGGCAATGGTTCTTGCCCTAGTAGGTGTTTCAATGCCGATTTTCTGGCTCGGTCTAATGGAGCAGTGGGCTTTTTCGATTGAATTAGGCTGGCTGCCTACTACTGGCAGGGAGAATGTTAGGGATCCCATCACAGCGATTACGAATCTTTATTTAATTGATACCTTGCTGCAGGGGAGATTCGATCAATTTTGGACTGTTGTTCAGCATTTAATTCTTCCAAGCCTTGCACTGGCGACAATTCCAATGGCAATCATTGCGCGGATGACGCGCGCCACCATGCTTGAGGTCATGCGCTCGGATTACGTTCGTACAGCACGTGCGAAAGGCTTAAGGATGTTCTGGGTAGTTTACAAACATTCTTTAAAAAATGCCATTATTCCTGTTTTAACGGTTATCGGTTTGCAAACTGGTCTCCTCTTGGGAGGGGCAATTTTAACAGAAACAATCTTTGGCTGGCCGGGAATCGGACGATACCTATATGACGCGATTGCGTATCGAGATTATCCAGTTATCCAGTCAGGAATTTTGCTTATCGCCGCCATTTTCGTATTGATTAACTTAATTGTGGATTTAATGTATGTCTTTGTTGATCCACGGATTAAATACAATAAGTAGGGGGGAGTTAATGTGGCTGAACTTGCTAAAAATACAGCAGATATCCCGGTGGTACCTGCTGAAGAAAAGCTGACACCTCCATGGAAGGAAGCACTGCAATCTTTCTATAAAAATAAACTGGCCGTGGTTGGCTTGGGTATCGTGCTATTTTTTATTGTTATTGCGTTTATTGCTCCTTGGGTGGCGCCATACGGATTCAAAGAACAAGTTTTGGCCGACCGGATGCAGGCCCCGTCAAGTAAGCATTGGTTTGGCACGGATGACTTTGGCCGGGACATTTTTTCAAGGATTTTATATGGTGCGCGAATTTCTTTATGGGTTGGATTCTTTTCCGTATTAGGATCTGTAGTAGTTGGAACTCTACTTGGTATTGTTGCCGGTTATTACGGCCGCTGGGTGGATGCCATCATTTCAAGGGTTTTTGATGTTATGCTGGCGTTTCCTAGTATTCTATTAGCGATTGCAGTAGTGTCTATTTTGGGACCGTCTTTACGAAATGCTCTTATCGCGATTGCGGTAATCAATATCCCAAACTTTGGCCGACTAGTTCGTTCGAAGGTGTTGAGCGTCAAGCAGGAGGAGTATATCATGGCAGCCAGGGCTATCGGGATGAAGGATTCCCGGATTCTGTTGAGGCATATTTTGCCGAACAGTATTTCCCCGGTCATTGTCCAAGCAACCTTGGCGATTGCAACTGCGATTATTGAAGCGGCAGCTCTTGGTTTCCTAGGGTTAGGCGCCCAACCGCCAGAGCCTGAATGGGGGAAAATGCTCGCTGATTCTAAGAACTATATTACCCAAGCACCGTGGACATTGTTCTTCCCAGGTATGGCGATTATGCTGACTGTATTAGGTTTTAACCTGATGGGGGACGGGTTGCGCGATGTGCTTGATCCGAAGATGAAACAATAACGTGGGAGGCTCCTAGAGGGGTCTCTTTTCTGTTGGGGTGCTAGTTTATGAGTTTGCAGAATATTTAAGTTTCTTGTGGTGTTTTGGTAAAATATCTTTCATAATAGGATGAAGGGCTAAGACGAAGTTATTCGATTGAAAATATCCTTCATAGAGACGATGGAGGACAAAATCAAGATGGAACAGGTTGAAAATGTCCTACGCATCTAAGATAGGAGTTGAAAATTTTGACGGTACGCCAAAACACAGAAAATAAAAACATCATTTTTATCGGATTTATGGGAGCAGGAAAAACAACTGTAGGAAAACTTGTTGCAGAGAAACTAAATCGGCAATTTATTGATACAGATGAATTAATTGAAGAGGAATTCAAAATGCCCCCTTCGCAAATATTTAAAGTATATGGCGAAAAGGTTTTTAGAGAAAAGGAAAAAAGCCTAATCACTAGCTTAAATGAAGAAAAGAACCTAGTTCTCTCGTTAGGCGGCGGTGCCTTTCTTCAAGAAGATATACGCACGGTCTGTTTATCCAAGGCTACAGTCATTTTACTTGATATTTCTTTTGAATGCTGGAAAGAACGGTTAGACCTTATCATTGACAGCCGCCCAGTCCTGCATGGAAAAACAATCGAAGAAATGGAACAACTTTATAATAATAGAAGAGAAATTTATTCTAACCATCAATTAAAAATTAGTACTGATAACAAATCTCCTGAGCAAATTGCCGATGAAATTTTAGAGAAGGTGTAAGTAATGAAGAGAACAATTAAAGTTAAGGGGTTAACGTTAGGTGAAGGTGCACCTAAAATATGTGTACCAATGGTAGGGAGAACAACACCCCAATTAATGGAAGAAGCCAGACTGCTAAAGACATTAGACCTTGACCTTGTAGAATGGCGGGTTGACTATTTCGAGCAGGTAGAGGACATCTTGCAAGTAAAAGAGGCACTTAACAATATTCGTAGTGTATTAACTGACACCCCCTTAATCTTTACTTTCCGAAGTGCGAAGGAAGGTGGAGAAAGGGAAATCAGCCACGCAGATTACATCAATTTAAATATGGAAATCTCGCAGACTGGCAAGGTTGATTTGGTTGATGTGGAGTTATTTAATGAAGAAAAGGATGTTAAAACACTAATTAACGTTGCTCATTCACACAATGTTTTAGTGATTGTTTCCAACCATGATTTTGAAAAAACCCCCCCAAAGGAAGAAATTGTATCACGCTTACGCAGGGCACAGGAACTTGGAGGGGACCTCCCGAAAATTGCCGTAATGCCTAAAACAAATGAAGATGTACTTACAATGTTAGATGCAACAAATACAATGTATGAAAAATATGCAGACAGACCGTTTATTACCATTTCGATGGGCCAAAAAGGGGCCATCACTCGTGTAGCCGGATTTGGTTCGGCACTGACTTTCGGTGCGGCAAAGGTTGGTTCTGCCCCCGGACAAATTGCGGTTAATGAATTAAGAACTATGTTAAACTTGTTAAATCAATAAATAGAATACATAGTATCAGGCCCTTTATGGGCTTTTTTTTATGGATTATTGCATAAATAGTTGTATATTTATTTAAGAAAAATTGAAAGCGTTTACACGGATTTATACCTGAAAATAGAATTAAATCTGAAAAATATGTGATTTTTGCATTGAATAATTATATATATGGATGTATAATAATTCATTATTAACGGTACTTAGGAGTTGAAAGAATTGAAAGCAGCGATTATTGGTGGAACAGGATATGGAGCAATCGAGCTAATTAGATTAATCCAAAAGCATCCATATTTGGAGGTTGGTTCAGTTATTTCTAACTCTCAAGCAGGAAGTAACTTTAGTGAAAGCTATCCGCATTTGTCGGAGATTATAGAACAACCCTTGGAAAAGTTTGATGTTCAAAATATTGCTAAAGAAAATGAGATTGTATTTTTAGCTACGCCATCCGGTGTCAGCAGTAACCTTGTCCCTCAATTGAAGGAGACTGGTATAAAATGTATCGACCTATCTGGAGATTTCAGGTTGAGGTCACCGGAAGTATATGAAACTTGGTATAAGCATTCACCGGCACCTGAAAATTATTTGAATGAAGCGGTATATGGCTTAAGTGAAATTTATGGAGAAAATATTAAAAATGCGAACCTAATTTCGAATCCAGGCTGCTATCCAACAGCATCTACGCTGGGATTAATTCCTATCTTGAAATCAAACCTTGCAGACAGCGATTCTATCATAATTGACGCAAAGTCGGGTGTAAGCGGAGCAGGACGGGGACTTTCTCTCACCAGCCATTACGCCGAAATCAATGAAAACCTAAAGGCATATAAACTAGGCGCACATCAGCACATTCCGGAGATCGAACAGGTCCTTACAGACGAAAGCGGCCAACCAATAACGATTTCTTTTGCAACACATTTGGTGCCAATGACTCGAGGAATTATGTGTTCCATTTATTTGAAACTAAAAGAAAAGGTTACTACCGAAGATGTTCATCAAATATATGATGAATTTTATAAAAAT
This sequence comes from Neobacillus citreus, assembly GCF_018343545.2. Lineage (GTDB taxonomy): Bacteria > Bacillota > Bacilli > Bacillales > Cytobacillaceae > Neobacillus > Neobacillus citreus. Next base: position 42,663 of record NZ_JAGYPE020000029.1, on the reverse strand, counting down.
AAACCATTTGTAAGGGTAAGGCCAGTCGGAAAAGTGCCAGCAACTAAAGAAGTTTGGGGAAGCAACTATTGCGATATCGGCCTGCATGTTGACCCACGGACCAACCGCCTGACCATCATATCCGTTATTGACAACTTAGTAAAAGGGGCGGCAGGGCAAGCAATCCAAAATGCAAATATAATGAACGGCTGGGATGAGCGGGCAGGTCTTCAAGATATCCCGATGTATCCATAATAAATTGATAGTTAACTAGTTTGATTGAATACGAACAAGGGAACCATAAAGGGGGAAATGACATTGACACAAGCAACATCAACCAATGAAATCATTATTTTAGAAAATGCAGGAATAACATTACCACAGGGATACAAAGCAGGCGGAATGCACTGCGGAGTGAAAAGAAAAAAACTTGATTTGGCCTATATTGTGTCAGAGGTTCCCGCTGATGTGGCTGGAGTATATACAACCAACTTATTCCAAGCGGCTCCATTATTAGTAACACAAGAAAGCATCTCAAAAGAAAATAAGACTCAAGCAATCATTGTCAATTCTGGTAACGCCAACGCCTGCACAGGGGAGCAAGGGATTCAAGACGCTTACCAGATGCAAAAGGAGTTTGCAGGTCAATTAAATATTCAAGAGCACCTAGTCTCCGTCACTTCAACAGGAGTGATTGGCGAATTACTGCCAATGGATAAGATAACGACAGGAATTAGTCAAATCCTTCAACCCGAGTTTGAAGCAGAGGAGAACTTCCTGCAGGCAATCCTAACTACCGACACTTGCGCAAAGCACGTAGGCGTTCAGTTTACAATTGACGGCAAAACTGTCAGCATCGGCGGGGCAGCAAAAGGCTCCGGCATGATCCATCCAAACATGGCAACCATGCTTGGCTTTGTCACAACGGATGCAAACATTGCCCATGAAGATCTTTTATCAGCACTTAGAGAAGTTACCAACCAAACTTTCAATATGATTACAGTTGATGGTGATACAAGTACGAATGACATGGTTCTGGTCATGGCAAATGGATTAGCTGGAAATGACCAGCTTACCAAAGACCATCCAGATTGGGATATATTCGTAAACGGATTAAAAGTTGTCAGTGAAACCCTTGCTAAAAAAATTGCCCGTGACGGTGAAGGGGCAACAAAGCTTGTTGAGGTTCAAGTAAATGGTGCTTTGAAGGCAGAAGATGCGAGAGCAGTTGGGAAATCGATTATTTCTTCTAACCTTGTAAAAACAGCGATCTACGGAACAGATGCCAACTGGGGAAGAATTGTGACGGCAATTGGGTACAGCGGTGTCCCTGTTGAACCAAACTTGGTAAAGGTTTCATTAGGCTCCATTCCTGTATTTGAAAACGGGCTGCCTTGTCCGTTTGATGAAGCAGAAGCAAAGAGTTACCTAGAACAAGAAACAGTACAAATTTTTGTAGAGTTAAACCAAGGAAATAGCAGTGCAACCGCCTGGGGATGCGACTTAACTTATGATTACGTAAAAATCAACGCATCCTACCGCACTTAAGGAGGCTTTTTGAAAATGAAATACTTAGTCATTAAGTGTGGCGGAAGTGTGTTAGAAAATCTGCCAAGGTCATTTTATGAAGATATTATAAAAATGAAGGAAGCAGGCGAATGGACTCCGGTTATTGTCCATGGCGGCGGCCCATTAATCAATCAACTATTAAAAAGTTTAAATATAGAAACTAAATTTGTGAACGGACTTCGAGTAACCAACCATGATGTCCTTGACATCGTGGAAATGGTATTAAGCGGCATGGTCAATAAGCAGGTTGTTAGAAATATCGCCGAAGTCGGCGGCACCGCATTTGGTGTCAGCGGCGTAGATGGCAGCTTGTTAAAAGCTGAACCAACAGCAGACGCCCAAACCCTTGGATTCGTCGGGGAAGTTGTTGAAGTAAATAAAAATGTGATTGAGGGAATCGTCAGTCAAGGCTATATCCCAGTCATTTCTCCAATCGGAATTGACGCAAACGGCCAGCGCTACAACATCAATGGCGATATCGCGGCGTCTGCCATCGCCAAGGAGCTCCAGGCTAACCTTTGCTTTATCAGCGACATCCCAGGAATCCTGGTCGAAGAAGATGGAGCCAAGAAGAAGCTTGATAAAGTTTCTAAAGCAATTATCGAAGAATTAATCGAAAACAAAACCATTTACGGCGGAATGATTCCAAAGGTAAAAGCAGCCATCGATGGACTTGTCCATAACATTAGTGAAGTGGCCATCATCAACGGTTTTGAAAAAAGCAGCTTACTAGATTACGTGAACGGAAAAAATACAGGAACAAAAATTGTTTTAGAAGAGGAGATAGCGTAATGACAGCCAATAATACCGTCTCTCAACTTTCACCGGTAATGCCAACCTACGGACGTTTCCCTGTCACTCTCGAAAAAGGCAAAGGAAGCTACGTCTGGGACGATAAAGGCACAAAATATTTAGATTTTACCTCCGGGATCGCAACCTGCAACCTGGGCCATGTACCGGATGCTATAAAAGAAACACTCGAAGAACAGCTGCAAAATCTTTGGCACTGTTCAAATTTATACAATATTCCAAACCAAGAAAAACTGGCAGCACTCCTTGCAGCCAACAGCTGCGGCGATCAAGTGTTTTTCTGCAACAGCGGAGCGGAAGCAAACGAGGCAGCGATTAAGTTGGCAAGAAGATACGCAAACAAAGTAAAAGGGAGCGGCTCATCGACAGTCGTGACCTTCAAGCAATCCTTCCACGGCCGAACATTAGCGACCTTAACGGCAACCGGTCAGGAAAAAATTCAAAACGGTTTTGCGCCATTGATGCCAGGTTTCAGCTACCTGCCTTACAACGACATGGAAGCACTTGAAGAGCTTGGCGAATTAAAGCCAGCCGCTGTTCTTCTCGAACTTGTCCAAGGTGAGGGCGGCGTTATTCCAGCCTTCCCGGAATGGGTACAAAAGCTCGACCAGATTTGTAAGGAAAACGGGATTCTTCTGATGGTTGACGAAATCCAAACCGGCATCGGCCGTACAGGAACCCTTTTTGCCTACCAACAATACAACATTGAACCGGATGTTATCAGCGTTGCTAAAGGTCTTGGCTCTGGATTCCCAATCGGCGCCATTATTGCCAAGGAAGAAGCGGCAAAAGGATTTGAACCAGGCAGCCACGGCAGCACATTTGGCGGCAACCCGCTGGCAACAGCAGCAGGGCTGGCAACCGTTACACATATACTTGAAAACGACATACTTACCAGCGCGAACAAAATGGCAGAGTATCTCGATCAACAGCTTGAGAACCTGTCAACAAAATACGCGTTTATTAAAGAAACCCGCGGCAAAGGGCTTTTAAAAGGCTTGGTCGTTGACACTGATGCTTCAGCGATAGTCAAAAAAGCCATCGAGAACCAGCTGTTAATTTTAACAGCAGGCCCGAATGTGGTTAGAATTCTGCCGCCGTTAACTGTTACAAAAGACGAAATCAACGAATTTATTATAAAACTGAAAAAGGCGTTCCAAAGTTTAGAGAAAGGCGAGTGAGGTAAGTTGGAACAGGGATATCTTACTTTGGAAACGGGAGAAGTATTTGAAGGTGTGCTAATCGGCGCAAATAAGGAATCTCTCGGGGAAGTAGTTTTTAATACAAGCATGACCGGCTATCAGGAAATTATCACTGACCCGTCCTACGCTGGACAAATCATTACATTTTGCTATCCAATTATCGGAAACTATGGAATCAACGCCTTGGATGATGAAAGTATTTCACCGGCACTTGCGGGGGTTGTCATTGGTGACTTATGTGAAACACCGAGTCATTATCAATCCTTTCAAAAGTTTTCCGACAAACTAAAACAGGCCGGCGTTCCCGGAATCGTGAATGTCGATACAAGACTTCTAGTCAAAACAATCCGCAGCCGCGGTACCGTTAAGGGCTTCATCAGCAAAAAGGCTGAAGCAAGCTTCACGAAAGAAGAAAAAGCACCATTATGGGTAGACCAAGTATCCACGAAAAAGGTGCAATTTTTCAAAAACAATGGCCCGCATGTGGTCTTAATGGATTTCGGTTATAAAAAATCAATTCTTACCGCTCTTTTAGCAGAAAATTGCGCGGTAACGGTTGTTCCTTACAACACACCTTTTGAAAAAATTAAATCTTTAGATCCGGATGGTGTCCTCATCAGCAACGGCCCTGGGGACCCGATGTCATTGCAAAAATGGTTCCCGGAAATCAAGAAAATCAGCCAGAACTATCCAACACTAGGCATTTGCCTGGGACACCAGCTTATTGCCCTTGCTTACGGAGCTAAAACAGAAAAGCTTGCCTATGGTCATCGCGGCGGCAATCACCCGGTAAAAGAATTAATGACCGGAAAGGTAAAAATCACCGCCCAGAACCATGGCTACGTAGTCGTCGACAACAGCATCGACGAAAAGGTATTCAATGTCACCTACCGAAATGTGAATGACAAGTCCATTGAAGGACTAACACATAAAAACTATCAAATTCAAACCGTGCAATTTCATCCGGAAGCACACCCGGGACCAAGCGACACCGCTTATATTTTAACAGAATTCGTAAGCAAGATTGCTTCAGTGGGAGAGACACGTTATGCCATTAAATAAAAACCTGAAAAAAGTACTAGTCATCGGATCAGGCCCGATTGTCATCGGGCAGGCTGCAGAATTTGATTATGCAGGAACGCAGGCGTGTATCGCCCTGAAGGAAGAGGGACTTGAGGTTGTCCTCATCAATAACAACCCGGCGACCATCATGACAGACGAGGCAGTTGCCGATAAGGTATATATTGAACCCCTTAATGTAGAAACGATTGAAAAAATCATTCAAAAGGAAAAACCTGACGGGGTCATTGGTACCCTAGGCGGGCAAACAGGCTTGAACTTAACCGTTGAATTATTTGAGCAAAAAATTCTTGAAAAATATAATGTGGAGCTTCTTGGAACTTCGGTTGCCTCCATCAAAAACGGCGAGGATCGCGAGAAGTTCCGGAACTTGATGCTGCAAATCGGCGAACCGATTCCGGAATCAGCGATCATTCACACGTACGACGAAGGCCTTGCATTCGTTAACGAAATCGGCTATCCAGTTATTATCCGCCCTGCCTATACGCTCGGTGGAGATGGCGGCGGTTTTGCCTATAACGAAGAAGACCTTGAGATCGTTTTGAAGAAAGGTTTGGCAGCCAGCCCGATTCATCAAGTATTAGTGGAAAAAAGCATCAAGGGCTGGAAGGAAATTGAATATGAGGTCATGCGGGATGCCAATGATACATGTATCATCGTTTGTAATATGGAAAACATGGACCCAGTCGGCGTTCATACAGGCGACTCGATTGTCGTTGCTCCTTCACAAACATTAACAGATGTTCAGTATCAAATGCTCCGTGACGTTTCTATAAAGGTTATCAGAGAATTAGAGATTATCGGGGGCTGCAACATTCAGTTCGCACTCCATCCGGAATCCAACGAATATTACATCATCGAAGTAAATCCAAGGGTCAGCCGTTCATCGGCACTCGCCTCCAAAGCAACCGGTTATCCGATTGCAAGGATGGCGGCCAAATGTGCAATTGGCTATCACTTGGATGAGATTGTGAATCCGATAACAGGCAATACCTTTGCCTCGTTTGAACCGGCAATTGATTATATTGTGGTAAAACTGCCGCGCTTCCCGTTTGATAAGTTCCCGGAAGCAGACCGGACACTAGGGACGCAAATGAAAGCTACCGGCGAAGTCATGGCGATTGACCGTACTTTTGAAGGTGCCCTAAACAAGGCAATCCGCTCGATGGAAATGAATGTATACGGTCTTTGCAAAGAAGCAAATCAAGCTTTAGAAGAAACTGCCCTGGTACAGCTTTTGGAAACGGCCAATGATCAGCGCCTGTTTATCATTGCCGAAGCATTCCGAAGAGGCATGACGCTTGAACAGGTACAGCAGCTAACTCAGATTGACCCGTGGTTTTTACACAAAATTAGCTCTATCGTGGCCCTGGAAAAGGAATTGGCTAGTTTCCAATGGAACGAAGTGCCTGACACACTCCTGAAGAAAGCCAAGCGCACCAATGTTGGTGATAAGCTATTGTCGCAAATCTATGGTGTTCCTGAAAAAGAAATTAGAAGCAAGCGTAAAGAACTAAACCTGAAACCAGGCTATAAGATGGTTGATACCTGCTCCGCAGAATTTGACGCCGTAACGCCATATTATTACTCTACTTGGCACGGCTTTGATGAGGTGGAAGCTGAAGATTTGCCGAAAATCCTTGTCATCGGTTCAGGTCCAATCCGAATCGGTCAGGGAATCGAATTCGATTATTGTTCTGTACACGCCGCTAAGGCTATCAAGAAAAAAGGCTATCAGGCGGTTGTTATCAATAATAACCCGGAAACAGTCAGTACGGATTACTCCGTTGCCGACAGCCTTTACTTTGAACCTCTTGCTGCCGAGGATGTTCTGCATGTGATTGAAAAAGAACAGATTGAAGGCGTCCTGATTCAGTTCGGCGGGCAGACAGCTATTAATCTTGCCCATGAGTTAGAAGCAGAGGGAGTCAAAATTTTAGGAACTTCTGTAAAACATGTCGATCAACTCGAAGACCGAAAAGAATTTTATCAGCTCTTAGAGGAACTAGAAATTCCGCATATCGAAGGGAAAACAGCTGAAAATGCTAAGGAATTGCTCAATGCGGCAACAAACCTTGGTTACCCGGTACTTGTAAGACCGTCTTACGTAATCGGCGGACAGTCCATGTTTACCATTTTTTCAGAGGAAGAATTAATTGGTTACATTCAGCAGCTTGAAAAAAATTCAAACGAAAAAATGTGGCCATTATTAGTAGATAAATATATGCCAGGATTAGAGTGTGAAATTGATGTTATCAGTGACGGTAACGATATTGTCGTTCCTGGAATATTTGAACATATTGAAAAAGCAGGGGTCCACTCCGGTGACAGTATCTCCGTATTCCCGCCGATTTCGTTAACAGCAGATACGAAAGAGACGCTAATCGAGTACGGTGCCAAAATTGCCAAGGCGACCTCCATCATCGGCATGATGAATATCCAATTCGTCGTCTATGAAAATATCGTCTATTGTTTGGAAGTGAATCCGCGTTCGTCAAGAACGGTGCCGATTATCAGCAAGGTTACGGGCGTTCCAATGATTGAATGGGCCGTACGAGTTCAATTAGGAGAGACTCTTAAGGATGTTAGTCAAACAACAGGTTTGCTTCCTGAACCGGCATACTATTCCGTAAAAGCACCAATTTTTTCATCAAGCAAGTTAAAGGGTGTTGACCATGTGCTTGGTCCGGAAATGAAGTCAACCGGTGAGGTGCTTGGTATGGGTGGAACTTTCCAGGAGGCTCTCAATAAGGCACTTCCTTCCATAGGTGGAACGGCCGGAGAAGATTACCTGTTATGCTCCATTTCTGACCGTGAGAAAGCAGGAAGCCTGCCAATTCTAAAAGAGCTTGCAGGAAAATGGAAGCTTGCCGCAACAGAAGGCACTGCAGCCTTTTTAGCAGCCAATGGCATCGTTGTCGAGACTGTTGTGAAAAACGACCAGGATGTGAATGACCTGTTCAAAAAGCAAAACATGAAAGCTGTAATCAATATGCCAAATCAAGGACGGAACAAACAGAAATTTGGCTTTTATATCCGCGAGCAGGCGATCCGCTATAAGGTGCCGGTGTACACCCATCTTGATACGGTGAAAGCAATCCTCGACTTGCAAAAAACGGTGGCAGCAGATTTTACAGTTCATACTGTAAGTGAGTTTTATCAATTGGAAAAGGAAGGTGCGGTTCATGTTAGAAGCCGTTAAATTAAATTCAAATAAATTACAGCTGAAGGGGAAGGATTTCCTTCAGCTGGCTGATTATACAACAGAAGAAATTCTTTATATGCTGGAAGTGGCCCAGGAATTAAAGGCCCAGCAAAAGCAAGGGAAGCCGCACCCGCATTTGGGCGGCAAGGTCCTGGGAATGATTTTTGAAAAATCATCTACACGTACAAGAGTATCCTTTGAGGTAGGAATGCTGCAGCTAGGCGGGCATGCGATTTTTTTAAGTTCAAGAGATATCCAGATTGGCCGCGGGGAAAGCATTTCTGACACAGCAAAGGTCTTATCGCGCTATGTCGACGGCATTATGATTCGTACGTTTGCACACGAGACGGTTGAAGAATTAGCAGAGCATGCGACCGTTCCGGTTATTAACGGCTTAACTGACCTGCAGCACCCGACACAGGTCCTGGCCGATTTATTAACCATTTTAGAGAAAAAAGGGAAATTAGCGGGCTTAAAGCTTGCCTATGTGGGCGACGGAAATAACAATATGGCTCATTCATTAATGGAAGGTGCTGCAAAAGTAGGCATGGATATCAGCATCGCCAGCCCGTCCGGATATATGCCAAATGAGAAAATTAACGAAAGAGCCCTCAAGTTTGGGCAACAAACAGGAAGTACCGTTACAATTACAAACAATCCACAGGAAGCGGTTAAAGATGCAGATGTGATCGTAACAGATGTTTGGACCAGCATGGGGCAGGAAGAAGAAACGGCAAAACGCCTTGAGGCATTCCAAAGCTATCAAGTGAATACAGAACTATGCAAGCTGGCAAAAGACGACTATCTTTTCTTACATTGTCTGCCTGCACACCGCGGCGAAGAGGTAACTGCAGAAATTATCGATGGCCCTCATTCCGTTGTTTTTGATGAAGCAGAGAACCGTCTTCATGCACAAAAAGCAATTTTAAAACTTTTACTAGAGAAATAGACTTTCTTTTTTTGAAATTTGTTGTATAATAATACCGTTGAATGAATTTAAATACACAGTAATGTAAGGAGCGTTTAAAATGGCAAAGGAAAAAATCGTATTAGCCTATTCAGGCGGTTTAGATACATCAGTTTCGGTTAAATGGATCCAAGAAAAATATGGCTATGATGTCATCGCGCTAGGACTTGATGTCGGCGAAGGAAAAGACTTGGAAGCTATTAAAAATAAGGCATTAAATGTTGGCGCTATTAAAGCTATCATGGTAGATGCTAAAGAAATGCTAGCAAAGGATTATATTATCCCTGCATTAAAAGCTAACTGCTTATATGAAGGCAAGTACCCACTATCCTCTGCGCTATCAAGACCATTAATTTCAAAATTATTGGTTGATGTAGCGGAGCAGGAAGGAGCAGCAGCGGTGGCCCATGGTTGTACTGGTAAAGGAAACGACCAAGTCCGCTTTGAAGTTTCCGTGCAAGCCTTAAACCCAAGTCTAAAGGTGGTTGCACCAGTTCGTGAATGGGGTATGACCCGTGATGAAGAAATCGCCTATGCACAGGAGCATGGGATTCCGATTCCAGTTGATTTAGACAATCCATTCTCAATTGACGCCAACATTTGGGGCCGTGCCTGCGAAGCAGGAGTTCTCGAGGATCCTTGGGCAGAAGCTCCTGAGGCAGCATACGATTGGACCAACCCAATTGAATTAGCTCCAGATCAGGCTGAATATATTGAAATCGAATTTGAACAAGGTGTTCCTGTAGCCCTTAATGGTGAAACTTTACCGCTTGTTCAATTGATCGAAACATTAAATGCCCTTGGCGGCAAACATGGTGTCGGCCGTATCGACCACATCGAAAATAGATTAGTAGGGATTAAATCCCGTGAAGTATACGAAAACCCAGCAGCACTTATTTTAATCAATGCTCACAAAGAATTGGAGTTCTTGACATTACCACGTGAAGTAACTCAATTCAAAACACAGGTAGACCAGCAAATGGCGAAAATCATTTATGAAGGTCTTTGGTATTCACCATTAAAACCAGCGCTTGATGCGTTTATCGACGAAACTCAAAAGGTTGTTTCCGGAACCATCCGCGTGAAGCTTCATAAGGGTAACCATACGGTTGTCGGCCGTAAATCCGTTCATAGTCTTTACAATGAAGAGCTTGCTACTTATACAAAAGGCGATGCTTTTGATCATAATGCAGCAGTTGGTTTCATTAAGCTTTGGGGTCTGCCAACAAAGGTATATACTGAGGTTAATAAAAAAGAAGAATCAGTTGTAAAGCAATAATTTGGGATTGAAAATAAATTCGGAGTGCCCTCGAAGTTGTTTCGGGGGCAATCTTCTTACATTTAGGAGGAGCAAGTGATGTCTAAGCTATGGGGCGGACGTTTTACGAAGGAAACTAACAAACTAGTAGAAGAGTTTACAGCTTCGATTTCCTTTGACCAAAAACTGGCCAAGGAAGATATTGCAGGCAGCCTTGCCCATGTGCAGATGCTTGGTGAATGTGGCATCATTCCAGTGGAGGATGCAGAAAAAATTAAAAATGGCCTTCTATTGATTAAGGAAAAAGTAGACCGCGGCGAGGTCGAATTTTTAGTTGAAGATGAAGACATTCATATGAATATTGAAAGACAGCTAATCGAAGAGATTGGACCGGTTGGCGGAAAACTCCACACAGGCCGCAGCCGGAACGACCAAGTGGCGACGGATATGCATCTTTATTTAAGAACAAAGACAACTGAACTGATCACGTTGGTGGAAGAGGTTCAGCAGGCGATTATCGGACAAGCGAAGGAGCATGTGGAAACGCTGATTCCGGGCTATACCCATTTGCAGCGCGCGCAGCCTGTTTCATTCGCCCACCACTTAATGGCGTATTTTTGGATGTTTGAACGCGATAAGGAGAGACTGTTGGATTCGCTGAAACGCGTGAACTGGCTTCCGCTTGGTTCCGGTGCGTTGGCAGGAACAACTTTCCCGATTAACCGTGGGATTGTTGCCGAGCAATTGGGCTTTGAAACCATTTATCCGAATAGCATGGATGCCGTCAGCGACCGCGACTTTATCCTTGAATTCCTGTCGATTGGCTCGATTATCATGACACATATTTCTCGTCTTTCAGAGGAATTGGTTATTTGGTCAAGCCAGGAATTTCAGTTTGTTGAGCTCGATGATTCGTTCTGTACAGGATCAAGCATCATGCCGCAGAAAAAGAATCCTGACGTACCGGAGCTGCTGCGCGGAAAAACAGGCCGCACGTATGGCAATTTGATTGGCTTGCTGACTGTGTTGAAAGGACTGCCGCTCGCTTATAACAAGGACCTCCAGGAAGACAAGGAGGGAATGTTTGATACGGTGGCAACCCTAGAAGGCTCATTGAAGCTTTTGGCACCGATGATTGAAACAATGACTGTTCGCAAGGATGTCATGCGAAAAGCCATCAATAATGACTTCTCTAATGCTACTGACATTGCCGATTACCTCGTTCGCAAAGGATTGCCATTCCGCGAGGCTCATGAAGTGATTGGAAAAATTGTTCTTTACTCGATTCAATCCGGCAAATTCCTATTGGATTTAACACTGGACGAATATCAGCAGTTCAGTACGCTGTTTGAAGAGGATATTTACGTTGTTTTGGCGCCAGAGCATGTGGTGGCGGTCCGAAATAGCTTTGGCGGTACCTCACCAGAGCAGGTAAGAGAGCAAATTAAACTTGCTGAGGGAAAACTAGAGCAGTAAGCTGTTTAATAGGTAACTAAATTACCTTTTGGGAAAGAAATTAGTAGGATATCTACATTAAAGCCAGCGCCCCTGCTGGCTTTTTATCTACTTTCATATTTGGAATGCATTTCATTTGTATAAAGTGCTAGATTATAAGATAATTCAATATGGAATCTATCTTCCAATAACTTACCTGGAGGCGAAAAATGAAACTTAGAGTATCTGTTGTTCAGTACCATCTTCACACAATCAACTCATTTGCGGAATTTGCCGCTCAATGTGAGCATTATATAAAAACCGCCGAAGAATTCGGGGCTGAATTTGTCCTTTTTCCTGAATTCTTTACTACGCAACTACTTTCCATTGGAAATGGCCAGGGACAAAGCCTGACCATCAATGACCTGCCTAGCTTTACTAACCAATACCGTGAACTATTTATCAAATTTGCAAAAGAAACCAACATGCACATCATCGCGGGGACCCATGTCCTTGAAAAGGATGGCAAGCTTTACAATACTGCTCATTTATTTTACCCAGACGGCCGCGTCGGCGAGCAGGCTAAACTGCATATCACACCAACCGAGGTTAACGAATGGAATATGGCAGCAGGGGACTCGTTTCAAATTTTTGAAACAGAAAAAGGAAAAATTGCTCTGTTAACCTGCTATGATATTGAATTCCCGGAAATCGTCCGGATGGCGAAGGCGAAGGGCGCCGATGTTATTTTCTGTCCATCCTGCACGGACGATCGTCACGGCTTCCACCGCGTCCGTTACACGAGCCATGCCCGAGCGATTGAAAATCAGGTATATGTAGTATTAACCGGAACGGTTGGCGCGCTGCCGACGGTTGATTTCATGCGGGCAAACTTTGGCCAGGCCGTCATTATCACTCCAAACGACATTCCGTTCCCGCCAAAAGGGCTTTTAGTAGAAGGGGAAATCAACAACGACATGGTCGTAACAGCCGATCTTGACCTGGAACTGCTATACGAAGTTCGCGAGCGTGGTTCTGTGACCACCTGGCGCGACCGCCGCACTGATTTATATACAGATTGGAATTAAAACGAGGGAGGCCTTTTCATGTATCGCAGTGAATTTTACGTTTATGATCAGGACCGGCCGCTGCCGGTTTGTATACGTAATTACACAATGGAGGACTTTGATCAGCTTATCGAAATCCAGTCCGAATGCTTCCCGCCTCCTTTTCCATCCGAGCTTTGGTGGAATGAAGAACAATTAACGAATCATGTGACACTGTTTCCGGAAGGGGCATTATGCGTTGAAATCAATGGAGAATTGGCGGGCTCCCTGACCGGAGTTTGTGTCGAGTTGGACCCGTCTAATCACAGCCATACATGGGAAGAAGTGACCGACCACGGCTATATCCGCAACCATAATCCGAACGGCAACACCCTCTACATTGTCGATATCAGCGTCCGTCCGAAGTACCGTAAGCTGGGACTCGGAAAATTAATGATGCATGCCATGTATCATGTGGTCATTGAAAAAGGGTATGACCGTCTTCTTGGCGGCGGGCGGATGCCGGGCTATCATAAAGTGGCTGAAAAAATGACGCCGGAAGAGTATCTCGACGCTGTCATAAAGGGCGAGCTGAAGGATCCTGTCATCAGCTTTCTCCTTCGCTGCGGACGTGTGCCAATCGGTGTCGCCAGAAACTATTTAGAGGATGAAGAATCCCTTAACAATGCGGCATTAATGGAATGGAAGAACCCGTTTAAATAATTTATAAGGGGAATCAGAACCAATGGAATTTAAACGCATTACCAATATCGAAGACCCCAATTTTAAAAAGCTTCACGATTTAATGGGACAGATTTTTCCACCGGAAGAGGTCCTAGATTATGAATTGTGGAAAGAACCGTTAGAAGACCCAAGTATCCGCGTGTTCGTTGCCGTCGATCAGGACCAGGTCGTCGGTGCGACTGAGTACCGCTATTATCCTGACTGGAATATTGCGATGACCGACTTCACGATCATCAGCAAACCAGGTCTCTCGCTTGGCCGATTTTTAGCTGAAAATCGTCTAAAAGACTTAAAACAGCTTGCTGCCCAAAACGGTACGGAGCTGTTCGGAATGTTTGCCGAAATCTATGACCCATACCGTGTAGAGCACCACGAATTTGGCGGTGTGAAGGTCATGGACCCGTACGTGCGCCGTGAGGTTCTGTCACATTTAGGCTATAAGCGTCTTGACCTTGCCTATGTTCACCCGTCTTGGGAAAACAATGGGGAAGCTGTGTCCGGGCTGGATCTATGCTTCATGCCGATTAAGGAAGAAATCGCCGAAATACCGGCATCACTTGTCAAAGACTTTCTAACTACCTATTATTCTGTGCTTTCCAATAAACCACAGGAATGGCTGGACATGGTTGAGAAATTAGCAGCAAAAGAAACGGTCGCCCTTTTGCCACTTTAATATTGACAACTCTTGAAAATTCAGATAATATACTTTTTATATATATTTTGAAATTTAATGAAAAATCAAATAAATACTCTTATCCAGAGCGGCGGAGGGACTAGGCCCGATGAAGCCCGGCAACCTTCAAGGTATTCCTTGAAAAGGTGCTAATTCCTGCAGGTTATTTGTAGCCTGATAGATAAGAGGAGGAATAGAGCCCTCTTCTTATGAAGAGGGTTTTTATTTTTCAAAAAAATAAAGGGGTGGCAGACATGTCTGTAATTAATGTGGCAATTCTCGGGTTCGGTACGGTAGGTGAAGGGGTTTATCGGACCATTCAATCACATAGCAATGAGCTGGCGGCAGAATTAGGGAAGGAAGTAGAGGTTGCTGCCGTCCTTGTTAGAAATAAGCAAAAGCCGCGGGATATTAGCGGGAATGTTCTGCTGACAACGGACTTCGAAGAAATTCTGCAATTGCCGAAGCTTGATGTCGTGATTGAATGCATCGTGGATAAAGACCCGACTTTTTCCTACTTGAAAAAAGCAATCCAACGGGGCTGCCACATCATTACAGCGAATAAGGAGATGTTTGCCCACCACGGGAATGAGCTTATCGAGTTGGCAGAACAGCATCAGGTGTCGGTTGGTTTTGAGGCGACAGTGGCTGGAGGGATTCCGGTCATTCAAACGCTCGGTCAGCTTTTAAAAATTAATCGTGTCCAGCGGATCCTGGGAATCCTCAATGGAACGTCCAATTTCATCTTGACCGAAATGAGGGATAAACGGCAGTCATTTGCCGAAAGCTTGTTGCGGGCGCAGGAAAATGGCTATGCCGAGGCGGATCCGACCAATGACGTGGAAGGCTATGATGCTTTTTATAAAACAATGATCTTAAGCAGGCTGGCATTTGGAGAAGAGCCTGACTGGCGTGATGTTGAACGGGTTGGGATTACGTCTATTACGAGTGAATTGATTGAAGCAGCGCAAAACTTAGGGTTACGGTTTAAACATATTGCGAGCATCTGGAAGTCGGGCACCCGCATCCAGGCATCGGTGAAGCCGGTTCTGGTCGGCTCTGAGCACCCTTTTTACCATGTTGAGGGAGTGGAGAATGCGGTAAATGTAAAATCTGATATCGTTGGTGAAATCACCCTTCAAGGACCGGGCGCAGGCATGTACCCAACGGCTAGTGCCATAATCGAGGATTTGGTCCACGTATGTCAAAGCCACGTGCCGAAGTCTAATTATTTGAAAACCTCAGGGGAGGACATTGAGTTGAAAAATGAACACCAGAGGGAGTACTGGCTGGTCCAGGGTCTGGTCCAAAAATATGGCAGTCCCGCGATTACCCTGGTGGATGAAATCTCTGAGGGAATCTTTGTCCTAAAGGGTTCCAAAAAGGATATCGAGCAGCTTGCGCAAAGGCAACCATCGGTTCAATATTTTTCGATTCTGGGTAATGAAGAATTCCTGGTGAGGGGTATTGAGGAAGCGAAGGCATTATAGGGTTGGATTGAGGGGCATCTTTTATGTGATGCTCCTTTTGTTATGAATGGACATTCATTTATCCAGTGTTTTTTCCACATCTAAAATCCTGTATTTATAGGTAGTCCACAATGTTATGCACATTATCCACAATTTTGAAAGCGGTTATCCACCGTTAGTTATTAACAGAAAAGCTGATTGTAAAAATCAGGTTTTATAAGGGGGGAGCTGATGTTGTCTACATTATAAACATTGTTCACAAAAGAGGAGGGGGAACTTGCTGTATTGCGTTCACAATCTCTTCATATATCTAACATTAATATGTTAAGAAACTGTGAAAGCCGTTGTTTTTTCAATAGCAGGAGAGTATATTAAAAGTGTAAAGAAGATAGTGAAGCAATTCACAAAGACTTCCTTACAAGACACAGCTAGCTGATCAATCCCTTTCATAAGGGAATAACTTAAAGTTAAATTTGTGAAATACTTCACAATAAAACTATGGAGATGATTATGATGAGATGGTACAAAACTCCTTACGCAGCGGTTGTTTGGACAGTATTACGTGTTTGGCTTGGATTACAATGGATAGAAGCAGGTTATCATAAGTTAACTGGTGGTTTCGATGCTACAGGATTCCTAAAAGGAGCAATGGCGGCAGCAACTGGCGAACACCCTGCGGTTCAAGCATGGTATGCAGATTTCTTACAGCAATTCGCTATGCCTAACGTGGGAATTTTTAATACATTAATACCTTGGGGAGAAATGTTAGTCGGTCTTGGTTTAATCGTTGGTTTAGCCACAATCCCAGCCTTGATTGCCGGTGCATTTATGAACTTGAACTTTATGCTGGCAGGTACGACAAGCACGAACCCAATTCTTTATACAGCCGCAATGATTCTGTTATTCGCAGGTGCAGGAGCTTACTACTTCGGACTTGACCGATATGCAGTTCCTTTTATCAAAGGCTATTTCAAAAAAGCTCATGTAAATGAGGTAAAAACGCAATAAGGCAGTACCAATTAATAATCGTTAACTCCCCCTTTAAATACATTAAAGAAGCAGGAATCCTGCTTCTTCTTTTTTTAGCTAAAAGTATAAATTCAACTACGCCTCATGAACCGTCCTCTCGGACTCGCCAATCGGCGAGTTTTCATTTATTATTTGCGATTTCTGACGCGCTGATTTGCCGCATTTGCGCGCGCCATTGCTTCTAAGTCAGCTCCATCAGCCATTTCCTTGGAGAATTCTACATCTTGTCCATCTGATTTCATATTTTTCGGTACTTGAGGAAGTGAGGCTTTGTTTTTGTCACGACTCTTATGTCCATGTGAACGGCCCATTAAAAAAACCCCTTTCATTTTATCGCTAGTGGAGCAAAAGGCCTGCTCCCTTTACTAGCATTTGCAAATGGCAAGGGGTCCATTAATGGAAAAATTATATAAAGTTTTTAGTTGTTATCTTTTACGTTTCGTGTAGCCGCCGGCCCGGTCCGCCATTTTAAACTCATGGCCGTACGCGACCTCCTGCATACTTGTTAAATTAGTTCTTTCCCGATCCTTATTGCGCTTCTTATTTTCTGACATCATGCTCATTCCTTTCAACTATTTGAATTAGGTAAAAATGGTACATAATGTACACTTCACCATTTTTGCCTTATCGATGAGGAAAGATACTGTCTTTAGGAAAATATATTTTTCAGCGCAGGTTTTAAATCTGGATATTGGAAGGTGTAGCCGGATTCCAAGAGTTTGGCTGGCAGCACTTTTTGACCATCGATCACCAGTGTGCTCATTTCCCCTAATAGAGTTTTTAAGGCAAAGCTAGGCACTGGAAGCCAGTTCGGCCGCTTGAGAACTTCGCTTAGCACTTTGCCGAATTCATTCATGGTGACAGGATTTGGGGCTGTAAAGTTAACCGGACCTTGAATTTTTTCATTTTCGATGATAAAGAGTATAGCCTTAACAACATCGTCAATATGAATCCAGGACATCCACTGCTTTCCTGTGCCGATAGGCCCGCCAATAAACGATTTATAAGGGAGTGCGATTTTTGGCAGGGCACCTTCTGCTTTATCAAGGACGATGCCAAATCTGCAAAAAACAGTCCGAATCCCGATTTCTGTGGCCTTTGCGGCTTCGTTTTCCCATTCCATGACTGTACATGACAGGAAGTCATCGCTGCTGCCTTTGTTTTCTTCTGAAAAAGTCTTCTTGAATGAGGTCCCGTAATACCCGACCGCACTGGCGTTGATTAATGCTTTTGGCCTTGGGTTTAATTCGTTCATAATTTTTAGAAGCTCATGGACGGCTTCGAGCCGGCTGTTCAAGATTGTTTGCTTTCTTTGTTCGGTCCAGCGGCCGCTGTTTATGGATTCGCCAGCTAGGTTGATGATGATATCTGTTCCTGCTAGGGACGGGGCAGGGTTTGAGTTTGCTTGCAGCCATTGGACATATTGAACGCTGGGGCCATCCTGATTTGAGTTTCGCGTTAAAACAATGACCTGATGGCCGTTTTTGGTTAATTCATGTACAAGTGCTTTACCAACAAAGCCTGTTCCGCCTGCAATCGCTATTTTCATTTTTTCCGCCCTCCTTATTACCTTTATTTTATTATATTTTTTGACCAATATGGTAAATTAGAGTGGGGGTGACCGTGATGGCTATAATTACAAAAATCACCACGCAGCAAAAAAATATAGACCGTTTTAATATTTTTATGGATTACGGCAAAGGTGAACAGTTTGCCTTTAGTGTTGACAGTGATGTTCTGATTAAATTTGGCTTAAAAAAAGGGATGGAAGTGGATGAATTTTCTCTTTTAGAAATTCAATATCAAGACGACATCCGAAAAGCCTACAATTTAGCAGTTCATTACCTGGCAAGGCGAATAAGGTCGGAGAAAGAAATCCGAGACTATCTTGTTGAAAAAGAAATGGAAGAGCCAGTTGTAAATGAAGTGATTCATAAGCTGACAGCTCAGAAATACATAAATGACAGGGAATTTGCCTTCGCCTATGTGCGGACACAGGCAAATACCACGGATAAAGGCCCAGATGTGGTCAAGCAGGAACTGAAACAAAAGGGGATTAGCGAGGTAATTTTGGTTGAGGCGCTAAAGGAATTTCCGCGAGAACAGCAAATCGAAAAGGCCGTGAAGCTTTGCGAGAAGTTTTTCAAAAAGGGATCTAAGGATTCGCTACGGATTCAAAAACAAAAGCTGGAACAAATGCTGCTTCGTAAGGGATATTCGTTTGAGGTTATTCAGATTGCGCTTGAGGATGCGGGTACGATGAGAGCAGATGCTGCTGTTGACGATGATGGCAATGGTGGTAGCGAGCTTGAAGCGATCCGTTATCAAGGGGAAAAGGCCGTTCGGAAATACTCGCAATATAACGGTTTTGAATTCGAGCAAAAAATGAAACAGGCACTTTATCGGAAAGGCTTTTCCATGGAGTTGATTGAAAAGTACTTGTCTGAGTTGTAAAAGACAATATGCTATCTCCTTTAGAAGCAAAATGTCTATTAAGAGGCTTTTTAAAGACAAAATAGTCGTCGGAGAGTATGAAAATGTCTAATAAG
>NZ_JAGYPE020000029.1:0-23549 GCF_018343545.2 Neobacillus citreus | reverse complement strand
CTTCATCAAGCAAATGAAGACCAGACTGCCTCAGATACTCCTCAAAAAAGTCCTTCATCGAACCAATGAAGGACAAATCGCACCCAGAAGCCTTCAAACTGTCCTTCATGGAGTCCATAGCACTAAATAATAACCGTCATCCTTTATTGCTCTCAATAACAATCGTATCTTGCTCCATCTGCTCGATAATGATCTCCGCCACTTCCCGAGCCGATCGCAAACGCGACGGGTCTTTCACATGGTCGCTGTCCGTCCAAAACGGTGTGTCCATGCCGCCCATATAGACAGCGTTTATTTTAATGCCCTGCCCTTCAAATTCCTTCTGCAGGCTTTCCGTAAACCCGCGCACCGCGAATTTACTGGCGCAATAAACGGATTCGTTTACTTTTCCGCGCAGGCCGGCAGTGGAGATTATATTCATAATCCGGCCTTCGCCGCGTCCAAGCAAAAAAGGTAGAACGGCTTTCGTCATAAGAATGGTTCCCAACACATTGGTATCTAACATCTCCACAATCTGAGCATCATCCATTTCCACGAAAGGCCCAAAATGGCCGACCCCGGCATTATTCACCAAGCCGTACACATCATACCTGCCAGACAATTCTTTTACCTTTAAAAAAACATCCTCACGATTCCTAATATCCACGACCATAACATCGGCTTTCCCGCCGCCATCCGCAAGTTCATTCCTCACAGCAGACAATTTTTCAGCAGTCCGGCCGGCCACCACCACATGATACCCTTTCTGGGAAAAAAGCAGCGCTAATTCCTTTCCTAATCCGGATCCAGCCCCGGTAATAATAATTGTTTTCATATCGTCATATCCTTCCGTAGTTTTGCCTTTATTAATTTTACAAAAATCACTATACTAAAATAAAGAGGAACGGGGAGGAATTATCGATGCAGCAGGAGAAACGGTATAGTGACATGACCGAGCAGGAATTAAGACAGGAAATTTCCAAGCTTCAAGAGAAAGCCCGCAAAGCGGAACAAATGGGAATGGTCAGTGAATTTGCCGTCTTGGAAAGAAAGGTGCTTATGGCAAAGGCGTACATAATGGACCCTAGTACCTTTAAGCCTGGTGAAATTTACGAAATTGAGGGTGCACCTGGAGAGTATTTCAAAATTGATTATATGAACGGCGTTTTTGCCTGGGGCTATCGTACGAAAGGGGACGGAACCCAAGAGGCGCTGCCGATTTCTTTATTGAAATGGCTGAAATAATATAAAAACAAACCAGAGAACCCAAGAGGTCTCTGGCTCGTTTTTAAAACTTACTGCCAAACTTGAGGCGATTCATCATCACGCTCGCCAGAGGCTCTCATACGCTCCTGTGGATGCGTGTTAATGGTGCCGTCTGCTCTTTTAGAAGCATATTCGGCTTTCGCCCGTGGCTCTCCTTCGAACTTATTGTTATTTTGATTTGGAAAGCTGCGCTGTTTATTTCTCATGCTGTACCTCCAATTAAAGGGAATGAGAAAACATGAAAAGCATAGGACAGCCTAATGCTGACCACGCACTATTATTATTTACTTAATTTTTTTGCTTATGTGATAAGAAATTGCCAATGGGGTGGATAGATGAACGACTATCATGAAAAACTGACCAAGCTATTATTAAACAAAAACGACCATCTTTCTTATAACGAAGCCCGGACATGGGTGGAGCTTTTATGGGACGATTTTGAAACGACATTTGCCAGGGCCGGCCAGGAGTATATGGGGAGCGAAATGACAGAGAGAGTTGTCAAACAGTGGATTGAAAATTATGGAGACAAACTGCATGATTTCACGACAACCAATCCTAAATATGAAATATATTTAGCTCACGCAAAAAATATATTGCATTAAAAAAAGCGGGTGATTAAAATATCCCCCGCTTTTTCTATGTTATCCTGGAATAATCCCCAATTTTTTTCGCAGTTTTTTCTCGCTGAAAACCCAGCCAGTGTAGGAGCTGATTGGCTTTAAATCGCAGTCAAGCTGGACAACAGCGACGAACGGATAATGGCCGTTACTCCGGTAGCGGAGGTCAATGAAGCGCACCTCGTAATAGTTGTCATATTCGTCTACCTCCCAGCGATAAACCGGAGAGAAGGAAAGGAACGCTGATATGTTATGATCTTTTTTGGCTGCTTCAATGACAGGTGTTTTTGGCACAGGAATTCGTCTAAAACGGTCAAGAATTTCGACCTTCCCGTCAATCGACCTTGCCACAAAAAAGATATTTTCGTTCATGGCGGCAATCCGCCATTGATGGAACCTCATCGTCGGGGCGATGATAATTTCAGTGGCATCAGGGATTAAAGCCCTGACTCCGACAAGAACACGCTTTTTAGCCTGGTACCTTCTGAAATAATAACCGATGATGATGACATACATGACTAAAAAGGTATATCCAGGAGGTGCTCCGAGTACCCAAGCGATGATCCCAATAACATGCATGGTAAAAATAAACGGATCAAACGTATTAATGACACCAAGTGCAACCCATTTAGCCGAAAAAGGCCTTAGTGCCTGCGTTCCATAGGCGTTAAAAATATCAACAAAGACATGGATAAAAACCGCAGCAAACGTCCACGCCCAGAGGTGCAGCAGGTTGGCATTAGGGAAAAAGAAATAAATCACCCCAGTAATGAGAAGCGGCCATAATAGGACGGCAGGAACAGAGTGGGTAATTCCCCGGTGATTTCGTATATAAATGGCGTTATTTCTAAGCTTTAAGACTGTATCAATATCCGGTATTTGTGAACCGGCAATCGTTCCAATTAAAACACTGGCAGCAGTGGCATGGCTGGCGGATACGGCCGGGTCAAGCGTGGCCAGCCCCCCGAGCGCGATGCCCATTACAACATGAGTTCCAGTATCCAAAGGTAAAAAATCCCCCTTCAAATTATCTTGTCAAAACGCCCAATTTGGCATATCGTTAAAAAAGAATTGTTAATATTATATTCCCCCTTTTTAGAGTTGTTTACAAGCAAAAAGGAGTAAGTTTATGACGACTGAGCTAAAAAATATCGAAAAAATCAATATAAATGATTTTCAACATGATTTAATTACCTGGTTTAAGGAAGAGCAGCGTGACTTGCCATGGCGGAAGGACCGTGATCCGTATAAAGTTTGGGTTTCCGAAATCATGCTGCAGCAGACAAGAGTCGACACGGTTATCCCGTACTTTAATCGTTTTATCGATTGGTTTCCGACCATAGATGACTTGGCGGAAGCTGATGAGGACAAGGTCCTTAAAGCTTGGGAGGGACTCGGCTATTATTCGCGGGTCCGAAATTTGCAATCCGCCGTTCGAGAAGTGAAAGAAAAATATAATGGCGAAGTGCCGAACACCCCTGAAGAAATATCTACGCTTAAAGGGGTTGGTCCGTATACGGCAGGGGCCATCTTAAGTATTGCCTACGGTATTCCGGAACCAGCTGTAGATGGCAATGTGATGAGGGTGTTTTCGAGGATTTTAAATATATGGGAGGATATCGCGAAACCATCTTCACGGAAAGTTTTTGAACACGCTGTCCGGGAATTGATTTCGCATGAGGATCCTTCAGCCTTTAATCAAGCTTTAATGGAGCTTGGGGCGCTAGTTTGTACGCCGACTTCGCCATCCTGTCTGCTTTGTCCAGTCCGTGAACACTGCCAAGCGTTTGAGGAAGGGGTTCAAGCGGAACTGCCAATCAAAACAAAAAAGAATAAAACCCGCGATGTGCAGCTTTCAGCCGTACTGCTTACAGATGAAGAAGGAAGAATCCTAATTCATAAACGGCCATCGGATGGATTGCTGGCTAATTTATGGGAATTTCCGAACGTCGAAATTCAGCACCCGCTACACCATGAGCGCGAAAAGATTTCCGAGCTTTTCGAGCAAGAACTTAAAATCCATTTGAAGTTAGAAAAAATCATAGGGCAACTTGAGCATGTTTTTTCTCATCTTGTCTGGAATATCAAAATTTATAATGGAGAATTACAATCCAACATACCGGAAGGAAGCGATTGGAAACTCGTCACCGTAGATGAAATAAAGGACTACGCCTTCCCAGTCCCTTATCAAAAAATGTTCAAAATCTATCTCGAATATTCAAATAGGCCTGACCCCAATGCAGCTAAAGCTTAACACAGTCATGCAGCTCTGGGGCTAGGCCCTTTTTTTGAGCATAAATCGGTTAATCGTATGTGGTCTTGGTGCCGTTTGTGTAATTTGCTTCAGTTCTGTCGAAGCCGCCTCGGTTTTCAATTTCTTCAATAATCTGTCTGTGAATAGATTGCCCCTCACTGTTCAAATAGGGAGTAATCTGCTGCAAGGCATGATGAAAAAAGGCAAGTTCGCTATCCTTCCAATTATTTTTTGCCATCATTGAGAGTTCGGTCATATCTCGTCCTACATACATTTGGCTACATCCTTTCAAAAGGGTTTCTTGCCTTAGTTTTGTATATTAATTGTCATCTATTCATGGAAAAGCTAAAATGAAACCAATTGAATAAAAGATAGGAGACAGAAAGATGACACAAAAAGTAGCATTAGTAACAGGCAGCAGCCGTGGAATTGGCAGAGCAGCCGCCATCCGGTTAGCGGAGGCAGGATATGATATTGTAATCAATTATGCGCGCAGCAAAAAGGGCGCCTTAGAAACTGCGGAGCAGGTGGAAGCATTAGGCAGGAAAGCGTTCATTATCAAAGCCAATGTCGGCGATGTCAGTAAAATAAAAGAAATGTTCAAGCAAATTGACGAGGAATTTGGCCGCTTAGATATATTTGTAAACAACGCCGCATCCGGTGTTCAGCGGCCAGCGATGGAGCTGGAGGAATCACATTGGGATTGGACACTAAACATCAACAGTAAAGCCTTGTTATTTTGCGCACAGGAAGCGGCAAAACTGATGGAAAGAAACGGTGGCGGAAAAATTGTCAGCATCAGCTCATTAGGATCAATTCGCTATTTGGAAAATTACACAGCCGTTGGGGTATCAAAAGCGGCGCTAGAAGCACTCACTAGATATTTAGCAGTGGAACTTGCACCGAAAAATATTATTGTGAATGCCGTTTCTGGAGGAGCTGTTGATACGGATGCCCTTAAATCTTTTCCAAATCGCGAAGAACTCCTAGAAGAGGCAAGACAAAAAACGCCTGCCGGAAAAATGGTCGAAGTGGATGATATGGTGAATTGCATTATGTTCCTGCTTTCAAACGACTCCAACATGATTCGCGGACAGACAATTATCGTTGATGGAGGCATTTCGCTTCTGGTTTAAATTTATTTTTCAAAAATTTAAGGATAATCTCCACGAGGCTGGGTAAATTAAAATTCGTGGAGGTGATAACAAATGGCTAACTACAATCAACAACCAAACAAAACTTCTGCTGGAACTAACATCCAGGAAGTAAGACAACAAAACGCTCAGTCTGCTGGTGCAGGTGCAGCTGGCCAATTCGGAACTGAATTTGGCTCTGAAACAAATGCACAAGAAGTAAGACAGCAAAACCAACAATCAGAAGCTCATAAAAACCAAGGTACATCTGGTCAATTTGGCCAAAGCTAATAAAATTACTTACGTGAAGGCACTCTCATTCGGAAGAGTGCCTTCTTTTTTTCTGCAGAAATTCGACAAAACCTCCCTTTACTTTACATAAGTAGTCAAAGGAAAAAATATCTGCCATAAAGAATTATTAGTAAGGACAATTATTAAGGCGGTGAGGGAAATGGATCATTTTAATCGATTAGTTTCCGAGCAAATGGCAACAATGGAAAAGTTGCTTTTTCTTCAGGCAGAACTTGAGCGTTGCCAGCAGATTGAAGCGGAATTGCAGGCATTGCAAAATGAAACTGATTTAGAAAGTATCCAAGCCGATATTCAACAAATGAAAAAGGAATTAAAAGAAATTCAGGCGATGTTTGAAAAACAGACTGAAGAAGTGATCAATTCCTACCGGGAAATGAATTTAACACAAACCATTTAGAGGAAAAAATAATCCGCAAAATTTACAAAGAACCATAGAAATATGGTTCTTTTGTTTTAAATTCCGGCTTCAACCGTTATAATAATAGAAAAAGGAATTTACTTTGTTGCCTTTTGTCGGTTTATTTGAATAGCAGGTCAGGTTAGCAAAGGTTCGGAAATGAAGGTAGGGGAGAAAATGGGCGTACCCATCGAAGGTGAACCAGTACAAATACATAGCTATAAACACAATGGGCACATCCATCGCGTCTGGGAAGAAACAACGATTTTAAAAGGGTCGCAGAATTTAGTGATTGGCGCAAATGATCGGACACTTGTCACGGAGTCGGATGGCAGAACGTGGATTACACGGGAACCGGCCATTTGTTATTTTCATTCCCAATATTGGTTTAATGTGATTGGCATGATTCGGGAAGACGGTATTTATTATTATTGCAATATAAGCTCACCCTTCATCTTTGACGGAGAGGCGTTAAAATATATTGATTATGATCTTGATATTAAGGTGTATCCTGACATGACTTTTAATCTTCTTGACGAGGATGAATACGAACGTCACCGCCGGGAAATGAATTATCCCGATGTCATTGACCAAATTTTAAAACGGAATGTAGATAAGCTGATTCAATGGATTAGGCAGCGAAGCGGCCCATTCGCACCAGATTTTATTGATATTTGGTATGAACGTTATTTAACATACAGACGTTAATTGGTGTGTAGGTAACAAACGCCTGTTGATGAGCATCAACAGGTTTTTATATGTCTTCATTTTAACAAGAAGGGGGAAACTGGTTTGGAGAGCATCCGCAGATACCTTCAATTTGTCAAACCATACCGCTGGCAAATCATCGCCACGATTTTCATCGGTATTATTAAATTTTCCATTCCTCTCATCATTCCCATTTTAATTCAGTATGTGATCGATGATATCATTGGCAATCATGCCTTATCCACCGATGGAAAAATTCATAAATTAATGCTCATCATGGGCGTCATGCTGCTCGTTTTTGTGATCCTGAGGCCGCCGATTGAGTATTATCGCCAGTATTATGCGCAATGGACATCAAACAAGGTCTTATATGATATCCGCAATAAAATGTATAAACATATTCAAAAATTAAGCTTTAAATATTATGCCAATACCCGGGCAGGAGAAATCATTTCGCGGGTCATCAATGATGTTGAGCAGACAAAAACATTTGTTGTGACCGGATTGATGAACCTCTGGCTTGATGTTGCCACCATCGTTATTGCCATTATTCTCATGTTTTCCATGAATGTAAAGCTGACGCTTGTGTCTATTTTGTTGTTCCCGCTTTATGCGTTTTCGATTAGGTACTTTTTCGGGAATCTGCGCAATCTCACGAGAAGACGGTCACAAGCCCTTGCTGAGGTGCAAAGCTATCTCCACGAGCGGGTGCAGGGTATGCCGGTAATTAAGAGCTTTGCGATTGAGGAATATGAACAAACCCAATTTGATAAGCAGAATAAGAACTTTTTGGAAAAAGCACTCCAACACACGAGCTGGAATGCGAAATCATTTTCGGCAGTCAATACGATTACCGATATTGCTCCGTTAATTGTGATTGGCTACTCCGCTTATTTGGTAATTCACCATCAGCTTTCCCTAGGGACAATGGTGGCGTTTTTCGCCTATATTGATAAGCTGTACAGTCCGTTAAGAAGATTGGTGAACTCGTCCACGACGATTACCCAGTCGTTTGCCTCAATGGACCGGGTTTTTGAATTTTTGGATGAAAAATATGATGTGGTGGATGCCCCGGATGCGGTGGAATGCGGGCAGGTAACGGGGAATATCAACTTTGAAAATGTTTCCTTCGCTTATAACGAAAACGAAGAGCCGGTATTAAAAAATATAAACCTTCAAGTGAAAAAAGGAGAAACGATCGCGCTTGTCGGGATGAGCGGCGGGGGGAAATCCACGCTGGTAAGTTTGATTCCACGCTTTTACGATGTCACCAACGGCCGGATTACGCTTGATGGGGTAGATATCCGCCAATTTAGGGTTCAATCGTTACGGGATAAAATTGGAGTCGTGTTCCAAGACAATATTTTATTCAGCGAGTCGGTTAAGGATAATATTTTACTGGGTAAGCCGGAATCTACCGAAGAAGAAGTGTTTGCGGCGGCAAAAGCAGCCAATGCCCACGAGTTTATCCAACATCTGGCGGAAGGCTATGATACGAAGGTGGGGGAAAGAGGCGTTAAGCTGTCCGGCGGGCAAAAGCAGCGGGTCGCCATCGCCCGTGTCTTTTTGAAAAATCCGCCGATTTTAATCTTGGATGAGGCTACATCAGCACTCGATTTGGAAAGTGAACACTACATTCAAGAGGCGCTGGAGGAACTGGCGAAGGACCGGACGACCTTTATTGTTGCGCACCGATTATCGACCATCACTCACGCAGACAGAATTATTCTAATTGAACATGGCCAGATTGTGGAATCAGGTACGCACGATGAGTTAATGGCTAAGCAGGGGAACTATTATAAACTATTTCAAGTCCAGCAGCTGGACAATAAAAATGAACAAACATCCATTTAAAAAAAACCGAAGCGTCATGGCTTCGGTTTTTCTATTGGTTGCTTTCTTCTTCAATGGATATTTCGTTATGGTGGAAAGAATGAAAGCTGGTGATTAACACATCGAGATGCTCCACCTGCTCGCTGTAATCAATAATCGAGGCGACAATTTGCATGGTATGGTAGAGATGCTGATTATCATCATCAGCTGCAAACTCTTTTTGATGAACTAGAAATAAGTCAAAGAGCAGCTTTTTATCTGTGCTGACTTTTTCTACGGGTGAAGCAGTTGTAATAGGAATTTTTCCAATGAACTGCAGCATAATCTGTTCATGCTGGTAAATGAGGCTGTCAAGCTGCTCCTGGATGGCTTCCTTAAATGGTTCCGGCAGCAGCAATAGTTCATTTTCAAAGCGATGAATTCTTTTTAAGGTGTCAAGACCTTTTCTGGCGGCTATGGTCATTTGCCGGTAAACCACGAGTTTTCTTGATTTTTCTAAAAGGTTCTTTTTAAAATAGCTTCGTTCTTCTTTATACATCGTATAAAATTGTTCAATGCTTTTGATGTTTTCCTTCAGCTTGCCAATATCCGTTTTCAGCAATTGATGGTCGTAATCGTGGCGAATGCTCAAGCGAATCCATCTGATGATTTCCTCGGTTGTGCTGCCAATTTTTAAATAAAGCTTATTTTCATATTTGGGCGGCATAAACACCAGGTTGACGATAAAGGCCGAAAATACCCCAATCATGATCGTGGAGAAGCGGATTGCGGCAAAGGTGATAAAATCACTTCCCGGTGCCTCCATAATCGAAATAAGCGTAACGAGCGATAACCCAATCGTATTTTCCAATTTAAATTTAAGGTTAAGCGTGATGACAATAATCGCTGCCAGTCCAATGACGATCGTATGATTTCCTAACAGAAGAACAAAGACGACCGCAAGGATGGCGCCAATGATGTTCCCTTGAACTTGTTCAATAATCGTTAAATAAGAGCGGTAAATGGTCGGTTGGATGGCAAAAATCGCGGCAATGGCTGCAAAGACAGGAGAGGGTGAATGCAGCAAATAGGCCAAGTATAGAGACAAGACAATCGCAATTCCCGTTTTTAAAATGCGGGCACCTAACTTCATTTGATAATAGATTCCTTTCAAAGATACATAATTTCTTAATAGTTTGCTCGAGAGCTAAACAATTAAGTACTATACAGGGATTAAACTATTTAATCAAGAGAAATTATATGACATTATTTTTAAAAGTTGCTTAAAAAAAAGCATCCGCAATAATACGCGAATGCTTTTTTGAAAATTTATTATTCTGTAGATACGGATGGATCAGCCTGCTCTTTAACAGGAGTAATTTGCACGAAGTGCTCCTCTGGGCTTGCCAGCAAGCTTTGAAGCTGTTCGGCTTCTTCCGTTTGGCCGTTCTCGGCTAACAGGGCTGTATATTTGCCTAAGAGCTCATTAATGTCCTGTTTGCCTTTTTCGGTTAAATTGACGACAGATACTTTGGCGCCTTTGGCAACGCGTCTCTGTACAGCTTCCTTGGTTAATCCCAATTCAGGCTGCTGGCGGACATAGATGACACCGCCGGTCATACCTGCGCAAATCCATGGACCTGGGTCCCCAAGAACAAGACCGCGTCCGTTTGTCATATATTCAAACGCAAATCCTTTGATATTAGCGTTGGAACCGATATTGCCGTTTTCTTTTCCAGGCAACGGCTTTTTCAGCTGTCCGCCGATTATAAGATCGGCACCAGAGAGGCGGATTCCGGCACGGGCATCAGCATTGCCCTGGGCAACAAGGAGACCCTTTTGGGCACCGTAGCCGAAGCCTTTACCAACAGAACCGTTGACGTATTGGCCGTTTTTGCCTTTTGATTTCAGAACATGAATGTTACCGCCAAAGGAGGTCTTACCAACGCCGTCCTGACCGCCGCCGTTAACGGTGATTTCAATTCCTTCACTGTTGTATGCGCCTAGTCCGTTACCAGGGATGGAGCCTTCTTTGTACTTAAGCTGGACAGGCGGAAGCTGCTTGTAAGAGCCATCCAATCTGCCGCGGACACGGTGGCAGGAAACTCGGCTTCCCAATACCCGCTGTTCAGATGTGACGCTGACGAATTCCCTTGAAGAGTGAAGCTGATCCACACTTGCATCAAGGTACTCAGCGCCAGCTGCCACTTGCATTTGCGCTTCGGAAACAGACTTAGAAGCTTCAATTTTAGCAAACTGGCTGATTTCTAATGGCTTTAATAGGTAAGAAAGGTTCAACTGATTTTGGCCTTTCACTTGCTCTAATAGTTCGGAACGACCGACTGCATCTTGCAGATTGCGGATTCCAAGGCTTGCTGCAAGTGCTTTTAATTCAGTACCAAATGCAGTGAATAGATTCATAATTCCTTGTACAGCTAAATCAAATTGACGCGGTACGAAGCGGCGAAGACCGTGGTCTTTTGCCTGTGCTTCCGTTTCAATCTGAGTGGCAATACCAACGTGGCAAGTGTCTAAATGACAGCCGCGGCAGGTCGTACAACCGATCGACAGCATTGCTAATGTACCAAAGCCAACACGGTTGGCACCAAGAAGCATGATTTTCATAACGTCCATTACACTCTTCATGCCGCCGTCAGCCCATAATTCCACCTTGTGGCGCAGGCCGCTTTCAAGTAATGCATTGTGAGCCGCTTTTACGCCAATTTCAACAGGCAGGCCGACGTGCTGCAGGGCGTGGATTCTGGCTGCCCCTGTACCGCCATCAAAACCGCTTAGAGTAATAATATCTGCGCCAGCTTTAGCGATACCGACTGCGATTGTTCCGATGTTTGGAACGACCGGAACCTTAACGGCAATCTTTGCCTGGTCGTTTGCTGTTTTTAGCTCCTGAATCATTTGTGCCAAGTCTTCAATCGAATAAATATCATGGTTATTGGACGGTGAAATTAAGTCAGAACCAAGTGTAGCATTACGTGCTGCCGCAACCTTGGCCGTCACCTTAGAACCAGGCAAGTGTCCGCCTTCACCAGGCTTTGCACCTTGACCGATTTTGATTTCTAATAGATTAGAAGAGTTTAAAAGTTCGGCGTTAACCCCAAATCGTCCGGAAGCAATCTGCTGGCCGCGTGTTCTTGGGTATTTGCCAAGCATATCCTTGATCTCGCCGCCTTCACCGTTCAAGCTCACCATGTTCAAGCGGTCAGCCCCTTCAGCATAAGCTCTGAAGGCAATTTCGTTTTGCGAACCGAAGGACATAGAGGAAATCAAAAACGGCAGATCATGATCACCGACACGAAGATCAACATCGTTAGGCGATACCTGATTTAGGCCTTGCTTTAATTGAACTAAATGACGGATTGTAACCGGATTTGCTGCTTCCTGTTCGGAGATTTTATCGCGATATGCGCTGTAATCACCAGTGGAGGCAACTTCGCCAATCGCTTTCCAAATCCGTGGGAAGAGGCTGAACGTTTTTCCGACTCTTTCCTTATCATTCTGATAATCTTCTGCTCTTTTTAAAGCATCCTGTTTCATTGCTTCAAAATTATTTTCAATTTCATCGGAGCCGAAGAAGTTCACAATGTTTAATACATTGGCAATCGACTCGTGCAGACCGATACTGGAGAACAGGCGTCCATAGCCGCGCAGTTCATGGATACCAATCGTTGAAATGACTTTTTCTATACCTTTCGTTAATGCACTGTAAAGGTTCGTTAACGGCGTTGTTGATTCATTCTGAACCGTTAAGAACATGTAGTATGGGCTGATTAAATCTGCACCTAAGCCAAAAACAGTAATAATGTCATGAAGCGAACGAATCGCAGCAGAGCGAAGCAATAATGAACAATCTCTTCTTAATTCTGCTTTCACTAAAGCTTGATCAATCGCCGATGTGACGAGATGCGGGTCAAGCCAATAAGAATTCTCTTGATGGGCTTTTGCATCGTCAAGGACAAGCAGCGACTTACCAGCCTGAACAGCCTGAACAGCTTCGTTTGCAAGTCTTTTAATGGCAGCATCAACCGTTTCATCCGTTTGGAAGGTAGTTGAAATATAAGCGATCAGCTTTTGCTCTTGGAAATGCTGGACAAGCTGATCAAAAGTCGGCTGTCCTAAGCTTTCTGCACATGCGAAGCCCGCTTTTCCTTCTAAGAGGAGCGGTGTTGTCAATTCAATGACTGATTCTGCTTTTTCGGCAGCTGCAAATAATGTTGGGCGCTTGCCAATAATGACACGGGTGGAGAAATGCTCTGTTTCCCGGTCGCGGTCAATCGCTGGGTTTGTGACAACTGCTACGCTTTCTTTAATATAATCGGCAATGTTGACACGCTCTGGATTTAAGGCTGCAAGCGGTGAGTCGTGGCCAAGTGAACGAATCGGCTCGACGCCTTTTTCGGCCATTTGCTCGATTAATTGAATATGCTCGCGTTCCCAGCCAAATGATTTGTATTGCCCGTTATGAATTTTATCTGGATAATTCATGGTTACGGTTTTGCCAAGTGCTGGCGGCTGCAGACGCAGTCTTGCTCCGTGGAGGTTAACCCGTTTTGAAAAACGGTTATAAACGACATTTTGGTATTGGCTTTGTTCAAAAACTTCAAGCTGGTTTTCGTTCCACTTAAAGCCAACCTTTTCACCAGGTGCTAATGGCTTCGGATCGTTTACGTATTCGCTTGAAGGAATGATTCCTGGTTCAGACGAGAATAGGTAGGAAGTTTCCGTTTCAAGCATCCACAGCGGGCGGAGTCCAAGTGCATCGACACTGAACACGGCCTCATCGCCATATCTGGAAATAATGCCGGCAGGCCCTTGGGCAAAATGTCCCCAAGCTTCACGCATATAAGTATATAAATCTTGTAAATGCTCTGGATAAGCTTTGATTTCATTAATAATCGGCGGGAATAATAAATCCATTACTTCAAATAAGGAGTAGCCATCACGACAGATTAATGTTTCCATCGTTCTGCTTAAATCCTGGGAATCACTTCCGTCTTTTACAAGTGGTACACCAATCATTCTTGCCTCATCACGAAGCTTGGAAATGGTATTGATTTCACCATTGTGACCAAGCACGCTGAAAGGCTGTACCCGGAAAAAGCTGGAGAGAGTGTTTGTAGAATAACGGTTGTGGCCAAGTGTCATGGTGGAAGCCACAAGTGGGTTTGCTAAGTCTTGGTAATAGCGCGGCAGAATGTCACCTGCGCCCATTACTTTGTAAACAACATGGTTTTGGCTGAAAGACGCTACGTGAACAAGTTCATTTTTTTCAAAATCAACCAATGCTTCGAACAGGACCTTGTTTAATTCCTGGCCGTTCTTGTTTGATAGGATGGCAAATTGCCAGAAAATCGGGTTTTCCTGAATGGCAATTGGACCTAATGCTGATGGATTGGTGACCTCAGTTGTTTCAAAGATTAGCTCCAATTCATATTTTACTAGTTTGTCTGCTAATTCTTGCTTAACCTCAGCCCAATTTGCTTTCCTGCTGATAAAAACATGACCTACAGCAAAGCCCTCTTTTTCCGTGAGTGCCGGGTCCAGGTCTGCCTGAAGCAGCTTTTCCTTCCAAAGGTCCCTTGGGATATCTGTATGGATTCCAACGCCATCTCCCTCACCGTTAATAAAGCCTGC
Organism: Neobacillus citreus; assembly: GCF_018343545.2. Classification (GTDB taxonomy): domain Bacteria; phylum Bacillota; class Bacilli; order Bacillales; family Cytobacillaceae; genus Neobacillus; species Neobacillus citreus. Next base: position 9,416 of record NZ_JAGYPE020000029.1, on the reverse strand, counting down.
GCGGTGGTTCATGGTCACTAGAGCGTCTATACAAGCAAAAATGTTATTCCTTGTTGGGGTCTGTGCTTTTTCAAGGCAAGCGACTATTCCACAAGCATCGTGTTCATGTTTATGAAAATCTTTAAATTGAGATGGCGTCCATCTTTGTGTCATTTTGTCGGGCTTCTTCAGAATTCCTAAAGGAAGCCGCTTCACCTCCTGATAATTGATAACTTGAAAAATTGCAGGAAAAAAGTTAAGAGAAAAAAGGAAAAATAATAAACATATCGTATCATACGAATTTTCAGAAATCAAATAATTATTCAAAAGTTTGGATATCAATTTGGCATGATTCTAATCGAAAATATAGATGAAAAGCCTTACATGAAAACGTTTACAATTCGTTTTTCTAAATAAAAAGAGAGCCTGTATAGCTCCCTTTCGTGCATGAAATATGCATATTTATTCTTGTTTTAGTGAAGAAAATGCATTCCTGACCGCATGTAGAGTTGCTTCCACATCTTCCTCAGTATGGGCGATTGTGAGGAACCAAGCTTCATATTTGGATGGAGCGAGGTTGATTCCTTGATGCAGCATCAGTTTAAAGAACTTCGCAAACATCTCACCGTCCGTTTTTTCCGCCTGCTCATAATTTTCAATTTTCTCATCAGTGAAATAGACGGTTAAGGCACCCTTTAAGCGGTTGATGGTAATTTGGATATTGTGTTCCTTAGCAGCCTCAAGAATACCTTCTTCCAGCATCGCGCCAAGGCGATCTAAGTATTCATAAAGGCCCTCTTGTTTTAACACTTCTAAGCAGGCGATTCCCGATAGGATCGAGGCAGGGTTGCCGGCCATTGTTCCAGCCTGGTAGGCAGGGCCTAGAGGGGCGACTGTTTCCATGATTTCCTTCCGTCCGCCATAGGCCCCAATTGGCAGTCCGCCGCCAATGATTTTCCCCATTGCGGTAAGGTCAGGCTTGACGTTGAGGAGGTCTTGGGCCCCGCCGTACATGAACCGGAAGGCTGTAATGACTTCATCGTAGATTACTAGCGCACCAGCCGCGTGGGTAAGTTCATTTACCTGTTCTAGGAAACCAGGGTTTGGTTCGACGATTCCGAAGTTGCCGACAATTGGTTCAACGAGAACAGCGGCAATTTGATCGCCCCATTTTTCTAGTGCTTCTTTGTACGGTTCAATATCATTGAATGGGACAGTAATAACTTCTTGGGCGATCGACTTCGGTACGCCTGCTGAATCCGGAGTACCTAAGGTTGACGGTCCAGAACCGGCGGCGACAAGAACAAGGTCAGAGTGACCATGATAGCAGCCGGCAAATTTGATGATTTTGTCACGGCCTGTGTACGCACGGGCTACACGGATTGTCGTCATGACCGCTTCTGTTCCAGAGTTGACAAAGCGGACCTTGTCTAATGAAGGAATAGCTTCCTTTAGCATTTTGGCGAATTTTACTTCATGCGGCGTCGGAGTTCCGTATAGGACGCCGGTTTCTGCCGCACGCTTGATGGCTTCGGTTATATGGGGGTGGGCATGACCGGTAATGATCGGTCCGTAGGCGGCAAGGTAATCGATGTACTGGTTGCCGTCAACATCCCAAAAATAAGCGCCCTGAGCGCGTTCCATCACAACCGGTGCGCCGCCGCCGACTGCCTTATAGGAACGGGATGGGCTGTTGACCCCGCCGACAATATGTTCGAGAGCTTCATTATGTATTCGTTCTGAATTGGTAAAATGCACTTGGGTTTCCTCCTTTTTTATTAACATTCCTATTCTAGCATGTTTTTTGTGATTTACTATTTTGACATTTTTGGGGTGGGGCGGGGGTGAAGGACATTGTGGGTTGGGGATGATATGATTTTGGTCTTCATAGGGTCGATGAAGGACATTATGGGGTGGGTATGATGTGATTTTGTCCTTCATAAGGTCGATGAAGGACATTATGGGTCGGGGATGAGTTGGATTTGGTCTTCATGAAGCTGATGAAGGACATTATGGGTCAGGGCTGATATGATTTTGGTCTTCATAAGGTCGATGAAGGACATTATGGGTTGGGTGTGAGTTGGATTTGGTTTTCATGAGGCTGATGAAGGACATTATGGGTCAGGGCTGATATGATTTTGGTCTTCATAGGGTCGATGAAGGATATTATGGGGTGGGGATGAGTTGGATTTGGTCTTCATGAGGCTGATGAAGGACATAATGAGATTGAGGTGGGACGGTTTTGTCCAATAGAAAGCCTCTAAAGGACATTTTGCTCCAACACCAAGTCGGAAATGTCCAATAGACCGCTCCTAAAAGACATTTTGCTCCAACACCAAGTCGGAATTGTCCAATAGCCCGCCTCTAAAAGACATTTTGCTCCAACGCCAAGCCGGAATTGTCCAATAAACCGTTTCTAAAGGACATTTTGCTCCATCGCCAAGTCGGATTTGTCCAATAGAAATCCTCTAAAGGACATTTTGCTCCGAGGTCAAGCCAGAATTGTCCAATAAACCGCTTCTAAAGGACATTTTGCTCCAAAGCCAAGCCAGAATTGTCCAATAAGAGCACCTCTAAAAGACATTTCCCCTGTCTTAAATCAAGAACTGTCTAATAGGAATCAACTTGCACCCAATTTACAAGAACAGCACCCCACTTCCAGCCTCAATCCTTCTCCAAAAATATAAAAAGCAAGATAGTTGTACCTCCGCCCCCAATTGGCTAAACTAAAACATTAGGGTAAGCCACAAGCCACATCAGGAGGTGCCATATAAATGAAAAACGCTATAGAAGTAAACAGCTTAAGAAAAGAATTCAAAGCCTATTCCAGCCGTTCCGGCTTAGCGGGCGCATTCCGCGACCTTTTTACACGAAATTATAAAATTGCACGCGCCGTCAACGATATCAGTTTTAACGTCAAGCAAGGGGAAATGGTTGGCTATATCGGCGAAAACGGGGCCGGTAAATCAACAACCATCAAAATGTTAACAGGTATTTTAACCCCATCCGGCGGGCAAATCAAAGTGAACGGCATGAATCCCCATAAGGAGCGGGAAAAATTTGTCCAAACCATCGGTGTCGTGTTTGGCCAGCGTTCCCAATTATGGTGGGACATCGCCGTCCAGGAATCATTCCGGCTCCTCAAAAAGGTATATAAGGTAACTGATGAACAATATGACGACCATATGAACCATGTCATCAAAACACTTGATATCGAGCCGCTTCTCGACAAACCAGTCAGAAAACTATCGCTCGGACAACGAATGCGCTGCGAGCTGGCCGCGGCACTCATCCACAATCCGCCACTTCTTTTTCTGGATGAACCGACGATCGGCCTCGATGTCCTAGTAAAACTAAAAATCCGTGAATTTTTAAAAGAAATCAATGAAAAATACAATACAACCATTCTCTTAACAACGCACGACCTCTCAGACATAGAGGCATTATGCGAACGCGTCATTATGCTTGATGAAGGAAATATCATCTATGATGGGGCTTTGAAAAATTTAAAAGACGCATTAGGAGATGGCAAAGAGCTGCAATTTCAGTTCCTTGAAAAAGTCGATCTGCCAGCCGTAAAAAAACTAACTGCCGCTCTTCCTGTCAAATGGGAGCACGACGAAAAGGAACAAATCTTTACCGCCAACATGCAAAACAACGACGAACTCATCTCACAGCTGATTGCCAAAATCGTCGCTGCTTTTAAAATAAAGGACATTAAAATCAACGAAACATCCACGGAAGAAATCATCCGCAATATTTACGAAAAGGGTGCGGTGGAAGTTGGATAAATATTTAGAAATGATTCGCATCCGTTTTTTAATGATGCTCGCCTACCGAACAAATTATTATACGGGCATCCTCATTTATGGCATCAACATCGGCGCCTATTATTTTCTGTGGACAGCGATCTACAGCGGCAAGGAGGAAATCCAGGGTCTATCCATTACACAAATGACAACCTATGTGGCGATTTCCTGGATGGCGCGGGCCTTTTATTTCAACAACCTGGACCGGGAAATGGCGATGGAAATCATGGAAGGGAAGGTGGCCGTTGAACTGATCCGTCCCTACAACTACCTCGGCATGAAAACCATGCAGGGACTGGGGGAAGGGATTTTTCGGTTATTTTTCTTCTCGCTGCCGGGTCTCATTATTGTTTATTTCGTATTTCCGATCCAAATCACATTAAAGCCAGGCGTATGGGGATTATTCGCCATCTCCATTCTACTAAGCTTTTTCATTAACACCCAGTTAAATCTGTTAACCGGAATTACGACTTTCTTCTTATATAATAATTCAGGCCTAATCCGTGCTAAGCGGGTTGTCATTGACCTGTTTTCTGGGCTGCTTTTGCCGATGAGCTTTTTCCCGGGCTGGGCGCAGGGAATTATGAAATTCCTGCCGTTTCAGGGAATCAGCTATATACCAAGCATGATCTATACAGAGGGATTCACGCACCAGCAGGCCATTCAAGCCATCGGCCAGCAATTTATTTGGGTTATCATCCTCCTCATTCCCATCCAAATTCTTTGGGTTATTGCGAAAAAACAGCTGGTCATTCAAGGAGGGTAAATGGTGTTTTACGTAACGATGTTTTTTCAATACATGTCGCAATATATGAAAACTAGATTGCAATATCGGTCTGACCTGTTTGTAGAGTTTTTCTCGGACCTGATGTCCCAGGCCATCAATCTCGTCTTTATTCTGGTCGTCTTTGGCCACACCCAGCTGCTCGGCGGCTGGAGCCGTGATGAAATTATTTTTATATATGGATTTTTCTTAGTACCTTACGCGGTCTTTTCGGCCTTCTTTAATATCTGGGATTTCAACGAGCGTTATATTGTAAGGGGAGAGCTTGACCGTATCCTAACTAGGCCGATTCATAGTCTTTTTCAGATTATCCTCGAGCGGCTGGAACTGGAAGCTTTATTAGGGGCGGTCACTGGCTTGGCTGTCATGTTTTATGCGGGTAGCCGGTTAAACCTGCAGGTGGATTGGTTTGATCCGATTCTCTTTATTATTTTTGTCATCGGCGGCGCGCTTGTTTACGGCGGCATCTTTGTGATGCTCGCCTGCGTCAGCTTTTGGGCGGATGCGAAAACCTCGCTCATGCCGATGATGTACAACATCAGCAACTACGGCCGCTATCCGGTCAATATCTATAATACGGTGATCCGCTTCGTGCTCACTTGGATTTTGCCGTTTGCTTTCGTTGGCGTCTATCCCGCTGCTTTTTTTCTTGAAAAACAAGAATGGTATATCTATTCGTTTTTAACACCTGCAATCGGCATCATCTTTTTTGCGCTCTCCGTATTCCTCTGGAATCAGGGGGTCAAAAAATACCGCGGCGCCGGCAATTAAAAATTAATTAAAACCGTGCTACAATCGGCACGGTTTTTTTGATATTTTATTGGCCAAGCCCACATACAATGAACTAATCTGTACAAATATTAGAGGTGGTCTTGTGATTTATTTCTTGCTGCCGATTGTGATTTTTTGCATCTTCATGAGTATTCGAACCTTGTTTATTCCCAACACGATTAAGGGCAAGTTGGTGTCCTTTGACAATTTCTTTTATTTAGGAACATGCTATTTAACTGTCATCTTCGGATTTGGGCTGATTTATTTAATTTTTGAATTAGCGGGAATGAAGGTCTTGGCGGAAATAAATAATGCCGAACACCGGAACATTTTTGAAACGAGCTTTTATTTTAGCGCGATGATGCTGTTCTCAGTTGGCAATGGAGATGTGATCCCTCAGGGAATCGGAAGACTGGTTGCCGTCATTGAAGCATTAATAGGCTATACGCTCCCAGCGGCCTTCGTGGCCAAGGTCATGTTTGATCGGGAAAAATAAATCCCCAGGTGCACGAAAGTTGTATTGTTGTATCACTTTGGTTAGGCTATAAATAGGAATATTTTTCAAAGTGGAGTGATTAAAATGACAGTAGAAATTGGTAAACAAGCACCTGATTTTACACTAGAAGCACAAACTGGCGAGAAGGTTACTTTGTCAGAGTTAAAAGGAAAATATGTTGTGCTTTATTTTTATCCAAAGGATATGACGCCGGGATGCACGACTGAAGCGTGTGATTTCCGTGATCAACATGAGCAGTTTGCCGACTTAAATGCCGTTATTTTAGGCGTCAGCCCAGATCCGGTAGACCGCCATCAAAAATTCGTTGAGAAATACGGTCTGCCATTCCTGCTCCTTGCCGATACCGATCATCAAGTGGCGGAGGATTACGGTGTTTGGAAGCTAAAGAAAAACTTCGGGAAAGAATACATGGGCATTGAACGGTCGACTTTTATCATTGATAAAGAGGGCAATATTGCGAAGGAATGGAGAAAAGTTCAGGTGAAAGGGCATGTCGAAGAAGCCTTAACCTATATCAGGGAAAACCAATAATAGACTGCCTATTTTCTCAAGAAAAGGCTTTTGTCCAATGCAAAAGTGCTTCATGTGAATATCATTTTATTAGGGCATACCTCCTCAGATAAAACTTATTGGGTCCATTCGGACCCCTTTTTTATGCCTTCTTTCTTTTCTAATAAATGACCTAGGTGATATGATGAAGAAAAGATTTATAGACATGGAAGCTAAAATTTACCAATAGGGGGTATTGAAAAATGAAAATTTATACGAAAACAGGGGATAAAGGAACAACTTCACTTATTTACGGTCAAAGGGTAGCAAAGAACGACCTTCGCGTCGAGGCCTACGGAACCTGTGATGAAACGAATTCGATGATTGGACTGGCATTAAGCTATTTAACTAAGGAAAATTTTCAAGGGAAAGAAATAATTGAAAAAGCATATCATAAAATACAAACAAACCTATTTCATGTCGGTGCTGAGCTCGCGACTCCGAAAGGGAAGGAAGTAAAGTGGTCATTAGCTTTAGTGGATATTGAAGAACTGGAAAAACAAATTGACGAATGGGATTCAAGCCTGCCGGCGTTGACGAATTTCATTTTACCTGGGGGACATCCTGCAGGTGCAGCCTTCCATGTGGCCAGGACCATTGCAAGAAGAGCAGAAAGATGTGCCGTCGGCTTAGGGGAGGATGTCAATCCGCTTGTGCTGGCGTATTTAAACCGTCTTTCTGACTTGTTGTTTGTCACGGCAAGATTTGTCAACCACCAGTTAGGAGCTTCTGAACAAACATTACATAGCTAATGAACTTCGGTGTTTGCAGTATTACAATATTGACAAAAGTACAAATTACCTAGTAAACTAATTATAACAATTACAATGTAAGAATATCTTTTTGAAAAGAGGTGCATGGCGATGAATCAATTAAAAGAAGCGTTGGATACCTTAAAGGATACTGGGGTGCGTATTACTCCGCAACGTCATGCGATACTTGAATATTTAATAAGCTCGATGTCACATCCTACTGCAGATGAAATCTATAAAGCGTTAGAGGGCAAATTCCCGAATATGAGTGTGGCAACGGTTTACAATAATTTACGAGTATTTCGTGAAGTAGGCCTTGTAAAGGAATTGACCTATGGAGATGCATCTGCCCGCTTTGATTTTGTTACCACCCATCACTATCATGTAATCTGTGAGGAATGCGGGAAAATTGTTGATTTCCACTATCCTGGCTTGGATGAAGTGGAGCACTTGGCAACACATGTCACTGGTTTTAAAGTGGCGAATCACCGCATGGAAATTTACGGCACTTGTCCGGATTGCTCTACTAAAGAAGTTCACTAATGTAAAGCCGATTCTAATCTGGAGTCGGCTGTTTGTTTATAAAAAAAGGGATGACCGATTGCTGGTCATCCCTTTATTTCATTTTATTTTTATTATAAGTTTCATCAAATTCCTTGCCTTCCAGGGCTTTATCCATAGTCAAAGGTTCGCGGCAGTGCATGCACATATCTACCCTGCCAAGCATTTTAGTGGGTTTGCCGCAGCTGGGACATTTGACAGAAATGGTTTTGGTTGACAGCATGCCAATCCAGAAATAAACAACCGTGCTCGCGATAATAAAAAGCAGACCAAAAATCATAAAGATGGTCATAATAAGTGGTGAAGTACGAAAATAAATACCACCATACATAACGATAAAACCAACAAAGATCAACGACAATGCGAATGTTCTAATTTTATTTATTTTACTCGAATATTTTGCCATGATTCTCCCTCCTAGACAAACTATACCACAATTCTCCATTGAGAAAAAAGGATACATGGAAGAATGTCGAATTTTGTCTTAAATTTTAGAAGGATATTTCTTCTTCCTGTCGAACATATATTGCTAGCTAGAAAAATGGAGGTATAGAAGATGGAAGACATTCTTCGGCCCATTTATCAAGAAAGGGCAAGCCAATTAAATACACTGGGGATTTTATTGGTAGAAAAGAAACAACGGTCAAGTCAAACGACGGATTCGTTTGATGCGATTCTTTTAATGATTGTGAAAGAAGCAGATCAGCCTGTATATACAAAACATTATTCGTATGATGACAAAAAAGCTGCCATGCATATTATCACTGAGCCGCAGCTGCAAGAATGGATTTTGTTAGGCAGCAACCGAAAGGTTTTTGAATGGCTTCATCATTCCAAAATTTTATTTGACCGCAATGAATATGTAGCCAATCTAAAAAAGGAACTAGAAGAATTTCCGTTCCATGGCCGAAAAATAAAAATGGGATTGGAGTTTGCGAAGTTAATCCGCCGCTATGTGGATGGGAAAGCGCTGTTTGAAAATAAACAGTATTTAGATGCCTATAATTATGTCGTTCACTCCCTGCATCATCTGGCGAGATTAGCGATTATTGAAAATGGCCTTCATCCTGAACTGACGGTTTGGCAGCAGGTGAAGCAAATTGAACCGGAAATTTATAAATTATATGTTGAGTTGGTTGTGAGTGAGGAAACATTGGAACAAAGGCTCGAGCTTTTATTCCTTGCCAGTGAATTCTTGATTCACTCCAGAACTAACATTGGTTCCTCCCACTTAATAGACGTTTTAAGTAAAAAAGAGCATTGGATGTTTAGCGAAATCATGAGTGAGCCGGAATTGATGCCGTATTCCGTTGATATGTCAGTCCTGCTTGAATACTTAATTGAAAAACATTTATTAGAAATCGTTAATGTTGAGACAAAGGGACAGGGTGTTTTTCACCGCTGTTACCGCGTTAGTCAAAAACTATCGTAAAAAAACAAAAAAAGCTATTGACCTTTTCGTGAATACTTGATATATTAATAACCGTCGCTGCGAAACATTTTCAAAAAGTTTTCCGCAGTGGACGGTTTGAAAAAAGGTGTTGACATTAACAAACACCATGTGTTATATTGATAAAGTCGCTTTTGAGCGGCGAGCAAGATAGTTCGGCGAGCAAGATAGTTCTTTGAAAACTAAACAAACAAAAACGTCAACAAACAATAATATTCGTTTCATTTGAAACGAAGCCAACGTA
>NZ_JAGYPE020000028.1:31690-68132 GCF_018343545.2 Neobacillus citreus | reverse complement strand
ACGACAACGTAGAAATTAGAGTAGCTGCTATAAATGTATTTTCAATGAGTACCGATACAGTAAAGACCCATTATTATAAATACACAGATAGTATTATTACTTATCCTTGGTCAGTTGATAGTAAGGAATATAATGAATTCAAAAAAATATTAAATAACGAAAAGACAGGAAGATCGTAATATGAAAATAATCTCCTTTTATTTACCCCAATTCCATCAAATTCCAGAAAATGATGAATGGTGGGGTGAGGGATTTACTGAGTGGACTAATATGAGAAATTCAAAACCTCTTTTTGAAGTGCATAATCAGCCTAAAGTTCCTCTTAATGATAATTATTATGACTTAACAAACCCAGAAACTAGAAAATGGCAAGCAGAAATTGCAAAAAAATACAATATATTTGGTTTTTGTTACTATCATTACTGGTTCCGTGGGAAAAGACTTTTGGAAAAGCCTTTTGATGAAGTACTTAAATCGAAAGAACCGGATTTCCCTTTCTGTTTAGCTTGGGCAAACGAACCTTGGACAAGAAGCTGGGATGGGAAAAATAAGGAAGTGCTCATGCCTCAAAATTATGGTGGTAGAAAAGACTGGGAAGAGCATTTCAATTATTTAATCCAAGCTTTTTTGGACCAAAGGTATATTAAAATCGATAATAAGCCAGTATTTTTAATTTACAGACCATCAAGTATTAAAGACTGTAATGAAATGTTAGAATTTTGGAATATGCTAGCAAGAGATAATGGGTTAGAGGGGATATACTTTATAGAAATGTTAACTGCCTTCGATAATACACCTGTATCTCAACATTTTAAAGCCAAAGTCGAATTTGAACCTATGTATACACTTGGTCATCATATGGATAGGTATTTTAACTTGTTTAAAAAATTTAGGAATTTAGTTAGAAAAACAAGTTATTTATTTAATTTTGAACATGAGAGATTACTAAATGTAGTTGATTATGATAGGGTATGGGATAAAATTCTTAAAAGAACAAGGACGGTAAGTGATGGTGCTTCTCAAACTTTTTATGGAGCGTTTGTTGATTGGGATAATTCCCCGAGAAAAGGTAGAGAAGGATTAATTATGAAAGGTTCTAGCCCGGAAAAATTTAAAACCTATCTTACGGAACAAATAAAAACCGCAAAAGAAAATAATGTTGAATTTATTTTTATCAATGCTTGGAATGAATGGGCTGAGGGAACATATCTAGAGCCAGATAAAAAAGATGGGTATAAATATCTTGAAGCGGTAAAGAAGGCCTTAGAATCAACGAAATGAAAGGAGAAAAAAGTAATTGATAGTAAAGACTTTTAATTTTATTTTAGATAATATACTTTTTTTTCTAAGTGGATTAGTACCTAGAAAAAAAAATAGGATTATCTTTGGTTCTTGGTTTGGAAAGAAATACAGCGATAATTCTAAGTATCTTTTCGAATACATTATGGATAAATATCCTGAATACGAACTTGTTTGGTGTGGTGATATAAAGTTAAAAGAATATATTAATGTTAAATTTAATATTAAGTTTGTTGAATATGGAACATTATTATCAATCTATTACTCATTGACATCTAAATATGCGTTTGTTACTCAAAATTATAAGGATATTGTTCAACACAATTTGTTCAAAGGTGCAAAGTTAGTGCAATTGTGGCACGGAGTACCGCTAAAGAAAATTTGTTCTGATATGCGGCCTGAAGAGAAAAGAAGTAAAATTACAAAATTTAAAAATAATTTAAGTAAAAAAACTTATGAAAACTACACTTATTTCATTTCCTCATCTTCAGAAAATACGGAAAAAGTTATGTCTGCGTTTAGAGATAATAATTCCAAAACAATTAAAATAATTCAACATGGTCAACCTAGAAACGATTTTATAGTAACTAATAAAAATAATATCGATCTAAAGAATCGAATTAGAGAAAAATATAATGAGAAGTACGGTATTCCTTTAAATAAAAAACTAATTGTATATATGCCCACTTTTAGAGATAACCAAACTGAAGTATTTTCATTTTTATTAGAACAAAATGTTAAAGTAGAAAAGTTAAATGAAGTACTATTACAAAACAATACGGTGTTATTAGAAAAGTCGCATTTTGTTGATCAGTCAATACGCAAGATTAATAATAATGTTGATACAAAAACGATTTTTAATATCGGTAAATATGATGATATTGATACTCAAGAACTATTATTAATAACAGATATATTAATAACAGATTATTCAAGTTGTTATTTTGATTTTGTATTACTTGATAGACCAATTATACATTATGTATATGATTATAAATATTATAAAGATATGGACAGGGGATTCTATTATGACATTCAAGAAGTATGTGGAGGGGTAATTGTAGAAGACTTTGATAGTTTGATTAGCCATCTTAATCAAGAGTTGAATAACACTGATATAAACAAAAATGTAAGACAAAAATTAAAGAACTTTATGATGGCTGATGAACTTGGAGAAAGTTGTAAAAAAATTTGTGAACAAGTCTTAATATAATAGGGTAACATATGAATAAAACTTTAAACAACATTGTAATAGTAAATGTATTATCAGTCCTTAGTAAAGTTTTTCTGTTTTTGCTTGCTTTGTTAATAACAAATAAGTTGGGCACAAAGAGTTTTGGTGAATATTCAACCGCAAACACTTTCTTGATAATGGTTATGATATTTATGTCTTTTGGTTCTAACTTCCTAATAAATCGAGAAGTTGCAAAGGACAAAGATACTGGCTTATGGTATCTAGCACATATTTCCTTGATTAAGTTCTTTGTTTATGTCTTATTGATACTCTTAATCTATTTCTTCCGTTCCTATTTACCATTCAATCATATTGCTAATAAATTGGTAATAATTTTTACTATATCCGTTTTCTTTAAAAGTATCCAAGAACAGATATTCTTTTATTACCAAGCAATTGAGAAGTTTACATTATACTCTTTAATGAACTTCTTAAATAATTTTTTCTTATATATCGGGTCATTTATTATTCTTGAACTTAGTGCTAAAACTGACATTTTGTTAATTGGTTATTTTCATTTAGTTTTACAAGTGTTTTTTTTAATTCTAAATCAATATTTAGTTCGGAAATTCTACATTAAACAGAACGTTTGTTCTATAAAAATTACTATTAGTAGTTTAAAAGATGTAATTAAAAGATCACTACCTTTCTTTATTTCAAGTGTTATAGGAATCTTGTTCAACAGAATTGACATACTAATGCTTGCTATAATGCTGAATGAAAAAGTAGTGGGATATTATAATATTTCATATACCCTTTACGAAGCTTTGCTAATAATACCAATATCTGTTGCATCTGTGATTTTTCCGAAAATTATTAAAAGTACGAATGATATTCAGGAGACAAAATCATTAATAAATTCTGTTATATATCATTTAGTACATCTATCTATTGTTATTTGTATAGGTATATCCATATTTGCGGAAAAGATAATTTATTGGCTTTTTAGTTCAGAACAGGATGCAGCAGTTTTATGTTTGCAAATTCTTGTTTGGGGATTACTTATTCAATGTTATAGTAACGTACTCGGAAGGGTTATATATGCAAACAATAAAGAGGTATTCTTTATGAAAATTGGAACCTTATCATTGGCCTTTAATATCATACTCAACCTAATCTTAATACCTAAATTTAGTTTATATGGGTCGAGTATTGCTACGATACTAAGTTTCATTTTAAGTTTTATTCTCCAGTACTATTTCGTGAAAAGATATATATTGGGTAAAAATTTCAGTCTATTTTTTGATAAAAGGTTATTAATTTTAATAGTTCTATTTACAACTATATGCTTTTTAATGTTGTATCTAAACATCCATATTATATTAAGCATATTAGTATTAGCACTTGTTTATATATTATTAATTTTTGGACTCCGGATTTTGGATATTAACTTATTTTCTAGCCTCTTAATAAAACAAAAAAAAGTTTAATGTAATTTTGACTACTAATATTAATTAATTTTTCTAGCATACTAAAAAAAGTGCCGATTATTGGAAAAATAAGTGAAGAAGGAGTGATTAACGTGAAAAAAGTTATTACGTATGGAACATTTGATTTGTTACATTATGGTCATATTAATTTGTTAAAAAGAGCAAAAGAATATGGTGAATATTTAATAGTAGCATTATCCACAGATGAATTTAATGCTATTAAAGGTAAAAAGAGCTACTCCTCATATGACGAACGTAAAAAATTGTTAGAAGCAATAAGATATGTAGATTTAGTTATTCCGGAAGTTAATTGGGACCAAAAAATAAGTGATATTTTAGAGTTTAAGGTAGATACATTTGTTATGGGGAATGATTGGGAAGGAAAGTTTGATTTCTTAAAAGATTATTGTAAAGTAATTTATTTGGATCGTACACCAGAGATATCAACAACAAAGATAAAAAATGACTTAAGTTTAAGTCTTAAATAATCTTATTAGGTTATTATAAAGGAGGACTATGATGAAAGGAATAATACTTGCAGGTGGTAGTGGTACGAGGCTATATCCATTGACAATGGTTACTAGTAAGCAATTACTTCCAATTTATGATAAACCTATGATTTTTTACCCATTATCTACATTAATGCTTGCAGGAATTCGTGAGATCCTAATAATTTCGACTCCTGAAGATATTCCTCGGTTTGAGGCACTACTAGGAGATGGATCTCAATTTGGTATAAATCTTGAATATAAGGTTCAGCCGAGCCCGGATGGGTTAGCCCAGGCTTTTTTAATTGGCGAAGAGTTTATTGAAAATGATTCGGTTGCCATGATTTTAGGAGATAACATTTACTATGGCAGTGGAATGAGGAAAATTCTCCAACGAGCAGCACAAAAGGAATCGGGAGCTACAGTATTTGGATACCACGTTCAAGACCCAGAGCGCTTTGGGGTAGTTGAATTTGATGAGGAAGGAAAAGTATTAAGTGTAGAAGAAAAACCAGAATTTCCAAAATCTAATTATGCCATTACTGGTCTTTATTTTTATGATAACAGAATTGTAGATATTGCAAAAAATGTAAAGCCTTCAGCACGAGGTGAATTGGAAATTACTTCTGTTAATGAAGCCTATCTACAAATGGGCGAACTCGAGGTAGAACTTCTTGGACGTGGTTATACATGGTTGGATACAGGTACACTCCAAAGTTTAGTAGAAGCAACGAACTTTGTAAAAACCATTGAAGAACATCAAGGTATTAAGATTGCTGCACCTGAAGAAATTGCTTATATTAATGGATGGATTGGTATTGACCAATTACTAGAGTCAGGCGAAAAATTCTCTAAGACAGGTTATGGGCAGTACTTATTAAAAGTAGCAAACGGCAGCATAAAGTACTAATTTACGAGGTGTTACTAGTGAATATAATTGAAACCTCTCTACCGGGTGTCAAAATAGTTGAAGCAAAAGTATTTGGGGATTATCGTGGCTGGTTTATGGAAACATACAGTGAAACATCGTTTGGAGATGCAGGAATCGTAGTAAAGTTTGTTCAGGATAATCAATCATTTTCCGCAGTAAAAGGAACATTACGAGGTTTGCATTATCAGTTAAACCCCAAAGCACAAACAAAGCTTGTTCGTTGTACAAAAGGATCTATATTTGATGTTGCGGTAGATATACGTAAGGGAAGTCCTACATTTGGCCAGTGGTTTGGCATTGAGTTGAATGCAGAAAATAAAAAGCAATTATTAATTCCAAAGGGATTTGCTCATGGGTTTATGACTTTAACAGATGATGTTGAAGTTCAATATAAAGTAGATGAAATCTATGCTCCTGAATGTGACCGTGGGATTATTTGGAATGACCCTTCTATTGGTATCGAGTGGCCAATGGATATTGTGCCTGTTTTGTCTGAAAAGGATCAGAAAGCACCTTTGCTAAATAAAGCGGATAATAATTTTGTTTATGGGGAAAAAGGATGAAAATTTTAGTAACAGGTTATACAGGGCAGCTTGGTTATGATGTCGTACGTGAAGGCCAGAGTCGAGGATTTGAGATTATTGGTGTGGGTTCAAAGGATTTTAATATTACTGATGAGCTTGTTGTAAATGATTATGTTAAAAATCTGAATCCTAATGTCATCATTCATTGTGCGGCCTATACTGCCGTTGATAAGGCAGAAGACGATAAAGAAAATTGTTGGAACGTAAACGTTAATGGAACAAAGTACTTAGCAAAGACTGCAAGAGAAATAAATGCCAAGTTTATGTTTATAAGTACTGATTATGTTTTTGAGGGAACAGGAGAACTTCCTTTTATTGAAACTGATAGACCAGATCCAGTCGGGTATTACGGACTAACGAAATACGAAGCGGAGCAGGTTGTTCAATCACTTTTATCGGAATGGTTTATTGTTCGTATATCGTGGGTATTTGGTTTAAATGGACATAACTTCGTTAAAACAATGCTGCGTTTGGCAGAAACCCGTGAAGAGTTAAATGTTGTTGGTGATCAAGTTGGTTCGCCAACAAACACAAGTGACTTATCCCGACTATTATTAGATATGATTCAAACAAATAAGTACGGAATTTATCATGCTACAAATGAAGGGTTTTGTAGTTGGGCAGAGTTTGCTAGAGAAATTTTCCGAATAGCAGGGAAGACGACAAAAGTAAACTCCATTACTACTGAAGAGTATCCTACTAGAGCAGTACGTCCAAAAAACTCACGTCTTTCAAAACAAAAATTAATTGAAAACGGATTTGAACCTTTACCGGACTGGAAAGATTCATTAAAAGCATATATAAATGCATTGCAACTTGAGGTGAAATGATGGCACAGAAAAAAATACTTGTAACAGGTGGAGCAGGTTTTATTGGTGGAAACTTTGTACAATTTATGGTGAACAAGTATCCTGATTATGCTGTTTATAATCTTGATTTATTAACTTATGCTGGTGATTTAACTAAGCACCGTGAACTTGAAGAGGAAAATAATTACTTTTTCGTAAAGGCAGATATTGCTGACCGCGAGGCGATTATGACGCTTTTTGAAACAGAGAAGTTTGACTATGTTGTCCACTTTGCAGCAGAAAGCCATGTTGACCGTTCTATAACAGACCCTGAAGTATTTGTTCGAACGAATGTTATGGGAACACAGGTATTGCTGGATGCTTCTAGAAAAAGCGGTGTCACAAAATTTGTTCATGTTTCCACTGATGAAGTATATGGGGAATTAGATTTTGACCCAAATACTTTCTTTACGGAAGAGACTCCTTTGCAGCCAAACAGTCCATATAGCGCAAGTAAAGCATCGTCTGATTTATTGGTAAGGGCTTATCACGAAACATATGGACTTCCAATAAATATAACTCGTTGTTCTAATAATTATGGACCATATCATTTTCCTGAGAAACTGATTCCACTAACGATTTCTCGTGTATTAAATGATGAAAAGGTACCAGTATATGGAGACGGGAAAAATATTCGAGATTGGCTGCACGTATTAGATCATTGCGCAGCCATAGATCTAGTGTTACATGAAGGTGTAAACGGTGAAGTCTATAATGTCGGAGGCCATAACGAGCGGACCAATCTAGAGGTTGTCAAAACCATCATTAACACTTTAGGCAAACCAGAAGATTTAATTGAATTTGTAACAGATCGTTTAGGTCATGATAAGCGCTACGCTATTGACCCTACTAAATTAGAGAATTTAGGTTGGAAACCTACTTACACCTTTGAAACCGGAATTGCTCAAACCATTCAATGGTATTTAGATAACAAATGGTGGTGGGAGCAGATTATTAGTGGGGAGTATCAGAATTATTTTATCAAGCAGTATAATATAAAATAATTTCTTTATATTATCACTCGTATATATGTAATGGGAAGGGGGCTTGCTTATTATGATACCTTCTTCCCTTTTAATATGTTTTTGCAACAAGAGAGAGGTTACGTAATCTGAAAGAGGAAATGGTGGGCATTTGCAGCAATAGGATGGATGGCTTCGATTTTTTGGTTACCCAGCTTCCTATTTTACAGGGAAAAACACTTCGGAAGTAATTCATAAGGTAGTGGAAAAGGAGCAAAACACATCAGAAAAGGCGAAAACTCTGTGTTTCTGAATTATCTTATGAGAAAATGAGTGATGATTTTGATCCACCCGAAAAACGCTAGCCACAACGGAAGACTTATCGATGTTCCCCACAATAACCCTACTAAAAAGTTTCCTTGTTCGTCCATTGATATCCACTCCTATATGAATTGGTAGATACTTTTGTGTTTTTCAATTAGTGAGTAGTATTAATTATGGTTGTAACCGCTTCCGAAATCAATAGTCGAATTTATCCAACTCTTTCATAGGCCATCTGAAGCAGTGTATTTCAATTTTTAATAAAGATAGCATAATAATATTGCAGAAGTAGACGAAGCTTGGAAGAATTAAGATGATTTTTTCGACATGGATTGCAACCGATGGATACTTTTCTAATCTCAAATTAAATATTGAATAACTTGAGGGGGTTCCTAGTATCTCAAGGGAATATGAAATAGGGTCCGAAAATTTTTTGCAGTTTCGGTTATGAATTACTAAACATTTCAAAAGGAATATCCGTTATTATAATACAAAGGAATATTTTGTTGGATGGAAAGTTTTCTGGTGAAGAAACAGGGGTTTCTGATTATTGCAATCCTGTATTTTAGGCGGGGTGATTACTAAAAGCTTTATAGACTTTTCATATTAATAATTTATTTATGTTTATTAAGATATTATGAGTCTAAATACATAGTTCGTACGAAAGGGCAAAGCCATTGAAAGATGGTGACGCAAAGCTAAAGGGGCTAAGGTCCATTTGACTACGCCAGCCAGTTACCGAATATGTTCACCTTCCTACGAATTATGATCAAAAATGGAGGGAACGCTATGTTTATTTTCATTGCCGGTCTATTAACTGGAGCTTTTATGATGCTCTTTATCATGAGCCTAATGGTTGCAGCAAAAAAAGGGGACCAACAAATGGAAGACTATTTTAAAGGGAATAAAGTATATTAAATACTAGGAAAACCCTAAATTATGACATTACTAAAATGGTCATGATTTGGTTTTTTTCTGTTAGGTGACGGTGTAACTGTGGAAGCTGGGGATCAGACACCCACAAAATTATATCAGTGCTTACTTCTAGCATATTTAGTACAAAAAAGTGCCCAAAGCATATTTGGGCACTTGGATGAACCTATTGATTTAATTCTAGTTGTGTTTTTAATTCGTTTTGGACTTTTTGTTTTTCCTCAGCGGCAACCAATCCATAGTAAATATTATTAATCTTTGTACCTGTTTCTTTTATTTCAATTTGCTGAATGTTTCCTGCGGACGTTTTATAATTTTTTTGGATATCGATCATTTGGTCAAAAGTAAGGTTTGTTTTTACGTTCTTGCCTAAGGCTGTGAAAATGGTAGAGAAGTTTGTCAGGCTTGATACACTTGCTCCTTCATTGATGACCGCTTGGATAATTTGGCGCTGTCTTAATTGACGTCCAAAGTCACCTCGTGGATCATCATATCTCATTCTGGAGTACTTCAGTGCTTTTTCACCGTTAAGTGTTAATTCCCCTTTCGTGAAATGAACACCCTCGTAATTGAAATCAAGATCATTATTTACTGTGACTCCGCCAACAGCGTCAACAATATCCTTAAATCCTTCCATATTAATCTGAATATAATAATCTATCGGAATATCAAGGAAGTTCTCGACAGTGTCCATAGCCATTGGAACGCCGCCAAATGCATAGGCATGATTAATTTTATCCTCTTTGCCTTTTCCGATAATCTCTGTCCGTGTATCACGTGGAATGCTTAGCATTTTGACTGAATTGTTAGTTGGATTTACGGTCAATACAATTAATGAGTCTGAACGGCCCCTGTCGCCTGCCCGCTCGTCAACACCGAGCAATAATACCGAAAATGGGTCCTTCTCTTGTAAGGTAACAGGTTTCTCTCGTTTTTCGGATTGTTTCCTTTCAATCGGCTGGTGCATCGTTTCTACTGCACTTTTAAAAGACTTATAGACAGTGTAAGCATAAGCTCCACCGGCAATAAACAAAATTAATAAGATAATTCCTGTGACTTTAAGCCATGTTCTTTTCTTTTTCTTATTTCTTGTGCTCATTTTCGGTACTTCCTCCAAAAAAATACAAATTTCTATCATATACACAATAGAATAACAAATAAATAGGTAAAAAGATACAGTGAAAATTTAGGAGATGAGAGCATGCGATAAGTGGAAAGAGAAAAATGGAATCACTACTAATTCAATGTTGAAAAGCAACAATAGATTTTGGTGCATGGGGACGGTTCTAATGTTCTAATTTTGCTCCATCCGTTCCATTCATCATTGGTTCACCGCAATTTCCCGCGCGCACCCATCCGCCATTTCTTCACACCAACAAGATTTGATTTCCAATCTTAATAGGGCTACTACTGGAATGAGTCCTTTATTCCAATTAATCTGGGGTTATTTAACCAAAGGTATATGTCACTGACATATATTTTTTATATTTATCCTGATTTTAAAATTTTTGCGTCCCTAAATAAATATGACAATTTTCGACAAAAATGAATAGAAATTTGTAGTAAATTAGTAGGAGTATAGAGGTAATCTTACCTATCTTTTGCTAGAGTTATTAAATTAAAGGGGTTTATTGAATAATGGTAACAGCAACAGAGGATGTCTTAAGCAGGATTCATGAAACACATATTCTTCTCAATTCCAATATGCTTGATGCCCAGGACGCAGCAAAGGAAGCAAAGGCGGTATCGCAGGAGGTACTTGTCGGTCTAGGATCATTGGAGAAGGAGACGGAAGAAAATATCAGCAAAGTAAAAAGCGAACTTAGGGATCAACTGCAGAATCTGGAGAATGATTTAAACAAGGAAATGAACGTACTAACTAATAAATCACTACAGAAAATGACTAAAGATAACGCAGAGTTGAAGGACACGACGAAGTCCTCATCTGAAGAAATTCAAAAAAGCATTCAAAGATTCCAGCAACATCAGGATCAGCAATATCAAACTTTTCAGAAAGCCTTAGCTCTGCAAGCCCTCGAACAAAAGGAACTTATCTTAGAAGTTCAGAAAAATCTATTTGCCCAGATAGATGTTAGCTTTGCTAACCAAGAAAAACTATCAGGGAAGATAAGCGATTTAAAGAAAACACTTAAAGAACTCAACGAAGCTCATTTAAAAAAGGCGTATGAGGAGAATCAAAGCCTTAAGAAATTCCAAAAAAAATGGTACATAACAACGTTTATTGCTATTTTAATAAGCTATTTCTTATAGGGAGACAAACAATGAAAATAACTGTATCGGAACATCAGATTGATTTAACAGGCAAGAATATTATGGATACGATTTCTCCCTATTTTTATCACCATAATCATAAAACGATCATCGGTGAAAAGGTGGAGAAGGCAATCAATTTATTTCCAGAATATATCTTTAACCTTTTTACAGAAAGAAACGAGACAAAAGTAGAGGCTTTCTTTGTTGAACTTAAACATTTACTGACTGAGGAAGTTAGAACAGTCCATTTGCATCCAATATTTAAACGATTTGAAAAGACAGTAAAGCGTGTTTACCCAACAGCTTCGGTCACCCTTGTGGGCCAAAAGACGGAATTCTTCAGAAAACTTCCGGTAGAGTTGGAATATCAGTTTGCCAATGTGTTCGTCAGTACATTAACCAATGAAATTATCAAGGTCTGCCATATTCCAGGGAGGCTGTATCACAAGTTAAATCAAATAATTCGTTTAAGGCTGCCTTTTTATTTAAAAGAGCTAATGCAGCAAGGGAAAATAGTAATTGACTTGAAGGTCATTGATTATCCTTCCAATGTTTTCGTTGTCAGGGAAGAGTTCTACAGTCATTATCCGTCGATACAACGACTGCTCGATATTTATCTTCAGTCCTATACGAATTTTAACCAAGTTATCAAGGCGCATGATCAGCTGTATGAAGGGAATTTCAAAGTGACCTTCATCAGTCCATTTTCTTTTGGGAAATCGACGCTGATTAACGGGCTGCTTGGAGAGGAAATGTTGAATATGGATATTCGAGCGGAAACGGCGATTATCACCAAGGTTGTCAGTGCAGATTCTAACCGGATTTTAGTAAAGTACGATAATAACAGAGTGGTTATGCAACCGTATGAGGATATGGTTGAGTTAAAAAGCAAGCTGCAAGATCTTACTGGAGTAAGAAGTAAGGAGAAGCCTTATGAGGTTCAAATCCATCACCACTTTCCACAGCTTCAGGGGATTACGATTATTGATGCGCCTGGGTTGAATTCGCGGCATTCTGATCATAACCAAATTGCCGCGGAAGCGTTTCAAATGAGCGATCTCATCCTTTTCTTAATCAATCCTGCCCATATTGGCGAAGCGAATTTTTCCAGTCAAATCAAAGAGTTTCTTGAACAGATAAAAGAAACGGATAAAAAGTACGGATTTATTCTTTCGAAGCTTGATTTATACAGTGATGACCATGAAGTAATCATGCAGGAGATGAAAATAGTGTTAAAGGATTTGGATCCTTCTTATGCGGAGGAAGATTTATTTTTCATATCCGGCTATTTTGCTCTTTATGGAAAGCTGCTTGGGAATGATAAGCTAGATCTTCATGAAATCCGCAAGAACCGCGGGATATTTATTATTGAGGAAGATGAAATCATTATGGGACGCGGGATTGAAAAACACCATGCATCTTCTCTTGTGGAATTTAGTCAAATTGATAGGCTTGAACAATTCATACGTGAAAGAGGTGAAAATCATGCGCCAAACAAACTCAATCTGGATCGTAGAAAACCGGCGGCAGTTGGAATCTTTGCAAACCCTTAGACCAAAGCTTTTATATAAAGAGGCGGTTTTGGAAGAAGAGTGCCAGATTCAATCGCTTCCAGACTATGACATGGTATTTTTTCTGC
Organism: Neobacillus citreus; assembly: GCF_018343545.2. Lineage (GTDB taxonomy): Bacteria > Bacillota > Bacilli > Bacillales > Cytobacillaceae > Neobacillus > Neobacillus citreus. The sequence continues at coordinate 55,189 of NZ_JAGYPE020000028.1, read as the reverse complement.
TTACTCCGAAGCAGATTGGCAACAAGTTCTTTATCCAAGCAATTGGTGAAGTCCTAAGAGTCCGCAGAAATAGTAAAACGATTTTCTTAGCCATTGATGATCATTACCGTCTAGACGACCAAGAATCTTATAAAGTGATTCTTGAACTAAAGGATTCGATTAAAGAACTGATACCGAACCCGACGATTCTTTCGGTTTCCTCTTATTATGCGGCACTCCACAGTCAATATAAGCATGGAGAGATCAACCTTGAGGATCTCCGTCAAAACAGAGAGATTATGATTCCAACGGCTGATGGCGAGCTTCTGACCGGCCGACAAATAACGGAGGAAAATCTTGAACAGCTGGAGCTATTGAGTCAGATGGAAAAGCTTTATCATTTGATTGCTGATTTGTCCGCAGGGATTCGAGTGACAGGAATTGATGTCAGCAAGGAAAATTGGCTCATTCTTGGTCAAGGGAGAACAGGTAAGAGTATGGTCAGTGAACTGCTGCAACAATCTTTAGGGGAATCTTTGCATTTTATCGAAAAGACCCCCGAAGTAATTGATTTGGACCAATACTATGACGGTATGATAGTTGTCGTAGATTTAGAGATTCATAACAGCCTTCCTTTTCTTGAAAAAATTTATTCCACTTATGTAGGAATTGAAAAAATCATTGTAGTCAATAAAATGGATGACTTCATGTTTTACCAAAAGAGCCAGCAGGAGCTGCAAATAGATATTAAAAAGAAGATTAAAAGTTTAACAAGTGACCCAGTATTTTTTGTTTCCGGTCTTTATTACAAGCAATATCTTCAACTAAAACGGAAGGAAATAGAGATTTCAGATATTATTGAAAATCCTTCCATTGTTTTGGTTGATTCATTAAATTTGCCGGTGTCTAAACAAAAGGACAAGGCTAACCTGCCGGGGCTTTTACTGAAGCAATCTGGTTTCGACCATTTACTACATCATTGGGAGTGAAATGAATGTTAGAAAGATTTAAAGAAACAAAAAAATTCCTTTTAAATTATACGAGTGAGTTGGAAAAGTCGAAGAATATCGACCGGAGTATAATAGAAAACTCCTCCTTATATCAGGAAATTGACCGACTGGAAAAAGGCAACTTTAAGATTGCTCTTGTTGCCCCATTCAGTGCAGGGAAATCTACTTTTATTAATTCCATCATCGGGAAAGACCTATTAAGTATGGATATTCGTGCTGAGACTTCAGTTATCACGAAAATCAGCTACTCAGACCAAATCAAAATCCAAGTCACTTACTTTGAAAATGATCAAGTTGAAATGTTTGATACGGACGATTTTGGAAATCAGCTTACCTATACGACTTGTAAAGAGATTCTAAAGAAGATTACTACAGTCCGTGATGAAAAGAATGAAGAGAGAATCAGGGAAGTTATTGTTTATTGTCCACTAGATATATGTCGTGACAATGTTGAAATCATCGACACGCCGGGGCTGTTCTCACGACATGAGAAGCACGAGGCGATTACCAATAACATTATCCCTCAGGTGAATGCCGTTATTTTTATGATCGATCCTGACAGTGTCGGCGAGGAGCATTTTACTGAAAAAATACGTAATTACGTGAACTCAGCTAAAACATCCAGTTTAGAGGAAGACGGTCGCCATATTTTCTTTGTTATTAATAAAATTGATGTATTTGACCCAGAGGATATTGCAAAAGCGCGACATGAATTGGAGCAGGTGCTTTCCGGCATCATTTTGAAGCCGAATATCCATGAGGTTTCTGCTTACTTCGGAATGAGGGGTAAGCAATTGCTGACAAAGGACATTGATATTACCGAAGTTCAGAAGGACCGAAAGATTAAAATCCCTGATCCGCTAGATCCAGAATATACAATTGCGGGCCGCCTCATTACGGAAGAAAATGCTGTTGATATTATTAAGTTCAGTAAGATTAAGGAATTGGAGAAGGCACTCGGTGAATACCTTCAAAGTAAAAATCAATATCTAATCACTGATGTTATGTCTAGTATCCGAAATGTGCTCTCTGGCACCATCAATAAGATGAAGTTTGAAATCCGAGAAGTGGAGAAAACGATCACTGAGGATAAAACCACTTATATCAAGAAGATTGAGGCACTTCAAGAAGAAATCGAATCCTTGAAAGATGAAACATTAAATAACGTTAGGTCTATTATCAATAAAAAAATCCTTGGCGGTACTTCCGGCCGTGGTTTAGATGATGAAATTTATGATGAAGTTGGCGGTCAGCTCGTTGATGTTGGTAAGGATATCGATAGGGAAATCTTTAAAAAGTGGACAAAAGCTAAACAGGGAGTTACCCAGGATAATGGAGAGGACATTGTGAAATCAGTCATCCTTGATGCAGAAGAAATCCTTGTACTGAAAATTAAGGAATTGGTCCGTACCTCCTTTATCTTTATAAAAAAGGAAATCTCCTCGCTAATTAGCGACATTCAGGAGCAACTAGACATCGTTACAGAGAAATTGGAGGAAGCAGAATTAAAAAATCTCGGAATCAAAATGGATACAATTAGTAATATGAATGTCGATAACTTAGTTGGTTCTACAATGAATAAAATTGAACGGGAATTTTCCGATATTATTGTTGGGATTGCAAAGGATTGTCAGGATAAAGTCCAAGGAGCCTATAATTCAGCTATTTATGAAGTGAAAAAAGGCGGTTTTATAAACTGGTTTAAAGGTTTATTTGGTAAGGAAGAGTATGAGGAAAGATTTGATCTTTATACCTTTAAACGCGGGCTTGATCGATTAATTGAGGACTTAACTGAATCCATGCAAGAACAGGTATTCCAAAGCCAATCTCAAATCGCCACACCTATTTTTCATATGGCACAAAAAATTTTCGAAGATATAAAAACTGCATCGTCAAACATTGCGACTAATGTCATTAAGGTAAAAGAAAATGTCCTCAAGGATTTGAAGAAGGAAATGTATAAGAATGAAGATGAAAAGCTGGCATCTATTGGTCAAAAGAAGCAGAAGATTTCTAATGTAAACGTCATTAGCCAACGCTTTGAAGAAAAAGTTTTACAATTTTCGAAGGAGGCATTTGAAAGTGAACTTCACGAACAAAGCCCAGTCTATCAATGATTATTTAGATAAATATTATGAAAAACTCCTTAAAGATGGAAGTATGGTTAGGGATTATCAGACATTATTGAAACAATTACAACTTGAAACGACAAAACTATCTAACTATAAGTTCACAATTAAGGAGGAGATTGAGAGCGAACTCGTTCGTTCACAGGGGTATAAGAATCTAGATGAATCCGATAAGCATCATATCTTGTCTTTGTTAGAACGGGTTCATCAAGAATTGAAAATCCCTGAGTTTACCATAGTGAAAGAGGATTGCCTAGAACTCGTGAACGTGTCAGTGGAAACATCGAAGGCCTCCACTGTACAAAAACAGCCACAGGGAGTAATCAACATCGGAACAGCAATCGGTGCTGTCGTTGGTTTGGGGATAAGTTTTATCATACAAAAAAGCATTCCTGTCATTTTGATTGGTGGAATTGGCGGCGCAGCGATCGGTTCGTTCCTTGGTAAGGGGGCAGGCACCAATCGTAAACCAATTCATCCGACTGTCCCAGATTCGCTAGAACGACAGCAAATGTTTGGAAAAGTAAGCCCTGATAAACTTGGAGCAGTAATTCAAGCGAGAAAGACAGCAATTAAGAGTCTTTTCAGCCAATACTGTAAGCAATTAGAAGCAGTTTGTCAAACAAGTCTAAAATAGGAAGTGGATTTCAGCTATCATGATGGAAGATATTGTTCAAATCAAAAGGATACCAACAAGCTTTAACGAAGACCGTTTATGCAGCAATCTCGTTAACTCGGCTGACTATCAATTTTTCCAGATTCATAAAATCTCCATTTCTGATGAGATTAAAAAAGAAGAAATCCAAACGTTTATGAATAACAGCATCCTGCGCTTTCTTTCCTCGTTAACAAATAGTCTTTCGCCGATTATATTTCGGATAAAAAGCAGCATTGCTGAGGAAACTGTTTCTTTGTATATCGGTACAAAGCGAAAGTTTGGCCAATCACTTGCGGAAAGATTCGCTTCCTATTTTCAGGCAGTCGAGTTTGTTGAGGTTGACGGCCATGTGTATGAGGAAATTTATTCTTCTCAAGCACTCATTACAGGAATCCCAGCTAAAAGCGAAACGGAAACCTTTACCTATATTGAGCCATTTATCCGCTATATCCGCGGGAAGGATGTCATGCTTGAGGTTGTTGTAAAACCAATTAAAAAAGCATCAATTGTTCAGCAACTTGATAGGATCACGGAACGCAGGTCCGCTAATGCCATTCACTTGAGAAATACTCATCAAGAAAGCATTGCTGACTCGGATACATGGTCCACCAATGCTGGACAGACGATGACGGATGGCAGCAATAATGGCGGGGGGTTGCTTTTATTTAATATTGGCAGCACTCGAAGTGAAGGGTCAACTAGTGCCTATACGGATACGAAGGGCCGCACTGAGACAGTGACGAAAAGTATTGAAAAGGCAAACCATCAAGCGTTGGAGCTCGACCAATTATTAGAAACGTATACCGAACGGTTGAACCAAGCATTGGCTTCTGGTTTTTGGAAGACATCCATTTCTATTTTTGCAAAGGACTACAGCAAGCTTACTGAGGTATGTGATGTCTATAAATCTAGCTATAGTCCGGAAGCAATTGAGCCTTATCATGTGTTTCCATTGCGGGCCATTTATGAGCCAGCGGGATGGTTCGAAAAGGAAGCAGTAGGGAATTCTCTTGATCTATTTGATGAGGGTTTACGTGGATTTAGTTTTTTGACAGGCGAGGAGCTCTCTTATGTGTTTGATGTTCCAAAAGAGGAATATAAGGGTTATGAGTTATCATTAACACCGCGCTTTAGTCAAAACCTGCCTTATACTAAAGGGATTCCGCTTGGGTATGTTTATGATGGCGACAAGAAAACGACGTCGATTTATCATTTAGAGCCAAACCAGCTTGTGAAGCATTTGCTGGTTGCAGGGATTACCGGAAGTGGTAAAACCAATACCATCTTTAACTTGCTAAAAAATCTGGATGTACCCTTTTTGATCATTGAACCGGCAAAGAAGGAATACCGAGGGCTGAGAAGTCTTATTCCTGACCTGCGTGTCTACACGCTCGGCAATGAAGGGGTTTCGCCATTTCGAATTAATCCCTTCTATTTTCCGCCAAATGTCAACATTCAGCAGCATATCGATAATTTGAAAGTGATATTTAATGCTTCCTTTACGATGTATGCGTCGATGCCGAATATTTTGGAGCAATGTTTAACTAACGTTTATATGAAAAAAGGTTGGAGCCTATCATCTTCAAGGAACATTTACCAGGGGGACGGTCCGGCTTCTGAAAAATACTTCCCAACAATTGAAGACCTTTATTATGAGATTGATAGCTATACGAGGGAACTGGGTTATGCGCAGGAGCAGATGCAAAACATTCGTGCTGCCCTGTTAACACGGATTAAAAGCTTAATGACCGGCGGTAAAGGCTTCATGCTGAACACGGTAAAAACGATTGAAATCGGTGAGCTCCTTCAATATCCAACTGTTTTGGAGCTGGAAGCTATCGCAGATGATGATGAGAAGTCACTGATTATCGGGCTGATTTCGATATTCATTTACGAGTATTTGAAGGTAAAGGAGACCGACTTTTCAGATGAATTAAAGCATTTGCTTGTCTTTGAGGAGGCACACCGGATTTTCACGAATGTTAATCAGCAGGGCGGACAGGAAGATGTAAACATCAAAGGGAAAGCAGTAGAAAGCCTAAGTCATATCCTTTCAGAAATACGTGCCTATGGCGAGGGGATGATCATTGTCGATCAAGTGCCGACGAAGCTTGCCCCGGATGTATTGAAAAATACCAATACGAAAATCATTCACCGAATTGTCTCTAGGGATGATTGTCAATATGTTTCGAATTCACTGGGCTTGAATGATGAAAAGGTTGATTTTATCAGTAAGTTAACAAATGGTGCGGCACTTCTCTATACGGACGGCATGACTGCACCGGCACATTTACAGGTTCTTCACGGAAAGGAACATATTCGTTCCTATAGTGATAGAGACGTAAGCAGCTTTAGCCAGTCCTACAATCTGCAGCTGGAATATCCGAAGAAAATGCATCCGTTAACTGAAATTATTATGCAGAACTTGACGGGCTATCCCAATTTGGAGGAAGAAGTCAAAGGCTTCTACCATTTCTTGCTGAAGGAAAACCTAAGTGGTTTGCAGGAGCAATATCAAGTGACGAAGGAAAAACTGATTGGGTTATCGATTCAGTCAGGATTTGATATGAATATCGATGTTGACGATTTTGTATTTTCTTTTATAAAAGAAGCATTAAAGCGGTTAGTCAAAACGAATGAAAAGATTAAGAAACAAGTTAACAAACTGATTTTTATTGAAAGATTTATCGAGGCGTGTCTCGACCTTTTATCGAAGGATTACCAGGTCCACAAAAAGGAGTACATGTTGATTGCAATGAACCAACAAAGGTTAGGGGATGACTACACTGTTTGATATCGGGACGATGTTTGAAGCTTTAAAAAGTTCAATCGAAACAGCAAAGATACCGGATGTTGGCAAGATTGAGCCAATTAAGGAAGTAACTTTAGATGAAGGCATGCAGGATGGTCACAGCCTAACTGATGTGAAGCCTGAACAGGAATTGCAAGAGGTTCAAGAGGTCGATAAATATATGTCTGATGATATCGGCTTAAAGGAAAAAACCGCTGAGTTCGGCGATCCGGATTATATTGGAGAAATCCGTCATGACAACGAGAAAATTAATCAGGTGTTATCAAGGGCTGAGGCCTCTCTGCAAAACGATTCATCTGACCTAAATTATCAACGGGTGTCTGAAAATCTTGAACGCTATAAAGGGACGATTTTTGAGCATGAATTAAAGGATAGTCTTAAGGACAAGTTTGAAATAGTCGAGGACAAACAGCAAATCGTTTCGACAGAATGGGGCGAAACAAAGCCAGATGTGGTCCTTCGTGGCGCGCAAGAGGATATAAGAATTGGCGGCTTAGAAATTAAAAAGGGTGAAGACCTTTATATTGAAGCAAAATGCGGTTCACCTGAATACATTCGCAATGAAATGGGTCATATCTTAAAACAGGTGGAGGGGCATGAGGGCAACTCCCTAGTAGTTGTGACAAAGGATTATTTAGAGCTCAGTCCTGAGGTTCGGGCTGATTTTGAAAAGAAACTTGCCGAAAAAGGGAGCCACATTTATGTAGCCGATGTGACGGCATCTGAAGTAAGTACCGGACTTTTCAACAGTCTGCGTCTGTAAGGAAAGGTGATCGATGATGAGACAAACCTATTTTGGTGTCAATCAAGAACAATTCGCTGGATTAGAAAAGTACATTAAGGAATACAGCCTGCTTACGAGAGAAATGTTTAATAGGTCGATTGCTGCCGAGGAAAAAGCAGCGATTCAAAAGAAAAAGGAGGATTTAAAAGGAAAGATCTCGGAAAGTTTGCTCGAGAATGGGACTATTCTAGGATTCTTAACGCCAGAAAAGATAGACCAGCTTTCGGATGAGATACATGAAGTGAAGAACGATGAAGTAAAAGGGTATTTGCAGTCCAATTTTATTCCGAGAGAGAAAATGGAGGAAGTCCTGTTCTCTTTAATGAATCTACCGGCAACTGAATCAACAAAGAATATAATCTTCTTTTTAGAAAAGGCAAAATCAAATAAGCAACACATCATTGTCTGGATAATGTAGGTGATAAAGTGGATTTTCAAAAATTACGAACAGAAGCAGCTAATTTTCTAAAAGAAAACAAACAAAGAATTCAAGATAATCCTCACAGCATCGACTATGTCTTGAAGAAATTCGATGGTTACCTTGATATATTCAGAAATGAGATTAAGGAATCGTTTCCTATGGAAGAGAGTTTGATTTCGGAGATTGAGCAGAAATTGCCTAGGCCGAAGATTGGGGAAATCGAGCAATTTGAGAATGTAGGCAAAATAAAAGATCGGCTTATATCAATTTCTACAAGGCTTGAAAACGAAATAATAGAATACGAGCGGATTATAAAAAATTCTCCTTGGGGACCTGAACTAAGTGACTTTAATAAATACAGAAGTAAAGCACTAGATATTCTACGCAACGAAAAGGAATTCTTATTAGATGGAACCTACCTTGAGCCCATGATTGATACGATCAATCAGGAACATAGAAGTATAGCATACGGTGGTAGCACGAGGGCACTTAAATCAGCTTATCAAAGAATTAGAAGCAGCGCTGTGATTGATGAATTTAAGAGAAGAGAAGAAGAAAAAATCTTCAGTAAGGTTGACGAAACCATAAATGCCTACAGTAAGTATTTATCTGAATATCTAAAAATTTATCAAGAACATTATGAGCGATATTCTGATCGCTTTTGTTCGAAACAAGATACTCTTTTGAAGGTTGAAATGAAAGGGACGCCTGATTTCGTTATCGATGACGGGTTTGAAAGTAAAGAAAATATCGAGGAGAGAGAAGTAATGGTGCAAGATTCAAGACTTGAAACAGTGAGTATGCTTGACGAAGGTCTTGAAGAAGTGGGAGTATTTGAATCAAAGATCGCTTCTAAAAAGGAGTTAAATGCCATCAAAACTGTCACCATAACTTATACTGATGGTTACTCCATTACATTAGACATTCCAGTTGGTTCCCGGGAGAAATTGAAAGCCGAGCTTGCAAAGTTGGTATTTTAAGCGTTGATTGTGTTAAGTGCGACGGTATTAAAACGATTGGGTAGGAACAGCGAGGATTTCTTCCCTAAGAATGGTTCTGTTTTTTATAGAATGAATCCAACCGCCTTGTAAAAAAGCGGTTGGATTTATTCATTGGTCCGAATTACTTGTGTTACCTTCATGCCTTCATCCGTTTAGGAAGGCTCTTTTTTTAAGCTCCCTCAGTTAGATACGATTATCTCTCAAATACTCACTTATTCGCAGGATTTCAAATCACTTGTAATAACTTTAGGTCACTGATGAAAGGCGTTGTTAGGTTTTTTGACTACATGAAGGCGTACTTAAATAAAGGAGGTAGTGATATCTCCATTATTTCCCATATAATGTACGTATTCTCCACGCCACCCCTGGAGGTTTTCGCTCCCATGTCTCAACGGGTCAAATGCCCTTTCATTCCTTCGTCATACCTATCCAAGTGGTAGATGCCGGTCTTTCTAACGGAACGGGTCAGAGCCCTTATGCTTAAGTAATCCGGTCCTTCGTACTTTCTTTGAAATCCTACGAATAAGCCAATATTTGAAATGTATTTATCTATTAGTTTATAAATTTACCTGTAATTGAAGATATGTTGAAATTTTATTAAGCAGCTATTGAAATTAAAGGTTGTACTTTGTCGGAACGATAAGATTCATTTTTTCTTGCCATTCCTACTAGAATTCTTGCGAATTTATTTATTAGTTTCATGATGGACTTCATTTTCTTCATCTTTTTTACATTAACATTATTAGAATGTAATTCTTTAAAATCGGGGTTGTTCATGACAAGGCTCATTGTGGCTAGGTACAAAAAGCGTCGTAAACGGGACCTTCCTCGTTTTGAGAGGACAATTTGTCCTTTCCATTTACCTGAACTAGCCTCTGCTAAATGTAACCCTGCATGTCGTAATAAAGAATTACCATGAGTGAAACCACTTAGATCTCCAGCTTCTCCTAAAATACCTGCAAGTGCAATTTCGCTTATGCCTTTAATGGAAAGCAATTTTTTAGCAAAAGGTATTTTTTTAAGAACTTCCGTGACTTCCTTTTCAACTCTTTCCAGTTGGGCTGTAGCTAGATCAAATTCTTCAAGTAATTGTTCCAAGTGTAATTTATAAGCATCAAGTGCTTGTGGTGTACCAACAGAATGGGTAGCTAATTCAATAAGTAGTTGTGCTTTTCTTAAACCAGCTTGTCGTTTCATTAAGGTTCTCCAGCCGTTCACGATATCCTGTGGTTTCATTGAACTAATTTCAAGTGGGGTAGGGAATAAGCGAAGTGTTGCGATTGCCCCTTTTCCTTTAACATCTTTGAAAACTTGCCGAAGTTCAGGGAAAACAATATCTACCCAACGGTTAATCTGATTTACAGCACTAACAAGTCTTTTTACGGTCATGTCACGATTAGACATTAAGACTCGTAGTTTTTCAAAGATTTCTGAAGAAGGGCGAATAAACGAATAATAGCCATTCTTCACCATATCAGCAATAACTAAGGCATCTTTTTTATCACTTTTAGATTGGGTATTATCTCGATTTTCTTTATTTCTTTTTACAAGGTGGGGGTTTACTGTCACTACTTCAATATTTCTTTCATAAAGCCATTTTGATAAGTTAACCCAGTAGTGTCCGGTTGGCTCCATACCAACGATCGTTGTATCTAAGCCCTTTAAAGCTTTCAACCGATTAATCCATTGTATTAATCTAGCAAAGCCATCTTCATTATTTTCGAACGTTAGAGGATCACCAATAACAATGCCACGGAAGTTTACGGCACGAGCAACGTGAAACTGTTGGGCTATATCTATTCCGACAATAAGATGTTTGATCGAAATTCTTTCAATTAGTTGATTTTGTTTGTCTTGCATTTTAAACTTCATATTAGAGCTTCCTCCTAAGAATGATTTTGAGTTGTGTGTGTATAATCATCTTACTGAGGGGCTCTATTTTTTTCAAACGCGAAAAATAGCTATCTACAGGAATTCTAACGGGGTAGAATAATTTAAAAATTGCAATCGCTAAATATTTTCGAAAATAATCCGACTTATATAATAGAAAGCAAATTACTATTAAAAATGATAATAAATACATAAGAAAAGTCTGGAAAAAGTGTGAGGAATCATAGGCATATTTAAATTTATTCTGCGGGGGAAGAAAAAATGTTGGGAGTAAAAAAGAAGTATAAGTTTGGTTTAAACAAAAGGCTTGCTATATTTACTACGGTACTTGCATTCATTACCTATTCAACGAGTGCGTTTTTTATTTATTATTTATATGGATTTGTTTCGGATATTATCAATGAACAACTCTTTACTTTATTTACTTTAGTTTTAGGGATTTTTTGGTCTGGAGTTCTAGCGTATTACACTGCTACACGTTTTATTACAAAGCCATTACAGTTATTAGAGGATACGGTAGCTAAAGCAGCAAAAGGTGAAATAGGGAAAGATGCACCTGTCCCCAAGATTGATGATGAAATACGATCACTTAGTTTAGCTTTTAACGAAATGCTGCATAGTGTTAGAGATATAGCGCGTAGTATTGATACAAACTTTGAACGTACAAAAGAAAAAGTTATTCAAATGACAATGGCATCAAATGTGGCGGTAGAACAGTCACAAAACATAACAAGGGCTATTTCAGAAATTTCAAAAGGAGCGGATACATCTGCTGCTGCAATGCAAGCAACTTCACATTCTGTAGAAGATGTATTGCTTCTCGCTGATGAGGTCCAAGAAAAAGCCCTTAAATCTGAGGAATTGTCTAGTGAAATGGTTAATACTCTAAATAAGAGTAAACAAATAATTCACTCATTTGTGGATGATGTGCAGGAAATGGAAAAAAGCAGTAAAGAGTCTCTGGAATCTGTCAAACGATTAGAGAATCATGCAAATGATGTAGAGAAAATCATTTCATTTGTGGGAGACATTGCAGGTCAGACAAATTTATTGGCATTGAATGCATCTATTGAAGCTGCACATGCTGGTGACCATGGAAAAGGATTTGCAGTCGTTGCAGAAGAAATCCGAAAATTAGCTGATCAAAGTGCAGAAGCTGTCGCTGGAATTTCTACGTTGATCAAAAATATTCAAAGAGAAGTGACGAATGTTGTTAACCATATAATAAAACAAGTCGCATTGTCAAATGAAGAAGCGAATAAAGGTAGTGAAACTAACAAAGCTATTAGTAAAATGAGTCATTCAATTGATGAAGTTGTTCACGTTGTAAATTACATTGTCTCACTTGTCGAACAGCAATTCAATTATATTGGACAAACAGTAAGCCAATCGCAGGAAGTAACTGCAATTGCAAAGGGGACATCGGTGAGATCTTTAGAAGTAGCATCAGCTGCAGAGGAACAAACACATATAATTAAAGATGTAAGTAAATTAGGAAGTGAATTAGTAATACAAGCAGAAGAATTAAAAGAGACAATTAAGCGATTCACGTTCTAGGGAAGGGAAAAGATATTTTTTTAAGTGGAAAAAGAGAAGAAGAGATTAACGAAGAAAAAATTTAACCCTAATAATTCCATCTGCTTGGTATAAAGCATATTGAAATTTACTATTAAATTATTTATCATCGGGGCGGTTCTCAAGGTTCAAATTAAACGAGTCAAAGGGTAGAGTCCTATTTTATATAAGTGATTTTAACTTTTATAAATATAATTAGGACCACTGACATGTGGTGGTCCTAATTTGTTGTTAAATAAATTGAGTTGTTCGTCCAAACGAGGTAAATATCCCAGTTTTTCATTTCTTGGCCAATTTTATTATGTCTAGTGATAATAAGTGCATTATACCTACGTAAAAAATGGTACGATCCATTTTCACTAATGAAATATGTATGAAAATGTAAGGAAGGTAAACACAATTGGTATCCTTGATAAGGACATGCTTTTTCAGTTAATCAATTTGCTTGAAAATTAGCTCCTGTTAAAAAAGTCGTTAGTTTTTCCAAAAAATTCATCTGGGAGAATTCCTTCCAAGTATTGCATTAACCAGAGCAGGCTCTTATCTTTAAGAAAATTACGCATTTGATTTTCGGCTTCAAGCATGACAACATTAATTTTGCATGGTATCTTGGCTAAGCATTCTGGATAACCAGTTTCCTGATACAAAAAACAATTTTTTCGTATGTTTTTGCATTGGAACATAGGTTTTGAGCCTTCAATCGACTCTACTACATCCCAAAAAGAAATTTCCTCAGGTCTTCTTGTTAATTGATAGCCCCCTTTAGCACCAGGTATGGAACTTACAATTCCTGCTTTCGTTAATTTCGTAAATATTTTTGATAGATAGGTTTCAGAAACTCCTTGAAATTTGGAGAGTTCTTTAATTCCAATATTAGCCCCTGTAGGGGGATTAATTAGGTACAGCAAACAATGAAGGGCGTATTCAACCCCGATGCTATATTGCATATAAACCCTCCAAAAAAATAATAGATAACTATTATCTATAATATAGGTATTGTAGAATTTTGTCAAATAAGGTAGAATTATAGGAAGTTTGACCTGATTTTGTCATTTATGGATAGTAAAAAAGGCACTTCTCAAGTATAGATTAGGTTATAAAAAAGATTGGAGGGAGAAATATAACTTGGTAATCGCAGATGAGTCAGTATTATTACAAAGGGAAATGATGAATGCACTGGAACGGAACGAGTTTCGACTTTATTACCAACCAAAGGTTAATTTGGAAACAGGGAAAATCGATGGAGTAGAGGCATTAACTAGGTGGGAACATCCGGAGAAAGGGTTAATTCCTCCCATTGAGTTTATTCCAATTGCAGAGAAAACAGGGTTCATTATACCGATGGGCGAATGGGTTTTAAAGAACGCCTGTTCACAAAATAAGGAATGGATCAACGCTGGTTTCTCACCCATGGTGATGTCTGTCAATCTTTCTGTACGTCAGCTTTATCAGCCCAATTTAGTTGATGTTGTCCAGGGGATTTTAAAAGAAACCGAACTTCCTCCTGAATATCTTGAACTTGAGATTACAGAGAGCATGATGATGGATAAAGACCGAGCACTTGATGGCATAAAAGGATTAAGAAGATTAGGGGTGCAAATTAGCTTAGATGACTTTGGAACAGGCTATAGCTCCCTTCATTATTTGCATGATTTTCCAATCGATAAAATTAAAATTGACCAATCTTTCATCCGTAATTGTACATCGGATTTGAACAACGCAACCATTGTAAAAATGATTATTGCAATGGCTCACCACTTAAAAATAAAAGCTGTTGCAGAGGGAATTGAAACGAAGGATGAATTGATTTTTCTTCAGAAAAATTCTTGTAATCATGGCCAGGGATACTTTTTTAGTATGCCATTACCGCCGGAAGAATTAATTAACTGTTTCCATTTAATAGAACAAATTGTATCTCAGGAAGGAATTTCTCAAGAAATAGCCAACCAAAAAAAGATGCAGGAGGCGTTGGAAAGCACCCGTCAAGAATTGCGTGATATCATGAGTCAGCAGCAAGGAATGATTTTTAAGGTGGTAAAGGAGGATGGGAAATTTATACACACCCAATGTGATGGTAAATTAATGTACCGAATGGGTCATAAGCCCGAACTGGTAGTTGGAAAAGAACTAAAAGATTTCATGCCATTTGATATTGCGGAGCAAATAGAAAAAAATTATCAAAGGGTGTGGGATGGAGAAGAAAACGTAACATATAAAGGGGAAATAAACGGGATACATTTCTTTGCAACTTTATCTCCCATTCTTAAAGATGGACTAGTGGTCGGGACAATTGGTTCTTGTGTTGATTTTACAGAAACGAAGCGAATAAAAGATGCTTTAGAGTTTAAAAACTTAAAGTTTCAACTTATTACGGATAATATACTAGATTTAGTTGCTATGTTGGATAAAAACGGAACGGTCCTTTATGCGTCCCCTTCTCATGAAAGAATATTAGGGATATCAGTTAAAGATTATGAAGGCACGTCTAATTTTGAATTAGTCCATATCGACGATATTCCTGCCATAAAAAAGGAATATACGAATATGATTAAATCCAAAACACCATGTCAAATTGAATTTAGACATAAACATACCCAGGGAGGATGGGTTGATATTGAAGTCAAAATTTCGCCTGTCTATGATGAATATGGTGAAATAGAGTATTTTATAGCAGTGGGGCGGGATATCTCCAACCGGAAAAGAACAGAAGAAATGATCAGAAAATCAGAGAAACTTTCGATTGTCGGGCAACTGGCTTCGAGTATTGCTCATGAAATCAGAAATCCGCTTACTTCTATTAAAGGGTTTGTACAATTACTTCAAAAGGAAGTAAATGAACCTTTATATTTAAAAACCATTTTAAAGGAAATTGACAGCATAGAGGAAATTACACGAGAATTCTTGGAATTTGCTAAACCTCATGCATCCCAGATTGAAAAATTGGATGTTACGTTTCTTTTGCAAAAAGTATTTAAACTATTTTATTCACAAACAATTAAGCAAAATGTTGAAATCATTCATGAATTTGATTCCGATTTACCAATCATGTTTTGTGACAGCAATTATATGAAACAAGTATTTATTCATATTTTACAAAACGCTGTGGAAGCTATGCCGAATGGAGGAGTCATTAAACTTTATGCACAAAGATATGGAACTGATTCGATAAAAATCAGTGTTATAGACCAGGGGTATGGCATTTCTGAGGGAAGAATAAAGAAGATCGGAGAACCTTTTTATAGTACAAAAGAAAAATGTACGGGTTTAGGATTAATGATTTGTCATAAAATTGTCCAAGAGCACGGAGGTACCATAAATATAAAAAGTGAAGTAAACAAGGGAACAACAGTTGAAATAATATTACCCATTTACCATTTGATTGTAATGGAAAATCTAATTAACTAAAAAGGATGGCAAAAATAGTATTGAAACGAAAAATAGTGTTATGGTCTATCGTTGTCGTTTTTGCAGTTTTACCTATCATAATAGCGTTCAATTTGAAGGAAGAATTGCAACGTCTTTCCTCATTTTTTTGGTCACTTTTTCTAATTCCGAATATCGTGATTATGATCATGTACCCAAAATGGAAAGTAATCATTGGAACTGCTTTATTTTTCAGTGTTTTAAAATATGTTACCCACTTCATTGAAGAAGACTCTTTTAACAGAATTGAAACGGTAGCACTTATTTTGGAGTCATTTGTGGATGGGGCCATTCTTTTTACAGTGAGTTATTTTGTATTAAGACATAATAAATTAGTAAAGTATATGGAAAAGCTTATCATCGTCGATTCATTGACAGGACTATATAATCGAAGATATTTTGATTTATATATGGAAAAAACAATTCCGTTTCATCAAAGAATAAATAGTCCATTAATTCTTATTATGGTAGACATAGACCATTTTAAAAAGATTAATGACAATTATGGTCATCTATGTGGAGATGAAGCTCTTAAACATATATCAGACATGATAAAAAGGAATGTTAGAACCTCAGATGCGTATGTTCGTTTTGGTGGTGAAGAGTTTGCAATAATGCTCCCAAACACGGATTTAGGTGAAGGTCAAAGATTTGCAGAACGTCTTCGGAAAGCTGTCAATCAATCGGATTTTACGCATTATAATGAACATATTCCTATTTCTATTAGCCTAGGAGTATCATTATACAAAGGCGAGAATGTAGAAGGGTTCATTGAAAAAGCTGATAAAGCCCTGTATAAAGCAAAGGAAAATGGAAGAAACCAAGTGGTTATTTTTAGCTATTAATTGGGAGAAGTCTTACGTAATGGGACTACCCTCTTTTTGTTAGGGCTGCAAACATTCATATAATTCACTATAATTGAATAGGTCTAAAGACACAGGAAATCCTAATGTTGATAAAGGCAAACACCTCGAAAGATGTGGACGCAAAACTATAGGGGCTAATGTAAGGAATGACTTACAATGCCAGCCAGTTACCGAGAATTATTAAAGTAACCTATTTTCGGCTTAATAATCGTTATCAGGTTGCTTTTTTATTTTGCTCATTTTTATATTATTGGGGATTTTTAAAAGGAGTGGCGTTTTTATGCCGAGTGACTTTTAAACAGGTATTTTTAAAATAGGAAATAAAGAATACGGACTGTCTATCAATAATATTAAGGTTTTAAAAAATAAAAAATAATGTGGGGAATCTTTATGATATGGACTATTAATAGAAAACTACTGAGTGGATTTTTAGTAGTCATACTTATTTTAATCATGACAATTGGGGTAAGTTACTACCAAATAAGTAAAGTTAATGAAAATTACAGTTTTTTACTCCAAGATAAAGCTAAAAAAGCTGTTGATATTGAAGCCTTGAAAGTTGCTGCTAAACAAGAAATCGTAAGTATGCGTGGTTATTTAATTGTAGGTGATGACCAAGCGTTACAGGACTATAACAAAGCACATGATGAATATCAAAACCAATATAATAATTTATTGAAAAGATTTCAGATTAAAGAGGCAATAGATATGTTAAAGGAGCTTGATCGAATAGAGAACGAATATAAACAGTTTACTGAACACGTTTTTGAACTTAAAAGACAAAATAAAACAGAGGAATATCAAGCCTTGGTGTCTTCACAAGGTCGTGAGATTGTGAAAAGGTTTGATCAGCAAGCAGATAGGCTATCTGACTATCAAAATCATATATTAGAAACTGGAAATAAGGAAAATACTGCAAAGGTTAACACAACTAAAGCACAAATTTTAATATTGGGAATAATCGGGGTATTGATCGGGGTTGTTACTGCATTATTCATAGGTCGTCTTATTACAAGGCCACTGGTGACTATAGCAAATACTGCCAATAGGATTTCCAAAGGCGACCTTACGGTGGATGAGATTAAAGTAAAAAATAAGGATGAACTTGGAGGTCTAGCCAAAGTATTTAATCAAATGGCAATAAATCTTAGACAATTAATTGACCAAGTAAACTTAAATTCAATCCAAGTAGCTTCTTCAGCTGAAGAATTAGCTGCAAGTGCTGAGCAAACTACCCAAGCAGCGAACCAAATAGCCACTTCCATTCAAGAATTTGCAAGTGGGGCAGAATCTGCAGGAAAGTCAGCTACCGAAAGCTCCGTTGCCGTGAAAGAGATGATGATTGGTATTCGTGAAGTGGCTAAATCAACTACCTCTGTATCGGAACTAGCATTGGAAACAAGTAAAGAGGCGAATAATGGGAGCGATTCGCTACAAAAAGTCACACATCAAATGGATAAGATAAATAAAGTGGTAGATGATTCTACTTCTGCTGTTAAACATTTGGGTGAACATTCTAAAGAAATTGGTAAGATTGTTGGGGTAATTACTTCTATCGCTGAACAAACGAATTTATTAGCCCTAAACGCTGCCATCGAGTCTGCTCGCGCTGGAGAGCATGGGCGAGGTTTTGCAGTTGTGGCTGATGAGGTAAGAAAACTCGCAGAGCAATCAAAAAACTCAGCAGAACAAATTGCAGAGTTAATCCAAATAATACAAAAAGACACAGTGGTTGCTATCGACGCTATGGATAAAGGAGCCCAAGAAGTAAAAGTAGGAACGGAAGTTGTCCACGAAGCTGAAGAGGGATTTAAAAAAATTCAAACATTAATTGAACAGGTTACAGCTCAGATTCAAGAAACATCAGCTGCATCTGAAGAAATGTCAGCTAGTGTAGAACAGGTTAATTCATCGATTCAAAGAATTGCTAATAGTGCTCGAAATTCGGCTGATACCACCCATAGTGTTGCATCTGCTTCAGAAGAACAGTTAGCCGCAATGGAGCAAATTACTACTTCTGTAACGGAATTAGCCAGGATGGCAGATGACTTACAGAGACATGTTAGTCAGTTCAAAGTTAAATAGATAAATAATGTGCAATCAGTACTACAGAGCCAGAGAGACTCAATCTCAATTTCTAGAATAACTTACGACGAATCTTTAATCCAATTGTATAAATTATAAAACCCCGAATTCTAATTTTTTTCATTGAAGGATTCGGGATTTCTTTGTTAATTTTCAAGTAGGAGAGCATATAACTTTTAGCAAGTTCTGTGTAGAAGATAATTAGTATTTATTGTGTAAGCCTTGTGATTCATTCCTGAGATAATCTACCTTTGAATGTTTAAAAAGTTAATTGGTTAATGGCGAAAAATATTGGAATGGAGTTGTAAGAAATGGAAGATACTTCGAAAAAAATAGATTGGATACGATCATTACCAGATTATGAGAAAGATAAATTGAAAAAAATCCTATCAGACTTAAATGAGATAATGGAAACTGATCCAAAAGGGTTTAAACAAATTGATTCAAAAATGCAAAGCTTCACGGAAGGTCATTAATATAAATTGTGATTGAAATGGTTAATTTAACAAAAATAGGGCACTGAAATAGGAGGAGCTAGTTTGGATTTAGAACAATAACATGCTGGAATGGACTAATCGGCTGAAGTGGAATGGCCATTTTTCCGAGTTTTTATAAAGATACGTAGACGTGGTTCGAAGTATGTTTAAGTTGAAAGAAATCCTGGACAACTAATCCTTTATTTTGGGCCGATTACCAAAAATCACTGAAAGGTCAGATAATGAAATGAACGTCATCATTGAGGATTGTTTCTGTGAAGGACTACCCACCCATGAAGGAAATTTAGTATGTGACTTAGAAGGCGCGATTTTAGAAGGGGCATTGTCCACTTTCCATAGTGGGAAGGTAAGTGTCCGTGAAGTGTAATGTAAATGGCGATGAACACTGCGAGTATAAGATAAAGTTTTATTAAGGGGCCCTTTTTGCTTTGTTTAATGGGATATTAGAAGAGTTTTAGCACCATCACTCCATGCTTGAATCGCCTCGTGTGTTGAAAAACTTAAGAAAGAAACCAATAAAAATAGAATAAAATCTACTTTGAGTTCATATCTTTTTGTCTTGTTTTCAGTGTTTTTTATATAAAATAGGAGCTGTTACCCACTTTTAAATGCTACCGATCATGACAAATTTCCCCTGACAGCCACCATTATACTAGGTTTACTTTACAAGAAAATGGTGCATGCATATAGAATAAAAGAAGTGCCAGTTGTTAACGGGACCCTCTTAATGCATAGCTCCTGCATGAAGTGTAGCGACCGCCGTGTTATAACGAGAAAAGATAGCCTTTCCCTTTTACACTAGCATGTGCGGGGGAGAGGTTATTTCTTTTTGAAGAGAGCCACCACCGTTAGAATGAAGATACCAAAAGCAAACATCAAATTTAGTTAGGATCCACCACCTCCAAAAGTAATAATTTTAGAAAGCATCCATTCATTTTTAAGTAAATCTCCTGGTAATAATATGATCTAATAGTCGCAAGGGGTATTAGTTTGGGTTAAATAAAGAACGTTCTTAAATTGTTGCAATGTTAAATCTCATAATAATTTTTGTAAAAATTTGACGAAATGCATTGAAAAATACATGGGTATATTTTACTATTAAGTTATGAAAATGAAAAAGGCAAACTTTTTGAAAAAAAAGGACGCAAAGCCACGAGTCTAAGGTCTATGACTATGATAGTCGGGTTGCCAAAAGGAACGGATGATAATGTTGGTTTTAAATTACTACAACATTATGTGATTGATAGTCCTCCTCTTTTTGGAGCGCTTTTTTATTGTTAAAAGTGTAAAAGGGAAAGGGTTGGGCATCTTGAAAGTTTTTTTTGGTTCGATTGAATATTTTGAGCAGGAATTTATGATTTTTGCAAAGAAGAGAAGATATATAAAAATTTCACGTGAACAAGTTATGGAAATTTACTCTGAAATAAAAGATGATTTAATTTTCGATTTTGTTTGTGATGACAACATTAAAAAGGAGTGCTTAAAAAATCTTAATCAGGCAAGTCAAAGATTTCTATATAGTAATGAGACTTATGCAATGAGTGATTCAAGATAAGGGTGAAGGAAAGGGCCCCTGGTCTGAACTTAGTTATTTAGAATAATTAAGATTTTCATTATTTGTGGTGAAACTCTGCTACCTGGATGGCTAGCGAATGATACGACCGAATTAATGCAATCAAAGTTTATTGATCAACCTCTAACGAAGGTACTCTTAATAAGGCGTATTATTAATATTGCTATCATAGCAAATACGTCCTACTATGAAATTTAAATTATTAAAATAAGGCTTAACAATGAAATCTTTATTTGGATTTAACAGTAAGGAAATTCCAATAGATCTTATGTAATACGATTCTAAGGTGAAATATCAATACAAAAAAGTGAACGAAAAAGCGAATAGTTGTAGACCTAAAAGAAGCAAACACCATATTCAGAAATGGATACACAAATAAAAAAGTGATGGTTAATTAGTATACCATCACTTTTTGTTATGTAGTAAGAATAAATTATTTACCAGCTACTGCATCCTTTAATTGCTTGCCAGGCTTAAATGCCGGAACTTTTCCAGCTGCAATCTCAATTTCTTTTCCGGTTTGAGGATTACGGCCTGTACGCGCAGCACGTTCACGAATTTCAAAGTTACCAAAACCAATTAATTGTACTTTATCACCGTTTTTCAACGCTTCCGAAATTGCGCTAAATACAGCGTCCACTGCTTTCCCGGAATCTTTTTGTGTTAGGTCGGATCTTTTTGCTACTTCTTGAACCAAATCTGTCTTATTCACTCTAAACACTCCTTTAAATACAAAGCATTCCCTATGGAATCTATCCTATTTGTACCATACCGTACACCAGTTCTCAAGAAAAACATTAACAACCGGATTGACTGAAATCAATAAAAGTATTTTGGTCATATAAAAACTGCACCGCCAATCGCTAGTTATGGGGTGCAGTTTTTTGATAAGTTTATCTTTATTTGGGGGCTATTTTTTTGCTTCAACCGTAGTCTTACCAATTACCAAATATTTATTATCTAAATACCCGCGTAATTCAAGATACACTTCACCAGTTATCCAAGTAAAGTCTTCACGATTGAATTTGAATTGGCCTTTTTCTGCTTGCTTTTGCAGACCATTATTATCCGCTACAGCTGATACACCATTTAACGTGATAGTAGAAACATTAAATAACGAAGTTGGGTATTCCTTCGGTAAAGTTGCTTTGACAGTAAAGATTCCTTTGTTGCCTTTAATCACTTTCGGTAATACCTCGAGAGTAACCGGGATATAAACGGTAATTGTTTTTTCCACCACCGTTGTCCATCCGGCCTTATCTGTCACTTTAATGAAGAGCTTATACTCACCGGGCTGGTCTAAAATAATTTGGTCACCTTTTTTATAAGAATGGCCGTTAAGCATAACATCTTCTGCAGCTATCCCCGAAAGGTTATCTTCAGCAAGGTAATTCAATGTAAATGTTGATCCAAGTTCGTATACGTTTTCCAATGCAATCGAAACTGTTGGAGCAGTCTTATCAATTTTTACCTCTGCCGTCTTCACTTCCTCATAGTTGCCTGCAGCATCAACAGAGTAATAAGAAATCTTATTGATTCCCTCTTTGTCTACTGTAAAAGCTGGACCTTCCACATATTCGGAGCCATTGATTGAGTAATAAGTTTCCGCCACTCCGCTGTTTTCATCCACTGCTGTTAACTTGACTGTGGTATCGTCGTTTACCCATACTTCTGGTGTGCCAGCGGAGGTCACCGGTGCGGTTTGATCAATGTTTATCTTAACTGTTTTCACATCTTCCTTATTACCCGCTGCATCCATAGAGAAATAAGAAATTTCGTTGATTCCTTCTTTCTCTACGATAAAAGATGTGCCTTCTGCATACTCTGCTCCGTTAATGGAGTAATAGGTTTTAGAAACTCCGCTTAGCTCGTCCTTTCCAGTCAATTGAACGGTAAAGGATTTTGCGTATACCGGTAATTCATTAATGTCTGTTTTTGGTGCTGTTTTATCGACTTTTACAAAAGCTGTTTTTACCTGTTCCACATTGCGAGCCTTATCAACAGAATTATAAGAAATTTTATTGATACCTTCTTGATCAACAAGTATAGAAGTTCCTTCATTAATCGGTCCGTCATTTAAAGAATAGAAGGTTTTTGCTACTCCTGCTTCATCATCTGTCGCTTCGAGGGTTACCACTTGGTTTTGATTAACCCATTGTGTCGGAGCGTTAAGTTTTGTTTCTGGAGCATGGGTGTCAATGATTAATTTGGCAATCACTGTTTGCGACGGCTCAGATTCCCCAAATGAGTTGCTATAGGACGTCACGTAATATTCATGATTTGCATACAATAGGTTTTGGATCGTGTATGAAAGATTATTCAAATTCTCGACCAAAAGAACAGGTTTTCCATCAATAATTTCATAAATATTGTATCCATTTGCATAAGTGACAAAATCCCATGAAATTTGGGCGCTTGTTTGACTTAATAACTTTAGAGTTGCCTTTGGCGTTTCCATTTCCGGATATACAATCGTTTGATCTAATTGATTAGAAGGTACTGACTCGCCAAAACGGCTGCTATAAGCTGTCACGACAAACGAGTGAGTTTCTTCGGTAAGGTTATATACTTTATAGCTTAGTGCTGGTCCCTTATAAATCAATTCTTTGTTTTCGCCAACTACTTTATAGACCCGATATTCGCTAGCCCAAGTTACAGCTGGCCATGATAGGGTGATATTATTGGCATTAAAGACCGTTCCTTTTAAAACAGGTGCCTGAACAATCGGCCAAGTCAGATTAAACTCTATGTTACTTCCTTGTGGAGACTCGCCAAAACGGTCGCTATAGGAATGGA
>NZ_JAGYPE020000028.1:0-31590 GCF_018343545.2 Neobacillus citreus | reverse complement strand
TATATATTGATAATTACCTTCCGGCATATTCGTAAAGGTTGTTGTGGTTGAGGATACAGACCTTTTGAAAACCATCTCTCCATTAATAACTTGATAGACTCTATATTCCTTGGCAAAAGCAGCCGAACTCCAGCTTAATACAATATCATTCCCGTTTGTAATCGTTTTTGTGAGATTACCTGGAGCCTGCATAATAGGGAACACTAATGTTAAATCTGCTTTACTTCCTTCCGGAGATTCACCAAAGCGGTCGCTGTATGAGTTTACTACAAATTGATAATCTCCTTCCGGCATATTTGTAAACGTGGTTGAAGTGGACGTTAGAGTCTTTTTTAAGACTAATCCTCCGTCAATAACCTGATAAACTCGATACTCTTTTGCGTAAGTAACCGTGTTCCATTTTAACGTAATATCATTTCCATTTGATATGGACGAAGTTAAATTTTGCGGTTTGTCCATTATAGGAAAGACTATGGAACCTTTTACTTCTGCTCCATTTGGAGATTCTCCGTATAGGGTTGAGTAAGCCTTGACAATATAATCAAATTCACCTTCTGGCAAATTCGTTAACGTTGTATTTGTTCCTGTAACAGTACGTATTAATACTGCTTCTCCACCAACCATTTGATAAATTTTATAGCTATTGGCAAATTGAACAGCATCCCACTTCAATGTCAGATCATTTCCATTTGTGATACTATATGAAAAATTATTAGGAGCTGGCAATTCTTGACCGCTTAATATTACTTGAATTGGAGTACCTGACTGGGATTCCCCAAAACGGTTGGAATAGGAGTATACCTCGTAATTATATTGGCCCGGAGGCATGTAATTGTAAGAAACCGTTGTACCTGTTACGGTATTTTTCAATACTTTTTGGTCATTCACTATTTGGTACACTTTATAGCTTGTTGCATATTCAACAGGGCTCCAGCTTAATGTAAAATAGGTTGGATTGATGATCGTTTGAGTCACATTGGCAGGGGCATTCATTGTTGGATGAATCAAAGAAATAGTAATATTGGTTCCCTCACTGGATTCCCCAAACCGTGAACTATAAGTATGAATTTCGTATTGATATTCTCCTTCTGACAGATTTGTAAATGTAACAGCAGGAGTCGATACGGTTGATTTTAATGTTTTTTTGCCATCTATAACTTGATAGACTTTATAATTGGTAGCATTCTCTGCAGCACTCCAATTTAACACGATGTCATTTCCGTTTTGAATCTTATAAGAAAGATCATTAGGAGGATACATTTTTACAGTTTCAATGTTAAAAGAAACTTTGGATCCTGATTCTGACTCGCCAAAACGGTCGCTGTAGGAATAAATTTCATACTCATAATTACCACCTGGAAGCATTGTGTAAGTAACCGCTGTTCCTGTCACTGTACTTTTAAAGATTCGTTCTCCATTAACAACTTGATAAACTTTATAACCTGTTGCATACGGGACAGCTCCCCAACTCAACGAAACATCGTTTATGTTTTGAATTTTATATGTGACGTTACTTGGCGGCGTCATGACGATGGAACCTACTGTTAATGACACCTGGCTGCCATCTGGAGATTCTCCAAAACGGTCACTGTAGGAATATACTTTATAAACATAGTCTTCTGCGGGTAAATTAATGTATTTAACGCTTGTCCCCGTTACCGTACTTTTTAGGTCAAGCTGCCCATCAACAATCTGGTAAACTTTATAACTAGTTGCATAGTCAGAAGCCTGCCAATTTAATGTAACATCCGTCCCGTTTGTAATGGTAAAGGAAAGATTTGAAGGCTGCTTCATTACTGGGTAAATCAAACCAACTTTTACAGGCGTTGAATCTGGTGATTCCCCATAGAGAGGATGATAGGCAGAAACAGCGTACGTATAGGAACCTTCTGCTGCATTCACTTTGGTGTAAGTTGTTGATGTTGTAGTTGTTAAAAGGGTCTTTTCTCCCGCATCTGAAATTTGATAAATATTGTATTTCTGGGCATATTGGGATGTACTCCAGCTAAGAACAATATCATTGCCATTTCGTATTGAAGAGGTTAATGTCGCTGGTGCCAGCATATTAGGGTAAACAATTTCAACACTTACAGGAGCGGAAGGACCAGATTCTCCGTCACTGCTAAGGGTTGATACAACATATCTGTATGATCCTTCGGGAAGATCGTTCAGACTGTAGCTTGCTACCGTGGTATTTCCTAACAGAACTAGCTGCCCATCATTAATTTGATAAATCTTATATCCGGTTGCCCCGAATACAGAACTCCATGTCAGCTTTCCATCGTCAGGTGTTATTGTTTGGTAGGCTAAATTACTTGGAGGCAAAATGCTGGTGCTCGCTGATACCATAACATTCCCAATAGGAAATACAAGTTGGTACATTAGAATTAGTAATGCTAGAAAAGTTGGAATTCTAAACAAATTTTTAATCATACTATAGACCTACCTTCCGTGTAAAAAAAGGCAAATAAAATAGAACCCAAAGAAGGTTCATAGAAATGTAGACCTATGACTTCTTGTGGTAACCGGCTGCCATCCACAAATAATATTATGTGGTTCAGGCCCTTGGCTTTGCGTCTCACGGTTTCCCATGATTTGCCCTTTTCACTTTTTTACCTATTACTTAATAACTGGTTGCTTAATCTGTTTAGGAACAGTCTTATATTAATCACCTCACGTTCTTTACATCAATATAAGTATCGGAAATTATTGAAAAAAATTTATACTTGAAATTGGAAAATAAAAAAATATTACAATATATTAAACTGTTTTTTCAATACAAGTAGACGTTGGGCTTTGGGGTTTATTACAATTCAAATTTGGCCATTACATCCGTTATAGTGAAACGTATCGAAAGTTAATCATATAACAACCTATGTATTTCCTTGTTATTCAGCAATCGGACGAATTTCTTGATTAAAAAGACGGCCGTTATTTCGTGAACGATACAAATGGTGAATTTGATTAGGAGGGGGATTGAGGGATTTTGTTGAATTATGTATTTTGTTAATTTTATTACAAGAGAGAGGTGCGATGTCAGTTGTCGAGAGATCACCGTATTTGGTTTCTCGGGGCCCAATATCATATTACGAACCGGGGAAATCGGAGGGCTGCTATTTTTTATGATAATTTTGAGCGTGAAGAGTACTTAAAGATTTTTAGAAGAAACCCGCCGATATTTTCCCTTTAATCTCCACGCTTATTGCCTCATGACCAATCACATTCATCTTCAAATCGAAACGATTAACCATCATCCAAAAGATTTCATAAAAATGCTAAATTCCCGCTATGCCATGTATTTTATTAAACGTCATCACTTTGTTGGTCATGTTTTTCAGGGGAGGTATAGAGCAGAACTGATTGATACTGCAAGAATATTTTCTTGAGGTTAGCAGGTATATTCATTTAAATCTCGTTGAAGCAAACATGGTTAAGTCTCCCGACATTTATCGCTGGAGCAGCTATAATGCTTATGTTACTTAAACCGAAGACCCTCATGTTACTACCACGAGAACATTATTGTATTTTTCATATCCACAGAAGGAACATTACCGCCGCTTTGTTGAAGGGCCTTAACGATGCTTCCTGCAACATCAAATTTCGGAAAAAACGTTCAAGAAAATAAAGCCAATTATCACCTTGTCGGCAAGGTAGTTGGCTTTACTCATGAATGGTTCTTAAATGTCGATATTATCTTCACGCCTTCATTCGCTCGGGCAGGCTTTGTATTGACTAGACCACTAAATCGTACTTCGACTCAATACGATAAAGCAGATAGAGGGTCACAACAATTGGGAATCCCACTTCGTTGATGAAAGGGATGATTTGATCCACGGTGATTCGCTCCTTTCTAATTATTTTTTAAAAAAAGGCTGGTTTCACTAGGGAACCCGGTCTCGGTCTACGACTCTTGCGCCTTTTGAGGTTCATCAAGGTCTACTTGAAACACTATGCGAAGCTTTGAACCTTCTAACAATGCTAGTGCCATTGTTCCTCACCTCCTTTCACCTTTTATTTAGTGTTTTGGAGGCAAAAAGGACAGAGGAGATAAATATTTTTTAGTAGGGATGGTCCATATGCTTCATGCTTGTCTACTAATTTTTTTGTACCGTCAAAAGTCTACAATTAGATAGCCCTTTAGAATGGGAAAACCATTAGTAGCAAGCTTTTTTAAGGCATATATACAAACGTTTAAGTAACTTACAAATTATTTGCATATTATAAATTTGCAGCGTTTTAATATCAGGAAAGTGTTTTTTTATCAAATGTTTATGTAGTTCATAGGAAGGAAGTATGGTAGTTGTTGGTTATATTTTTTTGCCTGCGATAGGAGGGAGAACTATGATCAACCTTGGATTATTATGATTTAATATATTTTATTTTTAGTGTCCAAGCTCATTTGGGTTTATTGATCAGGCGCTATTTTTCGTGCGCATATTAGTCATTTTTCTTTTGCACATTCTAAAAGTGTTTAGATAACTCTATTAAATTATATCAGAAAATTGGAAAATAACTATTTTATCATAATATTGACAATATTTTGTCTATACCATAATATCTAATTATGTTTTAAATCATATTGAAAGGGGGGGGCGAAAAGTATAAAGTACCAGAGATTTCGAACATATAAAACTAAAGATTTTTTCCCGAAACATTTGGGAGAGGAAAGTCATCATCTTGAGGCCGAATGGTTGTATACAGGCTGGCATTGCTAGAATTGTTGGTAGAAATTGATGTTGCAATTGTATGAAGTGAATAGTGAGTATGAATGGTGATTTATTTTTTTATCTTATTTACGGTATATTTTTGGAAATATTCCTTAAATAGAAAATAAAATGAGGGGGTAAGACATGAGAAAAAAGTTTTTCGTTCTAAATCTTATCGTTATATTTGTCCTTTTGGTCCTTACGGCGTGTGGTTCCAATTCAGAATCTACTAGCAGCAATTCTTCAGATAAGAGTTCTGCTGCCGATCGTAAAGACAGCAATCTCCCTGCCCTGCCAGATGACATTAAGAAAAAGGGAAAATTGGTTATTGGGGTAAAGGTAGATTTTCCGCCTTTCGGTTCTATGGATGCAAGCGGGAAAAATGTTGGATATGATATTGATTTTGCCAAGAAATTAGCCGAATTTGCGTTTGGAGATGCTAATGCTGTTGAGTTTGTCCCAGTTACAAGTGATAATCGTATACCATTCCTAAATTCCAAAAAAGTTGATTTATTGATTGCCTCTCTGGCTGCAACAGAAGAAAGAAAAAAGGTAGTTGATTTTACAGATCCATATTTTGGTACCTCCAACTTAACACTGGTGAAGAAGGATAGTAACATTAAGGAATTAAAGGATTTAGAAGGTAAAACAGTCATTACATTAAAAGGTTCTACAGAGGCTTTAGCACTTCAAAAAGCCGTGCCTTCTGCCCAACAGCTGCAATTAACAACACTTGCCGAACAATTGCAAGCGCTTAAGGATGATCGTGGCGTGGCGATGGTTAAAGATGAATCTGTGCTTTACAAAATTGTTGATCAGGATTCCTCCTATAAAATAGTGGGCGAACCATTCGAACCAATGGCTATTGCTGCTGCCGTTCGCAAAGGGGATACAGAATATTTAAATTGGCTAAATGCTGCCATCAAGGAAGTTTCATCACAAGACCTCTTCTACAAATGGTTCAAAAACTGGTTCCCAGAATTCAAAAACACTCCTCAATTATTACCTAGACCTTAAGTAAATCATTGTATCAAGATGGGCCCGAAAAGGGGAGCCCTACTTATATGAATCCTCTTTTCGGGTAATCGTTTAATAGAAAGGAAGGGTCTGATGACGAAAACAAAAATGAAAATAGAAAATGTACACAAGAGCTTTGACCATTCCTCCGTTTTACGTGGAATCACGACCTCAATCTCAGAAAAAGAGGCTACGGTTATTATTGGTCCAAGTGGGTCAGGAAAAAGCACTTTGTTACGCTGCCTTAATCGTTTGGAGTCCATTAATGATGGAACAATCTATTTGGATGACCAATCCTTTATGGATATTCCCATTCAAAAACTAAGAACAAGAGTAGGCATGGTCTTTCAGAGTTTCAATCTTTTTCCTCATCTCAGTGTAATGAAGAACTTATTACTTGCTCCCACGAAGCTTCAAACAAGCAAGTCAAAGGATGAATTAATGGAGCTAGGATATTCCCTCCTTGACAAGGTAGGCATGAAGGAAAAAGCGGATTCTTATCCGGAGGAACTTTCAGGCGGCCAGCAGCAACGGGTTGCGATCGCAAGAGCACTCATGATGGAGCCCGAAGTGATGTTGTTTGATGAAGTAACGTCAGCCCTTGACCCGGAACGTGTTAACGATGTTCTTGAAACCATGAAGGATCTGGCTAAAAGCGGTATGACAATGGTAATCGTCACCCATGAAATGGGCTTTGCAAGAGAAGTGGGCGATAAAATCATCTTTATGGACCAGGGTGTCATTGTCGAAGAGGGGACACCAGAGGAAGTGTTTGGAAATTCTAAAGAAGACAGGACCAAAGCATTCCTAAGAAACGTATTGAAATAAATGAAAGGAAGGTGATAGACCGTTGAAATTTGATATTGCCTTTATCATAGACCAGCTGCCGTATTTAATGACAGGGCTGAAAATGACCTTATTATTAAGTTTTGCCAGCTTGGTTCTTTCTCTTTTGATTGGCATAGCGGGTGCTGTTATTCGCATTTTGAAGGTGCCAATTCTTAGCCCCATTATCATCGGATATGTGGAGCTCATTCGAAATACGCCATTGCTTGTTCAAATTTTCTTTTTATATTTTGGCCTTCCATTTATCGGATTGAAATTGTCAGGAACCGTAACGGGAATTGTTGCTCTTAGTTTATGGGGAGGAGCGTATGCCATCGAGAATTTCCGCGGGGGATTTAAATCTGTTTCAAAGAGTTTGAATGAGGCGGGATATTCTCTTGGTTTGAACACGTACCACGTGTATCGCCACATTATCATTCCAATTGGATTTCGAGTAAGTTTCCCGTCTTTTAGCAACACGGCCATGTCTGTCGTTAAAAACTCAAGCCTGTTGGCTGGTATTGGCGTTTTGGAATTGACCTTTACTGCACTCAATTCGGTTGCGGTTAGCTTCAAATATATCGAAATGTTTTTGTCATTAGGGATCATCTACCTCCTAATCGTCTGGGTTCTATCCTTTCTGTTTGCGTTAATTGAACGCAAATTAGATTTTAAACGCCGATCTGCCAAAAAGGCATTATTTAGTTTTAAAGGAATGGCAAATAAAACTTACGGAAAGGCTGGATGACTATGAATGCCATAATAGAAAGCTTGCCGTTTCTGTTAAAGGGCTTTGGCTATACGGTTTGGCTGAGTATTTGCTGTGTTGTAGTGTCTGTTATCGTTGGGGTAATCGTTGGAGTGTTACGGACACTTGAAAATACAGTTATTCGCTTAGCCAGTAAAGTATTCATTGACGTATTTCGAGGTATCCCGACTTTAGTTGTTTTATTTTTAGTCTTTTTCCTGCTGCCGACTATAGGTTTCCAAATCCCTAACTTTCTATCTGCACTTATTGGGCTAAGCCTTTGGGCGATTGCCAATGTTGCCGAAGCAGTCCGTGGATCCATCCAATCGATTCCAAAGACACAAACAGAAGTAAGCTATGCTCTTGGTTTAAATTATGTTAATACGATGATGTATGTCATTATCCCCCAAGCGACCAAGCGTGTGCTACCTTCTATTATTGGGATTTTGACCAACTTGGTCCAATCCACTTCCTTGACTGTGCTAATCGGTAATGTTGAGTTTTTAAAGTCGGCTCAAATTACGATTGAGCGGATTACGATGATGGGTAGCAATAATACTGCCGTTTTTATGCTATATACTCTAGTTTTAGCGGGGTATTTCATCATTTGTTATCCCCTTTCTCTATGGTCAAGAAATTTGGAAAATAGATTAAAAGTTTAATATTTAAATATCAAGGTAAGAAGTGATTTGAACATACCAAACAAATTAACCATATGCCCTACATGGGGAGTATTCAAACAGCTAACCAATTAACAGGAGGAATTAATAATGGATAAGATAAACATGCCTATAACAGGAATATGCTCATTTGCAAAATACCCTATTTGTGATGATTTAGAAAAACTAGATGCAGACATGGCGGTCCTTGGTGTACCTTATGATTTAGGGGTAGGATTTTTAACAGGATGCCGTTTTGGCCCGCGCCGCATAAGGGAGGTCTCCACTCATTATAGTCGTGGAGATGCAGGATTCTATGATCCGGAGCTTGATGAAGTATTTCTTGCAGCTCCACTTAAAATTGTAGATTGCGGTGATGCGGATGTCATTCATGGTGACATTCAAGAATCATTCAACCGTATTGAATGGGCTGTCCGCAAGATTCGGGAAAAGGGTGCCATACCAGCCATCATGGGCGGAGATCATTCCATTTCAATCCCGATTGCTCGCGCACTTGAACCAGAGGGATCGGTAACCGTGGTTCAGCTCGATGCGCACCTTGATTGGTCGGATGCTCCCGGAGGACAAAGATGGGGAAATGGAAGTCCTATGCGCCGCATGTCTGAAATGAAGCATATCAAGGGGATGGCTCAAATCGGTTTGCGAGGATTAGGCAGCAGCCGGAAGGAAGACTTTGATGCTGCTAAGGAATTCAATAGTGTATTAATATCAGCTAAAGAATCCATGGAAATGGGGGTAGAAGGTATACTAGCTAAAATTCCTGAAGGAGATAAATATTATGTAACCATTGATATTGATTGCTTTGATATCTCTCTTGCCACGGGAACAGGATCACCATCACCAGGAGGCTTCTCCTTTGATTTCCTAAATGATATTTTAAAAGGATTGGCGAAAAAGGGAGAAATTGTATGCTTTGATTTAGTTGAAGTGGCTCCGCAATACGATCCGACCGGAGGGACGCCTCGTGTAGCGGCTATGACTATGCTAAACTTTATGGGGCATATATTAAAACATAAGGGAACGAGACAGAATAAATAACTGCCAGCAATGGGTCTGTAAAGAGGATGGTTATATGAAAAAGAAAAGAATCGGGGTTGTTGGGCCAGAAGATACTCAAAAATTGGTCTCACAAGTCTTGGAAGATACTAAGTACAACCTAGAAGTGATTCCCCTACAATATTCTAGTTTTGAAGAAACAATTGAAATTGTAAAAAACTATTCAGCAATGGTGGACATTTGGCTTTTTACAGGGGAAATGACCTATAATATGGTAAAAGAAAAAGGCCTCATTGAAAATGGGTACTTTTTGGAATTAAGCGGGATGAGTCTTTCTACGGTTCTGCTTGATATAGCCTATAATTTTGGCTATAAATTGGAACGAGTCAGTTTCGACACTATTTCAGAAAATGAATTGTTGGAAACGTACCAAGATTTATCCATTGAAAGCAGCCAAACTCAGTTGTTGCCATTTGTTTCTAGTCTAACTCACCAAGAAATTGTTTCCTTTCATACATCCTTATATGAACAAAAAAAGGTAGATGTTTGTGTTACAGCACTTCATTCTGTATACCAGGAGCTTCAAAAAAAGCAGGTGCCATCTTTTCGTTTAGCTCCGACTAGAACATCAATTTTGAGGGCATTTGACCGTATTACTAAGAATGGCCAATTATCCCACTTTAAAAAGTCCCAAATTGCCGTGGTCATGATTCAAGTGGATGAACTATTTCATCTAAAAGGGGAAGGGCTAATGGCCTATGATGTGCACCAGTTGAATTTAAAATGCCAAGAAATTATTTTAGACTATACCCGAAAGATCTTTGGTTCCTTTTCTCAAAAGGGCGTAGGGACGTTCACCATTTTCTCTACTCGGGGAGAAATTGAAGCAAATGAATTGAGTGGGTTGAATCTGTTAGAAAAGTTAAGAATTTTGTCCGATTTGACCGTATCTATAGGGATTGGTTATGGGACTACATCCTTTTCTGCAGAGAAACATGCCAGCTTGGCACAATATCACGCTCAACAAAAGAATGGTCATATCATTGCTACGGTTGATGAGGAAGGTAAAATTCACGAGTTGTCAAATCAAGATACTTCATTTGTTTATGGATATCGTACGGAGAATGAAGATTTAAGCAATAGGTTGGAGAAGGCAGGAGTGAATATATCGACATTCAATAAACTCTTATATATCCAAAGCCAATCCAGTGTTAGTCTTACTGCTTCTTCAGTTGCAGAGCAATTGGAGATGACATCTCGCAATGCACGAAGAATTTTGCTAGGTTTAGAAAAACATGGCCTTGCCAAAATTATAGGTCAAGAGACACCCTTAACGAAGGGGCGTCCAAGATCTATTTATAC
This sequence comes from Neobacillus citreus, assembly GCF_018343545.2. Taxonomy (GTDB): domain Bacteria; phylum Bacillota; class Bacilli; order Bacillales; family Cytobacillaceae; genus Neobacillus; species Neobacillus citreus. The sequence goes on along the minus strand of NZ_JAGYPE020000028.1, from coordinate 21,256 downwards.
CATATTATCTTCATGATAAGATTAGAGATTGCTAACTACATTTTGTAGTTAATCAATCTCTTTTTTTATTTACTTTTTATAGATATAGATGAAATTTGGATTTTTTGAGTCATAGCACTAAATTAATGTTCCCGTTTAATCCACAATTAGCTTATATCGCAATATGGCCGCCAGCCCTGCGCCGTGCTTGAATTCACCAGATTTAATTAAGTTATTTAAATCTTTCATCGAGATCTTATGTACTTCAATTTGTTCGCTGTTTTCTAGGTTTTGCTCCGTTGCTGTTAACCCTGCTGCTGCAAATAAATGGATCTCCTCGCTTGTAGAACCCGGAGAAGGGTAGAAGCTTCCTAAATCGAGCCAATGCTCAGCCTTATAGCCTGTTTCTTCTTCTAGTTCCCTTTTTGCCGTTTCCAGAGGAGTAGGATCGCTATCGTCAATCATTCCCGCTGGCAGCTCCCATTGCCAGCTTTTCATGGCGTGGCGATATTGCTTTATACAGACGATTTCATTGTGATCCGTAATCGGGAGGATACACACACCTTTCGCAAAATCTATATAGGAAAACGTCTTTTCCTCCCCATTTGGGAGAACGACATGATCCATTGTTATTTGAAAACGATCCACCTTTTCATTTGTAGAACTTTCAATTTTCCAAGACATATTAAACACCTCAAGTTTTAATCATTATCCTCATTTTACACGGATTCCACTAGAAATAACATTTTTTCAAGATTAGGTAATCAAAAGATTAAACAGTTGGACAGATTTTTGAAGGGTAAAAAGGGGGGCTAATGGATTATTATTTTAGGATTTTTTTAAGGATGAAATCATTCTACCATCTAAGTCCGGCTTCCACTAAATGGCAATGACTAAGTTTCATCTTATAGATATCCTTTTGGGGTGAACCATCAGAGGATTAAAAGTTACTAGCTTGGAATCAAACTGGCTGGGTACCTTCACCCAGAGTGTCTTTATCTTTCATTCAAGTAAGTTATCTAACTATTTTTTTAAAGTGTTTTTTTAGTAATCTCGAATAGTCCCTTGCACCACCCCTCCATTCCTCCTGGTAGTAGACGAAGTATTTACCCCTTTCTTCACTTGATTTTCCTCGATTTTGGTAATTTTTTGATTACATTCCTATATACATTAAAGTAAAGTACAAACCTTTAAAAAAGAATAAAGGGGGATTTAATGTCCAAAGTTATTGTGATCGGTGGGGGGATTATAGGATTAGCTAGTGCCTATTACTTAAGAAAAAAGGGCTGTGATGTGGTTGTTTTGGAAAAGGGAGAGCCAGGGGCTGCCTGTTCAAGAGGAAATATGGGCTGGATTTGTCCTACTTTATCGGAACCTGTACCGGCTCCTGGCCTTGTTAAGACAACCCTAAAATGGATGATGCGCTCAGATAGTCCGCTCTACATAAAACCTACCATTGTGCCTTCCTTATTCCCGTGGTTATACCAATTTTGGCGGAATTGTAATGAAGCTACATTTGAAAAGGGTTATGACGCTGGACTGATGTTAAGCAGGGAAACGTTCAATCTATTTGATGAGCTGGAACGGGACAAACAGGTTGAGTTTGAGATGCACCGCAAAGGGTTGTTATTTGTTTTTCTAAAAGAAAATCTGGTGGAAGAAAAGTTCAATGAACTGCAAAGGGCAGCGAAAATCGGCCTGCCGTTGCCAGAAATCAAAACAAGGTCTGAAGTATTAGAAATGGAACCGGCGTTATCCGATTCGATTGCGGGCGGATTGTTTCTCCCGGCTGAACGGCATGTCCGGCCAGAGTCTTTGAGTAAAGGGCTGTATAAGTGGCTGGTGGAAAATGGTGTTGAAGTAGTAACGAATTGCGAGGTCGGGGACTTTATCCATCAGGAAGGCAAAATCATCAGGGTACGTACCAATCATGATGTATTTGAAGGGGATCAATATTTGCTGACTACTGGAGTATGGACTAAGCAGGTTTTAAAATTTCTAGATTTAAATATTCCTATGACAGCCGGTAAAGGGTACAGCATTACCATTTCCAATCCATCGTCAACCATCAATCGTCCGCTTTATCTTGGGGACTCGAAGGTTGCCTTAAGTCCATTTAACGATGCCATCCGTATTGGAGGTACGATGGAGCTCTCCGGAATCAACACCAACATGAATACGCAAAGAGTCAACAGCCTGGAGAACGGCGTTTCGAAATATCTAAGATCTTCTATAAACGGCAGTAAAAAGGTTTGGGTCGGAATGAGGCCGATGACCCCTGACGGTTTGCCAATACTAGGCCGCGTTCCGACGTTTAACAATCTATATGTTGCTTCTGGACATGCTATGAGCGGAGTATCTATGAGTCTAGCTACTGGGGTTACCATGGCCAATTTCATCTATGACTCTCAGTCGCCGGTAGATCTAACGCCTTTTTCACCTGAAAGGTTTTCCTTAACAGCAGCGAATCGAACATAAAGAAAAAATGATTTTTTGTAAAATTTAGATGGGGGGCTAACTTTTGTTTAAAAAATTACTTCCGGTGTTCTTGGTTTTCATGTTAATCATTACAGGTTGTGGTGGAACGAAGAGTGGATCGAATGGTGAGGGTGCTTCCGGCAAAAAGATAACCTTAAAGGTGGCTGGGCAGTATCCATTAGAACATCCTAACACCAAAAATTTAATGAAGTTTAAGGATGAAGTTGAAAAAGCAAGTAAAGGGAGAATTGAGGTAAAGGTATACCCAGCTAATCAGTTAGGTGATTATACGCTTGTTTACGAGGAGGTTATGAGAGGCACGATTGATATGGCGCTCATCTCCGTTCCAAGCGAATTTGAGCCAAAATTAGAAGTTAACTATGTACATTATCTTGCTGAGAATTATGAGAAAGCGAAGGAATTGTTCAAGCCGGGCTCGTTTATTTATAACACAAATGTAAAGCTGCATGAAAAATTAGGTGTCAAATTCTTATCGTTTCATGTGGAAGGGTTTGGCGGGATAGGTACCACAAAGGAAATTAAAAATCCAACAGAACCGGGTGCCGATAAGGGGTTATTAATCCGGGTGCCGCCAATTGATGTTTTTAGAGGAAATGCACAAGATTTAGGTTTTAGGACCGTTGCCGTTCCATTTGCTGAACTTTATCAGGCACTTCAAACTGGAGTGGCTGAGGGATGGGTTGGCGGACCGCCATCTGCGAATTATACAGAAGTAAGGGATGTTATTAAATATTACTACCAATATAATAACTTCTTTGAAAACACATCGTTAGTTATGAATCTTGACCTGTGGAAAAAAATGAGCCCCGATGATCAAAAGATTATTCAAGATGCTGCCAGCGCATTAGGGCAAAGAAGCGTGGATGCCGCTGAAAAGGACGACAAAGAATACATGGAAAAACTGAAACAAGCAGGGGTTAAAGTAATTACCTTCAGTGATGAGGATTTAAAGAAATTTGCTGAGTTCACCAGAAAAACAACGTGGCCAAAATTAAAGGATCGTTTAGGAGAGGACATTGTTAATGGACTAAGTGCTGATCAATAGAACAAAGGGGAAAAAGGGTGGAGGTGGAAGGCTTCGTTCTTACTATTCCTACCCTTTTCCCTTACTAATCATATGAAAGGGGAATGATCCATTGTCTCCAGACTTGAAGCAGGAACAAAATCTGAATAAAACATGGCTGGGCCTTATTTGGAATGGCTTGTTACGGCTTCAAAGGACAATCCTTATCCTTACCAGTATCCTCATTGTCCTTGGGATTAGTATAACAGCTATTCTTCGATATGTTTTTAAAGTGGATATATTTGGAATGGAAGAAATCATTGTGATTTTTGCCTTTTGGCTTTATTTTACCGGTGGGGCATATGGGAGTTATGAACGAAGCCATATTTCTGCTGATATTATTTCTGCCTATGTAAAAAATGAACGGACGAAATCAATCATTAAAGCTGCAACCTCATTGATCACAACCATATTGTGCCTGATCTTTACCTGGTGGGCCGTACAGTTTTTTATTTGGAGCTTTGAAAGCGGCGGGAAATCTCCGACCTTAGGAATACCTTCAGTCGTTCCTAAGAGTGCGATCTTCTTCGGTTTTATTTTGATGTCGTTTTACTCCATTGTTCACCTCATTAATGATATAAGAGCATGCTTTGACAAATAAAGGAGCGCTAAGGAAGGGAGCGTTAAATTGGTCATTTCTATCGCTTTATTGATATTGTGTCTTGCTTTAGTTGTTGGAATACCCGTACCTTTTGCATTTTTTGCATCGGTTGTCTATCTGATCTTTGCCCAAGGCTATGAACCTAGTTTTCTGCTTCCATATGGATTTAGTCAAATGAGCACTACGGTCTTATTGGCCATCCCTTTGTTTATTATGGCAGGCGGCATTATGGAAAAAGGCAGGATCGCCGGAAAACTGATAGACCTTGTTGAAGTGTTTGTCGGAAAGGTTAAGGGAGGATTAGGCGCTGTTGCGGTCGTATCCTGTGCTGTATTTGGCTCCATTACCGGGAGTGCAGCAGCCACTCTTACCTGTATTGGCACGATTATTCTACCGCGTTTAAAGGAAGCCGGGTATTCAAGGGGCTACGCATCCGCACTTATTTCGAATTCATCAGTCCTGGGCATGTTGATTCCTCCAAGCGCAATTATGATTCTTTATGCTTGGATTGGCGGTCAGTCTGTTCTGGCAAGCTTCTTGGCAACCGTCGTCCCCGGGATTATTTTACTCACACTTCTAATCATCATTAACACGGTTTATGCAAAAAAGAACAACAACATCCAACAACAACAGGAATCCATTGATTTTAATATGTTTGCTAAAAGTTTAGGGAAGAAGACCTATTCTGCCACTCCAGCCCTTGCTCTTCCTCTGTTAGTGTTAGGAGGAATCTATGGAGGCATTATGACTCCGACTGAAGCAGCAGGTATTGCTGTGTTATATGCTGTTCCAGTAGGTTTTTTTATCTATAGAGGATTGGACTTAAAAAGCTTCAAGCAGATTTTGATCGAAACCGCGACCACCACAGGTGTCATCATGGTTATGCTGTATGCGGTTATGATATTAAGCCGGTTATACGTTATGGAGGATTTGCCGGGACAGATTACGAGCTTTCTATTTTCTATCTCAGAAAATAAATATGCATTATTGATCTTGATCAATTTGTTTATGGTCATCATCGGCATGCTGATGGATGATGTAAGTGCCGTATTACTATCAACACCCGTTTTATTACCGGTTGTCACTAACTTAGGGGTAGATCCGATTCATTTTGCTGCCATTGTTGCAGTCAATTTGGGGATGGGGAATATCACTCCGCCAACAGCTCCCCTATTATACCTTGGAGGAAGGATTGGTAAAACGCCAATTAATGAGATGCTAAAACCAACCATGATTATGATTTTATTTGCCTGGCTTCCTACATTAATTTTAACAACCTATTTACCTGAAATAGTTTTATATCTCCCTAATCTGATTCTGGGTAAATAGATTATCTAGATAAAAACAGAGTGAGGTGTCATTTTTGAAAAAACAATACGATGTTGTTGTGGTTGGAGCAGGTACTGCGGGAATGGCTGCAGGATATTTTTTAGCCAAGCAGGGGGTAAAAACCTTACTGATTGATTCCTTTGATCCTCCCCATTCGAATGGAAGCCATCATGGAGATACGAGAATTATCCGCCATGCTTACGGTGAAGGAGAACAGTATGTTCCAATGGTACTTCGGGCGCAGCATTTGTGGGAAGAACTTCAACAGGAATCTGAAGAAACAGTATTCTTGAAAACTGGTATTCTAGGAATTGGACCAGAGGATTCTCCGTTTATGCAGGAGGTCGTAAAGAGTGCAAAAACCTATAATCTGCCGCTTGAAATGATGGATAATGCCAGTGTAAAACAGCGCTGGCAAGGCTTTGAGGTGCCTGAAGGGTATATCGGCTGTTTTGAATCCTCATCAGGCGTCCTATTGAGCGAAAAGTGTATTTCAGCGTTCCGTAAGCTTGCGCTGTGCCAAAACGCTGAATTATGGACCAATACCAGAGTGGAAAATATAGAATTCCAGCCTAATGGAGTAATAGTGGAAACTTCAAATGACAGAGTTTATGCTGACAAATGTATTATTACAGCAGGCGCCTGGACAGGTAAACTATTGAAGTCTTTAAATATTCCATTAACGCCAGTAAGAAAAACAGTGGCTTGGTTTGAGGCCGATGAGGAAAAATATAATCAGCATCAATTCCCGGGATTTTACTACGTTTTGCCAAACCAAATGTTCTATGGTTTTCCTTCTATCGATGGAAGCGGCGTTAAGGTGGGACGGATGGATGGAGGGAAGAACATAGATCCCGACAAAGTGGACCGAAGCTTTGGCATCTACCAGGAGGATGAAGGAGAATTGAGGTCTTTTGTCCAAGCCCATATGCCAGCTGCCGCCGGAAAACTAAAGGTTGGAAAGGTCTGTCTGTTTACCCGAACACCAGATGAAGATTTTATCATTGACCATCATCCTGATTACCCACATGTAGCCATCGCTGGCGGTTTTTCAGGACATGGATTTAAATTTGGAAGTGTGTTTGGAGAAATATTAGCAAACATGACTTTAGGGAAAAAGGTAGAGTACGATTTATCCTATTTTCGGATTGGGAGATTTTCGGGGGCAGAGCCGTTTTCGGGTAGGGAGTTAAAGAAGTATTAATATTAAGGGAAGCCTTTAATTTAGTTCATTAGGAAGTCTCGAGATGGTATCGGCGCTTTTTTTTGTAGTAGGTGGGTTCAGCAGGACGAAATATTTACTGCAACAAGCAGGTTGTAATAAAAAAAATCAGCAGCTATCTGCTGATTTTTTTGTAGGACTATATTTGATCCTAGCCAATTCTCTTATGGGGTTTTTGGCCGCTTTGGTTTGTATATTGAGTTTCCCAAATTTCTTTCATTTTGCCCCTGCCTTTTTCAATTTCAGGATTAAATTGAATTGCTGCATGTTCTCTTACAGTGCGGACCTGCTGGATAGCCCGTTTAAGCTGCTGGTCAATGGTTCCTGAACCTTTGCCGAAGTGTTTGGCGATTGCCAGGCCCGCAATTGTCCCCTGGGCCATGGCAATTTTACCGCTTTCGATGCCGGTGATGTTTCCTGCCACAAATAGGCCTTCGAGCGGTGTTTCCATGGTTTCTGAGTGACAAGGTACATGTCCGCCCAGTTCAGGGAGGTATTGGAATGGACAGCCGGCCACAGCCGCAAGCTCTGCGAGCGGATATAAACCGCCGGCGATACAAACGAAGTCTGCCTCATAGATGGTTTCACTGCCAGGAATAACCTTCCCATTCACATCCGTATCAGCCACCCTAACTCCCTCAACTTGTTGTTTCCCGACGATTTCTACTGCCGCTTTTCGTAACTGCAGCGGCGTACCGTTTATTTTCATACCGTTTTTCGGATAAAAGTTGATGCCGATTTTTCTCAAGGTATCATTTTTCATAAACTGGCTGCCAATTCGCAGCAGCGGGGATGGTGCCAGATGGGCTGCATGTAAAAGGGTCTTTAACACTTCTTCCGGGTCACCGGCTTTCCCGCTTATCGGGCTTTTTTCTGGTAGGACAATCCGATCGACGTTTATGCCGGCCAACTGCAGCTCATTCAAAATCGCAAATGTCAAGATGTTAGCTCCAATGATGATTCCCTTGCTCCCGACTTGTACTCGGTGAACATTTGTCATCACCTGTGCTGCGCCGATCGACATCACCCCAGGCAGCGTCCAACCCGGTACTGGGATGGGATATTCTGCTGCGCCAGTGGCAACTAGGACATTTGGAGCCGAAAGGGTGCCAGAGTTTGAATGGACATTCCAGAGCTTTTCGTCTTTCTCAAGGTTATATACAGACACGCCGCAGCGAATATCAATGTTTAAGTTCCTTGCTTCCTGAAGCAGGCGTTCTGATTCTTTCATCCCGTTCCACCACTCCCCAGATGGTTCTTGGTGAAGCTGGCCAAGCAATCTGCCGCCTGGTTTGATAAATTCATCCAGGACGGTTACGTGGAGACCATTTTTGGCGGAGGCGATGGCTCCTGATAGGCCGGCAGGTCCGGCTCCGATTACAATTACATCACTCATCCCTGTTCCACCATCCTCTTGACGATATTTGGCAGCTGCTTGCCGCTTTCTACAACCATATCTTCTTCCACAAAGGTTAAGCAGGCCCGTACGTTCGCCTGCCCATTGACGGTCACTCGGCACTCCATACAATGGCCGATATTGCAGTAAATTCCTCGTGGTGATCCGCTTTCTTCATGGACACGGAGCTTCCTGATCCCGTTTGCCAGTAATGCAGCAGCAATCGTCTCCTGTTCATATGCTTCATAGGTCGTGTGATCATATTGAAATGAAATCCTTTTTCGGTCTGTTAGCTTGCCTAAAACAGGATGGTCTAGTATTCTACTCATTTTTTTCCACCTACCGCTCCGAACGTCATCGGTCTCACTGGGGGCTGATATTTCAATGGGATATCGCCTGCAGTAGTATGGGGAACTGCGCTTTCAATAATCTTATCGACAGAAATACGGCATGTCCGTCCGCCGCAAAAGCCCATTCCGGCCCGGGTTCTTAATTTCAATTCCCGGGCAGTGCATTGATGCTGGTTTGCTGTTGATATTAGCTGTCCATAGGTGACTTCTTCGCACCGACAAATAACCATGTTTTCCATGTTTGTCATTTGAATTCCTCCTCATGAAGTATATAACCAATATCATGCAAAAAATGTGCCAACTTTTGCGGTGGATCGTTTAATCCAACCCCAGCCGCTTCAACCGGTTGTATAAGGTTGCCCTAGTGATGCCGAGACGTTTGGCACACTCCAGTTTATTTCCATTTGCAATCTGTAAAGCACGTTCAATGACTCTTCTTTCATGCTGATCCATTTCTTCCTGAAGCGATACGATCGTGTCATTTGTTTCTATTACTCTATCAACCGTTTGAAGTTTAGGGGTATTTTGGTCAGTGCCAGCGGAAGAAAACCGCAAATACTCTGCCCTGATTACTCCGTCAGTGGCGAATACAACAAGGCGTTCCGCCATATTACGAAGTTCGCGAATATTCCCGGGCCAGTCATAGTGGAGCATGGCCTGCATGACGTCCGGAGTAAACTCATGGATCGGCCTTGAATAGCTTTTGGCAAACTCATTTAAGTAATAATGGGTTAATTCAATAATATCCCCCGGTCTCTCTCTTAATGGGGGGATATAGAGGGTTACTACATTTAGGCGGTAATATAAATCTTCACGAAATTCCCCTTGTCTCATTAATTCCTGCAAGTCACGGTTTGTGGCGGCGATGACACGAAAGTCGATATTGATTTCCTTTTCGCCGCCAACCCGGTAGAATTTCCGCTCTTGCAGCACTCGCAGCAGTTTTACTTGCATCTCCAGCGGCATTTCGCCAATTTCGTCGAGAAATAATGTTCCTCCCTTTGCCAGCTCAATTTTCCCTTTTTTTCCTTTGTAATCGGCACCGGAGAAGGCGCCGCGTTCATATCCAAATAATTCACTTTCAAATAATGATGCGGGTATGGCCCCACAGTTGATAGTAATAAAAGGTGCATTAGGCTTCTCGCTGGCTTCATGAATCGCTCGGGCAAATACTTCTTTTCCGACGCCGCTTTCTCCTAGGATTAGCACGGTTGATTTAACCGTACACACCTTTCTTGCCATTTCAATGGTGTGCTGAATCGCAGCACTTGTCCCTTTAATAAATCGAAAAGGATCGTTGGAATGGTTGTACTTTGCGACTTCTTGTTCTAAACGTCGAACTTCATTGGACATGTTAAACAGTTTTTCGTTCAACATGACTTGATTGGTGACATCCGTTTCGGAGACAACAGCGCCAATAATACGATTATTAAAGGTAACAGGATTGGTATTGATTAACACAAATAAATCAGATCGAGGCTGATGGTACTGGCCGGTAATGCGCTTTCCTTTATGTAAGGTTTGCAAGATTTCTAGTTTATTTTTATCAAAAAAGTCTGTAATGGGTTTGCCGATAATCTCTTGCTGCTTAACGGAAAAAATTTTTTCCGCCCCTTTTGTCCAAGTGCGGACGGTTTCTTTTGCATCAATTACGGTGACAGAAGAATCAGTTGTAGCAATGACCGTTTCATAGAAAGCCAGGAGTTGTCTGTAGGTGCTAAAGAGGAATGCAATCATATGTCCGGCTGTGATACAAGCGGCAGGCTGCTCGTTTTCGTTCAACAGGATTGTTACGGAATCATCCTGAAATGAGTGAATCAGACTTTCAATCGAATCATCCTCATGAACAACTTTGCATGGAATCAGAGATGTATTATCTGAGGGGGCGTAATAATATTTTTTGTTAATCATTGTTAGATGCATAAGGCCAGATGCAGTATCCGGCAGCTCCTTAACGATATCCTTGGCAGTTTGGATGGGAAAAAACATAAGATCCTCCTTTCGGTGTGTAAAAAAATATTTACACTTTATAAAACATTATACACCATGTGTCAAAATATTTTAAAAATTTATAATTGACACATAAAAATATGACTATGTTTTTTTTGGCACACTTATTGCATTAAGTTTACATGAGATTTTTTTATGGAGGGGGGAAGGAACGGTGAAACACTGTGATGTTCTCGTCATTGGCGGGGGAATTATTGGCTGTGCGATTGCCTATTATGTCTCAAAATCAGGCAGAGATGTGACAGTCATTGAAAAAGGGGAATTTGTCAGCGGTACATCTTCCCGCTGTGATGGAAATATCTTAGCGATTGATAAAGATCCCGGATTCGATAGTCAAATGTCTTTGGTTAGCCAGCGTTTGGTAGATGACTTGAGCAGAGAGCTTGACCATAAGTTTGAATATCGTGCGCCTGGCAGCATCCTCGTTTGTGAGTCCGAGGAGGAGATGGAGGCTGCAAGGAAATGGGTGGGCCGCCAAAAGGCTGCCGGGTTGCCGTTTAGAATGCTGGATCGTGAGGATATTCGTCAGGAGTCGCCCTTTTTTGCCGATGATTTATTAGGTGGATTAGAATGTGCGACAGACTCTACTGTCAATCCATATATGCTTGCTTTTGCCTTACTTGAGAAAGCCAAGAAACAACGAGCAAAAGCTTTCAATCACACCGAAGTCAGGGAAATCAAAAGAGAAAATGGTTCTTTTATTGTTCAAACATCGAAAGGTGTGTTTACTGCCGACCATGTGGTGAATGCTGCTGGAGTGTGGGCGCCCAAAATTGGCGAAATGCTAGACCTCTCGATTCCTATCAAACCGAGAAAAGGACATATCGTCGTAGCATCGCGCCAGCAGCATGTCGGTTCTCGGAAAGTAATGGAGTTTGGCTATTTAATTTCAAAATTTGGCGGGGAACGGCGGGTCGATCCACTCACGGAAAAATACGGGGTGGCCCTTGTGTTTGAACCGACAGAAAGCCAAAATTTTTTAATCGGCAGCAGCCGTGAATTTGTTGGCTTTAACACGAAAGTTAACAACGAAATCATCCAGTGTATTGCCAATCGTGCCATCCGCTTTTATCCGAAAATGGCCGATATGATGGTTATTCGCTCTTATGCAGGATTGCGGCCTTGGACGGAAGATCACCTGCCCATTGTTTCCAGGGTGGAGGGAATTCCTAATTTCTACATTGCTGCCGGCCATGAGGGCGATGGAATCAGCCTTGCTGCGGTCACCGGAAAAGTCATGGAGGAAATGCTAAATGAAAAAGAAACCTCCATTCCGATTGAACCGCTTCGTTTTGAGCGATTTAGAGAAAGGATGGTCATAAGATGAGGGCAGACAAAGTTTTTACAACGATTGATACCCACACAGGCGGCAACCCCACGCGGACGGTCATTAGCGGCCTGCCAAACCTTGTGGGGGAAACCATGTCCGAAAAAATGCTTTATATGAAAAAGGAATATGACTGGATTCGAAAGCTGTTAATGAACGAACCACGGGGGCATGACGTAATGTCAGGTGCCCTGCTGACAGAGCCATGCCATCCGGAGGCGGATATCGGTGTCATCTACATTGAAACAGGCGGCTATCTGCCGATGTGCGGCCATGACACGATTGGTGTTTGTACGGCGCTTATTGAATCTGGCCTAATTCCGGTACAGGAGCCGGTTACTTCATTGAAATTAGATACTCCTGCAGGACTCGTTAGTGTAGACATCGCTGTAGAAAACGGAAAAGCGAAGGAAGTGTCTTTTTGCAATATCCCGGCCTTTCTATTAAAAAGTGTTTCGGTCGAGGTTGAAGGAATCGGCCAGGTAGATGCTGACATTGCTTATGGGGGGAATTTCTACGCGATTATTGATGCAAATTCGGTGGGTTTAGAGTTAATACCGGAGAACGCTGCAGCCATTATTGATAAAGCGATTACAATTAGAAACGCCATTAATGAGAAAACCGATATCGTTCATCCTAAATATCCGTTTATAAAAGGGCTGACCCATGTGGAATTTTTCACCAATCCAACCCATGAGGCGGCTGATGTCAAAAATACCGTTATTGTCCCGCCAGGAGGAATTGACCGCTCTCCATGTGGTACAGGAACGTCTGCAAAGCTTTCTGTTATGTATGCCAAGCAACAGATTGCGATAGGGGAAGAATTTGTTCATGAAAGCATCGTCGGGTCGCTATTCCGCGGGGAAATTCTTGAAACGACTGATGTAGCAGGGATTGAAGCGGTTGTGACTAGGATTACGGGTTCTGCGTGGCTAATGGGGATGCATCAATTCTTCTACCATGAGGAAGATCCGTTAAAGGAAGGCTTCCTGCTGATTCCCCCAATGAATGAACATGAAATGGAGGATGTGAAGTGAAAATTGAAAAAGCCTATTCCACAATAGATGTTCACGTTGCCGGAGAGGCATTCCGCATCATCCGGAATGCACCATTCATCCATTACCAAAGTTTAAAAGAATTATATGAATTGTTTCCCCAAGCTTATAAGGAAGAGCAAACTCTATTATTAAATGAGCCCCGCGGATTTGCCGGATTAAATGGCTGCCTTGTTGTTCCGCCATTGACACGAGAGGCTGATGCGGCGGTCGTATTCTTCAATCATGATGGCACCATGCCGATTCATTATGGTGGCCTGGCTGCAGTGGTGACGGCCCTATTAGAATGCGGCCATCTAAGAGAGAGGGCGTCAAATCAATATTTGATTGAAACCGTGGGCGGCGTTTTCCCGATCACCGCCGTAATGAAGGGAGAAGAAGTGGTCTCGGTTAAGATGGAGAGCGGCTTCTGTGAGGTAATGGGGACAAAGGAATGTGTCACACCTTCACTTGCCAACCATACACTCGTTCAGTCTGATCAGGTATACGCCGTCTTCCGCAAACAGGACTTCCCGGTGGACATTCAGGTGGAGGAATTAGCGGATTTGCGAAGATGGGGACAAACTGTTCTGCCATCATTAAGCCCGGATGTGAAAGGGGCCATTTTAGTAGACGAGTCAAGGATCGATGAAGGACACATTCGTTCTATTACCTTCCGGGATGATCTCTTGATTGTCAGATCCCCAGGTTTTGGACCGACACTTGCAGCATTCACAAGCCTGCTATCATCGGGTTCTATTACGAACCAGGTTTCGCTTGTGAATGAGAGTATTTTTGGCAGTCAATTACAAGTCCAGGTTTTGCAGCAACAAGAATCTCGCTTTCAATTTACGATGACCTGCCGTGGATTTATAACCGGGATGCAAACCTTTATTCTGGATCCAACAGACCCATTAGCGGCGGGGTTTATCTTAAAATAATTTATTTTTAGTAAGGAAAAATATTTATAGAATCATAGAGGAGGAATTATGATGACAGCAATTAGAGGAGCTTTTCCAGTACTGATTACCCCGATGACGAAGGAACAGGAAATTGATTGGGGCGGTGTAAAAAATAACGTAAATTATTTTATTAACCAAGGTGTCGCCGGGATTGTCATTAATGGAAGTACAGGGGAATTCGTCAGTTTGACAAAGGAAGAGAAGTACCAGATGGTCGAAGTGGTAATGAAAGAAGTAAACGGCCGTATCCCCGTTATTGTCGGGACAGCGGCAGAAACGACAAAGGAGACGATTGAGAACACCAAGCAGGCAGAGGCACATGGCGCCGATTGTGCTTTGATTATCAATTCCTATTATGCCAAACCAAAAGAAGACGAAATCTACTACCATTTTAAAGAAGTGAATAATGCCGTAAATATTCCGATAATGCTTTACAACAACCCCTTTACTTCCGGTGTCGACATGAGTACCGAATTAATGCTCAGAATTGGAACGGATTTGGAGAATGTTACCCGAATTAAAGAATCAAGCGGGGATATCCGCAAGGCGCGTGACTTAGCCAGAGGGGCAAAGGGGAATTTTGAAGTTTTCTGCGGTTCCGAGGAATTGGTAATGGAGTCTTACTTTGTCGGTGCTACCGGCTGGATTTCGGTTGCCGGCAATATCGTGCCAAAGCTTGTAACAGATATGTTCAATCACTTCCAAAACGGTGAACTTGAGCAAGCATGGGAAATCAATGACCGGATTCTTCCTCTTTGTACCTTCCTTGAGGGTTCAGGAAAATATGTTCAAATCGTTAAGCGTTCAATGGATCTGCTAGGCAATGCAGGAGGTCCTGCCCGATATCCGCGTTTAGGATTAACGCCGGAAGAGGATCAAACGCTCAAAGAAATTTTGAAGAATTTACATGTACTGTCACTTGTTTAAGTATACGCAGTTCCAACTAGCTTAAAGGAGGGGGAAGACAATGTTAACAACACATTATGAATTGAAACCGAACGTGAAAGAATTTTTAGCAGGAAAAATCGAACTATTTATTAATGGTAAATTTGTTCCGTCGGTTAGCGGGAAAACATTTGAAACATTGAATCCAGCAACTGAAGAAGTGCTTGCCCTTGTAAGTGAGGCACAGGAAGAAGATATTGATTTAGCTGTCAAAGCGGCAAGGAAGGCTTTTGAATCCGGGCCGTGGCCTGATTTGAGTGCAGCTGAAAGAGCAAGAATCATTTATAAATTCGCCGATTTGATTGAACAGCATAAAGAAGAATTGGCTCAGCTGGAAGCTTTGGATAATGGCAAGCCTTACGCTGTTGCATTAGCAGATGATATTCCGGCCACAGTCGAACAATTCCGTTATTATGCTGGCTGGGCGACAAAAATTCTTGGACAGACTGTTCCGATTTCCAAGGATTATTTAAATTTTACAAGGCATGAACCGGTTGGTGTGGTCGGTCAAATCATTCCTTGGAATTATCCGTTAACGATGGCATCCTGGAAAATGGGTGCTGCCTTGGCAGCAGGGTGCACCATCGTGCTAAAGCCGGCTGAGCAAACACCATTATCGATCCTTTATGCCGCAAAGCTTATTCAAGAAGCAGGCTTCCCGGAAGGCGTGGTAAACATTGTTCCTGGTTTCGGCCAAACGGCAGGTGCAGCGATTGTCAATCATCCTGATGTAGATAAAGTGGCATTTACAGGTTCTACTGCAACAGGAAAGTATATTATGCGGCAAGCTGCAGAGACAATCAAAAACATCACGCTCGAACTTGGAGGAAAGTCCCCCAACATTATTCTCGAGGATGCTGATTTAACAGAGGCTATTCCAGGCGCCTTTAACGGGATTATGTATAATCATGGCCAAAACTGCAGCGCCGGCTCGCGGGTATTTGTCCACAGAAAACATTATGATCAGGTGGTAGACGAACTGGCAAAAATGGCGGCTCAGGTAAAATTGGGACCTTGCATGGATCCGGAAACTGAAATGGGGCCGCTTGTCTCCCAAAAGCAGCTGGAGCGTGTCCTTATGTATATTGAAAAAGGAGTCGCAGAAGGAGCGAGAGTAGCAGCTGGCGGCAAAAAGGCGTTTGACCAGGGATATTTCGTCCAGCCGACTGTGTTTGCGGATGTAATGGATGACATGGTAGTGGCGAAGGAGGAAATTTTCGGACCGGTTGTCGTTGTATTGCCGTTTGATACGGTGGAGGAAGTGATCGAACGGGCAAACAATACCCAATATGGCCTTGCGGCAGGAGTTTGGACGAAAGATATCAAAACTGCACACAAAGTGGCCAACAAGTTAAAAGCAGGTACTGTCTGGATTAATGATTACAACCTAGAAGATCCTGCCGCAGCTTTTGGCGGGTATAAACAATCGGGAATCGGGCGCGAAATGGGCACATATGCACTTGATAATTATACGGAAGTAAAAAGTGTTTGGGTAAACATTAAATAGCAATTTTTTTAATGGTCCATGTTCATGCAAAAAAGCGGGCTGTCTGCCGGCAGTCCGTACTTTTCACCATGGTTAGACAGCAGCGAGGAGCAATCCGTTATTTTGTTAAGTAACAGAGAGAATTTTGGACTTCTGAAATTGTTAGCGTTTGCAAAGTATACGAACCAGGGGGAATTGGTAAATGGAAGAATTCATTAATTGGCTGGCGGGTCAAGTTTGGGGCAATGGACTGGTCATTCTTGCACTTGGTGCTGGATTAATCTTCACTCTTGCAACCCGTTTTGTGCAAATCAGGTATTTTAAAGAAATGATTAGATTGTTGTTTGAAGGGAAGAGCTCAGATGAGGGGATTTCCTCATTTCAAGCTTTTTGTTTGGCCTTATCAGGGCGTGTTGGGGTCGGTAATATTGCCGGTGTCGCAACTGCGATTGCCTTCGGAGGGCCGGGAGCCGTTTTCTGGATGTGGATGATGGCGCTGTTAGGGGGCGCCAGTGCCTTTATTGAATCAACGATGGCTCAGGTGTATAAGATTAAAGTGGGAAATGAGTATCGTGGGGGAACTCCTTATTTCATTGAAAAAGGTCTGGGGCTTAAATGGTTTGCGGTTATCATGGCTGTAGTGGTGACCATCTCCTATGGATTTTTGACTCCTGGCGTCCAAGCAAATAACATCGCATCCGGAATGGAAAATGCGTTTGGAATAAATAAATTTGTTACTGGTATCTTTTTGGTGGTACTGCTTGGTGCCGTTATTTTTGGTGGAGTAAAGCGGATTGCGAGTGTGGGTCAAGCTGTTGTTCCATTTATGGCCGTTGGTTATGTCCTAGTAACGATTATCATTTTAGGGGCTAATTTTACTCAAATGCCTGAAATGTTTTCACTGATTTTCACAAGTGCATTTGGTGCGAATCAAGTATTTGGGGGAATTGTCGGTGCCGCGATTGCCTGGGGGGTCAGAAGGGCCATTTTCTCAAATGTAGCCGGCTGCGGTGAAGCGACCTATAGTTCGGCCGCTGCTGAAGTATCCCATCCGGCGAAACAGGGATTGGTACAGGCCTTCTCTGTTTATATTGATACAATCGTTGTCTGTACAGCGACAGCCTTAATGATTCTTGTTACCGGTATGTATAACGTTACACCTGAAGGAGCAGAACCCATTGTTCAAACTCTAAAAAATGTTGAAGCAGGTCCAGCCTATACACAAATGGCTGTAGAAACGGTGATGTCTGGATTTGGCCCGGGATTTGTAGCGATTGCCATCTTTTTCTTTGCTTTTACCACATTAATGGCCTATTACTATATTGCTGAAACCACTATTGTTTATTTAAGTGGAAAACGAGAGCTGCCATGGCTGAAAACAATCCTAAAAATTGTCATGCTCATCATGACCTATGCGGGCTGTGTTTATTCAGCATCAACCATGTGGGCTCTCGGGGATATAGGGTTTGGATCAATGGCCTGGCTCAGTTTAATCGCCCTTTTCTTCCTGATGAAACCAGCCTTAAGAGTATTAAAAGATTATGAGACTCAAAGAAAGGCTGGGAAGGACCCGGTGTTTAATCCGCTGCATGCAAACATAAGCGGCGCGGATTTTTGGGAAGAAAAGTGTAAAGAGCTTGATGATAAGAATTCTTCTATTAATAATATATATATTGGGAATTCTGGAAAATCCCTATAGTTGAAGAGCGTTGATTTTTACTTCCTGTTCTAATAATCTGTTTTAATATGAGCCTCCTATTTTGTTAATGGGAGGCTATTTTTATGGCCGGATTCTTGCCATTTAACTATAGTTGAAAAGTGACATTGTACCAAATAAATGTTGATTATTTTTGAAAATGGTTGGTGGGAATTTCCTGTCACTCCCTGTCATAAGCGTCCATAAATGCCCTTGCTGCCAGACTCAAATAGCGGTCCTTTAAATAAGCAAATACCACTGTTCGAGTCGGGTATGATTGAAGCGGAATATACAACGGATTAACATTTGCATTTTGCCGCATGACCATCTTTGGAACAATTGTCACTCCCAATCCGGATGCGACGAGAGATTGAGCGGTCTCGATATTGCTTGTTTCGAAATCAATTTGAGAAAACATAATTTTAACGAAATAAGCTATTAATTGGATATTTTCTGGAAGGCGCATGTCGCTCCATGTCCTAATTTGACGGATTTATACAACTGTGAATATTAATATTAGCATGTTATTATTCTTATAACATTAGTATAAAATATTTGTTTTTACGGTTATAAACCTCCCAGAAAGTGCAAATAGTGAGGAGGAATGATTATGACTTTAAGGGTGGTGAGAGAAGTGGAAAGAAAGGTAACAAAAATCGGGAATAGTTTAGGGGTTACGTTACCACAGGAAGTGTTGGAACACTTGGGAATCGGTCAAGGGGATGAAGTAGGTTTTGATATAGTGAACGGTCAAGTAACCATTAAGAAAAAACAAAATTTAAAGCTGCCAAAGGGAATTGACGAAGAATTCTTAGAGCAAATAAACGATGTGATTAATGAATATGACCAAACTTTCAGAAACCTTGTTGATAGATAGTTAATGATGGACGAACAGAGTACCAGGTATTTTTTTGGGGTTAAATCGCAATATAGTTTGACACGCTGACAATTTTTTTGTTCGATGTGATTTCAGATGCGTATTCGTGTGTGGGCTAATAGAATAATTGTTAGAAACCCAGGTTCGGGTAACGATACAATTAATAGACGTAAAATTTTCGCTTAATTAGTGAATATTGATAAAAATAGAATAAATAGACGAAGAAATTTCGCCTATTGCTTCATAAAACGTGAAAATGGATGATTTTGCTTTGCATAATCGAAAAATCTTCCCTTATTTACCTCAAAACGAGCTCCATTCTGCATTTAACAGAAAAATCTTCGCTTATTTTACTTCAGCTGGTTACTTAATTAATTTCACCTATAAAATACTCTTTCCATTAGATTCATAAACGTCCATGAATGCCCTTGCCGCCAGACTCAAGTATCGCTCTTTTAAATAAGCAAATACCACTGTTCGAGTCGGGTGTGATTGAAGCGGAATATACAACGGATTAAAATCTGCATTTTGCCGCATGACCATCTTTGGAACAATTGTCACTCCCAATCCGGATGCGACGAGAGATTGAGCTGTCTCGATATTGCTTGTTTCGAAATCAATTTGCGGTTGAAATCCGCTGTCAGCACAGAGATCCATCACAATCCGCCGAAAGCCATATCCCTGTTTTAATAATATAAACGGTGAGCAGGACAACTTCGCCAAAGGAACTGTTCCCTTCGAGACTTGGTCATTTTCATCCGCAGAACGAACGAAATGGCGGATTTGTTCCGACATCCAGTCTTTCTCTTCTCGTGGAACTGCCAGCAGCAAAGGTTCTGTCAGCATCAGCCGAGTGGCTAACTGGTTACTTTCGATCGGTAAAGGTAACACCGACAGGTCCACAGTACCCCGAATTGTTAAATTTTCTAACTCCTCGGTTGATTCCTCAATGAGACGCACCTTCATTTGCGGGTATTGCTTCAGAAAGTTTTCTATTAGCAATGGCAGCACGTG
The DNA here is from genome assembly GCF_018343545.2 of Neobacillus citreus. Taxonomy (GTDB): domain Bacteria; phylum Bacillota; class Bacilli; order Bacillales; family Cytobacillaceae; genus Neobacillus; species Neobacillus citreus. The sequence goes on along the minus strand of NZ_JAGYPE020000028.1, from coordinate 1,466 downwards.
ACCACCTGTGACGGCAGGTGCGCCTATGGTCAATTCAGATCCGATGCCCTCGCTATTTTCGTGCATTTCGCGCAAAAGGTCGTCGTGCTGCCGTAAGATCTGTTGCGCTTTCTCAATGAATCGTATGCCTTCAGGTGTTGGAATGACTCGCCCTTGTCCACGTGAAAACAAACGGACACCGATTTCCTTTTCAAGCTTTTGGATTTGCTGGCTCAGCGACGGCTGGGCGATATGTAAACTATCGGCTGCTTTTGTAAAACTATTTTTTTGATAGACTTCCACTGCATATTGTAATAAGCGTATCTCCATCTATACCAACTCCATAGTTTAAATCTATGACTTTCATAGATTATATATCTTAGACGAATACGTGTCTAATCGATAATATACATATAAGAACAGTAATTTCCTAGGGGGAATAAACGATGGCAGATGCGAAAAATACGGTCCAGCAACAGTTTGCAAAACATCCCGAGAAATACCGGGACGAGAAGCTGTTTACCGCAGGTCAGGAACTGGACGTAATGGTTAAAGCAGTAAAGTTAACAGGCAAGGAAAACGTACTCGACATAGGCACAGCTGCTGGGCATACTGCGCTCGCCTTTGCACCGTCCGTTAAAAATTGCATTGGAGTCGACATCACGGAAGAAATGGTGAAAGTGGCGATTGATTATGCGAAGGAACGTGGTTGTGAAAATGTAACGTTTCTGCAGGCAGACGCCGAAACGCTCCCTTTTCCTGATGCCATGTTTGATATCGTTACCTGCCGTTATGCAGCCCATCACTTTCCAAATGTACGAAAAGCGGTGAAAGAAATTTCTCGTGTTCTGAAGAACGGTGGACATTTCTTACTTGTTGATCATTACGCCCCGGAGGACAAGGTTCTCGATCATTTCATCAACAAAGTAAATAAGCTCCGCGATCCGTCACAAGTACGCGAAAGCTCCCTTTCTGAATGGCGGGAAATGTTTGCTGAAAACTCCTTACATTATTCGGAGCGATTAAAGTGGAATTTGCCCCTTGAATATGCCAGCTGGATTGAACGGGCAAGTACATCAGCTGAAGCACAAAAGGAGATTATATCGATGCTTGAGAACGCCACGCCATTATGCAGGGAGACATTTCAAATTACCTTCAATGAGGAGGGGGTTCCACAGGATTTTTGCCTGAAAGCGGTATTGTTGCATGGCGTTAAAGTGGATTGAGAATTGGGGGCCATCAAATTCTGCCCATTGGCGCCAGAAAAGTAGGGCACCGGTAAAAATAAGCCATCTATTCTGCCCGTGAGCACTAGAAAAGTAAGGCAGCAGTAAAAATAAGCAGTCTATTCTGCCCGTGAGCGCCAGAAAAGTAGTGCTTCGGTAAAAATAAGCGGTCTATTCTGCCCGTGAGCGCCAGAAAAGAAGGGCCCCGGTAAAAATAGATAGTCTATTTTTCCCGTGAGTGCTAGAAAAGAAGGGCCCCGG